>DDIR01000102.1:0-16210 GCA_002338715.1 Phycisphaerales bacterium UBA1845 | reverse complement strand
GACCCCTTCGGCAAACCGCGCCCGCCACGTTTCGACACTGTTTTGAAGCGACGCCTTGTCGTTGGCTGACAACGCCAGAATCTCAACCGAACCATCCCATGCGGGCTCGCGCGTCTGCTGCGGATATTCTTCGAGCACCGCGTGGAAGTTGCTGCCGCCGAACCCGAACGAACTGACCGCCGCCCGACGCGGTTTACCTTCTTGGGTCAACCATGGACGCGTCTGCGTGTTGATATAAAACGGGCTGTCGCTTTCCGTCATTTTCGGATTGGGCGACTGAACCTTGATCGTTCCGGGAAGCACGCGATTGCGCAAGGCGATGACGGCTTTGACCATGCTCGCCGCCCCAGCCGCCGCTTTCGTGTGGCCAATTTGCGATTTAACTGAACCGACCGCACACCACGGCCTGCCTGTTTCGTTTTCACCCGCCGACTCAAGGTAAACCGTCTTGAGCGCCTCGAACTCGACCGCGTCGCCAACTTTCGTGCCCGTCCCGTGGGCTTCGACGAGTCCGACTTCGCTCGGTTTGACGTTGGCGCGGGTGTAGGCATCGCGAAGTGCGCGGGCTTGTCCCGATGCGCGCGGGGCGTAGATGCTCTGCGAACGTCCATCGCTCGACGTGCCGATACCTTTGAGCACCGCGTGAATCGTATCGCCGTCGCGTTCGGCATCGGACAGGCGCTTCATCACCAGCACGCCCGAGCCTTCGCCGATCACCGTGCCATCGGCATCGCGATCAAACGGACGAGCGTTGCCCGTCGGCGAAAGGGCCTGCGTCTTGCTGAAGCACATGAACATGAAAATATCGTTGAGCGAATCGATGCCGCCGGTGACGACCATGTCGCTCTTGCCAGAAATCAACTCCATCGCGCCGAGGTGAAGCGCACTGAGCGAGCTGGCACACGCCGCATCGACGACGCAGTTGGTTCCGTGCAGATCCAAACGATTGGCGATGCGACCGGCCACCACGTTACCGAGCAAACCGGGGAATGAATTCTCCTGCCAACCGACGTAGCTGTTTGAAATGCGTTTGACGACGTCATCTGCGACCGCATCGTCAACGCCCGCGTCCTTCAGCGCCTTTCGCCAATGCGGATGCCCCAGTCGCGCGCCCAGCGGAATCACCAGCTCAAGCGTACCGGTCACGCCCATGATCACACTCGTTCGCGCGTGGTCGTGTCCCTCGCGATCGAGATAGCCGGAATCTTCGAGCGCGGCTTTTGCGGTGACGAGACCGAGAAGCTGCGCGGTATCGGTCGCTTCGAGAATGCTCGGTGGAATACCGAATTCGGTCGGATCGAAATCGACGGCGGATAGAAACGCACCGCGCTTGCAGTACGTCATGTCAGGCGACTTTGGATCGGCGTCGAAGTAGGAATCGATCGGCCAATGCGTGTCCGGAACATCGGTCACCGCGTCTTCCAAACCGCGGATCAACCGCCAGTAATTCTTAACGCCAGCCGCGCGCGGAAACAGACAGGCCATCCCGATAATCGCAATCGGTTCCTGGGTTGCAACCGAACGTTGAGCCTGGGTTGAATCGTGATTCTTGTTCGACAAATCGACATCTCCAAAAACGCGGCGCAGCTTTGGTGCAATCATTGCATCCGCTGGAATCAGCGCGACTCCATCTTCCTCCGACCGGTGTCGCGCAGCGCCTCGCACATATTCAATTATTCAAACTGCCTGAGTCTCTCAAACCACAAGTCGCGGTTTGTACTGCGTCGCTTCTGCGGGGACAGCCACCCCCTGGGCGCGAAGCATGTTTGCCCGGGTCAAGACCGTAGCCCCATTCAGCAAGTTCTTAGCGACCGTAACGGCGTCGCGATTTTCAGGTTTTTCCAATTCCGTCCCGCGCACCCACTCGTTAAACGCTCCCATCGACGGACCGCACCAAACTTGAAAGTCGGCTTGGCGCGAGGCATCGCCCGAATTGGCCCAATTCGACGATTGCCCGAGATACGAACGGAACACGAGGGCCATCTTGTGTTTGGGATCGCGTTCTGCTTTTTGAATCTGCGCCGGATCGCGCGACGCGAAATAGGCGCTGGTGCTTTGCCACGCTTCGTCAATCGTGCAGCGAAGGTAATCGCGCTCGAGCGATTGGCGGTGGGCCGCCGGCAGTTCGTCGAGGCTTGGATACGCGCGGTACCACTCGTACAATTTCTTCGCCCGCATCGCGAACATCGTGCCGCGCTTGAGCACCTGCACCTGCACGCCCATTTCAAACATGTCAGCCGCCGGCGCCATGATCACGTCGGCTTGGCTGGCGTCGGCGAGCATCTTTCGCACGAGGTCGCACGTTCCGGACTCGATGCACGCCTGATTGATCGAACCGGTCAGGACATAAGACGCACCCATCGCAAGGGCGGCGGCCACCGATGACGGCGTCGCGATGCCGCCAGCCGCTCCGACGCGAAGGGCCTGACGATAACCGAATTGACTCTGCATCGTGTCGCGAAGTGCGAGCATCGTTGGCAAAAGCGCGAGGGCGGGTCGATTGTCGGTATGCCCACCGCTGTCCGCTTCGGCTGTGATGTCGCTGGCGACGGGAATCTCGCGGGCCATCTGCGCCTGCGCTTCAGTGATGTCGCCGTTGGCAACGAGCTTCGCGAGCATGTCGTCGGGCGGTGGTGCGAGGAACCGCTTGGCCACCTCGACGCGCGACACCTTCGCGACAACGCGATTCGGCGTGATCACCGTGCCATGTTCATCGCGCGAAATGCCCGAAAGTCGATATCGAACCAACGGCAGCGTCAAACCGAGAAAAGCGGCTGCACTGACACATCGCACGCCGTATTTGAGATAAAGATCGACGACGGCTGACTCAAGGGCGGCATCGTCTGGACTGTGGATCAAGTTGAAACCGTAAGGCAGATCGCCGACTTCGCTCTGGATCGTTTGAATCGCCTGCTCGACGCGCTGCGGACTGAGGCCCGCCGCTCCGAAGAAACCCATCATCCCCGCGCGGGCCATCGCAATCACCAAACGCTCCGAAGCGATACCGTTGGCCATCGCACCGGATACGTAGGCAAAGCGAACGCCCATTTCATCGCGAAAGCTCGCGTCGCCAAGCTGGTCAGCCGCGACGGGCGGAACGTACGCGAGAACCGGGTGGGCGGTCTTGTCGGCATCGCCGCCCAAGGTAGCCGCCCCGCTGTTGGTCGCACCGATTTGCCCATCGACATCGACGATGAATATCGGTTGATCCGATTGATGAATCAGTGCGGTCAGCTCAGCGTCGCCAAACCTGATCGCGCCGGGATCACCAGTCCAGTATCCACACGGGTTTGTCGATGCGGATGCGGCACGCGGCTGGGTTGTGGGAATGGTAAGCACAACAGTTTTTCCAGTGACTGTCTTGCAGGTTGTTTGAGGACAGCTTGCAGCGGTAGCGGTTGAGCCTCACGCCCGGATCACCGCGCCGCAAGTCCGACGTTTTTGCAAATCCAACGTTATTTTGTAGCCGGTTGACGTTTCGGAAACTTCGACTCGGCTTCTTTGAGAACGAGCGGAAGTTGAAAAACGACGTTTTCTTCAGCCGCGGTGCACATGCGAACATTGTCCGCGCCCAGTTCCTTCAAGCGCACGATCACCGACTGCACAACTTCGTCCGGGGTACTCGCCCCACCGGTCAACCCGATCAACTCGACGCCATTCAACCAATCGGGGCTTAACTCGTTCGCATTATCAATTCGATAACCCGGCACCCCGCGACGCTGCGCCACTTCGACAAGCCGCGCCGCATTGCTCGAATTGTGCGAACCAACCACCAGCAACAAACCGATGCCCGTCTCGCACATTTCCTTGACCGCGTCCTGACGATTCTGCGTGGCGTAGCAGATATCTTCCGTCGGCGGCAATTCCAAATTCGGATAGCGCTCGCGAAGCGCGTTGACCACGACCTTCGTGTCATCCACGCTCAGCGTTGTCTGCATCAGGACCATCAGCTTTTTGTCGGACGGCAGTTCAACCGTACCGGCTTGCTCGACATCCTCGACCAGCGTGATATGGTCGGGGGCATGGCCCATCGTGCCTTCAACTTCTTCGTGCCCTTTGCGGCCGATGAAAGCGATGTGATACCCCTCTTTGACGAACCGCAGCACTTCAAGATGCACTTTGGTTACCAGGGGGCATGACGCATCGATCACCCGCAACTGCCGCTCTTTCGCTTCTTCGTGTATGGAGGGGGCGACACCGTGGGCACTGAACACCACGAGCGAGTCTTCGGGCACTTCGCTGAGTTCTTCTACGAACACCGCACCGAGGTCGCGGAGGCGATTGACCACAAACTGGTTGTGGACGATTTCTTTGCGAACGTAAACCGGCGCACCGAACGTGTCGATTGCCAACTCCACAATCTGCACAGCCCGATCGACTCCGGCGCAGTAACATCGTGGATTGGCGAGCAGGATTTCCATTGAACTCTCACGTTGGGCACAAGACCCGAATCAGCAGAAAACGGGTTTGGGCACTCTCTCGGTGGGCCAAAGCAAACCGGGCCTTCCGATTTCTTCAGGCCCGTTACGTCATTTATGCCGGAGGTGGGAATCGAACCCACACTCTGTTGCCAGAACAGGATTTTGAATCCTGCGCGTCTGCCAATTCCGCCACTCCGGCTCGTCACCTTCGAAGCCCCCTGACTATACGCCGCAAGAGCCCCTTTGGGTTTATGTCTGACAAGGACTTACATCAATCGGACCGACCTGGACAACCAACGGGTTGATGGTCGATCGCCCAAGCCCCGGTACTCTATCGCAGCCGTCAAAGAACGTAAAGGTTTGCCGGGATCGATATTAGCCCAAATTGACGGATGGAGGCCGATTTCTGGTGGAAGATATCACAGGGGCGGGGAATGGCTGGCCATGGTTTGGCCACGGATTTGATTCGACGGTCCATTGCGGATCGGGGGGACGGTCGATTTGCGATGGGCGAGCAATCGGACGGGTCGAATCGGTTGGTGTCAGAGCTCGTAACTGCTTTCCTTTGCTCAACTGCGTGCCTAGCATCGGTTGGTGGTCGCACTGCTGCACAGGGCGGGGGCAGGGTAATCACGCCGAACTTTTTGATCCGACTTCACATTGTTCCATCCAGGTGAACGATTCGTACGGCTCTGCGCGGGTTGTCCGGCAAATGTCGGCCTGTGCGCACACGGCTAATGTCATCGCGACAGATGCCGATAGCGCAGGGAGGCAGAATAACCCTCACGAACTGCACAGACCATGCAATCGTTGTGGTGATCCAATTCGCCGCAACGAGACCGACGTTTGTCCGGGCATACGCAGTTCGTTTAGATCTCGCGCACGGATGGAATGCCATGGGAAACACGCAGGAAAGCAAAATCGCCAAACCGGCCAACGGGACCAGTCGAAAAGCCGTCCTGACCACCGGCCAAGTCGCCAAAATTTGCAGCGTCGCGCCGCGCACCGTCTCCAAATGGTTCGACAGCGGCCAACTTCGCGGTTACCGAATCCCTGGCAGCAAAGATCGCCGCATCCCGGTCGATCAACTCCTGCGTTTCATGAAGGAACACGGTATTCCGACGGACGGATTGGAACTGGCATCGCTGGGTGTGCTGATCGTGGACAATGATCCCGGGTTCTCGTCGGTACTGACCGAGGCGTTGACGGCTGGCGGGGATTATTCCGTCAATGTGGCCGACAGCGCATTCGAAGCCGGCATTTTAGCGCAGCAACATCAGCCGTCAGTCATCGTGGTGGACGTGTCGCTGCACGACGTCGACGCCAAGAACCTCGTCAAGACGCTCCGCTCCAACGAGCAACTGACCGACGCCAAACTCATCGCCGTAAGCGGCGCCCACACCGAAGGCCAATGCCAAAGCCTGCTGCAAGAGGGCTTCGCCGGTTTCCTCCGCAAACCCTTCGAGGTCAAACAGCTTCAGCAACTAATCGAAAAGGTAACGGCCAACGGCAGCACCCCGCACTAAAGCGTCTTGAGTCCAGACGTAGCTGTTCGTCAGCGCCGTCATTCCCGCGAAAGCGGGAATCCAGGGGAAAGCAAAGTCAATCCATGTGAGTTCTGGCCCTGTGCGGCGAACTGCCGTTGCGCCAACATCTGCTTGATCCAAAAAACCGATCCACCTTGTACTACTGTTTTGCAGTTTCGCTATCCGGCAATGTGATCTTTGCAATAACCACGAAGATGCGCGCATCGTCGGCGAGCGGGCGCTGCGAACCCATTCGAAACGCAATCGCTTTTCCCGGCACGATAATTGAGGTCATTTGAACTTTTTGCGACAAGAAGAGTGGCGCTTCGATTCGCTCGCTGATATCGACCCCGCTCTCGGTACGCAAATCCTCCAGTTGCAAATTCCATTTCATGCCAATCCCATCTTCGGGAGAATCACCGAGCCAATACGTTCGGACATCGACCGAACAACCCGTGTTCTCGTAGTCCACCTGTGAGTTCGATTTACCTTCCTTTGTCGTCACGCGATTTCTGAGAAATGGTTCTTGTGTGCCAGCCGTGAGACTAAGCTCGCTTCCTATCGCAGTGGGCGCTTCAAACGTAAAGCGAACGCGCCCGGAACCGTCTTTGACCGCACCACGAACGGCTGCAATCATCTTGTCACTCTCGGCGGACTGGTCGGTCGCTGTCGAAAGCGTCTTCGCCGCCACTTCGACAACTTCGAATTGCAATAAAGCCGCCTTCATCGGTTTCGCATCGCCCGTGCTGGGTTGCGACGCAGACCCTCCATCCGCAAATGCGTTTCCTGCAAACACCAGGCCCATTGCCACCGTAAGTAGGATCAATGAAGTTCGTTTGTGCATATTAATTGACATGTTCCCATGACCTTTCTATTCAAGTTGAAATGCAAGCGGCTGCCCGATGCATGGATATACCGACGCACGTGGATTTAGTTGCACGTATTTCGCTGCGATGATTGAATCCGAAAAGCTGCCGCCGGCTGTGTTCGCCTTGGCGCTCTCTGACAGTGCATGCCAGATTTGGAGAACCTTCGATGCTTCACCCATACACAAATCCCACGATCGCAATGGGATTGCTATGCATTCTGATCACAGCCGGCTGCACAAATCAACGCGATTCACTTCAGTTGGAGATCGCCCCCAACAAGAAGGCGTATGCTGCAAACGAGCCCGTCCAGATCGACGCCATATTCATCTCTACGAGTGGCGCAACGTGCATCCACAAACCGTGGGCAAAACATTTTGACGTCAAACTAGAAAATCTTGATTCTGGCGAGGTCATTCAGAATCGCCCCATTGGATTCTGCGGCACGCCATACGTTTGGCTTGCACCATTGACACCGTTCTTGCTTGCCGGCGCATGCCTTGACTCTGGGAATCTTGGAAATCGTTTTGTTGTTGTCGACGAATCGCATTGTCACAAAGTATCGTATCGAATCAGAGGTTCAAACGGAGGATTCGTAATCATGAATCAGGATAAACAGGACGTACGGTTCCAAGCGCCAGGACGTCTTGCGACCGGACGATATCGTTTGGACATGACTCTTCCTGGCGGCCCCTATCGCGGCAATCCTGTCCCTTTGTTTTGGTCTGTATACAAGCAGCCGGCAAGCGCATCAACGGAATTTGAAGTTCTCCCTGAACCTACGGTCCAGGAGAATTGACTCGTCAGGACATGCAATGTTTAGTGTGCGGACCGGCGGTGTTCACTATCGACCTAAGATCGGACCGGACGTCATGCACGAAGTACACGAAGCTTTCCAATCCGCGGCTAACGGGCCGCGGAACAAGCGTGTGCCACGATGATTCGACTATTTTTCGAGGACAACGGATCAGATCATGATGACCTTGTCTTGGAGTTTCCCGGCGGCAAACTTCGATGTGATTCTTACTACATGGCGATTGCTTTCGATGCCATAGACGAGAACATCAATCACTCCAGATTGCGAAAGGCATTGCGCTCGCTCCTTGTCCAATTCTCCGGAGTCGTTGAAGAAGCCGGCGACATTGACACCCTGCACCTGCCATTTGATTTGTCAGATCAGTACACAGGGTGGATTCGCTGCACGTTTGATCGTTCTCACGTGCAAATCGACATAGGCTGGTCGCGGCTTGAAGGGTACGCAATCGATCTCAAAAATATTCGCCGTGTTGTGCGTGACGTTTCTGATTTCCGCGCATACGCAGACTCGGCGCAGTTTGAGACGAATCGGTCAGAACTCGTAGAAGCAATCCAAGCCAACATCACGAGCCTTACGTGACCTTGCGACATCTTGCTCTTTACGCGCCCTAATTCAACGGCAAGATCGGTCCGAAACGCACGGGGGTCAATGACGCAAGTAAGTCAAATTCTTCGTCAGTTGGGCAGATCAACAAAAAATCCTGACCAGAGGATTCGCTCACAAGGTATCGCCTCTCCGACTGATTTTGGGCCAAGAGAACGGCGAATCGCTCGAATATGCTCGTATCGATCCAGTCGCCATCCACTTCGAGTTCCCAATGATACTTTGCACCATCAATGTCAAATTGTACCCATGCATCGTTCTCAAAATGCGCCTCGACGTTTTCCAAAATCAGATCGCGTCTCGTCAAGAGCGCCAGGCGATTCACGACTTTGACGTAGTCGCAGGCGTCATAAATACACTCCGTATCCACATGCCAGATACCGGTGCTAGTCGGCTGCCAATCCCCTTGAGAATCTTCGTACTCACCGCCCAACCCGCTCATCAAATGTTCGTACGGACTGGCCTCAAGTTCCTCGCGACCGAATTCGCAGACGACGTATTCAATCGCGAATCGCGAGACGGGTTCGATGCCGCAATCTCTCAGATTGGCGATTTGATCTTCAATTGGCACATGGTCAGGATTCATGTTGAATGGCTTCATGCAAACAGGTGTGTTCAACCGAATCAACCGTCGGTCGGTTCTTTGGATCGATTCGGCTCTTCACGGCGAGAATCCTACCCGACGCCACCACAGCTTCCTTTACCCAATTGACGGCTTAGCGCCTGCGCCTGGACAGACACACGCATGTACCAGCCCCCAACAGCAAAATCGATGCTGGCTCCGGAATCAGGCCTTCCCGAAACCAGAGATCGCGTCCGGTATCCGGAATGCCATCTCGAATCATTGTTCCGAGCGGATATTGATCGCTGGTCACGTTTCCGACCCCAAATGAACTTGTAAGTGCCATCACTTCCAAGACGTAGGTCTCTCCGGGTATGAGTGGAATTGTGTTTTGGAATTCGTATCGAACGATCTCGCCAAAACCGCCGGCAATTCCACATCCCGGACCCTCGGGAAAATTGAAGCAGTCTTCGAGAAATACCGTTTCCGATGTACCTAGGATCGATCCACCGATTGAGTCCTCGCGAATCCGAACGGCAGTCGTACCGTCATTTGGTGCCGTCGTGTTGTCGGTCAACTTGAGTTCTACAAAGTCGACACCGTTGAGCGATGGAATGAAACTTTGCCCCAATGGGCTGAAGGCAGGGATTCCGGTGAGTTGCGTTATTATTTCCTGAGACTGATCCAAAATGTCTGTTGGGCCGGCTTGGGCAAATGAGCCCGCCGTTAATACGAAAATAGCGCACGCACGCAGCCTGTTCCATTGATTCATTTCTCTCTCCTCTTTCGTGAAACAAGATATGCAATCGTAGCCTGCGGTGTGATTGCGTGCGGACGCACACAATTCGATTCTCACCGCGGAAAGGGAATCGTCTCTCTCTCGATTCTCCCCTCACTGTTCTCTCTAACTACCGCGTCAGGCTAACCTATTGGAACTATGAAAGCAAGGATCAGGGTAGGAACTTTGATATGCAGAAGTGAATTTGGAAGCGCCTCATTACCGGCCTTAAGCTCCCGAAATCGTGCGTTTTGAGTAATCCTGGCGTATTTACGTCTAACGATATCTTAGCGCAGAAAACAACCGACACATTGAAACCCCCAACACCTACATCTGTTAGTAGATTCGGGATACTCGAATCGATGCCGCCTCAGATCCGCAGGCGGAAGCTACGTGGTTTGGATCTTGTTTTCTGGCTTGGTTTGGGGTTGGGTGCGTTTGATGGGTTGCTTCATTGGTGAGGTGGCCAACTCGCATGCAAGCTTTAGTGCGGCTTTCATGCTGCCTTCGTTGGCTTTGTTTTTGCCGGCGATGTCGTAGGCGGTGCCGTGGTCCACGCTGGTTCTGATGACCGGCAAGCCCAGGCTGACGTTGACGGCTGAGTCGAAGTGCAGAAGTTTCACCGGGATCAGACCCTGGTCGTGGTACATCGCGACGACGCCGTCGTACTTTCCCTTGGCCGCTTCGATGAAGAGTGTGTCGGCTGGGAATGGGCCCTCAACTCGAATACCAACTTCGCCGGCTTGCACCATCGCCGGTTCGATGATCCGCCTTTCCTCATCGCCAAATTGGCCGTCTTCGCTGGCGTGCGGGTTCAATCCACATACCGCGATCCTCGGTTGTTCGATGCCAACGAAGCGCCGCAGCCAATCATCGAGCAAATCGATCGGTTGAAACACGCGGCCTATGGTGAACGAGTTGCGAAGTTCAAAAATCCCGACATGCGTGCTTGCGAGCGCCACCCGCATCTGCCCGCCGACGAACGCCATCGTCACGCGGCGACATCGATACGCGTCGGCTAAATACTCCGTGTGGCCGGGGAAGCGAACGCGGGCCATTTTCCAACTGGTCTTATTGATCGGCGCGGTCACGATCGCGTTGACGAATCCCGCCTTGTTCGCGGCGACGGCTGCATCGAGAAACTGCTTCGAGGCAGCCCCCCCTTCCGGCGTCGGACTTTTGGAAAACGTCGCGGGCAGTTCATCGAAATCGGCGACGACCACGCCACTGCGCACCTCTTCGATTTCGTCATGCGGCAGGCGAAACCAGTATGGCGCGATTTCCGCCTGACCGGCTGCATAGAGCAGCATCTCTTCGAGACCGTAAACGATGAAACGACCGAGCTTGCGAATTTCGGGATCGGCAAGCGCCTTGACGATCACTTCCGCACCGACGCCGCCGGGGTCGCCCATGGTGATCGCGACGAGCGGCTTGTGACCGTTGCCGTTCTCAATGGGTGCGATCGTCGCGTTGTCTGGTGGCGGCTGCATCAGATGAATCCATGCTCGCGAAGTGAATCGATGGTGATTTCGGACCCGCTGCGTCGCATGCGATTAAGCTGCGAAACCACGGTGCGGGCGATGATGTCGGACTCGAGGTTGACGTGGTCGCCGACCGTGCGTTCACCAAGATTCGTATGCGCGAGCGTCGTGGGAATGATCGCGACGGAAAACGTGTCGCCTTCAACCTTGGCGATGGTCAGCGAGATGCCGTCAATGGCGATCGAACCCTTGGGGATGATGAAGTCGCGCACGGATTCATCGGGCCGCAACCACAGCACCCACTCCTTGTCCGAAGTCGTTTTCTTGACGACGCTAGCCCCGCCATCGACATGCCCCTGCACGAAGTGGCCGTCCATGCGGCTGTCGGGTTTGAGAGCGCGTTCGAGGTTGACGCGGCTACCGGTCTTAAGCGAGCCGAGGTTGGTGCGGTCGAGGGTTTCGGTGATGACGTCGAAACTCAGTCGGGCGTTTTCGATCGAAGTGATCGTCAGGCAGACGCCATTGATCGCGATGCTTGCGCCGAGTTTGGCATCTTCAGCGACCAGTCCGGCATCGATGGAGATTCGCTTTCCACCGGCGACCGTCGTCGCAGATGCCACCTTGCCTGTCGTTTCAATGATGCCTGTGAACATGTTCTTCTGTGGACGCGATCGTAGGGTGGGCCGTGCCCACCAGCTTATGCGCGTTCCAACGGCGGTGGGCACGGCCCACCCCACGCGCATGACTGTTCCGTTTGATGCTAGGTGCTGTAATAGAAAGGTCAAGAAGCGCGGATGGTTCTCGGACTAACCTTCTTTGATCGCCGCGATCAGTTCGAGAATCGCCTTCTTACCGTCGCCGAACATCATCAGCGCATTTTCAGCCGCGAATAGCGGGTTGGGGATTCCCGCAAAACCGGGGCTCAAGCTGCGTTTGACGATGACGACCGTGCGACATTTGTCCACGTCGATGATCGGCATGCCCGCGATCGGCGAATTCGGATCGGTGCGGGCGACGGGGTTGACCACGTCATTGGCACCGATGACCAGGGCCACATCGTATTGTTCCAACTCAGGGTTGATGTCGTCCATTTCGCGGAGGCGGTCGTAGTCGATGTTCGCCTCGGCCAGGAGCACGTTCATGTGACCGGGCATGCGGCCCGCGACGGGATGCACGGCGAAGTCGACGCGGCAACCACGCGATTCGAGCAGGTTGGCAAGGTCGCGAACGGCGTGCTGCGCTTGCGAGACGGCCATCCCGTATCCGGGAACGATGACGGCTTTCTGCGCCGAGTCGAACAGGATGGCGACTTCTTCCGGCGATGAACTCTTGACGGTTTTGTAAACCTCATCGGCGTCCGGTGTGTCAGCCGACGGTCCCATCGTTCCGAAAGCGACGTTCCAAAGCGATCGATTCATCGCCTTGCACATGATCTGGCAAAGGATGATGCCCGATGCACCGACCAAAGATCCGGCGATGATGAGGACGGAGTTGCTGATGACGAATCCGGTCGCACAAGCGGCTAATCCGGAATATGAGTTGAGGAGCGCGATCACCACCGGCATGTCCGCACCGCCGATGGGTGTCGTCAGCAGGATACCCAGCAGGCTCGCAACGATGACGATGAGCCAATAGGCCACGTATCCTGATGAGGTGCCGGCGCTTTGCGCGAGCCACCATGCCAGGGCAATTGCCGCCACGAGCAGCACCGCGTTGACCAGTTTCTGGGCGGGGACGATAGCCCCGTCCGGAACCCATTTGATTCCCTGCAATTTCGCGTAGGCGATCAAGCTACCGGTAAGTGTGACCGCACCGATCAACCCGGAGGCTGCTGTCGCGATTGAACCGGGCAACGTGGCAGGTTCATAGATCATCGCGGCACCTGCGACGAACACCGACGCCACACCACCAAAACCGTTGAAGAGCGCCACCATTTCGGGCATCTCGGTCATCTCGACCTTGACGGCTTTGTAGGCGCCATAGCCACCACCCACAACCAGCCCCGCGATGATGGCCCAAGGCGATAAACCACCCGAACCCAGTGTGACCACGACTGCGACCAGCATGCCGACGGCTGCGAGCAGGTTTCCACGCACGGCAGTACGCGGATGGGTCAACCCCTTGATGCCGCGAATGAACATCACAGCCGCGATCAGGTACACGAGATCGATGACGTTGGGAGAGAAGATCCCCTTACCGTCGGCATCGGCGTCAACCACCTGGTCAGCCGCACCTTCAGCGTCCAGCGCGGTAACGGTTGGCGTGGGTGAGGCAGCCGGGGTCTCATCGCCCAGTGCGGTCAGGGGGCTGACAAACAACAATGGCAGCAGGATGTATGCGAATTTAAGCATTGCCGTTCCGTATGATTTATTTGCGCTTGAACATGCTCAACATGCGATGGGTCACCATGTATCCACCGATGACGTTAATGGTTGCAAACATGACGGCGAGAAATCCCAGCAACTGGGTCTGCCAAGTGGGATGACCAGCCGCCAGTACCGCACCGACCAACGTGATGCCGGAGATTGCGTTGGATCCGGACATCAGCGGCGTGTGCAAGGTGGGCGGCACCTTGGTGATAATCTCGAAACCGATGAAGATCGCGAGCACGAAAATGGTGATTCCGGTGATCAGTGTCATTGTTTGGCACCTTCGGCATTATCTGATGACGGCTGCGACCCTTCGGCAGGTGGTGTTGCCGCAGCTCCTTGCTTGACGAGTTCGGGCAGTTGCATCAAGTCGCGAATGCGCGGATGAACGATTTCGCCGCCGGTGGTGATGACGCAACCCGCGGTGATTTCGTCTTCCATGTCCAGATTAAGCGCCCCGTCCTTGACGAGATGAAGCAGCAACGTCTGGATGTTTCGCGAGTACATCTGGCTGGCGTGAAACGGCACGGACGCGGGCAGATTCGCCGGGCCCATGATCGTGACGCCGTGTTCGACAACCGTCTTGTCGCATTGGGTCAATTCGCAGTTGCCACCGCGTTCTGCCGCAAGGTCGATGATGACCGCACCCGATGGCATGCCCTTGACCATGTCGGCGGTGATCAACACGGGCGACTTCTTACCCGGGATCGCTGCTGTCGTGATGACGACATCGTGCTCGGCGACGACTTTGGTCATGAGTTCGCGCTGCTTGCGGAGGAACTCGTCGCCCATCTCCTTGGCGTATCCGCCTTTGTCTTCCGCCCCACCGGTGGAAAGTTCCATCTCGACGAACTTACCGCCAAGACTTTCCACCTGTTCACGGACGGCTGGCCGAACGTCGTATCCGCTGACCACTGCGCCAAGGCGCTTGGCCGTCGCGATCGCCTGCAACCCCGCAACACCCGCACCGATGACAAACACCTTGGCCGGCGAAATCGTGCCGGCTGCGGTCATCATCATTGGGAACATCTTGGGCAGATGCGACGCAGCGATGAGTACGGCTTTGTATCCGGCGATGTTGGCCATCGACGACAGCGCGTCCATGCTCTGGGCCCGGGTGATGCGCGGGACCATTTCCATGCTGACGGCAGTGACCTGCTTTTCGGCGAGCTTTCGGTTTTGATCGAAGTTGACGAGCGGATCGAGAAACGTGATCAGCACGCCGCCCGATTTGAGCAGATCGATTTCGCTTCGACCGGTCGAGTCCGTGTGGGGCGGCGAAACTTTGACGACGACGTCCGCATTCTGCCAAAGCGCCGCGACATCCGATTCGATGGAAGCGCCGACTTTGGTGTATTCTTCGTCGCTGTGACTCGACGCAGCGCCCGCACCGCTCTGGACGACGACATCGATGCCCGCTTTTTTGAGCTTACCGACCGCGTCGGGCACGAGTGCCACCCGATTCTCGCCATCATGCAATTCTTTGGGAACGGCTACTTTCATGTGTTCAACCCGATGTGATCCGTCGTGTGGTGCATTTTGATCGAATCCACACTTGCCTCACTTAGCAACAAACGAACAGGATTGACAGTGCGCCTTTGATCCGCAGCATGCCGACCGCTCAGCAAACTTGACGAACCCCAGACAAGTGGCGAGTGTAGCCGCCATGTCTTGGGACGCAACCACCATTGCAAAGCCCATTCCACGAATCGTGGATCGGCTATGATGATGGATTGGTGAACTTTGTCGTCTGTGTAACTCATCGTTCGGAGGCTGGAACCGTCTTGACAATTCTTTGTGACTTTGTCATAGAAAAACGCCGTTTTGGGCCAATTGTTCCGTTTAAACACGAGAAAACGATGCCATGATCGACGTCAAGAATCTCTCCAAGAACTATGGTTCGTTCCGGGCTGTCGACAACATCTCCTTCTCTGTTGATGAAGGTGAAATCGTCGGATTCCTCGGACCGAACGGCGCCGGAAAGACGAGTACGATCCGGATCCTGACGTGTTATCACCCAGCCACATCGGGAAAAGCCACAGTCGGCGGGTACGATGTCTACACCCAATCGCTGGAAGTTCGGCGCATGATGGGGTACCTGCCCGAAGCCACGCCGCTCTACCCGGAAATGCGCGTGCGCGAGTATCTGCAGTTTCGCGGCAAGCTCCACGGCCTCGACCGAAGCGAACGGGTGTCGGCGATTTCGCGCGTGACCGAACGGTGTTGGCTTGGTGAGTTTGTGAATAGGCCCATCGGGCATTTGTCCAAGGGCATGAAGCAACGCGTCGGATTGGCGGACGCCTTGCTCTGCGATCCGAAGGTGCTCGTGCTCGACGAACCCACCATCGGACTTGACCCCACGCAGATTCGCGAGACCCGAAACCTTATCAAGCAGTTGGGCGAACACCACACGATCCTGTTCAGCTCACACATCCTCAGCGAAGTCGAACAGACGTGCAGCAAAATCATTCTCATCGCCAAAGGCAAGGTCATCGCCCAAGGCACACCGGCAGAACTTCGCGAAAAAGTCAGCGCCGATTCCAAAATCATCGCCGAAGTCAAAGGCCCATCGAAAGAGATCCAAGCCGCGATTGACGCCATCGAGGGCGCCCGCACCGTCGAACTCGACCCGACCCACACCGGCAGCGATGCCGGCGAATGGAATCGTTTCATCATCACCGGCAACGGGCAGCGCGACATTCGCGAACCGGTGGCCCGTGTGATTCAAGACAAGGGCTGGGGCTTGCGGGAATTGCGCCGCGAAGTGGCCAGCCTCGAAGACTTCTT
>DDIR01000133.1 GCA_002338715.1 Phycisphaerales bacterium UBA1845 | reverse complement strand
AGGCTGCCGCAGAATCGCTCGGAACGCTCGCCAGCCGGGACATCCTCGAACCCGACCAGATCGCGCGCAGCATTGAACCCCTGCGCTCGCGCTACGCCATGGTCGACGGTTCTTCAAAGCGATTGAAGGTGGCGCTGCTCAAGGCGATGGCCGCTATCGGGTCGGCTGAATTCAAACCTGAGTTCGAAGCCAACCTTGCCGCCTCCGATCCCGAGTTGCTGTTGCAAGCCATCCGCGGGATTGTTCTTGTCGGCTACGATGGTCGCCTCGATCGAATCAGCGAACTCACCAGCCACGCCGACGCGCGCGTTCGCCAAAAAGCAATCGGCGCACTGGGCGCGTTGGGCACCTTGGCAGAAATCGACACGGTCGCAGCCCGCCTGAACCCAAGCGTCGAGAAAGTCGATGGCCCCCGCCAGCAGGCATGGCTCGCCTTTGAAACCATTTCATCGCGTGCATCGCTTAGCGAGCGTGTCGCCCTCGCGAACAAGATCAAAGACTATCCGAACCTGTTGGCCGAGTACCTCACCGACCTCGAAGCCGACATGAGCAAGGCGAAACCGCCCCACCCCAAGTGTTCGGAAATTCAAGGCTTGCTTGCGAAAACATTCGTCGGACTCGGTCGCAACGTCGAAGCGCTCCCCTATTGGCGAAAGTACTACGAGAGCTCGACCGGTCGAAGCGGCAGCGATCGGATTGCGATTGCATCTGAACTGCTGAAGTGTTCGCTGGCCTGCGACAAGACGGAAGGATTGCAGGAGTTGTTTCTGACGCTCTCCAAGGCCCCGGCCAACACGGTTGAATCGGTGCAGCGCGATACGATCCGATACCTCGGAGAACTCGCCAGCGCCCAACGCTTCGATGAGTTGAACACGTTCTCAAAACTCCTGCGCGACATGCCCCTGGAGCCTTACCCGCTCCTGCGCACACATCTTGAGTCATCCGCATTGCATGACGCTTCGTCCAACGGCGTTCAGCCGGCTGTCTCGAACGGGTAAGCGATCGCTCTGCTTGCACAAACATTGACCAATTCGCTCTGACCCGACGCGCAGAGCAGCTTTGTTCCAGCAGCGAAACGCGAGTGTGCGCATTCATGCGATGTAAAATTCGGGTCCGTTTTGGCGATTTTGCGCGCTTATTGGATCAGCGCTTTTGAGACGTCGATTTGCCGCCTCAAACGCGGCACGTTCCGCAATTTTCTCGGGCTCACACACTCCGATAAGTCACCCGTTCCCAACATCATAATTGCGATCAAGCCCGCCATAACGCCTACCGATACCCGTCATTGGACGCGAATGAAAGCGAGCCAAACACCTGTTGACGAAGAGTGCTTGAATGAAGAAATCAGTGTACATAACTCGGCAAGACAGCGCCACAGTCACCCCGCCAGACGCTGGGGATGTCCATCGCCGCGACAATCAGCGGAGCGCAAAGAACCGGCTGACGAACGAAGCCCGGTCCGCGATGGCGCTGGCTGACTCGCTGGAAAGCAGAGCCGAGTTGGATCACTCCCTCCGAACCCTGGGTGATCAACTTCGTCGGTCCTATCTCGAATCGACCCGAGCATTGGTCGCCGCAGTCGAAGCGCGCGACCCGTACACGCACGATCATTCGCAGCGCGTCAGTCACTATGCCAAGACCATTGCGACCCGGATGAGACTGGATTGTCGAGAAGTCTCTCGCATTGAGACGGCGGCTATCCTGCACGATATCGGGAAAATCGGCGTACCGGACAGCATCCTGCGAAAGACAGACAAACTGTTGCCGGAAGAGTTTGAAGTGATTCGTTGCCATCCCGCGATCGGTGTCAAGATTCTCGCGCACAACACGTACCTGAGGCGGGAGTTGCCGATCATCCTTCACCATCACGAAAAATATGATGGGAGCGGTTATCCGGATGGTCTCGCAGGCGAGCGAATACCAATTGGTGCACGCGTGCTGGCAGCGGCTGACGCACTCGACGCCATGCTGTCGCGTCGCGCCTATCGTCCAGCGCTTTCGATGCAGGAAGCCCGCAGCGAACTGAGTCGGCAGCGAGGCACGCAGTTCGATCCTGAAGTCGTGGACGTGCTTCTGGACTGGCTGGATGAAATGGATGCGGAATCAAATTCCGCGCCTAACTAGACGCAGGATCGATTCGTTGAAGGCTCAAATGGAGCCCAGAACGCTGCGCCAGAATTCTTCTGCCAACCCTTTCGGGAATCGCCCGAACCCAACACGAACAGCCGGAATTCGACGCACTTTTTCGGGATGACGCAAGCAGTCGGCGAGGAAGACTTCCGTCTCGTGAATCGCACGAAGCGCCGCGGCGCGTCGGGGGTCAATTGGCTTGCGTTCCCAAATCATGACCTAAGTGCGTGAACCTCCACTGCTTACCGTGTGCGAAGTCGCAGGGGCGAACAATTGCCGCGATATGAAGCGATCATCTCCTCTTACCGGATTTCTTGACCGTCTTTCTCGGGCTGGGCCTGTTTGATCTTCCGAAATCCTCTGCAGACATGGGGCCGCCGGCTGCCAACACAAGCAACGGGTTGGGCGGGTTATCGCTAACGATCCAACGAGCGGTCAACACTCCCATCGCACCAGCCGCAATAAACGCTATCGGCGTCGCGCGCAGAAAATCGCTCATCGGTAAGTTGGCAAGGTCGGCGTACTTGCCGCCAGAGGCATTGGCGGAAACAGCCCACGAATAACCCAGAACAGCGACAATCGGAACCGCCAGCAAACTCCAGAAAGCCGTGCGACAAGCGAACCACTTCTTGGAAATCCAAACACCAAGAAAGAATGCGGCGATCACAGCAAAGATCACCTGCCCGTGTTTGATCGACTGCGGGACACGGCCCGACACCAAAACGTTGAAGGCAAACATCGCCACCAATGCCGTCACAAGCGTCGTCTTCAAACCGGCTAAGCGAGCGGAAAGTGGACGCGATGCTTCAGCGACAACACCAAGCCGACGGCTTACGCCCGGACATTCCGTCGCCGACAACTCCGTCAACAGTACGGGATGGGTCGCATACTCAGATTGCGACGAACCCAACGTTGACTCCGCATCACCATTTTGAAAATGGCGTGTGACCCAGCCGCAAATCACCATGCTCAAGAACAACACGCCCGTCCAGATGAGCGCTTCGCCAGCCAACTGACCCGCCAACAACCGCTCCGCCCCGCTGTCACCATCCGCCATGGTGATCAGCAAATAGGTGGCGGTCCCACCGCGAATCGACGTGAGCGCCAATCCCAATGCCACTGCGAAGATGCCAACATCAGGAAGCCGCGTTCCGGCGATCAGTGTCGCGAGTGAGGCCGTAACCGCCGCCAGCGCGAGCGCTTCAACCACCATCAGCGCCGGATTCTCATGCGTCAAAAGGCTGACCGCACCCTGCGGATCCGACGGTGCGACGGCCATCCAACCGACCGACAGGAAGAGCGAAGCTGCCACCGCGAATGCAG
The DNA here is from genome assembly GCA_002338715.1 of Phycisphaerales bacterium UBA1845. Taxonomy (GTDB): domain Bacteria; phylum Planctomycetota; class Phycisphaerae; order UBA1845; family UBA1845; genus UBA1845. Next base: position 12,224 of record DDIR01000133.1, on the reverse strand, counting down.
TCAGCAGCATCAGCTTGTCCACCAGTCGCAGGTGACGTCTTATGCTCATGTGTTCAACGCTGTGCATTAATTCCCCGATCCGCAGCAACGCGCCGCGGGCGTTCGAAATTCCACCATGGGGTCAGTTGCCAGACTTACCCTTGACGGCAGGTTTGGGTCCCGCAGGTTTGGCCGGCGTTTTGCCTTTGGGCATGGGGCGCGGAACCGGAATTTGCGATCGTGAAGCCTTCGCGATTTTGATCGATGCATTATAACGTGACGGCGTTCGATTCTCGATCTTTTGTGCGGCGATCATCAATTCCTTGTCGGCTTGTCGGTACAGTTCATAGCCTTTTTCAAGTTCGGGTTCGGGAACGGGACGCGTCATCGTTTCGCGATACTTGGAGCATTGTCCGAGTTTGGTGCGGATGGCGTTGTGCAGGGTCGCGACGTGCTCATTGCTGGCCAACGGTCCGATCTGCGACATGTCCGCCCCGACCTGAAACTGCTGCTGCAGAAATGGCTTGCCATTCTTTCCGTCCGGCGCTGAGACGATGACCCCGCCCGGTGGCATGCCGTTGATTTTGAAAATGAGCTTACACCATTTGGAGAGCGGCCAGGTGCGGGCTTGAATCTGCCCGCGGGCATTCATGTCCAGTGTCACGGGGACATCGGTCAGGTCGAAAGACATGTTGTTCTCGTCGTGGCTGGTGACTTTGATGGTTCCGAATGATGCGGTGGCTTTGTCGGAGTCCCAGTCGGCTTCGAGCATGTATTCCAAAGGTTCGGCGCCGAAGCGCGTCAGGATCAGATCGATGGCCACCGAGAGACTAAGCCCGAGCGGTTGAAGTCCGCGTTTGGTCCAGTTCGCACCCGCATCATCGTCAAGGGTGGCTTTGTATTCACTGCCGGCTTTGTGCCAATCGAGGATTTCGGCATTTTTCGACTTTGCGAGTTCTCGCAGTGCGTCGGCGTACTTGCTGATCACGTCTTCATACTGAGCGGCTTGCAGCGACTTGTGCTTGCTTTCCTGCGGCGGCGGCGGCGTTAAGACGAGCAGTTTCGCGCCCGACGCATTGACCGTGTCGATCATCTTCGACATTTCCTTGATGTACGCATCGAGTCGGGCCTGGTTAAAGGCCTGCCGCTGCGGTGAGTCGAGTCCGAAACTCAAAATGACCCAGGTCGGATTCAACGGAGCCACCTCGGCTGGGTAGCGATCATTGCCCTCGGCTGCATCGCTGCTCGACTTGGCGAGACAATAGAACTCGAGCTTCAAGTCCGGATAGCGGGTGCGCATGAACTGGCTGAACCACTCCGGCGCAAACGAATGTCCAAACGACACGTCGCCAAACAGGACGACCCGATCGTTATCCTTTAAAAGAAACTCTGCCCGGCTCACCGAAGCAAAGGCACACACCAAAATCGCCACAGCCAATAGCTGCTGGATCCGCAGTTTCATACGTTGATCTCCACTGTGTTGCATATTCGTCCTGACCGCCTATTGACTCGGTTCGTTTTCTTTTAAGAGTCGCACCATTTCAGCGACAGCCGCTCGCATACCCACAAACATTGCCCGCGACACGATCGAGTGACCAATGTTGAATTCGCTGAATCCCTCGACGGCGGCTAGCTTCGCGACGTTTCGATAAGTCAGACCATGACCCGCGTGGACTTCAAGTCCGTGCGACTTGGCCATCCCGATCGCGGCTCTTAGTTTTCCAATTGTCGCGCGGGCCTCTTCCGCCGACTTGGCGTGCGCGTATCCACCGGTCCACAACTCGATGGCGTGGAATCCGCAATCAGCCGACGCTGCGATCTGGGCGTTATCCGGTTCGATAAACGCGCTGGCAACAATGCCCTGATCCTTCATGCGCTTCACGACTTCGCCGATGGCTTTGGCATGGCGCACGACATCAAGCCCGCCTTCGGTTGTCAGCTCTTCGCGGCGTTCGGGAACAAGCGTGCATTGGTCGGGCGACAGGCCGCATGCGATGTCGACGATTTCCGGTGCGATCGCCATTTCCATGTTCAGTTTTGTCGCGACGGTTTCTTTCAGCAAACGTGCGTCGCGATCGTTGATGTGGCGGCGATCCTCACGCAGGTGAAACGTGATGCAGTGTGCCCCGCCCAACTCGGCTTCAACTGCCGCCCAGACCGGATCCGGTTCGTCGGTCTTTCGCGCCTGGCGAACGGTGGCGACATGATCAATGTTTACTCCCAGACAGGCCATCGCGATTCCTTCTTAAAACTTATCGACCCCACAACCAACCTGACCACCCTGGCGCAGTACTAAAGCGCTTCCGATGATCGCGAGCTGCCCATTCTTTCAACGCGGCGTCATGTATGCAACAACGTCCGATGACGGATTCGTGGGCTGCCCGTTTCAGACTCGGCTACGCCCGCAACGATCCCAAGTCTACCCAGCCACCGAACGGATGCAATTAAGACGCGCCTACGACACACATTACAGCGGACGTGATTGAGAAATCGTGACGTCCACGTGCAGCACGCGATTGAACCGGCCCGTCCAGATCGCTAATCTAGTCAGAGTGGTGGTAAATTGTGTGCCGGGGCAAAGAAAAATCCCATTCATTCGCCAGCGCGTCGCGCTGCGGGCCAACCGAAGAGTGCGCGCCGAGGCGCGTTGCCCGCTCATCAAACACGCACAGAGAATCAATGATGAAACGCGCGGATGCTCCGCTCGTTTTGGCAGTAGCCCGTTCTCATTAACACCAGGGCGAATCGTCAATGCGCCCTGCACGAATTGGAGGTAATTAGATCAATGAAATCCCATCGGTATGTATTAGCCCTCGCCTTCTCAATGTTCGCGTCGTCGACATTGATGGCACAAATGAATCCGGCTGAGCCCGGCAGCGACTTGTTCAAGACGCAGCTGTCGCGCATCAAAGCCGGTTACACCGATCGTCCGACAGCGGAACTCCTTTCGGTCGATCCCCTCAATCGCGTTGACGTGACCTACGCCGACCTCGATGACATCGATGTCCTCATTGCCGAAGATGAGATCCGCGAACGTGACGGACTTCCCCCGCGATATGCCGTCCCGCAAGCGACACTCATCGCCCCTGACACCCACGGCACCTGGGAACAACTCGATGCCGATACGCAACTCTGGCGTCTGCGCATTGAGTCCCCGAAAGCTGTTTCAATTAACCTTGGTTTCACCCGCTACAATCTTCCGGACAGCGCCCGCTTGTCGGTCTATTCAGCCGACCTCAAGCACATCATCCGCCCCTTCACGTCGAAGGACAATCAGCCGCACGGTGAATTGTGGACCCCCGTTGTACTTTCCGATTCGATCGTCGTCGAATTGACGGTCGACACCAAAGATGTCGAAAACGTCGACCTCGAACTCGGTTCGATTAACCCGGGTTATCGCGGTTTCGGTGCTGAAGACGTGTCAGATCTTGCCGGCGCCCGCAGCGGCTCGTGCAACGTCGACGTCGTTTGCCCGGAAGGTGACGATTGGCCGCTCGAAATCGCGTCAGTCGCAGTGATCTCAACCGGTGGAAGCACGTTCTGCACCGGATTCATGGTCAACAACACTGCTGGCGACCTGACGCCTTTCTTCATGACGGCTGACCACTGCGGAATCGGATCGGGAAATGCTGCATCATTGGTTGCGATCTGGAACTACGAAAACTCGACCTGTCGTCCTCCAGGAAGCGGCGCTAGCGGCGGTCCCGGTGACGGCGTGCAAACCGACTTCAACACTGGCGCGACCTTCCTGGCTGGTTCGTCAACCACCGACTTCACGCTGGTTCAACTCAACAGCGATCCCGATCCCGCATGGGAAGTGGCGTTTGCCGGATGGGATAATTCAGGCGTGGACGCAACGCAGGCCATTGCCATCCACCACCCCAATACCGACGAAAAGCGCATCAGTTTTGAATTCCAACCGACTACCGTGACCACCTACCTTCAAGAGCCAGTGCCAGGCAATGGCACTCACGTTCGCGTCGAAGACTGGGACGTCGGTACAACCGAACCGGGATCGTCCGGCTCACCGCTGTTTGATCAGAATCACCGCGTCATCGGTCAGCTGCATGGCGGTTATGCATCATGCACCAGCCAGACTTCCGACTGGTATGGCCGCTTCGCCGGTTCATGGACCAATGGTCTGAGCACCCACCTCGACCCCGGCAACACCGGCGCCACCACCGTCGACACGATCAGTGGTGCAGGGCTCACTGTCTCACCGAGCGCCAGCGTGCTGCACATCGGACTTCCGGGCGGCCCGTTCACCGATCCGACCGTCGTCTACACGCTCTCCAATCCGAGTCCCGATCCGGTGAGCTACTCGGTGTCACTGACGTCATCGTTCGGCATCCTGCTTGATGGACAGACTTCACCGGTGACCGGCGTGCTTTCGGCTGGCGGCGGTTCGACCAACGTGACCGTATCGCTGGGCGCTGCGATCAACTCGCTGGCGGCTGGCGTTTATATCGAAGACATCATCTTTGAAGATGTCACCAACACCCGCAGCACGATCGTGACGCATACTGTCGAAGTTGGACAGACACTCGTCTCAGTCACGCCCAACGTCGATCTCGAAACCGGCGGACCGCTTGCCGGCCCGTTCACCGGAACGATCGACTACACCGTGACAAGCGAACGCCCCACTCCGGTGGATGTTGAAGTCACCGCCGATGCCGCGTGGATTTCGCTCAATGGCGGCACCAGCCCCGTGACCTTGAACCTCAGCGGTACGGGCGATTTCGACACTTTGACCGTCGGTATTTCGTCGGCGGCGAATTCGCTGTCAGCCGGCATTTACAACGGAACGGTGACCTTCACGAATCTGGCTGGCGGTGGTGGAAGCACGACCCGCGACGTCATGTTGGAAGTCGGACGCGTGGTCTACAGCGCCACCGATGTTCCACAATCAATCAACGACAACAGCACGATCACCAGCACGATCAACGTTCCCGACGATTTCTGCATTGGCGATGTGAATGTCGATCTCGACATCACCCACACCTACATCGGCGACCTGATCGTGCAGTTGGCATCGCCCAGCGGCACCATCGTTCGTTTGCACAATCGATCAGGTTCGGGCGACGACGATATCGTCACAACCTATGACGAACAGGGCGGAACGAATCCGGACGGACCGGGATCATTGGGCGACTTCAATCTGACCAATGGCCAGGGCGACTGGACGCTGACGGTGACCGACGACGCTGGCGGCGACGTTGGCACGCTCAATGGATGGTCGCTTCGTATCGTTCCGATCGCAGGTTCATGCCCGGTGCCCCAGGTCGTTCACAGCTACGACTTGAACAGCGATCCGGGTTGGACGATGGATTCCGGGTGGGGCTTCGGTCAGCCGACTGGCAGCGGTGGAAGCAGCGGTTCGCCAGACCCGACCAGCGGATACACCGGTACGAACGTTTACGGTTACAACCTCAACGGCGACTATCCGAACGACTTGTCGCCGATCCGCTACCTGACAACGACGGCCATCGACATGACCGGCGTCACCAACTCGCGTGTCTCCTTCCGTCGCTGGTTGGGCATTGAATCGGCGAGCTACGACCACGCCAATATTCAGGTGTCAAACAATGGCACCAATTGGACGACTGTCTGGACGCACTCGGGCAGTTCCAACAATGATGGGTCATGGCAGTTGGTCAACTATGACATTTCCGCGGTGGCCGACAACGAACCGACCGTCTACTTGCGTTGGGGCATGGGCCTGACGGACGGCTCGGTGACCTACTGCGGCTGGAACATTGACGACATCGAATTGCAGGGCGTCCTGCCAAGCAGCCCGGGCGACTTCGATAACGATGGCGACGTCGATGGCGACGACTTCTTCGAGTTCAACAAGTGCTTCACCGGACCGGAGAATGGCCCAGTCGGACCGGAGTGCAACATCTTCAAGTTCGATCCGGACAGCGACATCGACCTCGTCGACTTCGCCGGATTCGTCCAGGTGTTCACCGGCCCGTAAGCAGCAAACCGTAGTATCAAAGTAAACCAAGGCGGGGGTCTCAATCACGAGACCCCCGCTTTTTTTGTGGGCAATATTACTTTGCCACGGAATACGAATTCAGCGTATTGAGCAGAACGTTCGCGGCATTCTTTACCGCGCCGGTTTTGATCAGTGGTGAGATGGTTTGGGCGATGTCTTCGCGCATGTTCGCTCGAAGCTTGTCGTCTGACAGCAGATTGAGCGCTGTTTCGGCGATGGGTTTGGTGGACCGGTAGTACGGCATGAACTCGGGCACCATTTCTCTGCCGGCGATGATGTTGATGAGTGCCAGTTGCTTCGTGCTGATCAGCCAGCGGGCGACGAGGTGGTAACCCAGGCGGCTACCGTTGTACATCACGATCATCGGCGTGTGGTAGTACGCGGTTTCAAGCGTCGACGTTCCGCTCGCGACCAGCGCAAGATCGGCCGCTGACAGGATCTCGCCGTTTTCGTTTTGATGAATCGAATACGACAACCCGCTTCCCGCGAGCAGTCCTTCGATGATCGGGCGGGTGCGATCATTGGCGACCGATACGCAGAAATGTGCACGGGGAAATCGTTCGGTGATCGCCTTCGCCACTTCGACCTGACCGGGGAACACCTCCTGCGTCACGTGCGTGCGCGAACCGGGAAGAATGGTGACGATCGGTTGGCCTTTGTCTTTGATCGCGTCCAACTTCGCCTGGTCGATCGTTCGATTCTCAAGCACGTCGAACAGCGGATGCCCGACGTAGTCGGCGTCCAGTCCGTAGTCGCGGAAGAACTTCTCTTCAAACGGGAGGATGACGGCCATCTTGTCCACGCGGGCGCGAACGCGCTTCACCCGACTCTCCGCCCACGCCCACACCTGCGGCGCGATGAAGTAGAACACTGGAACACCCGCGGCTTTGGCATGCTTGGCCACCGGAAGGTTCAACGTCGGCGAGTCGATCACCAGGCAAAGGTCGATGGGCTTTTGATGGAGGCATCGCTTGCAGTTGCGCAGGACCGAAAGGGCTTTCGGGACGACTTTGATGATCCCGCCAGCCATCGCCGCATGGGCGGTCATGTCGTCGATCGCCTCGCACCCAGCCTCCCGCATCATCGGACCTGCGACGCCGATGAATCGAACGCCGGGATCGGCGGCTTGGGCGGCTCGGATGAGGTTGGCTCCGTGAAGGTCGGCGCTCTGCTCAGCCGCACTGACAAAAATCAGCCTCTCGCCATTCGATGAAGCCGGATCGTCACCCATAAAACCCGATGCCTGTTTTCAAGATCTGCGTAAGAACCAGCCCCCAGACGTGGCTTAGCTCTGCAATCTAGCCATCGCGCGGGCTTCTCGCAATTGCCCCAATTTGGTTGAGCCGCATGGATGGGCGAACCCGGGCGGCGAGCGGAGGGCGAATGCGGCATGCATGGGTGAAAAAACGCCGATTTTGAGGGTCTGGAAGGCGTCGAGCCGGTCCCGACGGTGTGTTTCGCGGAGCGGTCACCGCCCTTGATTCAACTGTGAAACCTGTTAGTCTCCGCGGTTCTGTGCCCATCTGGGCAAAATGGTAGAACCGATACTTTTCTTGCGGAGGATGTTCCTTGGCGTCGGCATTGGTAAACGAATTGGTTGAAAGTGGAATACACTTCGGCCACCGTGCGAGCCGCTGGAATCCAAAGATGAGTCCTTACATCTTTGGTAAGCGCAACCTTATTCACATTATTGACTTACGTGAAACTGTCAAAGGGTTGTTGCGGGCGAAGAAGTTCATCGCACAAGTGGTGTCCGATGGTGGTGATGTGTTGTTTGTTGGAACGAAACGGCAGGCCCGCGGCGCGGTTGAAGACCACGCCAAGCGTTGTGGCATGCCCTTTGTCACGGAGCGTTGGCTCGGTGGTACGTTAACCAACTTCGGCACGGTGAGGTCCCGTTTGGGTCGGCTTGAAGAGCTGGAAGCCGAAGAAGAAAGCGGCGCACTTCAAGAGTACAGCAAAAAGGCGATCGCGACGCGCACACGCGAACGGAAGAAAATCTTCCGCAACCTGTGCGGCATTCGCGAAATGAATCGGCTTCCCAAGGCGCTCGTGATCATCGACGTGAGTCGTGAACACATCGCGGTGCGCGAAGCCCGTAAGCTCGGCATCCCCACGGTCTGTTTGATCGATACCGATTCCGATCCGGACTTTGCCGACATTCCGATTCCCGGAAACGACGACGCGATCCGTTCGATCGATGCCGTCTTGAAGCACTTGGCCAGCGCCGTCGACCTCGGTAAGAAGTCGCGCCCGGCAAAGTCGGAATCGAAAGATGAATCCGGTGGTCCGCGTCGCCGTTCGAAACGCGTGATGGCCCGCGCAGAAAGTGATGACGCCGAAGCCGACAAAGCGGCTGGTGCGGCTGGCATTGCGGAATCAGACGCACCGCCAGCTCCTGAAGCGACAAGCTAGCAAACGTCGATCCAGGAAGGGCTCACCCATAATCGAAACGTGGACCAAGACCGTTCGCCCAGTGCGATCAGTTGAAGACTCCCAGATAGAAGACTCCCAGACGCGGCGGTCGCTTGCCTGAAGCGCCAATTGTTTTTCGGCTGACGCGAGGGCCTCGTCTGAGAGTCTGGCACAAACGCAGTGAACCATCAGCGTATTCGCTGACCCAGGATGTAAGGAGATAAGTTGTCATGGCAGAACTAAGCGCCTCCCAGGTGATGGCCCTTCGCAAGAAAACAGGCCTCCCCATGATGGAGTGCAAGCAAGCCCTCACCGCAAGTTCAGGCGATGAAGCCGCTGCAATCGAGTGGCTGAAGGAAAAGCACAAAGGCAAGATGGAAACCCGTTCAGACCGCGAGACCGGTGAAGGTCGCATCGGCGTTTATATCTCCGATGACGGTACACAAGGCGGCATCGTCGAACTTCGCTGCGAAACGGCTCCCGTTGGTAAGAACGAAATGTTCGTCTCGCTCGCAGACTCGCTGGCCGAGTACGTGGCCAAGGGATCGGAATCCGCACCCGACGCCCAGTCCGTTCACGCAGCCAACGAAGCCGCGATGACCGAAGTCTATGGCAAGCTGCGCGAGACAATGAACATCGGCCTGTGCCGCAAGCTCACCGGTGATGCCCTTGCCGCATACGTGCATCACGACGGCAAGAGCGCCGCGATGATTTCGATGGCCGGCAAACCGACCAACGATGAAGTCGGAAAGCACACCGCGATGCACGCCACCTTCCACAAGCCGGTGGCGGTCAATCGTGATGGCGTTCCAGCCGACAAGCTCAAAGAAATCCGCGATGCAGCCGTCGCGGAAGCCAAAGAATCTGGAAAACCCGAAGGCGTGATCGACAAGATCGCCGACGGCAAGGTCGACGCGTACTGCTCTGAGATCGTCATGCTCGAACAGGAGCACGCCCGCAGCGACGTCTATGGCAAGAAGAAAGTCAAGGACGTCCTCAAGGAGCATGGCGTCACCGACGTGACCGACATGGTCCTCGTTGTCGTGGGAGCCTAATCCCTATGCAGTAACCACCCGGAGCCGAAAGGCTCCTTTTTTTTGGCCAGACCGAATTCAACGCGGATCGCAATCGCAGCGCCACACCGTTCTGCAGAAAGCGATCCTGAACATGGATGAACGATGCCCGAACTCAAATACAAACGCATTGTGCTGAAAATCAGCGGCGAAGGATTGCGTCGCGATAGCGGTTTTGGAATTGATGCCGACGAACTCAAACGCGTCGGCGCTGAAATCAAGTCCGTCCACGATCTTGGCGGCGAAGTCGCAGTCGTGGTCGGCGGTGGTAACATCGTTCGCGGTTCACAGATCGCCGTGCACGCCCAGATCGAAGAAGCCACCGGCCACTACATGGGCATGCTCGCGACCATCATCAACGCGCTGGCCATCCAGGACACGCTCGAATCGATCGGCGTCCCCACGCGGGTTCAAAGCGCCGTTAACGTCGACCGCGTGTGCGAAAAGTTCATCCGCCGGCGGGCGATGCGCCACCTCGAAAAAGGTCGCGTCGTTATTTTCGCAGCCGGGACGGGCAATCCGTTTGTCACGACCGATACCGGTGCGGCACTGCGGGCATCGGAAATCAACGCCAATGCCGTCCTAAAAGCCACCAAGGTGGACGGGGTCTACGACAGTGACCCGGTCAAGAATCCGGAGGCCAAGCGCTACACGCACCTGTCCTACAACGAAGTAATCAACTCGCGTCTGGAAGTGATGGACGTTTCTGCGATCGACCTTTGCCAACGTAACAATATCCCGATTATTGTCTTCAACCTCCGTACGCCCAACGGCATGTGCGATGTTGTTTGCGGAAAACCGATTGGTACACTGGTCGACTCGAACGCCTGATCGTTCTCGGAGATCCGATCAAATTCTTAAATCAGTGGCTGCCAGCTTTGCGATAGAAAGATTTTTGACATGAGCCAATACGAAAAAACCTGCAACGATCAGATGACCAAGGTCATCGAGTACCTCAAAGACGAACTTCGCGGTGTGCGAACCGGTCGGGCGACCCCCGGTTTGGTCGAGCACGTCCGCATCGATGTCGCGTCCTACGGCAGCACGATGGAATTGCGGGAGTTGGCCAGCATCACCGCCCCCGAACCCGCGACGCTCGTGGTCAAACCGTTCGACCCGACGACCATCAAGGATATCGAAAAGGGTATTCAAACTTCGAACCTGGGCATCACGCCGTCGTCGGATGGCAAGATGATTCGCCTGCCGATTCCGCCGCTTTCGGGCGAACGTCGCAAGCAGCTCACCGGCCAGGTTAAGAGCATGGGCGAAGAACAGAAGATCGCCCTGCGCAATGTCCGCCGCGACGTCATCAAGAAAATCGACACCGACAAGAAGGCGTCCACCATCACGGAAGACGAAGCCGAAAGCGCCAAGGACGCCGTGCAGAAACTGATCAAGAAGAACGAACAAGAAATCGACAGCATGATCGAAGCCAAAGGCAAAGAGATCGACGAAATCTAGAACACTCTTGCCCCAAACTTGGCGGCGCAACGGCGCCGGGTGCCCCGCCCTTCCAGGGTGGGGGACTGAAGTAAGTCGTTGAGTAATCAGCGACCCATCATCAAAGCGCGAGTGGCGGAATTGGCAGACGCGCAGGATTTAGGTTCCTGTGGGGTAACCCGTCCCGGTTCGACTCCGGGCTCGCGCAGTTTCAGTAACGCTCCATCGAACATCCAAGCCGTCGAATGACTGCGGAGTGGTTGTTTCTTCGCGATTAGTTTTCCGCGATGCAGTAGAGGTTTTCGCGTCCCCGCATGTAAATCTCGTTGCCCGCGATCGCCGGTGACGTGTCAAACTGATCGTCGAGTTCGTTGGTGGCCAGCACTTCAAACGCCGGCCCGCGCTTCAAGACATTGGTGACCCCACCGCGCCCCGCGATGTAGACCCGTCCATCCGCACCGACCGGTGAAGCGTACACGCCCTTGATCTTATCAAGTCGCTGCTTTTCGAAATGGGGTTTGCCCGTGGCCGGATCGTAGCAGGATAGAATGCCGGTATTTTTCTGCAGAAAGTAAATCGTGTCATCGTAGAGCAGCGGTGATGGGACATAAGGCGTTCCGCCATCAAGCGTCCAGAAGACGCGATCGGTGCCGGTTAAATCGCCCTTCGCGCCGACGTAGTCGACGGCCACCAATGCCGGCTCGCGGTGTCCGCTCATCATGATGAGCTTGCCCTTGTACTCCACGGGACATGGCACGCAGTTTGAACCCAGTCCGCCGCACTCCCATCGAATGTTGCCGCTATCAAGTTCGTACGCACGAATGCGATTCGATCCAGAAACGATGGCGAGGCTGGTGTCGCCGTCCTTGACGATGAGTGGTGTGGACCATGACGTGGCTTCGTCGCGGGCTTTGCGCCACCGTTCCTTGCCGGTGTTGGCATCGAGCGCGACAATGAACGAATCGCCTTCGTGATCCCAGTTGATGACCAGCGTATCGCCAGCCAGTGCCGGTGAACTGCCTTCGCCAAAACCGTTGCGCGTCGACATGTCGCCGAAGTCCTTGTCCCAGACGACGTTTCCCTTCATGTCGAGACAGTACAAACCGCGCGAACCAAAGTAGGCGAAGATGTGTTTGCCGTCGGTGACCGGTGATGCCGGCGCAAGACTGCCATCGCCATGACTGCCTTCGTGCGGAACCATCTCGCGCACGGTGCGCTCCCAAACCGTTTGTCCGCTCTTTCGATCGAGCGCGATGACGTTGAACTTGTATACCTGCGTCGGGGCGGCGTTGCGCCTGCGTCCTCCGCCCGGACCGCCT
>DDIR01000126.1 GCA_002338715.1 Phycisphaerales bacterium UBA1845 | reverse complement strand
CTAGCCCGGAAATTTCACGACTTTGAATTGAAATGCGCATAGAGAAGGCCTTCAAGCCTTGTATGATGGTGTTTGGAAGAACATTACATACATTGGCAAGGAGGCCTAATCGTGACAGAGTGTAACCGCACATCGCTTGGTTTTTCCAGTCTTTTCCGGCGTAAAATCTCCGCTGATTTTGATGGCGGGCGGCTGACGTCCGATGCAGGCGGGTTGCTGCTTCGCGAAGTTGATCGACGGATTGGTTTGACGAAGGCATTGGCTGATTGCATTGTCGATCCGCGCGATCCTGAGAAGATCGTCCACGACGTGCAGACCTTGCTGGCCCAGCGTATCGGCGGCATCGCGCTCGGTTACGAAGACTTGAACGATCACGACACGCTACGCAACGATCCGGTGATGCAGGTACTCGCGGAGCGTTCGCCCGAACCCGAAACGCCTTTGGCTTCGCCGGCCACCCTCTGCCGCTTCGAGAATCGCATCACCGGCCAATGTCTGGCTCGCATGAGCGGTGTGTTCGTCGATCAGTTCATCGCTTCCTTCAAGCGTCCACCCAAGGAACTCATCCTCGACTTCGACGCCACCGACGATCGTGTCCACGGCGATCAGGAGGGCCGGTTCTTCCACGGGTACTACGATCACTATTGCTTCCTGCCGCTTTATGTCTTCTGTGGCGAACGGTTGCTCTGTGCGTACCTGCGCCCCAGCAACATCGACCCGGCGCTTCATAGCCGCGCGATCCTGCGGCTGCTGGTCAACCGTTTGCGCGCCAAGTGGCCGAAGGTCAAGATCGTCTTTCGAGCCGACTCGGGCTTCTGTCGCTGGAAACTGCTTAAATACTGTGACGAACACGACATCGGCTATGTCGTCGGGATCGGGCGCAACCAGGTGCTCGAACGACTGGCGCTTCTGCACACCGTGTTCGCAAGTTCGCGCTATGTGAACACCGGCAAAAAGCAGCGACACTTCGGCGAAGTGTCCTATGCGGCCAAGACGTGGGACCGCGAGCGTCGTGTGATTGTCAAGGCCGAGTATCTGCCCAAGGGGCCCAACACCCGCTTCGTGGTGACCAATCTCAAAAGTGCGCCGAAGCAAATCTACGATGGCCTGTACATCCAGCGCGGGGAGATGGAAAACCGGATTAAGGAACAGCAACTCGGTCTCTTCGCCGATCGCACCAGTTGCCACAGGTTCATCGCCAACCAGTTCCGATTGCTGCTCGCGTCAGCCGCCTACGTCTTGATCGAGCATCTGCGTCGGGTGGCCCTTCGCGGCACGGAACTCGCTCGTGCACAAGTCAGCACCATTCGGTTGAAACTCTTCAAAGTCGCGGCGCGGGTCCGCGTCAGCGTGCGCCGAATCGTGCTGCACCTGTCGAGCAGCTACCCATATCAACCAACCCTGCAACGCATCATCGCCCGCCTCGTCCCCACCTGATCCCAAGACAACTCGAAAAAGCAAATGGGGGAAAGGGGGCCCTGCGCGCCGAATTGAACGGCAACCAACAAAATCAACCAATCCACGCACGAAGCATCAGAAAACACACACAGGATCGCACTCATGAAATATGCAGACTAGTAGACAACCTCACCGGGCATTCCCGGAGTCGAGCGGTCGGCGGCTGATCACCGCTGACTGTTAACCGAACAAACGTCACGCCACGCAGGGCTGCGTACCTGCGTGGCGTTTTTCTGTGGGCATCGTCTCCGGGAATGCTTGGCGGTTGCGGGCGCTGCGACGGATTCGTCGCGGGTGCAGATGTAGAACAACGGATCCTGTGCGGTGACTGATGACTGACGAATTGGCCAATGCGATCAAGGACAACGCCAAGGGGCCGAAGCGCGCTCAGGGCGATGCCGGCAGCGTGGAGCAGCATGCACTGGCCGACCAGATTGAGGCCGACCGGTATCTGGCGTCGAAGGATGCGGCGAAGAAGGGGCTGGGCGTGCGAATGACCAAGGTTGTTCCGCCGGGAGCGACGTAGTCTGGGGTAATGAGAAAGTGCTGAAGTGGCTGCGACAACTTGGTGCGAAGAAGGCCAGTGCGAACGATGCATCGCGTCGTCGCGCCATTTTCGTGCGCGGTAAATACGATTCGGCTCAGACCACGCTTGAGAACCGCCGCCACTGGATCAACGCCGACCACCTCTCGGCCAATTCCGCGATCAGCGCCGATGTTCGTCGCACGCTCCGAAGCCGTACGCGGTACGAAGTCGCGAACAATTCGTATGCCAAGGGCATCGTGCTGACGCTGGCCAACTACGTCGTCGGTACCGGCCCACGGCTGCAGATGCTTACCGACGACCCAGCTGTCAATCGCGTCATCGAGAAGGAATTTACCCGCTGGGCCAAGGCCATCGGTCTGGCGCACAAGCTGCGCACCATGCGCATTGGCCAGTGCGAATCGGGCGAATGCTTCGGCCTACTGGCGACGAATCCACGTGTGAGCGCGCCGGTGCAACTCGATGTGCGACTGATTGAAGCAGATCAGGTTGCTACGCCGTGGCCGGTGGCTCGCAACGACTCCAACGTGGTTGATGGCATCATCCTCGATGAATTCGGCAATCCGGTTGCATACTCGATCCTTCGGCGGCATCCCGGCGACAGCAGTGCGCTGCGTTTGGGCGGTGCCGAATTCGATATGCTGCCCGCCGATTCGGTGATTCACCTTTTCCGAGCGGAACGCCCAGGTCAGAACCGTGGCGTTCCCGAAGTGACTTCGTCTCTATCGCTATTCGCCACACTGCGGCGCTACACGCTGGCCGTGCTCGCATCAGCCGAACAAGCGGCGCTGCCTTCCGGTGTAATCTACACCGATGCACCGGCGGACGCGGAAGCAGCGGGGGTCGAGCCGATGGATGCGGTCGAAATGGATCGCGGTACTTGGCTGACGATGCCCTTCGGCTGGAAGATCGGCCAGCTCAAAGCCGAGCAGCCCACGACAGTCTATGGCGATTTCAAGCACGAGGTGATCAACGAGATCGCCCGCTGTTTGAACATGCCGTTCAACATCGCAGCCGGTAATTCCAGTGGCTACAACTACGCGTCGGGCCGGTTGGACCATCAGGCGTTCTTCAAAGCCATCCGCATCGATCAGGCATACCTGGGTGACATGGTCCTCGACCGCGTGTTCAAGGCGTGGATTGACGAAGCGGTACTCATCGAAGGCTACTTGCCGCAAGTCGTGCGCACGCTGGATGTGGATTTGCCACACCAATGGTTTTGGGACGGATTCGAGCATGTCGATCCCGCGAAAGAAGCGAACGCACAAGCCACGCGGCTGGCGAGCAAAACGACAACGCTGGCGGCTGAGTACGCCAAGGCTGGTCTCGATTGGGAGAGCGAACTGCGGCAACGCGCACGCGAAGAGGCATTGATGCGCGAGTTGGGACTGAACGAATCCACATCCACTATGCAGCCTGAATCGAATGGTAACGTCGTCGAAGTGGACGAAGAGGAATTGGAGGAGGCCGCCACATGAGTATCGCCCAAACCGCAAATCCCAAACGCCTGCAAGCCTCCGACTCCAAGCTCACTGTTCCCGATCGGCTGAATCTGATCTGTGCGTGTGATGCGATTACGTTGGAAGCCGTATCTACTGACGGCGAGACCGAATCAATCCCCCGCTTTACGATGATTGCCTATACCGGCGAGCCCATGCGGATCGAGGGCTGGCGTTATCCGGTGGTCGTCGATCTCGAGGGCATGTCAATTCCATCGCAGCGCCGGCCGGTGCGTTTTGGGCACAGCATGTACGCCGGTGTTGGGCATACGGAACGCATCGCAGTCGATGGCGGGAAGTTGATCGCAGAGGGCATCGTGTCACGGGATACGCAGGCGGCCCGGGAAGTCGTGTCAAGCGGTAAGCGGGGTTTTCCGTGGCAGGCATCGATTGGGGCACAGGTCGCACAGGCGGACTTCGTGCGAAGCGGTAAAAGCGTCACGGTGAATGCAAAAACCTTCGACGGTCCGCTGTACGTGGCGCGGCGAACATCGCTGGGTGAAATCAGTTTTGTGGACCTCGGCGCTGACGGCAATACAAGCGCGTCCATCGCGGCGCAGCAGGAGAATCAAGAGATGGAAGACACCACTATCACCGACACCGAAGAATCAACCGCAACCATTAAGGAAGCAACACCGACGCCGACAGACATCGCCGGCAAGCAGGATGAAGCACCGGTCAATGCAGTCGCCGACATGCGCGCTGAAGCGATCGCCGAGTCCAAGCGCCTCTCGTCCGTGCGCCGCATCTGCGCCGGTAAGTTCACCGAGATCGAAGAGCAGGCCATCACCGAGGGCTGGTCCACCGACAAGTGCGAACTGGAAGTGCTGCGTGCATCACGGCCCAAGACGCCGGCCATTCACAGCATCGACACGTCGCTGGGCGGTAACGTCCTCGAAGCCGCGTGCATGCTCACCGCCAAGCTCGGTGAAGTCGAGCAACTGTACGACGAACAGACCTTGGATGCAGCATCCAAGCGCTTTCGCGGCGGCATCGGGTTGCAGGAATTGCTGCTCGAAGCCGCGTGGGCCAACGGGTACGACGGCCGCAACTTCCGCGACAGCCGCAGTGTGCTGCGTTGTGCGTTTGGCCACAACCTGCAGGCCGGGTTTTCGACCATCGACATCGGAGGGATTCTGTCCAACGTCGCCAACAAGTTCCTGCTCGAAGGCTTCTTCAGCGTCGAACGCGTCTGGCGGAACATCACCAGCGTTCGCAACGTCAGCGACTTCAAGACCGTCACGAGCTATCGGCTGATCGGCAAGGACCAGTACGAGAAGGTCGCACCGGGTGGCGAATTGAAGCATGGAACGCTGGGCGAAGAAACCTACAGCAACAAGGCCGACACCTTCGGTTTGCTGCTCTCGATCGATCGCCGCGACCTGATCAATGACGATCTCGGCGCGATCACCACCGTACCCCGCAAGCTGGGGCGTGGTTCGGGCTTGAAGATCAACGATGTGTTCTGGACCACGTTTTTGGCCAACAGCGACTTCTTCAAGGTCGCCAACAGCAACTATCTCAGCGGTGCCGACACCGCGCTAGGCATCGACGGATTGACTCAGGCCGAGGTGGCGTTCCTCAATCAGGTCGATTCCGACGGCAAGCCCATCGGTGTGATGCCGCAGATCGTATTGGTACCGACTGCGCTCAGCGCCATGGGGACGATGCTCTATAAGTCGCTGGAGATTCGGAATACATCGGCTTCGACGAAGTACCCGATCGCCAACCCGCATGCGGGCAAGTTCCGGGTCGAGGTGAGCCGTTACCTCGCCAACGCCCAGTACGCCGGCGCCAGCGACAAGGCGTGGTACCTGCTGGCCGCCCCCGACGACCTGCCGGTGATCGAAACCGCGTTCCTCAACGGGCAGGAATCGCCCACGATCGAAACAGCGGAAGCGGACTTCAACGTGCTCGGTGTTCAGATGCGTGGTTATCACGATTTTGGTTGCGCATTGCAGGAACCGCGTGGTGGGATCAAGAGCAAGGGCGAAGCTTAATCGCCTCACAGTGTATTTAACGCAGCGAGTGGAGATTGAATGATGGCAACAGCAACCTACGTGCAACACGGTGATGCAATCGACTACACGCCTGGAGCCGATGTCGCCGCTGGCGATGTCATCGTACAGGGTGAATTGATCGGCATCGCCAAGACCGCGATCGCGGCCAATCTGATCGGTGCGATCGCGGTGTCCGGTGTGTTCGACGTGCCCAAAGCAACGGGCGCAAGTACCGCGATCACCGCTGGCGCAAACGTGTACTGGGACGCCGGCAACAGCTTGGCGACCACCGACGATGACACGGGCAACAATAAGCTGCTGGGCAAGACGGTGCTCGCTGCGGCTGACGGTGATGCGACGGTTCGCATCCGAATGAATCAATAGGTGATTCATGGGCATGCTCGAACAAGGTGCAGCCTGGCTGGATGACCAGCGTCACACGCACCTGACCCAGTTGGTGTCGTATCAGCGCGGCGTGGATGTGGTCGAGTTGGCGGTCACGATTGGTCGCACGGAATTCGAGCAGGCCGACGAGTACGGCGTCCTCCATCGGATCGAATCGCGTGATTACATCCTCCGAACGGCGGACTTGGTGCTTGCAGGCGAAACAGTGCTGCCCAAGGCCGGAGATCAGATTCGGGAGACGGATGGTGCGGTGACCCATGTGTACGAGGTGATGGCACCCAGTGGCGAGCCGCCGTGGCGCTACAGCGATCCGTATCGCGTGGCGCTGCGGATTCACACAAAGCACGTGAAAACTGAAACGGATGGACCATGAGTACCGTGATCGACGTAGCCGATGCCGTCGCCGCCAGTTTGAACCTTGGATCGTTCGAGCCGCCGGTCACGGCGGTACGGAAGTATGTGCCGTCAGTCGAACTCTCGGACCTGGCCGACCTGAATGTGACGATCGTGCCCAAGTCAGCCGAGATCACCACGGCCACGCGCACTAGCAGTTACTTCGACTGCACGATCGACATCGGCATTCAGCAGAAAGTGAATCCCGACGAACCGGCGGAACTCGATGCGCTGGCGGATTTGGCAGAACAAATTGTTGATCACCTGCGACTCAAGTCGCTCGAAGCGTTACCCGAAGCGGCATGGCTGTCGATCGCCAACGAACCGGTGTTCGCGCCCGAGCATCTTGATCAACAGCGCGTGTTCACCAGCGTCGTAAGCGTGACGTATCGCGTGAGGAGATGAGTGCCATGGCCAACAACCCGGTCCTCAAAACCATTGATCTGACCAGTACTTGGGTTCCAATCTCAGACGTACCGCTGGTGGCGAACGTCACCATCTTGCAGTTCCAGCCGGCGGGTTTTGTGGCGGCAGGAACGTACTTCAATATCCGACACGGCGCTGAGACATCGCGTTGGCCCCTCACGTTTGTTGTGAGTTTGTCGGGAGTCGATCTTAACACGATTGAAGTGAACTCAACGTTCGCGAACACGCAGTTGGTGGTGATCGGCAACACCCGCTGAGGAGTAAGCAGCATGGCAATCAAGTTGGGCATGAACGGAAAGATGTACTACCTCGGCACGGGGACCCGCGCCAGTTGGGGTGCAGCCGATGCGGATGGGATTCATGGTGGAGCAGCGCCGGGCAGCCTCGTGGAGCTTGGCAACGTTCGTGACGTGACCTTGAACCTCGAAGAAGGCGAAGCGGATGTGACCACGCGGGCTAACAACGGCTGGCGGGCAACCGAACCCACGCTCAAGGAAGGCAGCGTTGAATTTGAGATGGCCTACGACCCGGCCGACACGGGTTTTGCGAAGATCCTCGGGGGATGGCTCAACCGCACCGTGATCCCGATGGCCATCCTCGACGGTGACGAAAGCGATGTCGGAACGATGGGCCTTTGGGCTGACTTCAAAGTGATCAGTTTTTCGAAAGGTGAGCCACTTGAGGAAGGCCAAATGGTCAGCGTGACGATTAAGCCGGCGTATTCAGATGTGGCGCCCGAATGGGTGAAGGTGACATCATGAAGCAGTTCACCGACAACGCGGGGCGCACTTGGACGATCGCCATCAACGTGGATGCGATCAAACGGGTCAAAGGTCTTCTCGACGTGAACCTGCTGGAGATCGTCGAGGGTACGCTGATCGAACGATTGATCCGCGATCCCGTACTGCTGTGCGACGTGGTGTACGTGATCTGCAAACCTGAGGCGGACGCACAGAATGTTACGGATGAAGATTTCGGTCGGGCAATGGCGGGCGACGCCATCGAACACGCAACGAAGGCGGTGCTCGAAGAACTCGTGGGTTTTTCCCCCAGCCCGAGGGATCGGGCGAACCTGACGCGGGTCCTCGAAACGACCTGGCGGGTGATGGACAGGGCAAGGGACATGGTCGAAGCCAAACTGACCAGCAACGAACTCGAACAAACCATCGAACAAGCGCTTCAGAATGCGAACGACTCATCTGGCAGTGCGCCGGTGTCCTCGGTCTTGAACCCGGGCACTTCACCCTCGACGAGTTGACCCGGATGGCAGAGTCCCGCACGCGGGATGCATGGGGCCGAACGTCGTCGCTGATGGCGCTGCTGGCCAACTGTAATCGTGATCCCAAGAAAACGAGAGCGTATCGACCCAGTGATTTCGATCCATT
The DNA here is from genome assembly GCA_002338715.1 of Phycisphaerales bacterium UBA1845. Taxonomy (GTDB): domain Bacteria; phylum Planctomycetota; class Phycisphaerae; order UBA1845; family UBA1845; genus UBA1845. The sequence continues at coordinate 4,235 of DDIR01000126.1, read as the reverse complement.
CAGCAAGACCGGTCAGCCCGTCAAAGCGGATTTCAATCTCCTGCGGGAGGTCTTCGTCAAGTAGCCACGGCACAATTGGCTTGTCGAGCGCGACACGTTTCAAACGGCTGCTCGAAGTCGGAATTGTCATTGCGATTTTGAATCTGGTGGGTTGCCTGTGATCGACATGCGCATCAAACAGCTTTTCTTCGATAAGGCGAAGGTTATCCGCGCCGTGGATAAAGCGCGGCGGGCGGTCCTGTCGAAAGCTGGTGCGTTCATCCGCACAGCCGCCCGCAGCAGCATTCGCCGCAGGAAGGGCCCATCGCAACCGGGCAAACCGCCATCGTCACACACCGGGTTGCTGAAGAAATTCATCTACTTCGGCTACGAGCCAACCAGCGACTCGGTGGTGATCGGTCCGGTGAGGCTCAACAAGCCCGGCGCGGCCCCGAGTGTGTTGGAGCATGGTGGCAAGACGGTGATTCGGAAACGTCGACGAGGCCGAATCGTGCGCCGCCGCGTGTCGATCGAAGCGCGACCATACATGGGCCCGGCGCTTGAAAAGGAACGACCGAAGCTGCCAAAGCTGTGGGCCGGCAGCGTGCGCGGAGGGTAAATCGGTGGCCAACGCGAAGGTTATCCGCGTTTTCGGATCATCGCTCTGACCTCGTCCAGACTGAAGGGTGGAGTGCGTAAATGAATCACCGCATGACAGTTAGGGCAAACGGGGATGAGGTCCTTCGTCGGATCAATCTCATGAGCCTCGCCGACGGCACTGAGCGGTTCCAGATGATGAACGTGAATGAACCCGTCAGCAACATCTCCGTAGGCCGTCGTGAAATCGAATCCACAGATGGCGCACTCCGCTCCGCATTCTGCAATGCACATTGCCCGAAGCATCGGATCTCGTTCATAACGCGTCAATTCGACGGTTACGGGACGCCCCTCAATCCCGACTTCCGGACTGGCCGCACTGAACAGCTCCAACTGCTCAGGGGATGGGCGTTTGCAGTGAAGGTGCACTGTGGGCGCATTTGTAGTGAAACACACAAAGCCAAGAAAAGTCAGCTCGCCGTCCCAGTGATAAAAGCTGCACTCTTCGTCAATTGTATGCTCGGACGTCTCACCACGTTCGCCGGTAAATGGATTTACTTCGGATTTCGTGTACGGCCGAGGTGGCGTGTATTTGACAACGCAGTTCGTGCCATAAACGCCGAATTTGCCGTGGCCCACGCTGGCGTGCGATTTGAGTTCCAACGCAGCTGCAATGAGCTTCTCGTCGGAAGGGATGCGAACGGTCAGCGATTGAGCGCGCCGCCCTCTACCTCGTTGAATAAGTACGGTCTGATCTGGCATATCAGCAATCTTACACCATGCGCGCCCGTTGACGCCATTCGGAGGGCTGCTTGATGGCTAACGCCCAAGGCATCCGCGCCGGAAAGGCGTTCGTCGAACTTGGTGTGAGCGACAAGCTGACCGCCGGGTTGCGCCGTGCGCAGAAGCGACTGAAGGCATTCGGGGCCGGGTTGCGGAACATCGGCACACGCCTCACCGCGTTCGGTGCATCGCTTGCTGCACCCTTGGCGGCCAGCGTCAAGGTGTTCGCATCTGCGGGTGACCAACTCGACAAGATGAGCAAACGCACGGGCGTCAGCGTCGAGTCACTATCCGAATTGGGCTTTGCGGCGGAGCAATCAGGCGCAGACCTGGAGACTCTCGAAAAAGGTATCCGCGTCATGCAGCGCACCATGGGCGATGCATCACAGGGATTGGCTACCGCAGTTGACGCCTTCGACACACTTGGGCTGAAGGTCGAACAACTGCAAGGTCTCTCTCCAGAAAAGCAATTCACCCTCATCGCCGATCGGCTGTCCCAGATCGCCGATCCAACCGCGCGGGCTGCTGCCGCAATGGACGTGTTTGGCCGGGCGGGCTCGAAGCTGCTGCCGTTGCTCGAAAACGGCGCAAGCGGCATGGCCGAACTGCGCGACCAAGCGAACGCACTCGGGCTGACGATCTCAACGGAAGCGGCTTCAGACGCAGCGGTATTGACGGATACGTTGAACATTCTCTGGCGGGTGCTCAAGCAAGGCGTCTTTACGATCGGTTCAGCACTGGCGCCGGTGATCGTCGACGTGTCCAATCGCATCACACGGGTGGTCGTGCGGGTTTCCGAATGGATCAAACAGAACAAGGCACTTGTTGTCACAGCGCTCAAGGTTACGGCTGCGTTGGTCGCCGGCGGGATCGCCCTAGTTGCGTTGGGTTTCCTGTTCAGCGGCACGGCATCGGCGATCGGTGGGATCATTACTGTCATCGGCGGTGTCGGTGCAGCGTTCGGGGTCATCGGATCGGCAATAGCGGCATTACTATCGCCGATCGGGCTGGTCATCAGTGCAGTGGTCGCGCTTGCAGGCACGTTGCTCGTTACCACCGACGCCGGTGCGGAAGCGCTGGCATGGCTCGGCGATCGATTCCGGTCGCTGAAGGATACGGTTTTCAAAGTGATCGGCGGCATCTCTGATGCTCTAGCGGCTGGCGACATCGCGCTGGCCGCGAAGATCCTTTGGCTTTCCCTCAAACTCGCCTGGCAAAACGGTGTCGCGGCACTCAACCGCATATGGCTCGAATCGAAGCAGTACTTCCTCGGCACCGTTCAATCGATGTGGTACGGCGCACTGGCGTTCACACAACAGATCCTGCACGGTCTCGAAGTCGCCTGGATTGAAACGACATCATTCCTATCGCGGATATGGACCGGGTTCACCGCTGGGTTCAAAAAATCGTGGAATTCGGCGATCAACTTCACCACCAAGCGGCTACTCGAATTACAGGGCCTGTTCGACGAAGGCCTCGACGTCAACGCCGCGAAGCAAATGGCCGACGAGGACCTGGCCGACACGAACGCCGAAATCGACAAACAACGAAATGCGGCACTCGCAGCACGGGAACAGCAGCGCCAAAGCGAACGAAGCGGCGCTGCGGCGTTGAACGAGGCAACACTGGCCGAGATTGGCCGGCAATTCGACGAAGCGCAGACGGCACTGGACAACGAAACCAGCGCGAAGGTCGCGGCCACGAAGCAATCGCTCGCAGACGCCAGGAAGGAACTCGACGAGGCCATTGCGGCGGCGCGTGCGAAACGCGGATCGACCGATGCAGATCCGGCATTACCGCGACGTAGGCTAGGCGATCCGCTGGCGGGCCTCGAAGAGAAGCTTTCAGGCATCGGCGACACCATCGCCCGCAAACTCAGCGTCACCGGCACGTTCAACCCCGCAGCAATTGCCGGTCTCGGTGGTGGTGGAAATGCCGCAGAACGTACCGCCCGGTCAAGTGCGCAGATCGCCAAGAACACCAAACGTCTGGTTGATGCGGCGACTACCGGTGGAATCGTCTTCAAATAGGAATCTCGATGGCCATTACCATCTACGAAAAATTCGAGAGCCGCCTGATCACGGAGAGTAATGAACCGACGGCTGAGCTGCGCTACACCGTGAAAGGTACGAACGACGACTATTCGGCGCGCGTGACTGTGCGGGCCGGATCACCGGTGGCCTTCGACGTTTACAACGATGGCAGTTTGGTGCTCTGGCGCGAGAGTATCTCAGTTGAACCGGTCGGCGACGAACTGTGGGATGGCATCGTCCGCTACAGCCGTGTACCCCCGACCGATGAATCAACGTTTTCATTCGACACCGGGGGCGGAACGCAACACATCACGCAGGCACTGAATAGCGTTGCCCGATACGCGCCGCCAGGCAAGACTGCTCCCGACTGCAAAGGCGCGATCGGCGTCACACCCGACGGCGTCGAGGGCGTGGACATCGCCGTGCCGGTATATCAATTCTCGGAGACGCACTACCTGCCCGACAGCTTGGTAACACCGGCATACAAAGCGACACTGTTCGATCTCACAGGGTGCGTGAATGACGCGACCTTCAAGGGTTTTGCTGTTGGCGAGGTCTTGTTTCTTGGAGCCGGCGGAACCAAACGCGGCGCAGGTGATTGGGAGGTGGGTTACCGCTTCGCCGCCAGCCCGAACGTGACCGGCCAGACGATCGGCGACATCACTGGAATCGACAAAAAGGGATGGGAATATCTGTGGGTGCGATACGAGCACAAGAAAGACGAGACGGCCAATGAGTTGATTCAGCGGCCGATCTCGGTCCACATCGAGAGGGTTTACCGAACCAACAATTTGAATGATTTGGGGATCTGACCCATGGCAGGATCCATGAAAAAAGTTCTGC
>DDIR01000021.1:15348-15818 GCA_002338715.1 Phycisphaerales bacterium UBA1845 | reverse complement strand
CCGCGCGTGGCGGGCGATCCTCTCCGCTCGTGAAACTCGAACACGAGGTCTTGTTTCAATCCGCGCCCGCGCGTGGCGGGCGATTTGCGGGCCTGACTTCGATGTTCAACGCATTGCTCGTTTCAATCCGCGCCCGCGCGTGGCGGGCGATTCAGGACCAAGCGTCTGAATCGCATTGACCACAGCGTTTCAATCCGCGCCCGCGCGTGGCGGGCGATGTGCGTGCATGTGGCGCAAATACCAAGAATGAAGCGTTTCAATCCGCGCCCGCGCGTGGCGGGCGATGGTTGTCCACTGAGGAACTATTGGCTGCTGCTGAGTTTCAATCCGCGCCCGCGCGTGGCGGGCGATGACGCGAACTGAAGCAGAGTCGCAAATTCCTAGAGTTTCAATCCGCGCCCGCGCGTGGCGGGCGATTTCCTTCCAACGCACCAAAGTTCTTCCCAATGTTGTTTCAATCCGCGCCCGCG
>DDIR01000021.1:0-15203 GCA_002338715.1 Phycisphaerales bacterium UBA1845 | reverse complement strand
CCCGCGCGTGGCGGGCGATCACTGCTTTCTAACTCTTTTCTTTTGGTTACTTTACGTGTTCTTGTTCGCGAACCTCAAACATATGCATGTCATCATGTTTGTGGTGTGGCCAACAGAATCTCTATCCACTTGTCATAGAGCAATTTACAGCCATCGCGAAAGCTCCTGAATTTCATCGTTTGCTTGGGGTTCGCGATGGTTCATTCAAAACAACAACAGATCATCCAGATCGTGGGGCTTATTAAGGCCAAAATGCTCTACCCGGCGGCGCCAATTCGACCCCAAATGATAAAACCGAATACTGTCCTCCTTCTCATCAATAATCTGCGTCAACTGATGACGCAACTCCGCGTACTGCGCCGGGTCGACTTGACACTCAAATACTGAATTCTGCGCCCGTTGACCAAAATTCGCACAGATCCTGGCCACTCGGCTCAGTCGCTTGCGACCCACTTTACTCGTTGTCGACACATCGTATGTGACCAACACAAACATGCTACACCGTTCAAGTGATACTCAACATTGCCGCACCAAAGCACCCGTGGTCCACGCGCTCCACTATCCACGCGCGATGAAAGCCGGATACGCATCCAGTTCTCCCCGCAAAAAACGCGAAAGCAGTCGCGCCTGCAAATGAATCAACAACCCGATCGTCGTTTTCTCTTTCAAGAATGGATGCTCGATCTCGTCTTGCTTCCTTTTCTGATATGTCGCGAGAATGACCTTGCGCGTCTCGTCGTTCATGCGCACCGCACCGCTTTCGTCCGATTCAAAACCGTCGGCTGCAACTTGCTGGCGGTTGATCAACGTCAACACAGCACGGTCGGCAAGGTAGGCTCTAAACTCCTCGATCAAATCCAATGCCAAGCCCGGGCGACCCGGTCGATCGCGATGGAGGTATCCGATCCCCGCATCCAAGCCAGCCGCTTCGCACGCCGACCGGGCATCATTGGCGAGCATCGCATACAAGAATGAGAGCATGGCGTTGGGAACATCTAGTGGTGGACGCTTTGATCGTCGATGGAATACAAACGCTTCGTTCTTGTTGCGAATCATCCAGTTGAACACGTTGTAGTATGTCCGAGCCGCCTCGCCTTCATACCCGCGCAAAACATCCAATTCGTGGCGCGCTTCGATCATGTCGAGGGACTGACCGAGGTGGTTCGCCGCAGTCGTCAACGGTTCTGCCGATTCCGGGGAGACGGCTTCACGCGCTGCCCGCAAAAGCACCGTCCTTGAATTCGCCACCTTCGCGAGAATAATGCTTTTGGCGATGGTTGCAGTATCCGCGTCGCTGTCGGCTCGTCGGTATTGTTCACGCCTGAGCAATACGTTTCCAGGTGTGAACCCGCTGACCTTGGCCAACAAGCGCCCCGATCGCTTCATGAACGAAATAGCGATGCCGGATTCTGCGCACGCTTCCATCATCGATGGGCTACATCCGATTCCTCCGAAGCAGACGATGGCGCCGATGTTGTGCAATGGGACACTGGCTTTCACTTCCTTCTGAATGCGAACAACGACCGACTCGCCGCGTTTGCTTAAGTATGCCCCCGGCGTCATGACGAACAGCGTATTGAGATGACGTTTCATGATCCATTCTCCCATTGGTCGTCTGCTGACCCGTGCGTTGCGGATTTGACCCTTGCAATCGACCGTTTCAGGTAGGCGCTTGCCGACCGGTTGAATGTTCCATCGGGCATGCACAGATCGAACAGGGAACATCGCCTGCATTTGGGTTGTTTGCGGGCGATCGGCGTCGCGCCACTTCGAATCAAAGCGTGCAATTGTTGGGCGGCGTCGACCGTTTTCTTCCTTAATCCTATGCTGAACGAAACTTCCTCGCGCCGACGCGTACGGGCATAAAAAATCGCACCAGCCGACACCTTCGTATCGAGCATCTCCTCAATGCAAAGCGCCTGCGCACAGAGTTGGACGCGGTCGTAATCGCCTCGTTTGGGTTTTCCTCGCTTGTACTCGATTGGAAACGCCGTCGGAGGCCCTTCGTCCGGTCCTTCATGCAGTTCGACGACGTCAGCCACCCCCGTCAGTCCGTACTTCATCGACCGAAGCATCATGCTGCGGAGAATGCGAACGCGCCGACCTTCATCGGTCCTGCGCGTTTCGCGTTCTTCGCTGTTGGCCCGCCGGTGCAAATGCTGCCCTTCAACCGTCAGGCGATTCTCTGCCCACAACCCCTCGATATGAATGAGCGCACACTGCCGCTCACAGAACAAGAGGTGCTGCAACGCAGAGATCGGAAGCAAGTCATCTTCGTGATACATGGGTATCAACCGCTAGCGAAACTAGGACAACCAACGCTCGATATTCACTCCCGAGGGGAGGTTGTCCTCATTTACGACCAGCTCATAATCCGAAAACGAACGAGGCGGTTTGTATTCACCGTTGCCATCGCTGGTCCGTTTTACCGTGACGCGATCGAACAACTGGTCGGCCCGTGCATTGCCCAGTTTTCCTTCGTGCTTGAATGCGATGCATGCACGGGGACGCATTTCTCCACGGGCGGCTGATCGATCATGCTCGAACATTTTGTCGAGTGCGTCTTTGAACAGTTCCAGATCGCTTTCGCTGAATCCCGTCCCGTTGCATTCGGGGTCGGCTAGGTTGGCATTGATGTAGGCGTGAACACGGTACAAACCGTAAGGCACGGTGAACTTGCGTCCCATCGTTCGATTGCCACCGCCTTGGCTTTCGGCTTCCTTCTCGGTGGTAACCGCACAACGCGTGACGGCGTGTTCCAATGAAACGATCGGATCGACACTGCGCGCAAACGTAAACTGAATCGGTCCGCGAACCTGCCCGCAATCCACAGATGTTGTCATCACCGCGCCGAATGCGCGAATGTCGAAGAAGTTTTTGCACATCCACTGGGTGAGTTGTTCGTCGATGTCGGACTTGTCCTTTCGAACCTTCTTAAGATCCTTCGGGTCGACATCCAGTGCCTGGTAGGCCCGTTCGTGCTGATTGTTTAGGACGGCTTTCTCCTTGACGTAGATTTCAAAAGGCGGTTTCCCACTCTCCTTCAAGGCCACGTAGTTGCGAATCTTACGCTTCAGGCACACATCGGTGACCAATCCGTGCCCGGTCTCAGGGTCGAGTCGAGGCAGGTTGCCCGCATCCGGGTCGCCATTGGGGTTTCCGTCGGTGATGTCGAAGAAGTAAACCAGATCGTAACGGTTTTGAATGGCATTGCTTTGCGTACTCATTTGCTATCCTCCTGCGAAAGGTGGTTATTCGTCGTTGTCTGTTTTCTTGGTGAAGAAATCTTGCCGTTGGTGGTAGTACCCGATGCAGAATTGTCCCTGCCCGTCGAGCGATAGGTGGCTTGGAAAATTCTCAATGTGGCTGCAGATGTCTTGTATGAGTTTCTCGATATTCGTTCGCCGTCCGCCATGCTCAATCTTGTTCAAATGGTGGGCATGAAGCCGCATGATGCGCGGAAACGCTGACGCCGGTGTCGCAGATGCAGTGCTGAAGTAGTGATCCTTGATCGTGCTATGTTGTCCACCAGAAGCCTCGTGTTGCGTCTTTTCCAGGACAGCGAAAAGCCGTCCGAGGTTGTAGGCGCAGTCCGGGCGGTTCACGTCTAATGTCATTGGGATATCTTCCTTTCTGCCCGCCAATCGGGCTTTGCGAACCAGGTATGCTTTGAGAATGGCCACGCGATGATGGGTGATGTACCCGTCGGCGTTGATTCGTCGCAGCACGGAAGTGAAAAGTGTTTGAGGATAGGGGCCGCCTGTCAGCACCGATCGAATCAACATGCCTTCAAGCAACGGCTTGACGTCTTTGCGCTCACGGGCTGTTTGATCCAGCATCCGCCGAATCGTGAGAGGCGGATCTTTGGGATTGGCGTATCCCATTTCCAGGTCGCAGCTATGAGCATCCAGTCGCGCGGCGAATTCTCGAACGGTTCCAGTCAGCCAGAAGCGAATCGCTAGGCGCGAAGCATTGGGCGAGATACCCAGCACATGAAAGCCAACGTCCGCATCGGTCAAGTCATCTGTCGTGCGGCCTTGATGCACGGAAGTCAGGAATCCGTGCAACTGGGCCAGTGTCGCAGCGTCCTCAGCCGAAACACTGTCGACGAACGATCCGAACATACTTTCAAACGGCGTCGGTCGATCCGTCCAGTAAACGATGGTAGCCCCCGACAAATGCAGGCGGCGCTTCTTATCCGAAACCAATCGGTTCAGCGCCGTCGTGTAGCGAAATGCCGTACGAAGTCCGACTGGTGCGTTGAAGCTTTGCTGCTTCCCGTACGACTCAAAGGCATCAAGATTGAAGGAAGCAATCGCCGCGCCGGATGACTGCGCACCAGCCACCCCGCGAATCATTGGATGCAGTCGAGCAAGGCGGTCAGCTTCGCCGCTGACGAGACAGAATCCCGGTTGCGAATCACCCTCGGCTGAGACCCGCCGCGACCAGGCGTTCTTGAGCGCTTCGGAGTCGTGAAGATATCGGTGCTGGCCGTCAAGGCGGAACACCACGTTGGTGTCGCAAATCTCCTCCCATTCGAGATGGGCGAGTTCCGCGGCTTTGCCCGCCGCTGCGTCTGTGTCCCACGATTCAAGGAATTTGCAAAGCGCTGTTAGCCCGACGTCCTCGACTTCGTTGGCGAATTCCAGATGTAAGTCACGAAACGCTTCGAATGCCTGCCGTGACCGCTCGGGTTTGCCCTTTCCGTCGCAGCCCAGTGCATATCCGGAATTGTCCCAGAGGAAGTTGGACTTGATCAGGGTGCCCGACCTCGATCCACGGTCGGGGACCACCATCCTCGCCGGTGAGATGCGTGCTTTGGTTGACTTGCCTTTCGGCTCCTCGCGCACGCGAATATCGTCGATTTGCACGGGGGTTCCGTCAGGACTGAGCACCATACAGAAGCTGATCTTCTCGCGGCTGAAACCGAATCCAGCCACATCGGCATCCGGATCGGACTCAAGGCGATCGTAATAATTCGTTAAGGCCTGGAGAATCATGCGTGCACCTCCGTGCTTTCAAACTGGGGCACATCAATTGCGCCTCGGCGCATAACCGCCCGGAAGAACCGCGGGGTCATGTCATGCGCAAAATCGATATCGTGGAGCATGTACCCGAAGTCGCGGTCATCGCTGTTCGAATAGTCTCCAATCGGCGCATCCCCTTCATGCCAAGTGAAATGGCAATCGAACTCGCGGCATCCCAGGTACGGTCGGTGGAAGCATTGTCCCTTGGCCGCGCGCCGCTTGAACATCTCGTAGTGTTTGGGGGCAAGCTCGTCGCCATCGATGACTTCAAAATGCGCTTCGATGAGATAATCCACATCACGGAGGATGGTGGCCGCGCGCTGCTGACGTTCTTCCTCCACGAAAATGCCGAGCGATCCATGCCCTGCACGCATCGCCTTCTTGGCGTTGGCGGCTGACGCTTTCGTACCCACTTCATTGCGTCGGACGTTGGTGAATCGAATGGGCTTGAGCACAACAATTCGATCGACGTGCCAGCGGATTTGCGGCTTCCAATAGATCGCTTCAAGCACGCCCCGAGCCGCCGAGGGCGTGATGAAGTCATACGACACGCGCTCCACCTTCATTTCAGGGCGAGTGAAACACGCGTATTCGCCCCAGATACGAAGCTTGATGAACCTATTTGCCTGTGCGTCCTTCATTGATCTTCCTTTCATTCAATTCCCGACCGCAGTAGACTCCCCGCGATGAATCTGCGACTGGCAGAATTTGGCGGGAACCGAGGCTTTCACCTTCAAAGTTGGCCTCGGCCCCACCCCCTGTAGAGAATCGTGGTGGGCCACGAATGGGACACGATGATAACGGACTGCTTACTGATAGCATGAATACTAACATATCGCTCAGCCTTCAGCTTGCAACAGTTTTCTGTTATTGGCATAAGTCTATGAATCATAATGTGTTGTATTCGCCTGCCGCCGTGCAGGCGCGGATTGAAACATGCTTTCAGTGAGCAGTAGAAGACCTGGAGGGGCTCCGTTAGGAGCCCCTCCTCACTTGTAACGAGTTCTATTTTCACGTGATCAAATCTTCAGGTGCCGGGCCCACCACGCGCAGGCCGACACAATCGTCGTATGCGTTTTTGTTGCAAATGACCCAATAGCGTTCATGCAGTGGTTCCAGCACGGTGTTTTCGATCAACTGTTCCAGCTGCTGCTGGTGGATGCTGACGGTGTACTGTTGGAGTTGGCGGCGCAGCTTCCATTCCGGTGTGGTTTCCCGTGCGCTGCCCATTGCGCGCATCTGTTCGATCAGCACCTTACCTTTCGCACCATAGGGCACGATGATGCTGGCCTGCTCGTTACGAATCAGCTTGTAACTGTCAGCCACTTCTCGAAACTGCGCATGCAAGCCATCTTCCGAAAGGGATGTCGCTTTCATGATCTCGTGTTCATCCCAGCGATCCTTGCGTTGCCAGTAGTGCAGCCGAAAGAAATCTTCGATGGCCGCAAGACTGGTTAGATCGGGGTGAGCACGGGCAACCTCGCGCGTTTCATTGGCGGCTTGGCGGACTTCGAGAAACGAACCACCCTCGGTTTCAAAGACAAACACGTGTCCGCGCTGCAGTCGTCCCTCGCGGTTGCAGCGACCAGCCGCCTGCAAGATCGAATCCAACCCGGCAATCGCCCGGAAGACCACGGGAAAGTCCAGGTCGACACCGGCTTCGACCAACTGCGTACTGATCACGCGGCAACTCGATTGGGGGTCTTTGAGGCGTTCGCGAATGGTGGATAAAACATCCGATCGATGGGCGGGGCACATCTGGGCACTGAGATGAAACACCGGGTCAACGCTCTGCTCCTGCAACATGGAGAACAGTTTTGCGGCATGTCCGCGAGTGTTCACCACGCAGAGCGAGCGGCGATTACTCTCGTCCAGTAGTCGCTCAACCAGCGCGTCGTCGTCCAACTTGCCAAGTCGATTCAGTTCAACGCGTTCCAATGCTTTGAACAGCTTGGGGACGTCGGTGACAATCTCGTGCACATCGCTTAACCCAATCGGAAAATCGGTTCGGTCCTTGACGGCTGGCTGCGTCGCGCTGCACAAGACAATCGAGCATCCGTAGTTGCGAACCAACTCCGCGAGCATCGCCAATGTCGGTTTGAGCAAATCGACGGGGAGCGTTTGCGCTTCGTCGAGGATGATGACACTGCGGGCGATGCGGTGAAGCTTTCGGCAGCGTGATGGTTTATTGGCGAAAAGCGACTCGAAGAACTGGACGTTGGTCGTCACGACAACGGGCGCATCCCAATTCTCTGCGGCCAAACGACCGGTGACGGTTTCCTGTTCCGGATCCAGATTGCAATGATGTTCAAGGACCACTTCTTCACCGGCATTTTTAAGGGCATCTCGAAAGACCTTGGCGTTTTGCTCGATGATGCTGGTGAATGGGATTGCGTAAATCACGCGGCGAAGTTCGTGTTGGGCGGCGTGTTTCAGGGCAAAGGCCATCGACGACAGCGTCTTCCCACCACCGGTCGGCACCGTGAGCGAAAAGAAACCCGGACTTCGCTCAGCCGCCTTGCGACAACCGTCAAGCACCGACCTTCGCTGCTGATTGACTTCCGTTGGTTTGGCTTTCTTCAGAAGGTTATCGAGGTAGGCGTCGAGTACCTTTTCCAACTGGGGAGGCGTCGGGCAGCCGCTGGGCCGTACGCGCACCCGATCAGGACTCATGAAACTCTCAGTCGCCAAGAAGTCGGCGTCGACCAGACAGGAAAAAAGCATGCGACAGAAGATAGAAAGGTGAAATGCGATCTCGTTTTTGGAACTGCCGAATTGAAGCGATGGCAGTTTGGGAGATGCCTGTTCCAAAATCGCACGAGGGGCATTCGAGTATGACGGAATCTCTTTGCCCAAGCGATTCTGTAAACCAGCCTGTCCGCCTCCGCGATCGACATGATCGGCGAGTCCGCCGTGGTGCCCACAGATGCAATAGGCCAAAAGCTGACCGATTTCTGCCCCCAGTGTGTTTACAGCATGTTGTCCTCCAGCAGTGGCGTGGTCGACTTTGTTTGGCAGCGACTCCAGACTCGCATCGAAACCATTGGTGCCCAGAATGTAATCCTGAAACTCTTGGGAATACTTCCCCAGGTCATGCCAAAGACCCAGAAGATGCCCCCAATCGCTCGCGCCGAACGCTCCCGCAAATCCGGAAGCGCCGGGAAATGAAGCGTCGCCATCAGCGACGAGATTCAAATGCGTTTCAACTCGCTCCCACTCTTCCGATGGTCTTCCTTCAAGGGAGTGGGCATAGTATGCTTTCATAGCGAACTCTTATTGTTTGCTGATCGTTGGCATCTCGTTGACAAAACTGAAGTTGCATCGTATTCAGTTTATAGGCATAGTACGACAGCTCGTGTCGCACCTAACAATGTCAGGATATGACAAGGCGTGTCGCACCCCTTCCATTCGAACGATTCCCGCCCAAAAAACGTGTGATCCTGTAGTGAAGTGTTGTGGAAAAAAATCTTACGACACGGATGTTAGGGTTATACGTGCCCCAAATAGCGGTCAGCTTCTGTTTGCATATATTCGGACTACCGCCCTCAAGTCGGCCCGAACTTCGCGGCGCAACCAATCAGGGCGAACTACTTCTGCTTCCGCGCCGAAGCTCCTGATCCAGCGTTTGAACTCGACCGTGTTGCCCAACTGAAACGTCGCCAATACTGCATCCGGTTCGTCGGGCACCTCGTCAAAGAGTGTGGCTTCGGCATCCAGCCAGGCCAGTTGCTGACTCTCGTGCCACTCGCGTTCGCTGACCAAGACAGCCGTTGAACCCGTGAACTTGGCAACGACCTCAACCGGTTCATCACCGGTGTGCACGATTCCAAAACTGGCTCGGAAGTGATCGGCCAACACAAAATCCGCCGGTTTCTCGAATGCCTCCGCCGTTGGGATGACGGATGCGATGCGGGCGATCTTTAAAATACGCATCCCCTCCGCCCGGTGCGATCGCCCCAGAACAAAGAGATCGCCGTCAAACAACACCAATCCATACGGATCAAACCGCGTCTCGTAGGCTTGCTTGCGCCAAAGCGATCGATAAGTGATCTCGACGGTCAACTCCTTGCGGGCAGCATCCAACACAACCCGGATCGTGTCGGCATGGCCTGAGTAATCGACTTTGCCCATGCGTCGCACATGCACGGTGCTGTCCAGATCCGCGAAATAGTCGAGCGCTTTGGCCGGAACGAGGCTTCTGATCTTGTCCAAGACCGACTGCAATCCCTCGGCGAAAATCGTGCCTGCCAGTGGATCAAGCATTCTTTCAGCCAGATGCAGCGAAACGGACTCGGTGATCCCGAGTACGAGCGGACCGCTGCGGAAAAAGTCTGCCGGCAATCGCCAAAAGCGCTTGCCGTATTCGTCCTCCTCGAAATCGATCGGGAACCCCAGCTCCTGCAACACTTCGAAATCACGCTGCACGGTACGTTCGCTGACGTCCAGTTCGACGGCAATGTCGCGCAAGGCGATGCCCTCACCGCGCGTTTGCAGCATTTTTAGCAGGTTCCATTGCCGAAGAATGAGTTCGCCGCGAGCCATGATGGGTTTTCCGTAAGTTGAAAACAATTGATTGAACCGATTCTAGCAAGATTTTTGCATCATGTGGACTGGTCCGACCCATCCTGTCATACCGCGGCCTTATGCTGTATGGCGAAACCATGTGAATTCGTGTGATGTGAGCGCGCTGATGCAACTGAAAGACGCCAAGTTGGTATTTGTTGATGTTGAGACAACCGGACTCTCCCCTGCGATGGGAGATCGGATCGTCGAAATGGGACTGGTCGTCTGCGAGCCCGGCCAAAAAACTCGTCAGGCGTCCCAACTCATCAACCCTGATCGACCTATTCCAATGGATGCCCGAAGCGTACATGGCATCACGGATGCCGACGTCGCCACTGCTCCCCGATTCGAAGCTGTAGCCCAGACCGTTGGCGAGTTGTTCTGTAACGCCTGGCTTGTTGGCCATAACATCAGGTTTGACGTTGGCTTTCTGTCAATGGAACTCGCGATTGCCGGATACCGCGTGGAACCCGCCGGTTGTCTCGACACCTGCCAGCTGGCCGCAGCAACCTGGGAGTTGCCCGACTACAAGCTCGATACGATTACATCGAAGATGAACATCGCGCATCCCGCAAAGCATCGAGCGTTGGACGATGCTGTCGCCACGCAATCGGTTTTCGAATTGTTGGTAGAGGAGGTAGGTGAAGCAGACTTAACCGTCGCGGACCTGCAATCCATGCACCGTTACCAACCCCGATGGCCGATGCATCCCCAAACGATGTTGCCGGAACCGTTGTACGATGCCATCACCAGTGGCCAGTTGATCTCGATCCGCTACGAAAATGGCGATGGCAGATCATCGCTTCGCATGATTCGACCATTCACGTGCTTCACGGCGGGCCGTCACGTTTACGTCAAAGCCTTTTGTACAAAATCGGCAGAAATGAGAACGTTTCGCCTCGACCGCATCGTCGAGATCGCTGATCCAGCGGCCGCGTGACTGCATCGGAGGACCATCAAATGGAAGCCATACCGGATGTCCCGCAGGAGAATAAACACAGTAACTATTGTCGTTTGTGTGGACGCCCTCCCTGGGGCGCGCTTTTGGGTAACTGCGCCGCATGCACCAACCTCTTCGGGTTGAAGAAGGGACGCCACCTCTATAGCCCTGCGACGGGAAGGCTCTGGCTCAAGTCGGTCGGCAATGCCACGTTGTTGAATGTCATTCACACGAATGATCGCACGATTGATGTGCAAACAGCCAATTTATCTAATCAAGCCCCACGCGTATCATGGTGGGGACTGTTGGCCGTGGCTGGGGCAATATTGTTCATGACCCTTCGATTCATCTTTCGGGTAAAATAGCCATGTCAATCAACAAGATTCGCAGCTTGCTCTATCGAATCGCCCGGATTCTAGGCGACATCAACGCAGTCTCACGCGGAAAAGTCGGTCGTCGGATTGGTCGACGTGCCGCAGGCAAGGTAACAAGCCGATGGCTTTCCAGACTCTTTCGATAACCATGACAATTCAAGTGAGTCACATTGAGATCTCGTACTTCACTCTATTGCTGCACAGCCGCTTCGGCGAAATGATTCGCCACAGAGGGCTTTGGGGAGACTCTTGCTGGTGAAATTGATTCCAAAGAAAGAAGAGCGTCCGTTTGAGTTCGGTTGGTGGAGCGGGAACAACGAGCCGTATGAAGTCTGCTGGCAATACGAGATTGTCCAGGCCCCGACGGGACTTGCCGCAGGTGACATTTTTGTGGCGGTAGGTTGGCGTGAAGCCTACGGTGCAAATCGACGACGAATACTCGTGTTCCGTGACAAGCAACATGTGCTCGTGGAGTTTGTTGGCGCGGATGACTGGCGAAACACCGGTCATGTTGTTTGGCCGCTTAAGGAACCTGGCGGACATCACGGAGTAACTGATTTCAGTGACGTTTCAGAGGATTTGAAAGGTTACGAGATCGATTCATTCAAGGAGTGGGTCACGGGACCATCGGCCCGCAGCGGACTTGCTGTTCGGTTACGCGAAACCAATCACGTATCGATGATCCATATTGCACTCATTCGTGAACGAGACAAAAAACGTCAATCCAATAACAAGGACCTCGTGAAGATGCCCCAAGAATCGGAGGATGATCAGAATTCCAACGCTGTTGCTCATCGTCAACCGAGGCCAGAACCGCGCAAATCAAAACTGCCATTACGCGACAGGCTCGCCAGCTGGCTTGAAGGCCACGATTCCCAGATCGACCGTTTTCGGAAACCGGTTTTGCTAGCCAATGTCGCGAAGGAAATCGGTGCCTCCATCGAAGATGTGCGACAATTCTTGGCAACAACAAGTGAACCGATCTACCACATCTGGTCGCATGAATACCGCGGCAAGATCTCACGCAGCAAGCCATACTGCCTGAGATTAAACGGTCCCGACAGCGTTGGGCTCGACTGGGAACATTCCGTTGTCGGTGCAATGGAAGACGTGTTTCGAAAAAAGGGATTTGAAACGTGCCAGGAACTTGGCACGGATAATGACATCGAGAGGCTCATCAGCGACGTTAGTCTTGGTGGGTTGTCGCCAGGAGTGAATCAACGTGACCTGTGGGCATTGTGGCAAGATCAAGATGCTGTCGATCTTTGGATTATTGAAGCCAAAGGGAAAGAGGCCGCGGAATTTGAGCATTACTGTTTTGCCGAGGTTCTCAGTCAAGTTTTTGAAGTTCCCGCTGAACCGTTAACCGATTTACTCGGTGCCAGAAGGAAAGCCGGTCATGGCCTTTGCTGGAAATTCGCGAGTCGAATAAGCGACGCTTGGCTACAGCGCGGACTGACGGTGACCGTAACAGTCGCGATCTTGTTGCCTGCATGGGCCCCCGACATCGTTTGGAAAAGCGGCCTAGATTGCCACATTCAGAAGCCGTACTACGGTCGTGCGTTGGAGAGTTTCAATCGGTTTCTTTCCTCTGGCGAAACAGACGCACACCGTGGGAAATTCAAGTACGAACGCGCCTTTGGCGAGGTACTAGAACACCTCCAATCCGAATACGAAATCCGCCAACTTGCAACCGCCGAAACTGGCTTGCGATTTCGAATGCTCACGACCGGGTCTGATCCAGCAACTGGTCAATTTGAGCTATCCGGACTGAATCTGCTTGGTGAACGCGGCTAGTTTTTGAGGAGCTCGACAATGGAATCCATTGAAAAGAGATTTCATGCGGCGATGATCAACGTGTATCACCAAGGCAAGGACCGCTGCGGATACAATGCGACTCGCTTTCTTCAAATGGTCAATGAACGCGGCGGCCTTGAAACCGCGAAGGATCTCCTCTCGAAGAAGGGGGCTTCTGAAGGACTCACCGCCCTTTGGCAATTCAATTGTCTCGACATCAGCATGGAAGCCCTGGTTTTGAGGCCTGAGTTTGAAGATCTCTTCACCAATGAAGAGCGGAAGACCGCCCGCGAGATTCTTTCCAGCTTGGGCTTTCAACAAGAAGCCCCAAGAGAATGACAACGCAGGAAACGTTTGGCTGTGACGTTGGTCAGTTGCCCTATGAGGGGACTTCCGGCGAGGGAACGCTTGGGGCGAGTCGGATTTGAAATCGCGATGTGCGAATTCATGCCACGTTCCCGCTGTTCAGAGTCGTTCGCAGGCCGAGATCGCTGTATCGGGGCGAATAAGCCCACCACCAGACCGCGATTTCAGAGTGTTGGGGAGTTGCTGAAAAGCATCATCTCCGGAACGGTCGTGCAATGACCGGCTTTAACTCGTTCGATCGGGCGTCCCAGCAGGTGGTCTGCGGACTGAGAATCTATCGCCCACCGGTCGCGTGCACGAGAGTCGCTCCAAAGCGCCTCCCAGAAACAGGCATCAGGATCCCAGCCTAAGACTGCTCGGAAACTCGCTCAGCCGATCGATTCTACGAGGCCGCTGGAACTCGACGCAGGAGCCGTCGCAGAGGCCGGTTGGAACGCAACGCTGACGGCCTCCTTGGCGAGCGTATCACAAAGCTCCGGCGAGATGACTGCTCCGCGGTGGTGTGCGACGATTTCGAGAAGCCGGTCTTCGCCGACAGACTTATGCGCCAACGCATCGGCAAGATCGCGGCAGACATCGCCGGCGGAGTATTCATCGACCTCGGTGCCCAACCGGTGCCCCAATTGAATCGCGATCGATTCAGCGGGTGGCGGTTCATTGGCGGAAACGAGCCGACGCCATTCGACCAAACCCATTGCGAATCGACCAGTCGGCCCCAGTGCACTGAGCAGCAGGCGTTCCGACTCGATTGCGGCAACGATGGTTTTCATTGACAGTTGATGGCGGGCGTGGCCCAGCCAGGTGGCGTGCATAAACTCGATTGCGTTGGGTCGTCCATACGTGTCTGATAAACTGCCAACACGTTCAAGATGCTTTAGGTCGCGGCCAAATTCGATTGTCATTTCCAAGGGGCTACTCCCGATTTGCTGAGCGAAGCGATACAAGCGGCCCCTATTGATTGCTATCGCAGCCAATTCCGCGAAGAGCGCAACATGGCTGTGAACGACGAGGTTCAGTTCACCACGGAGATAGAGTTCTTGCTGATAAGTTCGATCGCTCACGATGACTTTCGATCCTCCATTATTGCAGCTGCGTTCTTTGTTTGATGTTTCAACGGATGGCTGTCGTGCCTGTTCCCTTGGTGCCGACCCTCGACTGAGCCACCCTGTCGAGAAAAACAATGGCCAGCGCAAGTGCCGACCGATCGTGACTACGAATGCCGTAAGTGGGCCGCGGTTCTTTTTCTTGCCAATGGCACGGTCCTTGCCCGGACCAAATCGGTCGATTAGGACCTGCCGGATAATGTCGTCCTTTGCGCGCATTTTTCTGCAAAGACCGAGCTTCACTTCGCGACGTGTAATCAACTCGCATGGACCGTCAAACGCTTGCTGAAATCGACCTATCCAATTGCAGGTATCGAAATCTCCTGACCCACCCGCATTCCGAGTCGCTCGATGCGCTCGATAACGAGTTGTGCGGCTTCGATCTGACAATCGGCAATCATCATCAATAATGCGGAGTTTCTGGTGATGCCGTTGTCGGAGATCTGGTGAAGCGTCGGATGGAACAGGATCCACCCCGACTGCTCGTTGCCTGGGTCGATCGCTAGGATGGACGGATTACGTGGGTTGCTATTCACTTCCAAGCCCCGGGATATTTTTGCTTCCTGTTGATCGATTGGACACAGCGAATCCACCGACATTTAACGGCCAACGTGGGTCGACTTCTATCTCACCGATTGGCCACCAATTGACGACTTCGTAGCGTTTACCACCTGGCACGATTGCAATGGCCAGCTCACGATGCAGCAGAGTAAGATGCGATGCCAGGCTCCAAATATCGTATGAACGCGCCATCTCCGCCGTAATGCCGCAAGCCTTGGCAAAACTGACCAAGCGGAAGAGTGCCCTCGGCGTAAACCAGAATCGGGCTTCCCACACCTGGCTGGGGCCACCTTTCAGAGTGAATTCGACACCACGATTGTTGGATCGAGTCGAAGACACCATCGCGCAGTGCCATACAGAAACGTCAACCCGCCGTTCCCCCCACGCCCTTCTGTATGTTTTGGAGAGGCTGGTGCCAGCCTCATGGAACACTTCGATCAACATTTGGTGGTTGGGCATGTTGCTTCCTTTC
>DDIR01000009.1:416-16458 GCA_002338715.1 Phycisphaerales bacterium UBA1845 | reverse complement strand
CCCACTTTTTTGGAGGAGAACCAAAAAAGAAGAGAGCAGAGGTCTTGGTCGAATGCGCGTCCAGAATGATCGTGAAGGGAAGCGATTGGTCGGCATTCGAGATTGAGGAGTACGAGCTTAAACAATGGGATAGGATTCAAAGTTTATACGCCACACTTATGCTATACGTTGTAAATCTTGATTAGCCCAATTTGCAACAGGTATGCTGTTGGTAGGCTCTACTTGGGGGTCGGTTTGAACTTTTTGTCCCAGATGGCTCTGGCGGCTGGTGCTTCTTTCATTGGTAGTTTGAAGCGGCGGGTCTTGTCGAAGGCGTATAGTGCGCCTGCGACTGCGCCGACAGTTGGGACCAAGCCGATTTCTCCCACGCCCTTTGCGCCGAAGGGGCATTCGGGGTCGGGGACTTCGATCAGGATCACTTCGACTTCGGGCATGTGGTGGGCTCGCAGGACGCCGCACGAATTGATGTCGTCCATCATGATCTCACTGTTTTCGCAGATGAAATCTTCCGTCAGCGCGTAACCCAGGCCCATGTGGACCGAGCCTTCGAGCTGCCCTTCGAGGAGCGTCGGGTTGATGGCTTTTCCGACGTCGTGGGCGGCGATGAATTTCTTTAACGTGCCGTCGTCGTTGAGGATCGCCACCTGCGTCGCGAAGCCGTAAGTCAAATGGGTGCGCGGGTTTTCGACATCGGCTCCGAGCTTGGTGGTGTATTCGCAGGCGTAGTTCCCGAAGAAATCCTGGCCCTTCAAGTCGGCGAGGGTCTTGCCGGCATCGAGTTCGGACTTGAGCTTCTTACCCGCATCGATGATGGCGTTGCCCGCGAGGACGGTGCCGCGGCTTGCGGTGGTTTGGCCGCAATCGAGTTCGCGACGCGTGTCGGTGATGACGTTGAACGTTTTCGGTGGCAGGCCGGTGACTTCGACGGCGAACTGCACGCACACGGTGAACAAACCCTGGCCCATCTCGGTGAAGCCGGTGCGGATGGTGATGGTTTCGTCGTCTTCAACGGTCAGACAGCACTTGCCGAGGTCGGGCATGCCGTTTCCGATGCCGACGTTCTTGATGCCGCAGGCGATGCCGGCATACTTCGCGGCGCGATACTGATCCTTGACGGCCAGCAGCGATTCTTCGAGGCCGAACGGTTTGTCGAGCTTTTGGCCCGTCGAGAAGGTGTCGCCGAGTCGCAGGATGTTGCGCCAGCGCATCTCCCACCCGTCAATGCCCACTTTTTCTGCGAGCATGTCCAAGCAGGTTTCGATGGCGAACGATGATTGGTTCGCGCCGAAGCCGCGCATCGCGCCGCACGGTGGGTTGTTGGTGTAGACCGCGAGCGCTTCGACGTCGACGTTGGCGACGTTGTAGGGTCCACAAGCATGACCGGCTGCCCGTTCGAGAACCTTTGCGCCGACCGAGGCATACGCGCCTTTGTCGCCGATGAGCCGGGCGTGGACGGCGATGAGTTTGCCTTCCGCATCGCAGCCGACCTTGAAGGTCATGTCGATGGGGTGGCGTTTCGGGTGCAGGCGGAAGCTTTCGGGCCGGGTGAGGACGATCTTGACCGGTTTGTCGCAAAGCATCGCCGCGAGTGCGGTTTGGGCTTGGATGCCCATGTCTTCTTTACCACCGAATGCGCCGCCGTTGGGCACGAGTTCGACTTCGATCGAGTCGGCTGGGATGGCCAGCACCTTGGCGATCTGCCGGCGATCGTCGAAGACGCCCTGGCCCGGCGACCAAACGCGGAGTCCATTGGGCACGGGGGCGACGAGGCAGCTTTCCGGCTCGAGGAACAGATGCTCGATGCGCTGGGCGCTGAAATCGTGTTCGACGACGTGGGCGCACTTCGGGAATGCCGCATCGGTGTCGCCGCGCTTGACGGCAGACTTGCTTAAGAGGTTGCCCTTGGGGTGGATCTTGTGGGCGTTTTCTTTGAGTGCATCCTGCGGTGTGGTCAGGGGTTTTCGCACGTCGTATGCAACGTCGATGAGTTCGACGGCTTGTCTGGCGATGGCGTCGGTATCGGCAACGACGATGGCCAATATGTCGCCGACGCAGCGGGTTTCTTCACCGATGGCGACAAGGACGGGCCAATCCTGCTCGATTAAGCCGACGTAGCGATCGCCGGGCGCGTCAGCGGCAGTGATGACGCGATGGACACCGGGAACGCTTGAGGCGGCAGACGTGTCAATCGAATCGACGAGGGCGCGCGGGTGATCGGCGAAGCGGCAGGCGCCGTGGAGCATGCCGGGGATGGTGATGTCGTCGATGAATTTGCGCTGGCCCAGGACGCTGTCATGGCCCATGTACTTGGGAAGCGATGTTCCGATGCCAGCAGCGTTGGCGTTTTTGCAGGGGGCTTCTTCGCCGCGGCGCATTTTGGCGTAAAGTTCGATGGCGTCGACGATCTTCGTGTAGCCGGTGCAGCGACACAGGTTGGCACGCAGGCCGGAGACGATCTCGCTGCGGGTTGGCGACGGGTTGCTGTCGACGATGCTGATTCCGCGGGCGGCGAATCCGGGGATGCAGAAACCGCACTGCACCGCGCCGCAACTGACGAACGCTTCGGATATTTGTTCTTGTTTGTCTTTGGCGATGCCTTCGAGCGTGGTCACTTCCTTGCCATTTGCCTGCGAGGCTTTCATGGTGCAGGAGAGGCGCGGTTTGCCATTGACCCAGACCGTGCAGCACCCGCATTGGGCTTGCGGTTCGCAGCCGTTCTTGGGCGAGATGATGTCGAAGTCTTCGCGCAGCATTTTGAGGAGGCTACGGTCCGGATCGACGACGTGGTTGGTGGGTTTCCCGTTGAGTGTAAACGAGATGGCAGCGGGTGCGTCTTTGGATTCGCGGAGCATGGGAAAGCGGCTCGAACGTGCGGAAAGGAGAAGAGTTTCGCCTCTACCCGCACGGTCTGATTATGCCATAACGGAAGCGGGTCTTCAACGATTGAGTGCTTGGGGTGCCCCTGGGTGGGCGAGGGTGGCGCTTCGGGTCTTGCTAGACGTCGGGGGCCTCGCTACGCTATTTGATTCGCCAAATTTGGCCGATCGCCAAATTCCATGAGATAAGGAAAGAGACGCAGTTATGTTGGATCATGCAGCTATCAATGCGCGGGCAAAGCATTACGAAAAGCCGATGGTGAAGTTTCTGCGCGAACTCATCGCGATACCGAGTGAGAGCGCCGAAGAGGGCAAGGTGATCGCCCGCATCAAGAAGGAGTTGGTCGCGACGAAGGCGTACGATTCGATTCGCGTCGATGGCATGGGCAACCTTCACGCCCGCATCGGCAAGGGTAAGAAGTTGATCGCGATCGATGCGCATGTGGATACGGTGGGTGTCGGTAAACGCAGCGAGTGGAAGCACGATCCGTATGAAGGCAAGCTCACCAAGACGCACGTGTGGGGCCGGGGGGCTGGCGATCAGGAAGGCGCGGTCCCTGCGATGGTGTACGCGGGCAAGATCATCAAGGACCTCGGGCTTAAGAGTAACGACTGGTCGCTGCTGCTGACCTTCACGACGATGGAGGAAGACTGCGACGGTTTGTGTTGGCAGTACATCGTTAAGGAAGAGGGAATCAAGCCGGACGTCGTGGTGGTGACCGATTCGACGAACTGCAATATTTTGCGCGGGCATCGCGGTCGGATGGAAATCGGTGTCTGGACCGAAGGGCGCAGTTGCCACGGCAGCATGCCGGAAAAAGGCGACAACGCCATTTACCGGATGGCCCGCATCGTTTCCGAAATTGAGAAGCTCAACACGCGGTTAAAGAAGAACAAGTTTCTCGGTAACGGCACGATCACGGTGTCGTACATCGACTGCGAAACGCCGAGCATGTGCGCGGTACCGGGCGGCGCGTTCATTCATCTGGATCGACGGTTGACGGTGGGCGATACGAAGGCGTCGGCGGTCAAGGAAGTGAAGGAAGCGATCGCAAAAGCCGGCGAGAAGGCCAAGGTGAAGGTGCTGCGATACGCGCGTCCGAGCCACACCGGTCTGGTGTATGAAACGGAGAAGTATTTTCCGACGTGGTGTTTCGATGAGGACGCCAAGCAGGTGCAAGCCGCGATTCGGACGCACAATGCTTTGTTTGATAAACCGCCGGTGGTGGATCGCTGGACCTTCAGCACCAACGGCGTGTCGATTGCGGGGATGTATAACATTCCGTGCGTTGGGTTTGGACCGGCGCCGGAGGATGTGGCCCACACGGTGAATGATTCGGTGCCGATCGAGCATCTGGTTAAGTGCGCGGCGTTTTATGCGGCATTTCCGGATCATTATTGCAGCAATGGAAACGATGTGCCGGCGAAATTGAAGCGCGTGCGCCGGGTGAAGCGCTAGTGCGTAGGGTGGGCCGTGCCCACCATGTCGTTTGCGCGCAAACTGCGGTGGGCATGGCCCACCCTACGAGAA
The DNA here is from genome assembly GCA_002338715.1 of Phycisphaerales bacterium UBA1845. GTDB lineage: Bacteria > Planctomycetota > Phycisphaerae > UBA1845 > UBA1845 > UBA1845. The sequence goes on along the minus strand of DDIR01000009.1, from coordinate 12,051 downwards.
TCGGCATTAAGAAATCAAGCAACGGACAGAGAACGTTATGAATCTTAAAGGACGTGACTACATCGAGACGCAGGATTTTACGGCGGAAGAGATCGATTTTCTGCTCTCGACGGCTGACGATTTGAAAGCCGCGTTTCATCGCGGTGAGCATCGTTTGGAGCTTCCGCACCAGACGGTTTATCTGCTCTTTTTTGACAAATCCACGCGAACGCGCAACGCATTTGAAGCCGGGGCGACGCAGCTGGGCGCCCACGCGCATTTTCTCGAGCCGGGTTCGCTGCAGATTTCGCACGGCGAGACAGCCAAGGATACCGGAATCATCCTCGGGCAGATGGGACATGGCATCGCCATTCGCCACGATCTGATTCCGGAAGTCGGCAACGCCTACATGCGCGAGGTGGCGAAGCATGCGGACGTGCCGGTGATCAACATGCAGTGCGACGTCGATCACCCGACGCAGACGCTGGCTGACCTGATGACGATCCGCGAGCACTTTGGCGGCGACATTCGCGGTAAGAAGATCGCGGTGACGTGGGCGTATGCGCCGAGTTATGCGAAACCGCTTTCGGTCCCGCAGGGTCTGATCACGCTGATGACGCGGATGGGGCTTAACGTGTCGCTGGCTCACCCGAAAGGATATGACCTGATGGATCGGCCGATGGAGTACGCCCGGGCCAACGCAAAGGAAGCCGGCGTGAATTTTGAAGTCGTCGACAGTATGGACGAGGCTTTTGCCGATGCCGATATTGTCTATCCCAAGAGTTGGGGGGCGTACGATCTGATGCTTCAGAAGCGTGACGCGACCAGCAACGCCCAGATCGATTCGATTGAGCAGGAATGTCTCAAGATGAATGCCAATTTCAAGGATTGGATCTGCGACGAGCGGCGGATGAAGCTGGCGAAGTCGAATGCGATTTACATGCACTGCCTGCCGGCAGACCGCGGTTCGGAAGTGACGGATGCGGTGATTGATGGCCCGCAGTCGATCGTGTTTCAGGAAGCGGAGAATCGCCTGCACACGGCTAAGGCGATCATGGCCTGCACGATGCGCGAGCGGCCTTTTTAATTATTGGTTGGAATCAGTCGCCGCGATTGCTTGAGGCAATCCTGCTTGAATATCAGGGTACGACGGCAAGCGATGTGCTGGCGGTCGGTTGGATGAAACTTAATGCCGAACAAAATTGTTGTTGCGCTGGGCGGTAATGCCATTTCGTCGGGAAAATTTGGCGGAGACATCCCCAGCCAATTCGCGCAGTCGCGCGTGACGGCAGTTCACATCGCCGATCTGATAGAAGCCGGTCATCATGTCCTGCTGACCCATGGCAACGGGCCCCAGGTGGGGACGGTACTGCGCCGGGTCGAGCTGTCGCGCAACGAGGTGTATCCGATCGACCTCGGTTTGTGTGTGGCCGACACGCAAGCGGGCATGGGTTACATGATCTGCCAGTGCATCCGCAACGAGATGGTGAAGCGCACGTCGGACGTGACAGCCACCACGATCGTGACGACGGTGCGGGTCAATCCCAACGATCCCGCGTTTGACAACCCGAGCAAACCGATCGGGCAATTCTACGATCAGGAGACGATTCGTCTGCGGATCGCGAGCGATCGCTGGGTCGTCAAACACATTCCCAACAAGGGGTATCGGCGGGTGGTTCCGTCCCCCAAGCCGCAAGAAATCCTGGAAATCGACCTGATTCACGAACTCTTCGACGAGGGGCGGGTGATTGTCTGTTGCGGGGGTGGGGGCATCCCGTGCATTCAGGATCCTTCGGGTGGTTATGAGGGTATCGAAGCCGTGATCGATAAGGATTTGACGGCTGCACTTCTGGCGAGTGAAGTGGATGCGGATACGCTCGCGATTCTGACCGATGTCGAGCGGGTGTGCCTTGATTATGGGACGCCCGACGAGAAGGAGCTCGACACGTTGACGGTCGATGAGGCTCGTAAGTATCGAGAGTCCGGTCAGTTTCCCGATGGAAGTATGGGGCCCAAGGTGGATGCTTGCGTCGATTTCCTGGATCGCACGGAAAATCCCAACGCTCGCGCCATCATCACGAGCATCACCAGTTGCCTCGATGCGTTGGAAGGCAAAGCCGGTACGCACGTGGTCCGCAGCCGGTAAGCGTTGATGCGCTTGTTGTCCCCTTTGTCGCGTTTGGCCGCGAAAAACTCAAACTTTAGCGAGACGGTGGAGAAACCAATGATTGGTGACATTCGGTTGCACAGTTCGACAGCGACAGCCCCCGGTAAGAAAGAAGTTCGAACGCGGGACCAGATCGAAACCAAATACAAATGGGCAACCGAAGACATCTTCGCCACGCAGGATTTATGGCAGCAAGAACACGACGCGCTGGAGGCGCTGATTCCGGACTTTGCGAAGTTGAAGGGAACGCTTGGGGGCAGCAGTCAGCAGCTGCTTTCGGCGCTGACGCTTCGGGATGAAACGGAAGCGCGGATCGATCGGGTGATGGTTTATGCGTCCCTGCGAGCCGACGAGGATACGTCGATCGGCGCGACGCAGGAAATCGATCAGATCGCCACGGCGCTCGCGGTCCGGTACGGCGAAGCTGTCAGTTGGATCGAACCGGAGTTGACGGCGATCGGATTTGAGACCATCGCGAAGTGGATGGACGAGAGTGCCGAGCTGGCCGTCTATCGCCAGGCCTTCGACAATCTGTTTCGCCAGAAAAAGCACATCCTGTCCGCCCGCGAGGAAGAGTTGATCGCGATGGCCGGTCAGGTCCGCCGCACGCCTTACAACGCATACAACCTGCTGACCAATGCCGACTTGAAATTTCCCGACATCAAAGACGAACACGGTAACGACGTTGAGCTCAACGACGCGGCGTACTATTTGTTGATGCGTTCGCCTGATCGCCGCGTTCGCAAGGATGCGTATGAGGGGTTGGTTGGCGGGTATCATGGCGTGCGCAACACCGGCGCGGCGCTGCTCAATGGAATTATCCAAAGCCATCTCTTCTCGGTGAAAGCCCGCGGGTACGAGAGCTGTCTGTCGGCTGCCCTTGATGGCGGGAACATTCCGGTTTCCGTTTACAACACGCTCGTCGAGACGATCGACAAGCACCTGCCGCTTTTGCACCGGTATCTGTCGATCAAGAAGCGGGCGCTGAAGCTTGACGGCGGGGTGCATGACTACGACATGTTCGTTTCGTTCGTCGATGATTCCGACACGTCGTACACGTTTGAAGAAGGCGTCGCGTTGATGCGCGAGGCGCTCGAACCGCTCGGGTCGGAGTATCTGAGCGTGATGGACAAGGGGATCAACTCGCGCTGGGTGGATGTCTATCCGACGCGCAACAAACGCAGCGGGGCGTATTCTAGCGGAACGTATCTGACGTCTCCCTACATCTTGTTGAATTACCAGGGCAACTACGACAGCGTGTCGACGCTCGCCCACGAGATGGGGCACTCGATGCACTCGCACTATTCGCGCGGTACGCAGCCGTACGTCTACAGCAACTATGACATTTTCTGCGCCGAGGTGGCGTCGACGCTCAACGAGATTCTGCTGCAGCACCACGTGCTCGATCGCACCGAAGATCCGAAGGTGCGGCTGGCACTGCTTTGCGAATTTCTCGAAACGATTCGCGGGACCGTCTTTCGCCAGACGATGTTCAGCACGTTCGAGAAGCAGATTCACGAGATGGCCGAGGCCAACGAGGCGCTGACAGCCGACGCGATCAGCGAACAGTACGCCGAAATCATGCATCGTTACTATGGGGCTGACTATGCCCACGACGATCTGGTCGCGAGCTACTGGATTCGCATTCCGCACTTCTATTACAACTTCTACGTCTACAAGTACGCCACGAGTTATTGTGCGGCTAGTAACATTGCCAAGCGCATCCGAGCGAATGAAGACGGTGCGGTGGATGATTACCTCGCGTTCTTGAAAGCGGGTTGCAGCCAGTACCCGGTTGACCTGTTGAAGCTGGCCCGCGTGGACATGACGACGGCCGAACCGATTGAAGACGCCATGCAGATCTTTGAAGGCTTGCTCGATCAGACCGAGGAACTGCTGGGGGTGGTCGGGATATGAGGTCCGAGCGGTTGACGAAGGCGGCGGCGCTTGGGTTTGTTGCGACACTGGGCATGTTGGCCGGCTGCGCGTCTCCCGAAAAGCAGGCGGCTCAAGTCTTTGACGACTATTGGCAGGCGCGGTTGGCCCACTCGCCGACCTGGGCGACGGACATCGGTGTCAACCGGTACAACGACCGGCTGGACGACTTGTCGGCTGACGAGGATGAACGCTGGAGTGCCAAAAGGCGACACTTTTTGAAGCGCATCACCTCGATCGATCGAAGCCACATGTCGGCGATGGATCGTTCGAACTGCGAAATCTTCGAGCGGCAGTTGCGCGACGGATTGCTGCACGATGAGTGCCATTCGCAGTCCGTGCCGATCAAGCATCAGGGCAGCCCGCATTTGTCGCTGCCGCTGATGCTCGTCTATCAGCCGTTCGATACGGTTCAGGACTATCGCAACTACATTTCGCGGCTTGAGGGTTGGCCCACGCAGGTCGATCAGGTCATCGCCAACTGTCGCGAGGGCGTGAACAAGGGTTACGTGCGGTCGCGCGTGATCATCGAAAAAGTTGTGCCGCAGATTCAATCGCAACTCGTCGATTCGCCGCAGGACAGCGAGTTCTATGAGCCGATCCGCAAGTTCCCGGAATCGTTCAGCGAAGAGATGAAGCAAGAGCTTTCCGAGGCGATCGAGACGGCGATTTCCGAATCGGTGCTGCCCGGGTATCGGCGTTTGAGTGCGTACGTGCTCGATGAATATTTGCCGGCATCGCGGGCGACGGTGGGCATCTGGGATGTACCCGACGGCGACGCGATTTACGACAAGCTGATTCGATTCCACACCACCACGGAGCTGTCGGCAGACGCCATTCACCAGATCGGGCTCGATGAGATTGCCCGCATCCGCGGCGAGATGGACAAGGTGCGGGCTGAGATGGGCTTTGTGGGTTCGGTGGATGAATTCATCACTTACATGACCACCGATCCGAAATTCAAAGCCAAGTCGGGCGACGAACTGATGACGTTGGCTCAGTCGATTCTCGATCGAACCGAACCGAAGCTGGTGAAGCTGTTTAACCGGTTGCCGAAAGCGCGCTGCGGGTTGAAGGAGATTGAATCGTTTCGCGCGGCATCGGCGCCGGCGGCATATGCGTATCCTCCGGCATCGGATGGATCGCGATCGGGCTATTACTACGTGAACGTTCATGAAGCGACGAAGCGCCCCACGTACACGATGGAGGCGCTGACTTATCACGAAGCCTATCCGGGGCACCTGCTTCAAATTCCGCTCGATTTGGAGAATCCGAACCTGCCGACGTTTCGCCGGCATGCGAGTTTCACTGCGTATATAGAGGGCTGGGCGCTGTATGCGGAAGGGCTTGGGTATGAAATCGGCGGTTATCAAACGCCCGAGTCGCGCTTTGGGCGGTTGGCGTATGATGCCTGGCGGGCGGCGCGGTTGGTCGTAGATACCGGGATGCACCGAAAGCGCTGGACGCGGCAGCAAGCCGTCGATTACATGAAAGCCAACACCGGTTTGAGCGAGCTGAATATCAATTCGGAAGTCGATCGGTACATTTCATGGCCCGGTCAGGCGCTGGCGTACAAGATTGGCGAGTTGACGATTCGCAAGCTGCGCGATGACGCTGAAACGCAGTTGGGCGAATCGTTTGACCTGCGCGAGTTTCACGACGAACTGTTGTCGCAAGGGGCTCAGCCGCTTTCGATTCTTAAGGAGCGGATGAATCGTTGGATTGCGGCGCAGGCGGAAGTCTTGACGGCTTCTTGATTCGCTTCTGCGCTAGTCAGTCCCCCACCCTGGAAGGGCGGGGCACCCGCACCCGTTCGCTGAGATCGTTACGGGATCAGTGATTGGCCCGTCATTTCTTCTGGTTTTTCCAGGCCCATCATGGCCAACGCGGTTGGCATGAGGTCGGCTAACCTTCCACCTTCGCGCAGTTTTGCGCCCTTGTGATCGTCGTCGACGACGATGGCTTCGACATCGTAGACGGTGTGCGAGGTGTGCGGCTTGTTGGTTTTGGGGTCGATCATCTGTTCGCAGTTGCCGTGATCGGCAGAGACGATCAGGCAGCCGCCCTGCGCGAGTGTGGCGTCGACGACCTTGCCGACGCATTCATCGACGGCTTGCACCGCATCGATGGCGGCTTGCAGGTTGCCGGTGTGCCCGACCATGTCGCCGTTGGCAAAGTTGACGATGATCGCGTCGTAGCGTTTTGACTCGATGGCCGCGAGCACCTTTTCGGTGAGCGGATACGCGCTCATTTCGGGTTTCTGATCGTAGGTCGACACGTCGCGCGGTGATGGAACGATCTGCCGGTCTTCACCTTCAAACGGTTCGTCGCGGTAGTCGTTGAAGAAGAATGTCACGTGCGGGAACTTTTCCGTTTCGGCGCTGCGGAACTGCGTGAGTCCGAGTTCGGAGATGTACTGCCCGAAGATGTTTTTCATCTTGGGCGGTTTGTTGAAGATGACTTTGACGGGTAGGCCCGTTTCGTAAGCGGTCATCGTGGCGAAGTAGATGTCGAGCTTTTTCGGGCGGTCGAAGCCCATGGTGCGGGTGGTTCCGTCTTTGTCGACGCCTTCGAATGGGAACTCGTCGAGGGTGAATGCTTTCGACAGTTCGCGCGGGCGGTCGCCCCGGTAGTTGAAGAAGATCACACTGTCGCCGTCGCCGATGGTTGCGAGCGGTTGGCCGTTGGCACCGACCATCACGCCCGGTTCAACGAATTCGTCGCCGCTGCATGAGGGTTCGATCGGGTTGTCGTAGTAAGCTTGAAACGCTTCGGCGGCAGACTTGTATTGCGTGCCCTTGGCTTCGGTCAGCAAGCGATACGCACGTTCGACGCGATCCCAGCGGTTGTCGCGATCCATCGCGTAGTAGCGGCCTATGACGCTGGCGACGCGCCCAACGCCAAGTTCTTTCATCTTCGCTTCGATTTGACGGATAAAATCGATGCCGGCAGTCGGTGGGCTGTCGCGCCCGTCGGAGAAGGCGTGAAGGAACACGCGATCACCGTCAAAGTCGAGGCGGTTGGCCAACTCGAGGATGCCGTAGAGGTGGGCGAGGACGCTATGAACGCCCGCATCGCTGCAAAGTCCGAGGATGTGGACGTTACTGCCGGTTTCTTTCGCTCGGGCGAATGCGCCGCGCATGGTTTCGTTTTCGAAGAATGAACCGTCGCGAATGGTTTTGGTGATGCGCAGCAATTCCTGATCGACGATGCGCCCGGCTCCGATGTTTTGGTGGCCGACCTCGCTGTTGCCCATGATGCCAACAGGCAGTCCGACATCTTCGCCGCACGTTTTGATCTGCACGTGCGGGTAGTCTTTCATCAGCCGTTCGTCGACAGGTGTTTTGGCGAGGTAGACGGCATTGGCGTGATTCCATTCGGGATGCGGGTTGGCACCCCAGCCGTCACGAACGATCAGGACAAACGGGCGCTTTTTCGGAAGGGCGGGCATCGGTCAATCTCCGTGTTGAAATCTCGCCAGATGGCGGTGGTTTTGTGCAACGTGCATCATCGCGGTTCGATGCGAATTTTCAATTCCCCGTTGGCAGTCGATGCGCCGCGAATCTTGATGACGTGGGGGCTGTTGGGCGCTTTAAAGACGTTTCGCCAGTGGAGGCCTTCGGTCAGCGCCCGAGCCGGTCCGATTTTCTGCAACTGTTTGAACACGACAGCCGCGGGTTCGGGCATGGTTTCGACGTCGAGGTCTTCGTTGTCGAGAAAGTTTTTGATCGGTTCGCCAAGCTGCGACAGCGGGACGGGCAGCGCGCCGGCAGTGACCTTGACGATGCGGGCGGTGATTGATTCATTGGTGATGTCGAGCGTCAAGTGGATGCCGATGATCGCCCGCCACCCTTGGTAGTCGACGCGGGCGCCGAAGATCGCGCGGTTTTCATCGAAGACGACGACCGGATCGCGGAGCCAGCGCGGCAACCAGCTTTCGGCGTCGGGGTACAATTCGGCGCGGGCGACGATCCACTCGGAGACGGTTTGATCGTTGAGCGTGAAGTCAAACGTTTCGCCGCTTTGAATCTGGGCGTTGAGTGAATCGTAGGTGTTGGGCAGGCTGTTGCGTATGCGCGACAGATCGCCCGACGCGACGCGGACTGGTTGGTACCACGAGGGGATTTTTTGAAACGCGAACCAGGCGATGACGGCTGCGATTGCGAGCGCGAACACAAGGCCCACCAGTGTCCACAGGATGCGACGTCCCCAGCGAGGTCGGCGTTTCGTCGGGTTGGTTTCGGTGGGCGTCATGCGGTCGGTGGACAATCCCAAATGCATCGCTTCAATCGAGGACATTTTCGTATCGAGCGCATAAACTTGTCTGATTCGCGCATCGGTTGCGTGCAGATCGCGTGTCGATTGACCCGCATCTTACAGCCACCCTACAATCACCCGAATCAGCCGTCCAGCGTCTCCGTCTTCCTGTGGGTGTATGCATGATTTCACGTCTCGGACTGATCGCACTATTTGTCTGTTGGCTTGCTTCGATGGCCTGGCTTGGTTGGCATGACGTTTGGCCGGCATGGACGGCTGTCGATGCGCCCCGTCTCGATGGCGGTGATTGGCTGACCGAAGAGACCATGCAGACACAGCTTCGCATCGTCGATCAATTCAAGCGGCGCGTTGGGACGGTGTGGACGCAATATTCGGAGAACAAAGCCAGAATCTCGCGCAAGGACACGGTGTGGATCGAGGGGATCGGGCCGGTGCCGGCGCTGCGCATCGAAATCGATTCGGATTTTACCAAGGAAGGCTACCTCGACGAAATTCGGATGGAGCTGTTCGGGGCTGGCGAGAAATTCCACCTGCTCGCGGAACGATACAGCGGGCATCTCGCGTTCAAGATGGACCTGGGAAAGCGGACGCAATACTTCAAGGTGGATGCGGCTGACGTGGGCACGGTGGATAGTATGTTTCGACCGTTTGCGACTTTGCCGCGTCTTGAGGTAGGTCAATCATGGCGGACGCACGTGTTCAATCCGTTGGCCGCACTGACCGGGGTGGGTTCGAAACTGATTCCGATGCTCGTCAACGTGACCGGGTGGGAGTCGATCCAGACGGACGAGGGCGAAGTGAAGTGTTTCGTCATCGAAGCCGGTAAAGCCCGCGCGTGGGTCAAGACCAACGGCGTCGTCGTGCGACAGGAAGTGACCCTGCCGATCGGTGGGACGCTCTACATCGAAGCGGAACCGTTTGATGCCGGCCGGCTCGATCGGATTCGTTCGATCGACTTGCCGAGCGGGGATGAAGAATAATTGTCTTGCTGACTGAAACGGTATAGGAGTTACCCCGACCCAATGGACGTATCCATCGACATCCAATCGGTTCACAAGCACTTTGGGCGCAAGGTGGCGGTGCATGATCTTTCGCTGAGCATTCCGCCGGGCGAGTTGTTTGCGTTTCTTGGTCCCAACGGTGCGGGCAAGACCACGACCATCAAGATGATTTGCGGGTTGCTCCATCCGCAGCGCGGGACGATCGATGTCTGTGGGCATCGCATGGGTATCAACGGTCTTGCGGGAAAGGCCAAGCTGGCATACGTACCGGATGAACCGTTTCTCTATGACAAGTTGACCGGGCGCGAGTTTCTGCTGTTTGTCGGCGAGATGTATCGCGTGCCGGCTGTCGAACAGAAGCGGATCATCGGTGAATTGAGCGAGCGGCTGGTGATGGAGGATTTTCTCGACAAGCTCACCGAGAGTTATTCGCACGGTATGAAGCAGAAGGTCGTGTTGTCAGCCGCCTTGATGCACGATCCGGAGGTGCTGATTATCGACGAGCCGATGGTCGGGCTCGATCCGCGCACGGTGCGGGTGGTGAAGGACTTGTTTCGCGAACGGGTCGGTCGAGGGCGCACCGTTTTCATGAGTACGCATACGCTGGGGGTTGCGGAAGCGGTGGCTGACCGCATCGGTATTTTAAACCACGGGCGGTTGGTGTGTCTGGGAACGATGTCCGAACTTCGCAAACAGGCGGCGGCTCAGCATTCCCTTGAAGATATTTTCCTCGAACTGACCCATCCGGAGCTGCAATCGGGTGACGGGCCCGGTCCGGAAACAGTGCCAAATGGTGTCACTCCAGGCGAAGGGGGCTCGCATGTCGTCGGGTCCTGATAAGTCTGCGGCGATCATGCGTTCGCCGATTGGCGTGTTCACGCTGATTCGGGTCAAGTTGCAGGCGCTGCGCAACCGCGTGTCGCAGGCGATTGCCGATTCGCCGATCAAATTCCTGACCACGGTGGCGCTGTTGGGTGTCGTGTGGGTCGGGTTGTACTTGCTGTTTATTGCGGTGTTCATGTTCCTCAAGCAATCGCGCATGGAAGCCGCGATCGCCATCCCGATGGTGTTCAGCTTTTTCTTCGTCGCGATGCTGGTGATGCTTACCGTGTCCAATGCGATCATCGCGTACACCTCTCTTTTTGCTGTTGAAGAGGCGATGTATCTCTTGTCGGCACCGGTTCCCCCGCGCGCCTATGTCTGGTTGAAATACGTCGAGACGCTGATCTTTTCGAGTTGGTCGTTGGTGCTTTTGGGGTTGCCATTGATGTTTGCGATGGCCGAGGCGAATCCGGAGGCGGTGGGCTACTATTACCTCTTTTTCATATCGTTTTTCATCTGCTTCGTTCCCATACCGGGAGCGGCTGGTCTTGTGCTGGCTTGGGTGATCGCGCGGTTTTTGGATCGCAATGTGCGTCGGCGTTTGATTACCACAGCCGCCTTGGTGTTGGCCGTCGTTGCGGTCTGGACGATCCAATCGGTGACTGCGCAGGATGCGGCATCGGAGCAGTGGTTGACGGGTTTTCTGCTGCGGATCAATTTTGTTCAGTCGGCGCTGCTGCCGAGCAGTTGGGTTGTGCGCGGCGTGGAAGCCGCCATTGAATCGCAGACCCATCTGGCGCTTTGTTATCTCGGGGTGACGGTCGCAAATGCGATGTTTCTCAGCGTGGTGGCGGTTCGCCTGGTGTCGTGGAAATTCATGTCGGCGTTTGACCGGGCGTTGTCGTCTTGCGGGGGCGAACGATCGACGGCTGCATCGCCGGCAGTCGGGCTTGCGGGCAAGGTGTTTTTCTACCTGCCGCATGGTCAGCGGTTGATCGCGGCGAAGGATCTGCGGACGTTTTTTCGCGATCCGATTCAGTGGACGCAGTTGGTCGTGCTGTTTGGGTTGATGACGCTTTATCTCGTGAACGTGCCCAAGCTCTCGGGGGCGAAGCCGCTTGAGGGCTGGGGTATGGTGATCCCGTTCTTGAATTTCGGGGCGCTGAGCTTCATCCTGGCGACGTTTACGAGTCGATTTGTGTTTCCGCTGGTGTCGCTGGAGGGGCAGCAGCTTTGGCTTATTGGCATGTTGCCGTTGTCGTCGTGGCAGATCCTGGTTTCGAAGTTTGCGTTCGCGATGACGGTGTCGACGTTCGTGGCGTTTTCGACGACGGTGCTGGCTGTCATCATGCTGAAGATGCCGATTCCGTGGGCGGCGCTTCAGGTGACGGTGACGGTCGCGACCTGCTTCGGACTGTGCGGATTTGCGGTGGGGATTGGTGCTCGGCTGCCG
>DDIR01000009.1:0-322 GCA_002338715.1 Phycisphaerales bacterium UBA1845 | reverse complement strand
CTTGGTGCTCGGCTGCCGATGTTTGAGCAGCGCAATGCGGCGCGGATTGCGAATGGTTTTGGTGGCACGGTGAATCTGGTCGCGTCGGTGATGCTGGTGTTGACGATGCTGACGGGGATGGGGGCTGTCGGGTTTCACAATCGGATGCGCGGGTTCGATGAAGCGCTCGATGCGCCGACGCTGATGATCGCCGCCGCGATGATCGTGCTGTCATTGGGGGGCGGGTTTACGGCAATGGCCATCGGTGCGCGTCACCTGCGCCGCGCGGAGATTTGATGTGGAATTGGCGCATGACGTTGGGTAGGTGTGCCACTGCTCTGTG
>DDIR01000019.1:45123-60770 GCA_002338715.1 Phycisphaerales bacterium UBA1845 | reverse complement strand
GGGGCAATAGCTGCCCAGCCGAGAAGCCATATCGATGTCCGGACATGAGTTGCGCCGCGACGCGTGACCATTGCCGGTCGTACGTCGAACCCGCGTCGTCGAGCGTTGCGTCTTCGCGCCACCACGGACACGTGACAGTGCTCAAGGCGATGGAGACTTCATCGGGCCCCGGCTACAACTCGTCGCGATCCAACAATTCGGGCATCGTCTCACCCCAGCCAGACGGCTCCGGTGAAGGCGAAGCGGCTGGCCTCGCACGCAAGTGTAAGAACTGTGGCCGCACCGATTGCGGTGGGCGATGCGTCTACTGCGTCGCGTGCAAGGGTCCGTGCCATTCCGGTCCCGGATGCGGACCGAGAACGTGGAAGTTGCACGGTGTTGCCAATGGTGGTGGCGGCGGCGTCGGTGTTTCGTCGGGCGCAACGACCAGAGCGCAGAAGGGCTGCCGTTGCGGAATGAAAGGTTGCGACGGATACCATCCGAATTATCACGTCACCGTCTTGAAGTACTGCGGCTTTGCGACAGGTGGCGGTTCGGGAGGGGGCTGCTCACCGAACGGAGGACAACATCGAGGCAATGGTGACAAACGCAAACCAGTCCACCGCGGGCATGTGACGGTTCTGAAATAAGCTCGGTCACATAACGTCGGCATTTCGGGCAAACGATCACGTTGCCCGTCGCTATGATCCGCACCCTAAAGTGCGGGTCGAGGCGCGGGCAACGTGACGGATTCGCCGATAGCCGGAAGTGAGAATTCGGCGTATCCATCGTCCTTCCAGTAAACCCAGCGGTATGAATCGTCTTCGAGCGGCTTGGCGAATTCAAAGCGAACGGTGGCTGGCCGAGCGTCTTCCGTGAGCTTCGCGATTTCAAGCGTGCAATCAGACAACTTGATGCGCTGCCCAACAGTGAAGGGCTGCCCATCGCGAAATAACACGTCGAATGTTTGAAACAAGTACTGCGTCCCGACCCACGCGAACTGACTCGGGTCGTTTTTGGGCCATTGTCCGGGAAGCATGAGCCAACCGCCTTCCTGCGACACCAACAACGTATGGTCGTCAATCCGCTCGACCCGAACGTCATACACACCTGAACCAAGCGATAGCGTTTTCAATGCAACCGGGCGATGCTGAGTCGCGGCAAAGATCTTGGCGAATGAAAACAAAAATCCCGACGGACTGCTGACAACCATCAGACGCTGGCTGACGATCTTGTCATCGTGCGGAAGAGTTAATCCAGCATGCTCGGATGCGTTACCAAACTTGCGAACATTGTGAGCGGCTGTCACTAGGCCAAGCGGGGCGATGATCAGGTGAATCACGATCAGGCACGCTCCGACAAAACGCGAAAATCGCATTCGCGGAGTCGTAGCGATCCCCTGCGATGAAGAAACGATCAGTTGGGCGACGATCATCGCGGCGCCAATTCCGGCAAACATCAATAACCGGTCCGAAGCAAAGGTGGCTGTTGGCGGAATGATTGAAAGCAACGTGCCCATCAGTGCAAACCGCATGGTCTTATGGGCTCGAAGTTGCGGCAGCATTTGGAGTACGCCAATCGCAACAACGCCCAGACTTGCGATCCAGAAGATGCGATAAGCTTCGACAGACATCATGATGTGCGCGTCTGATGGCGGAACCGCGAACAGCCCGCAGATCAGGACCGGGGCACGTTGGACGAACGCCCAGGCGAATTCGAGAAAATTGTTGGCTGGATCGATGTACACGCCCGAACCAACGGCACCATAGCCCAACGCCCGGTACATCAACCACCACGCCACACCAACCACAGCGCATGGAACCAACGCCGCGAACCGCCTCCACGTTCGGTCCGGATCGATGAACAGCGCATAAGCAACGAGGTACGCGCCAGCCGCCACCGCGCCTTCATTGCCAAGGACTGCCGCCAACAGCGCAATCGGCGCAAGGAACGCTCCAAGCTTGACCCCACTGCGTCGCCACCAGTCATACGCGAGCAGCGTACAGACGCCAAAGCAGGCGGCGAGTGTGGCGTTGCGGTTGGCTAACCAGACGGCTGGTAGGCCATTCCCGTCGCAAACGGCATACACCAGCGCAGCCAGACCGGCCACGATTGGGCTGACCGACAATCGTCGAAACAAAATCGCCGCAAGAAACACCGTCAGCCCATACCACGCGATCGATTGAGCGTGCATGATCCATGGGCTGTGCGGCCAGAGTTTGTAGTCGATCCAATGGGTAATGCCGGCGACGGGCCGAAAGAATGCAATCTTGAAATTGGGCGGTGTCCACCAAGGCAATTCGCCGCGTTCGATTACCCCGCTCGATTCGAGGGTCCCCTCCTTGACGAAAGCAAACATATCCCAAAAAGGCCGACGCGCGTCAGCCATCACCGGGAACTCGTCGGTAAACGATGCGCGGTGCAAATGATCGTCGGTCTGCCAACCGAGCCAGAGACCCGGAAATGTCAGCACCATTCCGATAGTCGCAACCATCAGCGGCAGTCGTCGATTGACCAACCAGGTGGCCAACCAATCGAAAATGCGAAATGGAGAGAACGCACCCGGCTTGTTGTGGGCCACAGTCTCGGAACGGTTTTGGTCCATGGGAGTTCTTGCGCGGTTCATTGGGCGTTTGGTTCTATTCTTGGCTGGAATGTGGCGGACGTCACAGTCTACTTATATTGGAGTTCGCCTTGTTTGTGTGACAACGGTACGAATGAAACGATCGATTTCGACAGCCCATTGACGACATCAAGCATGTCTTCGAAGACAATGTCCGGCTGCATTTTCTCAAACGCCTCGATCTTCCACTCCGCGATTTCGTGGTCGAATTCTTCGGGAAGAATCAACTCGTGATACTGCACACCGTACTCGGCCAATTCCTCCTCGGTCAGTCGACGGTCCATGCGATGGGTCACGACGGCCACGTGGTGTCCGGCAGCCATCAACACCTTGGACAGGAAAGCAAAGAACTCCGGTGCGCGGGTGATAGTGCCGTCAATGTCCAGTCCGATCCTCATTCGATGCTACTCCTTTGCACGGGTATGCATCTGACGCGGCCAAGTGTAGTCGAGAATTGCCCGATGAGGGAACTTCCGTTCTGAATTACAATTCCCATCAAGACACCCCCGTTTGCCACCTGAATGACTACGGCAAGGATTGAACTTTTTATCAGGACGCGAAACCGCGAATTGGATTTGGGCGATTGGGCGTTGAGCCTCGGTTGATGATTCCAGTACACTTATGCGGTGAGCTTGGCATCCACGTGAAAATTGCACCTACTGGCGAATACATAATGCGAGTTGGCAGACTTTTACCGATTTCATGGACCGTCGCGGCGATCCTACTTCTTGCCGGGCCAACGGTTTGGGCGGAAGCCGATTCAGATCTTCCGCAACCGGCACAAGAGTGCGGGATCGAGGACGACGGCAAAGACGGACTCTGCGGTCGCGCCATGGGTTCTTTGGAACCACCTCCTGTGGTTTCAATTCGCGGCAGCGACGCGGAGATTGACGTCGTTCACTGCTTCCTCGACATTGAACTCGGACTCAATCCAAATTCCGTGACCGGGTCCAATACGCTTGACATCGTCAGCCGATCGAACGGCCTGACTTCGGTCACGCTGGATCTGTTCGACGTGATGGTCGTCAGCGGTGTCTGGGTTGATGGGTTGCCGGTTTCATTCAACCATGCCAACGATCAGATCGACATCAGTCTCGGGCAATCGTTTGACGTCGACGATGCCTTCACGGTGCGCGTGGAATACAGCGGAGCGCCGTATCATTTATCTGCTGCGGCTGGTTACTCCGGAACGCATGGGTCGCCTGCGGTCGATGTCATCGCCACGCACAGTCAGCCGTTCAACGCACCGGCATGGTGGCCTTGCAAGAACGCGATCGACGACAAATTCACCATGAACATGTGGGTGACGAGCCCCGATTGGATGACGGTCGCCTCCAATGGCCGACTCGACGGCGTCGATGCGCTTTCCGGCAGTCGCGCCCGATACCGTTGGGCAGAGACGTATCCGATCTCCGTCTACCTGGTTTCGATCGCGGCGACGAACTACACGCACTGGACGGAATCGTACGTCCACAGTTCGGGTGTCATGCCGGTTGAATTCTTCCTCTACCCGGAAGATGTCAGCTCGGTTCAGCCGCTTCTCGTCGACGTCGTCAGCATGATCGAAACGTTCAGCGATCCAAGTTGCTTCGGCGAATATCCCTTCCTCGACGAGAAGTACGGCATCGCCGAGTTCGAAGGATGTTGCGGTATGGAGCACCAGACGATCACCAGCCAGGGATCGTTTCCCGAGCGGCGCACCGTTCACGAGCTGGCCCACATGTGGTGGGGCGATGCGATCACCTGCGCGACGTGGCATGACATCTGGCTGAACGAAGGTTTCGCCCGATACGCCGAATCGCTCTGGCACGAACGCAAACCCGGCGGAAGTCACGCCGCATACCTCAGCCACATGATGGACTATCGCCCCAGCAGTTACGACGGCACGGTCTATCGCTACGACATCAGCACGACGAGCGCGATTTTCAGCAGCACCTATTCTTACAACAAAGGCTCGTGGGTCATGCACATGTTGCGGCATGTCTTGGGTGATGAGGTTTTCTATGATGTGTTGGCCGAGTATCGCTCAACGTACGAAGGCCTCGCCGCGACGACCGCAGACTTTCAAGCCGTCGTCGAGATGGTCGCAGGCCAGGAGATGGATTGGTTCTTTGACCAGTGGGTTTATCAAGGCGGAGCGCCGTACTACCGGTTTGGTTGGCAAGCCGATTCTTCGGGCGGTCAGGACCGCGTGCTCTTGCACGTCGAGCAGTATCAATCGGCGTACCCAAGCTTTCGCATGCCCATTGATGTTCGTGTCGAATATGCGGATTCAAGCACCGAGACGTTCGTCGTCTGGAACGATCGCGAGGATCAGTGGTTTATCATTGATACGCCGCAATCCGTCGTCGATGTGCAACTTGATCCCGACACGTGGATTTTGCGTGGGGCGATGACCGAGGTGGCATATGCACCCGGGTGTAATCAACCGGCTGGCGATATGAATGGCGACGCCCGCGTCGATCTGCGCGATTTTGCTTTGATGCAGTATTGTTCGACGGGTAGTGGCGGGGGGCTATTCAGCGAGACGCTATGCATTTGTTTTGATCGCGACGGTGACGATGACATCGACGTTGATGACTATGATGTGTTCGCGCAATGTCTGAACGGTCCAGCCGCGGATGTGTCGGGTTGCGTCTCGACGGCGATCCTGTTCGCCGATGATTTCGATGCGGACACGTCAGCCGCCTGGCATATCAATGCCTCCGGTGCGGATACGTCGGTGGCCTTTGCCTACGACTATAGCGCGGATGGAATCCCATCTGCCCCAAATTCGATTGGCGGGACAACATTGGGCATAAGGCTTGAGGCCAACATGATTCCGCCCGGCGCGATTGAAGCGATCACCCTGTCGCCTTTGGGCGAGTCGTTTTCGGGCCAATACACCCTCCAATTCGACATGTGGATCAACGCGAATGGGCCGTTCCCTGCCGGCGGAGCGGGTTCGACGGAGTTCGTGACTGGCGGTGTTGGATGCAACAATGCTGCGGCGAATCAAAGCGACGTTACCGGTAGCGGTGCGTGGTTTGCCGTTGATGGTGAGGGTGGATCGTCGCGCGATTTTCGGGCTCACAAGGACAGCGTCGAACAATCGATCGCCAGCGGGCAGTATCATGTCGCGTCGAATAACAACACCGACACGACGTTAAGCGGTTTCTTCGCGCCGAAGTCCGCGCCGGCATTGCAACAAGCAAATTTTCCGCAGCAAACCGGTACGACAGCGGCTGGCAGCGCGGGGTTCCAATGGCGACAGTTTGAAGTTGTCGTCGATCAATCGGCGGGCACGGCATTGTGGCGGATTGACGGGTTGGACATCGCCACAGTCGACGCGAATGTTGGAAGTTCGGTGGGGCTCAGCGGGAATATCTCGATCGGCTACATGGACCCGTTTACGTCTGTCTCCGACAACGCGGCGTTGAGCTTTGGCCTCATTGACAACGTGCGGGTCATCAGCGGGCCCTAGGACCGATGACTATGGCGAGGCGGATGCGTCCAACTTCGCCTGCCAATTGGACGCCTCGTCTATCTTTTCCCATGCATCATAAAGATTGACCAACGCAGTCACGCAGCGCTGATATCGATCGCTCCCTTCGCCAAGCGACTCACGCACGATGCGTTCGGCTTCGAGTAACAGTTGCTCGGCGCTTTCAAATTGCTTCAATCCCGATTTCGATTCTCCCAGTCGACGAAGGGATAGCCCGAGAAACCAGTGGTTCGGGGGCAGGATTCGTTTGGCCGTCTCCGCTACGATTTCGTTTTGTTCGCGGGCTTCTTCGAACCGTTCGGTGAGGTTCAGCAATTCGCCCAGGTTGCTGCGGGCTGTCAGCGTCTGCACGTTGTCGTTGCCAAGTTTGCTTTCAAAAAACGCTAGCGCCTCACGCTGGGGGGCTTCTGCATCGCTGTAGCGACCGGTCTGGCGGTACCAGACGGCTAGGTTGTTCAGCGTGGTGATCGTCTTGGGATGATCCGGACCGTGGATGTGCCGGCGACCTTCCAAAGCCTCAACATAGAGCGCCTTGGCCTCTTCCTCGCGACCCATGTCGGCAAGATCGTTGGCAAGGTTGTTCATGGTCGTCAGCGTGTCTTCATGAACATCACCCAACACGCGCCGCCGCGTTTCAAGCAGGGGGATCCAAATCTTGATGGCTTCCGCATGATCACGTGTCAGTTGATACACACCGGCAAGGCTGTTTAGAAACTCCAACGTGTATGCATGCTCCGGTCCCAATACCCGTTTGCTGGTTTCGTACGCTTCCTTGTAAAGTCGAATCGCCCCTTCAAAGTCGCCGGAATCACGAAGCGTGCTGGCCAAGTTGTTCTTGGCGATCAGGACCTTCGGATGGTTCTCGTCGTAGACCTTCGCGACGGCTTGCAGGGCAATTTCAAGTTGCTCGCGGGCGAGTTCATTCTCGCCGACTTTCGAATACGCGTCGGAAAGATTCATTCGTGTGCTGATCGTGGTTGCTTGGAGGGGCCCGTTGATTCGTTCGCTTCGCGCCAGCGTATCGATGAACAGTTGCTTCGATTCTTCATACTTTCCGAGGTGGGAAAAAATGATTCCGAGGTTGCCAGCCGTCGAAATCGTGACTGGATGGTCATCGCCATGTTCCTTTCGGAGCGCTTCCAGTGTGTCGGTCGCAAGGGTCAACGCTTCGTCATTCCTGCCCGCATCGGACAGACACAGTGCGATGTTGTTCGAGATGGCCAACGTCTCTGGATGGCCTTCGCCCCAAACCTTCTTGGCCAACTCAAGTTCCGCCCGGTAATGCGTGAGCGCCAGGTCGTAGTCGCCAAGATTGTGATACGCGGTCGCAAGCGTATTTCGAATGCGAAGCTCGGCCAACGGTTGATCTTCGAATCGATCTTCAATTCGTTCGCTGGCTTGATCGAGCACCGAACGAACCGTGACCTCGCGACCAAGAGCAATTTCCGGATCAGCGGCTGCGAGCAGATCGTCATTGAGAAATCCGTTGACCGCTTCGGCGACGTTGGCCTGGCGTACCGCTTCAGACGCACTGAGTTCGGCTTGGTCGCGTGCAAGTGCCGCATCGTCACGGGCCCGTTCTGCATCCGCACGAAGTCTCGACTCCTGCCGGAATAGCAGAATCATGGCCACAAACGCCTGAAGAATCAGCAGGAAGATCAAGGCGGCTGCGAATGCCTTACCGCGATGACGGCGGATCGTTTTCCGCAAGACATACCACCCGTTATCGCGTTTGGCGTCGATCGGTTCGCCCGCGAGGTAGCGCCGGATTTCACGGGCTAGGTTACCCGCATTCTGATAGCGGTCTTCTCGGTTCTTCCGCAGGGCTTTCATGACGATGCAATCAACGTCGTCATCGATTTCCGGATTGATCGTGCTGGGTCTGGGCGGATCGATCGCGCAGATGTTTTCCATCGCACGGCGAACGCTGCCGCCGACTTCATAGGGAAACGCTCGCGCGAGAATCTGATAGAGCACAACGCCCAATGAGTAAACGTCCGTCCGAATGTCGAGATCGTCGCCCACGCCCTCGAGTTGTTCGGGGCTTGACCACGGCAGCGTGCCGACGAATTGGCCGGTGACGGTTTGGACCTCGGTGCGCGAGTCGGCGATGGCGTCGAATTCGTCCACCTTCGCCAGCCCGAAGTCCATCACGTGCGGTTCACCGCCATGGTCCACGCGGATGTTGCTCGGTTTGATGTCGCGATGAATGATACCGCGAAGATGGGCGACGTTGACCGCATCGCAGACCTTAACGAACAGCGACAACGCGTCGCGAATCGGCAAGTCGTTCTTGAGCACATAATCGTCAAGCGGCAAACCCTTGACGTAGTCCATGATGTAATAGAAGCGTCCTTCGGTGGAACCGCTGTCGACGATCTTGACGATATTGGGGTGGCGAAGCTGCCCAAGAATCTTGACTTCGCGCTCGAATCGGGCGCGGTCGCGGGCTTTGCCGGCTGACGTGTCGTTCAAGACCTTGATCGCCACGTCGCGCTGCGTGGATACGTGCGTGGATCGAAAGACGACGCCTTGACCACCACGCTGGCATTCGCTTCCGATTTTGTATCCGGGAAGTGCTTTCGAGAGCGCGGCGGCAATCAGCGAATCGCTTTCGATCGTCGGCGTGAGCGCCTGAATCCGCGTCTTGGAAAGGTCCTGTCCTTCTGCCGCCAAGAATTCACGACAGGCCGCGTCGATCCAACTCAAGTGATCGTGGGGGGCTGTACCTTTGGCTTGATCGTCAGTCTGTTTGCTCACGCGAATTTCACCTCAACCATCACTGCGACAAACGCAGCACCGCATTCACGCGCCACTTCCAAAAAACATGGATTGCGTCCCCAGAATTTCGCGCAGGCGGTCCTGTGCACGGGCTCGCAGCATGTGGACCGCGCCGGTGGAGCGTTCCAGCGCTGCGGCGACCTCGTCGATCGGTCGGCCCTCCAGGTCGTAAAGGCGGATGACCTTGGCATAACGCTCGGGCAGGGCCGCAATGGCCGATTCGACGGCTTTGCATATTTCGGCCCGGCCCACCTGTTGGCTGGGGGTTGAGATCGAGGCGCTGATCATTTCGTAAAGACCGACCAGCGAGTCTTCGTATCCGCCAGGTTTGATGCGATTTCGCGGTTGCGGCTGCTTCTTGCGACTGAGGCCCTTGATGGCGTCGCGGAGATTGTTTTCAGCGATGCGACGCAACCACGCTTCGAAGGATGACGCCCTTTCGGGATCAAACGTCTTGATACGCAGAAATGCTTCGAGGTAGGTCACCTGCATCACGTCGGCGGGTTCGATCATCGCCTGCCATGTCGGGCTGATTTGCAAAGCGCGTTCGACGGACGGCCCATAACTGCCGAGCAGTTGGGTCAACGCCTGCGTTTCGCCCCCGATCGCTCGCTGAATGAGTTGTTGATCTTGATTTTCCAATGAATTGCATCCGGGCCACTTGAGACCGTCTCAGTATAGAGGCAAAAGTTTCAAAAAAAAGCGTGAATCGTTGTCCACCCTTGTCGCAGCAATGGCTCCGGGGGCTGTGTGGCCTGATGAGACATTGGATTTTGCGATGATGCGCTAGGCAGGAGACATGAACGTGATGACCAGATGCAAAAAAATGACCCAGTTGATTTCGAGCACGGCGCTGACGCTGCTGTTTTGCGGTGCATGCGGCGTCAACGTGCCAGATCCTCAGCCGGAACCGTTTCCGAATCCCGATCCCGACCCGATCAATACGAATGGGCCAGATCCCGTCGATCCGAATCCCGTCGATCCCGATCCGGTGACTCCAGACCCGATTGATCCCGACCCCATTGATACCAATGGCGTCGACCCTGTTGAGGAACCGGGGCCAGCGGACCTTGTCGGTGTGTGGCGACTGGTAGAGGACTTGGCCTTTGCGAACCACGTGGAGTACGACGCAAGGTACATCCAGTTTGCTGAGGATGGAGCGGCGATGACGTTTGGCCGCGACGAGGCGACGTCAGTTAAAGAATGCAATGATATTGAGTATCGCATCATCGGTGACACAGGCCTGACATTTGAGTCGTATGAATATGGTCGCGAGTTTTTGGTCTATCGGTTTGATGGATTTGATAAGGTGATTGTGACCAATCAACGCGGGGTCAAGTACACGTTGATTCGCGAAGAGGTCGTACCGATCGAATACCTCTGTCAGACAATGGAGGAATTGAGTCGAATCGACACGGAACTGGAGCGGAACGGGTTCGGCGATCTGGAGTTTGACGGTGAGGCGTTCTGGTTCAACACGTCACCCGGAGCTGACATCGCCATGGTATCGACGGTTGGCGTTGTCGGCCAATCGATAACAGGACCGACTGGATTTCAATTCATGATTGCGATGCAAGGCGGTGACATCTGGACGCACGACGCAAATGGTAGCGACGAGGTGGTCAAGCGCTATACGCAAGCCGGCGTGGAAGTTGACTCGGTGGATACACGCAATGAACTGGGTTTTGAAATAAACATGCAAACAGCGGCTGTCGATCCCGTGACAGGAGAACTGTTCCTGTTTGGCAAAGCGAGCGAAACAGGCCGTCAATCCATCGTTCGAGTTGACACAAGTGTTCAGCCGAATCGACTCATCGAGGCGGTTGAGTTCGAGATTTACTTGAATTCTCTGTCGCATGACGGTCAGTATTTGTGGGGGCTCGACGACTTTCGACTGATCAAGATTGATTCGACCACCTACGAGGCGGTGGAGACATTCAACCTGAAGCCGATCGGATTTGATTCCGTCCGAGTCGCCACGCTTGACGAACGGATCTTTGTGATGATGGATTCGCACGGACTTGGCACGGTCTCGATTGCCGAGATGAAACCAAGTGGTGCGATTGCGCCCCTCGGATTGGATCACGAAAGTTCGATCGCACATTAAATGCCTAGAAAATGAGGCGGTTTTTGATCTTAAGCCGCGGATTCAGGGTTGAAGCATAACCTCTGGATTCGCGGCTTTCGTGCGCGCAGTCAAACCACAAGAAATCTCAATAAACATCACTTGTTTTCGTGAATGCGGTCCCGCGTTGTCGCATGGAATGATAGACCCGTCGGATGGCGATGCGGTCAATGGCAAATTCGATGCGTCCAACCGAGGGACGCCGGGGTGAATGACCAGGAGTTTTAAAGATGAGTGCGAAGTTTCAGAATTCAGACGTATTGCTTGCGGGGTTGGCATTCTTGCTGGCCCTTTGCACCGGGTGTCAGTTTCAGGGGGGCAATGAACCTGACCCGCAACCCGAACCGTTTCCCAATCCGGACCCGATCAATACGAACGGTCCCGATCCATTTGATCCAGACCCGGTCGATCCTGATCCGGTGACACCCGATCCGATCAATTCGAATGGTGAGGACCCCGTTGATCCGGACCCGATCGAAGTGCCCGATGAACCCACCGCGCGCGAGTTGCTTATCGGTGCCTGGGCGTTCGATTCAGGATATCCGTTTGATGGATACAACCAGGATTTCGAGGTGGAGTATGTCGAGTTCTACGAAGATGGAAGCGCCATGTTCTTCCGATACAACGCTGCGACAAGAACGAACGAGTGCCGGACTGCCGTTTATGCCCCGGGCGGCATCGACGATGTGACCATCGGTGTGGAGAGTGGTTCACCGAAGGCATACAAGTTTGAAATTGATGATGCGGACACGCTGTATATCACCAATGGCGATCTGGAGACGTCCGTGTTTGCTCGTGTTGAGGCAATCCCGTTTGAAGCAACCTGTCCTGCACTGCTTGTGCATGATCGCTTTGAACTTGATTTCAAGCTGGATGGTCCAGCCGAGCTTGGATTTGATGGACAGAATCTCTGGGTGACCCGGCGCGAATCAGGATATCTCCAATACCCCATTGATGTCAGTACGGGTGTTGTCGGTGAACCGGTGGACTTCGGAAACGCGCGACGTTTAACCTTCGTGCAGGATAATGATATTTGGACCACCTGCGGTTGCGGTGGCGACAGATTGCTTCGTCGGTATTGCTCGAACCCGCCAGCCAAGGTGGATGAATTTGACGTGTCGACGCTCGGTTTCGACATCAACATCGAAGCCGCGACGATCGACGCGGATGGCGAATACATCCTTCTGCATGGCAGCGAAAATACATCCGCAAACGCACAGTTTGTCAGCGTGGCCGTCGACACAAAAGTGGCGACGGGGATGGGCGCGTTTAAGGTGCAACTGAAGTCAATGACGCTCTATTCAGGTTATGTTTTCGCGATTCACGGGAATTACCTGCTCGTCATCGATCTTGAGCAGTTGGAGACCATCGCAACGTTCCGCTTGCCGGATCCTGAAGTCACTTGGAAGGGCATCGAGCGAGGGGGCGACGATCTCTGGATCGCTGGGAATTACCGCGAAGTTGATCGATCGGTGCTGTTGAAGGTTTCGACGCCGCAGGCATTTGCATTGCTCGGTCAGTTGGGCGGTGTCTTTGATCCGGTACTGAATCCGTAAACCCAACCCCGAAGAAGTGCATTTCAACATCGAACGCGCCCGTGATTGAAAAGGTCACGGGCGCGTTTTTTTCTAAACTCTTGTTTCGAGTCTAATCCTATCGACGTCGACGAATAATCATCGCGCCCATTGCGAGCAGCAGTCCTGCCGACGGTTCAGGAACGACCAAGTATTCAAGGTGAAGATGGAACGGTTCAAGAAATCCGCCCGGACCAGGTAGGCCCGTTGGGACGCCCAGTCCGTCGTCTTCAAAGTGACGGAGCAATTCGTAGGGGAACGTCAGACTGACGCTAACCGTATCCGGCTGCGGTTGTGAGAACACCGGAACAATGTCGCCAAGGTTGTAGTTCGGGACGGGATTTTCCAGGAACACGTTCTGGCTTTGGAATTCAGCGACGTCGCGAAAATTTGTCACCGTGTGATGGTTGTTCGGATTGACGTAGGATCTGGGCAGGTTCTGATCATTGAGCCCGAGCGAGTCCACCTGATCAAGGTCCCACAAAATATGCAATAGTGCCGTGTCTTCCTGAACCTGCACCGGGCGATCGAACTGAACGTTTTCAATGGCGATCGTCACGTCGCTTCCTGGCGTGACATCAGGAAAGAAGTCCCCGGCAATATTGAAACCACTGCTGCCGAATTTATAGAAGCCGTGCCGCATCAGTGTTTCGTTGGAACCTTGTGCAGTCGCCGGTCGCCGGCCGAGCGCATTGTGCGCGCTGAATGCACCGACATTGGGCGCACCACCGAGATTCGTCACGTCACCCGGACCAGTGCCGTTGTGCGTGCGCGATCCGAAATATGTGACGTCGCCAGCCGACGTGTTGTACGTGATCGACATCGTGCTGGAACCAATGGGTTGCGGCTGGTCGGTGGGGCCTGCGTGTGCGACCGTTGCAACCGCGCATGCCACCAACGCGCCTGAAAATGCAACGATGTACCGATACCGTGTAATTGGGTGGAACATTTTCTCTCCTCTCCGTGGTGCGGCTTGGGATTCGCCGACCCTTGGTGAATTCACCGATGAATTCTCTTCTCTGGGATGAACTCTCTCGGTCCTGATTGTAGCTGTCGAACGCCGGGTGTTACAAGTGGGGCGGTTTCCTACGTCCGAAAAGTCTTCGCAAATCTAATTTTTGCAGTAATTGGGCTTTGATTGCCCGACATTCAGTCAGTTTGTTACCGGCATCGCACTTTGAAAAAACGCGAAATCCGTGAGATCGATCACGCCGTCATCGTTGAAATCCAGCCACTCACAGCCGGTTGGCAACATTCCGCGTTCCTCTTCATCTGTGGCGGCGGTCCGGCAAAACTGCATCCACTGAAAATCTTCGAGATCGATGATCTGGTTATTTGTGTAGTCGCCTTTGCGATACGGGTACGCATCCGGACCTGATGCCGACAACGTAAACAACTGCGCGTCGGCCAAGTCCACGTCGCCGTCGTCATTCATGTCAAACACAAGGCACGACGGATCACCGCCATTCGCCACAATGTCGAACCCGTCGCCGCCAAAACACAATTGCAGCGATTGGGCATCCGCCAGGTCGCTGCGCGAGTCGCCGTTGTAGTCTCCCTTGACGGGTACCGGGATTTCATCGGGCTGATAGATCACGTCGGGCGTGGTGACAGTCATGTCGCCGAAACGCGGATCGCTCATTAAAGCCCCCGCCGGCCAGGGCAAACCGCCCGGATGCCAGCTGTACAACTCGACGCCCGCCATTTCATTGCCAGCTGCATTGGTCGGGTCATATTGCTGCAAGTACGTGATCTGAATCGGAAATAAGCCAAGGCCCAAAAGCACTGCGTTTTCAGTCATGAACGGTGAGCCGACGAATGCCGTGTTCTGCACGCGATAAATCGTGGTTGTGCCAATCCGCGTGCGATATCCGCCGTGCGCGTTTGTTGCAAAATCGATCAGCAACGGCTGGCCGTATTCATCAAACGAACTGTCGCGAAGCTGCACGTTCAGCAGGCCATTGAAACGTATGACGAAACTGCCGAATGGCTCATCGAGTTTACTGGGGTCGGAAACATCTGAAATATAGTCGTCGAAAAAGTCGCCGAACGTTGCGAAACTCGTGTCCAGCGCGCCGCCTGATGGTCCGGCGGGGAAGTCGATGTAAGTGGTCTTGAACGTAAAGTCGGGCGTGCGCCCGGCGATGTAGATTTCCGCATTCAACAGCGTCACCGCGGATGAATCGGGAATATCCAAAAAGACCTCAGCCAGCCACCCATGCCCCGGATCCTTCGGGGTCGGTCCAACACGCTCCCGCTGCTCAACAAAAAAATGTGCTGACGCACTCCCCGCAAGTACGACGAGCGCAGCAACAGCGCACACCAATTGAAGGCGCCGAAAGGGCATTGTTGTTGAGTCGGTTGCTGGTTTCATGTGTTTTTTGGGGCGTCGCACGAATCATTGATATTACGAGTTGGCAGATCAACCGGTCAAGACGAACACAATTCAGACGCATTTCCAATACACATGGAATGTTTGAAGCGATCGACAAGGTGGTGGTATAATCTCGGTTCTAAGGCGGGCCCCTCGTCCGTTGCATCAGCAATCTCGTTGCCAGTTATCGCCATCGTGTGACCGTCGCTTCTGATTTTCGGTCGCGCCTTGATTTCGAATCTTACGGTCCAACCACAAAGGTCAACTCAATGATTCGCCCCTACCGACTTAGGAAAGTGCCAACGTTTATCGCCACATTGCTATGCGTCCTGACTGTCCAACAGGCCTTGGGGCAGTTCCAAAGCCTAAACGTGTCGCAGCATGCGTGGCTCGACCTGGCCGATTTGACGGCCGGCGCCGGTTGCGACAGTTGGGGGTACGTTTCGCAGTCCGGTCGCGAATACGCGTTGATGGGCGTCACGACCAAGTTGATCGTCGTCGAAATCACCGACCCGGTGAATCCTGTGATTGTTGGATCGGTCGGGCATTCAACCAGCGACTGGTGCGACGTGAAGACGTTTGGCGACTATGCCTATGTGGTCAACGAAAGTTCGGGCGGTGTCGACGTCATCGACTTGAGCGACGTCGACAATGGCAATGTGACGTTGGTCACCCGCTTGACGACCAGCGGTGTCTCCAGCAGCCAC
>DDIR01000019.1:20954-45034 GCA_002338715.1 Phycisphaerales bacterium UBA1845 | reverse complement strand
AAGGTGTCTCCAGCAGCCACAACGTCGCGATCAACACGGACAGCGGATACCTTTATTTGGTCGGCGCCAACATCAATGGCGGGGCGCCCGTCGCGTTTGATCTGAACGTCAACCCGGTGAATCCACCAGAAGCCGGTCGCTGGACGGGCACCGGCGCCGCATACCATCACGACGCTCACATCGTCAACTATACGTCGGGCCCCTATGCGGGCCGAGAGATCCTCTTCGGCTTCAGTGAAGGTCGCGGCGTCGATATTCTTGACGTGACCGACAAAGGCAACATGTTTCTGCTTTCACGCACGTCTTATCCTGGCGTGGACTATTGCCACCAAGGCTGGACGACGCCAGACCGCAAGTTCCTCTACGTCAATGACGAGTTGGATGAAGGCGACCCTGGCGTACCCACAACGCGGACACTGATCTTTAACATTGAAGATCTATCCAGCCCGCAATTTGTTGGCACGTTTACGACCGGCGAACAATCGCGCGATCACAACCTGTACATCGACGAGTGCGTGATGTTCGAGGCCAACTACAGCTCGGGTTTGCGTGTGGTGAACATCGCCAACCCGTTGGTTCCGGTCGAGGTGGGGTATTACGACACGTTCCCGGAAAACAGCAGCGTCAATTTCGACGGGGCGTGGAGCAACTATCCATTCTTTCCCAGCGGCACGGTGATCGTCAGCGATATTGATCGTGGGTTATTCGTCCTGGATGTCAGCGATGCGTTGGCCGCCAGCGCCCTCCTTGGTTCGCTCGACTTTGAATTCGCAACGCCGCTCCCGCAAATGATCAACCCGCTGAGTTCACCCGATGTCGAAATCAGCCTGACCGGGCGGTGCAACGGTGTTCACAAACCCAACACCGGACTGCTGCATTACGATCTGGGCGACGGATTCACCGCCGTGCCGATGACGTCCAATGGACCGGATCAATATACGGCGTCGCTTCCGCCGGCACTTTGCGGCCAGGAAATTTCTTACTACTTCAGCGCTGAAACCGAAGGCGGTCAGACCGTCACCAATCCGGGCGATGCACCGAACACGGTGTACACCGCGACCATCCTCGATTCGTCGAAGGTTGTCTTTGCCGACGACTTCGACAGCAATGAAGGTTGGACCACCGGACCCGACACGGCTTCGACCGGTACGTTCCTTCGAGGTGATCCTGTTGGCACCGGTGCTCAGCCGGAAAACGACCACACGCCAACCGGTTCAGGCTTCTGCATGTACACAGCCACCAACCCCGGTGGGTCGCAGGGCACGGATGACGTTGACGGTGGAACGGTCATCGTGACGTCGCCCTTGTTTGATCTTGGTGCGGGTGATGCCCGCGTCTCCTACTATCGCTGGTTTTATGAGCGCGATACCGGCGGTGATGACGGTTACGTCGCGGAGATTTCAAACAACAATGGTGGTTCGTGGACAACCGTCGAATCGTTGTCTCCAGGCGGTGGAGGATGGGAGCACGTGCAGTTCAACGTGAGTGAATTTGTCGTCCCAACCAGTCAAATGCGGTTGCGATTTAAGGCTACCGATGGACCAGCAAGCGGTGACATCGTTGAAGTTGCGATTGACGATGTTCTTATCACGCAAGCCGAGTGCGATCCGCAGAGCGCCGACCTGACCGGTGACAGCACGGTGGACCTTGAAGACTTCGCCCTCATGCAGCAATGCTACACAGGAGAAGGGTCGTGCTTGTGCTATCCGGCGCTTTATGGACCTTTGGTTGGGAATGCGTGCGCCGCAGCCGACATTGATCTTGACGGCGACGTCGATGGTCAGGACTATGCGGCGTGGGAAGCTGGGCTCGTTGGACCCTAGCTGATTCTTCCCAAACGCATTTGTCATCGATCATGGAGGATCGTCATGCGCTTCTGTGCGCTGATTATCGTTGTTTTCGTTCTGCCTTCATTTGTTCGCGCTGATGCCAATGCATCAATCGATCAGGAATCGGCTGAGCGGTTTGCCCGACTCGCCCTTGATTGCGTGCACCGCGAATACCCCAATAAGATTTCGCATGTCATGTCGTCCGCGGACGACGCCAGGACACCGCATGAATTGACGCCCGTCTTCTACGGGTGCTTTGACTGGCATTCGGCGGTTCATGGTCACTGGCTTCTGGTTCGACTTTGTCGTGTGCAGCCGCATGCCTCGTTTGCAAAAGATGCGATGAATGCGCTCGACGAGAGCTTCACCGTCGAGCGCGTCAAAGCCGAGTTGGACTACATGACGGCGATGGGGCGGGGGACTTTTGAGCGCCCATACGGACTCGCGTGGCTTTTGCAATTGACGGCCGAACTTCGCGAATGGGACGATCCCGACGCCCAGCGTTGGTCGAAAATCCTCGAACCGTTGGAACAAGAAGCCGCGACCAGATTCAAGATTTGGCTTCCCAAGCTTTCGCATCCCGTACGCACGGGCGAACACAGCCAGACCGCGTTCTCGCTCGGATTGGTTCTGGATTGGGCGAAAACCAGCGGCGATGCAGAGATGACACAACTGGTCACCCAGCGGGCCAAGGACTTCTATTTCAAAGACGCGGGCGCAAACCTTGCATTTGAACCAGACGGACAAGCGTTCCTATCGCCGATCATTGCCGAAGCCGATTTAATGCGGCGCGTTCTGCAACCGGACGAGTTCGCCAAGTGGCTTGAACGCTTTCTTCCGGAACTAAAGCCCGGGAGCGATAAGGGTTGGCTTAAGCCAGCGGTTGTTTTGGATAAGTCTGACGGGCACCTCGTCCATTTGGACGGTTTGAATCTTTCCCGATCCTGGATGCTTGAGGGGATTGCTGCCGGATTGCCATCTGGTGACGGTCGCATCGCCGTTATCAACGCGGCCGCCCGCGCCCACCGCACATCGGGAATCGCTGCCGTCTCGGACGAACACTACGAAGGTGGGCATTGGCTGGGCAGCTTTGCGGTCTATCTGGTAACCCGACGAGGCGTTTAGCCCGACGAGAAATTCGGGACGATTCCATGGCGGTGTATGCTACGGGCGATAAAGCTTGTTCATTTTCGGACGCTTTCGGCGGGTTCGTTCGGATGGGGGTGAAAGGGAATGCTTGTTGCTGAAACAACCGCAGCCCCCAAACGACATAGTACGGACACACGTTGAATCGCGCTCCCCGTTCCCGTACTCTTAAACATATTCCGCGTCTCACAAAATGAGGAATAAAACATTCGCCGAAGGTCGGTGTGGCCTTCGTGCAAGCATAGAGCGCCGCCGTGGTGGGCGATGCGTCAAGACATCGCAGGGGTTCGGTGCGAGGGGACTTTCGAAGGAGCGACTTGTGAAGCAAATTCATCGTTTGTTTTCTGTGGCAGGGATTTTGGTGTGCATGTCTCCGATTGGCGCGTTCGCCCAGGAGTCGACGGACGGAGCCTTAAATGACCCAAAGGGCGCCGATGCGATTTCAGTGGCGCACTTGCAACAGCGCATCGAAGCCGAAGCCGCGTTCATTCGAGAGAATCCCGATACTGTGATTGTTAAACAAGACCGCGACGTACAAAAGATTTATGGCAAGGCGTTTTCGATCGGAACGTCCGCCGTCGATTCTGCCGAACGATTTCGCTTTGCCCACGCCATGGTCCTCGGGACATCACCGGCGCAATTGCACCCGGAGAATCGAATCGAAGGCGGGGAGCATGTGCAACCGCTGATGTACGACCCGCAAACGGACACCTACAAGTTCTCGCTCGTTCACTATCGCCAGGTCCAGGATGACATTCCAGTGTTCCGTGGCGATTTGCGCTTGCTGGTCCGCAATGACGAGAATTTTCCATTGGTCAGCGCAACGTCGGCGGTCAAAGATCTCGGCGGATTCACGGTGGAACAGAACGTGCGAACCCGCATGAATGATACGGTGTTCATCGCCAATCATTACGCATTGGCCAAAGATGCGGCAAAGAAGTTTGATGCCACCCTGGTCAACTTCAGCGAAGCCAAGCCGGTCATCTGGGCAGGGGTGGACGAGATGGAAGCGTCGCCAACTGTGGCGCTAACCTTTGTCGCAGACAACATGCCCGCGGCCGACGGTGTTGATTCAAAGTGGTTGTTCGTCACAGATCTGCAAACCGGCCAGATCCTCTTCAAGGAAAATCAGATTCTCGAAATTGACGTCAGTGGTAACGTCAGTGGATACATCACCGAAGGGGTCGCCTCGGAACAG
Organism: Phycisphaerales bacterium UBA1845; assembly: GCA_002338715.1. Lineage (GTDB taxonomy): Bacteria > Planctomycetota > Phycisphaerae > UBA1845 > UBA1845 > UBA1845. The sequence continues at coordinate 40,861 of DDIR01000019.1, read as the reverse complement.
TGTGAATCCGAAGTACTTACCCCCATGCCCTACGCAACAGCCAGCATTGGTGGAACGGAAGTCTTTGCTGACGTCAACGGCAATTTCACCATTCCCAATGGCGGCAGTTCAAACGTTACGGTCGACTCAGCCGTCCGCGGCGAATTTTTCGAAGTGTTCACCTACAACGGAGACAACACGCTCAATGGCGACGAATCAACGCTGTCGTCAGTGGTGACTCCCCCAGGACCGGTCAACTTTGAACTCAACACCGTCAACGACGAATATCGACGGGGCGAAGTTAACGCCTATTACTACACGAATCTCGTTCGTGATTTTGTGCTGGGTGTAAACCCCTCGTACCCCGTGATCGGCGGACAAACCGCTTTCAGCGTTACCGTCAACGAAGGAGCCAACGGATTCTGCCCCGGCAATGCCCAATATCAGGGCAATAACCTCCGCTTCTGTGCGGCTGGCAGCGGTTACCCGAACACCGCATGGAGCAGCGTGGTCATCCACGAATACGGTCATCACCTCGTCCAGGTGGCTGGCAGCGGTCAGGGCCAGTACGGCGAGGGCATGGGCGACGTTATGTCCATGGTGATTCAGGACGTGTCGGGGACAGGTTATGGATTCACCGGAAGTTGCAGTACGCCGTTGCGCGAAGGCGACAACACGATGCAGTATCCGTGCAGCGGTGAGGTCCACTTCTGCGGTACGCTCATCACCGGTTGTATTTGGGATTTGCGGAACGAGTTAGCCGCAACCAATCCTGTCTCATATATCGACATCCTCGCGGGTCTTGCAGTCAACAGCATGCCGATGCACTCAGGCTCAAGCATCACGCCTCAAATCACGATCGACTACCTCACCCTCGATGACGACGATGCGAATATTTCCAACGGCACCCCGCACTGTGAGGAAATATGCGCTGCGTTCGGTGCTCACAACATGGACTGCCCGACATTCGACGTCGTTACCATCGACTATCCGTCCGGGCGTCCCGCGCTCGTCGATGTGAATCAGACGACCACGGTGCCAGTAACGATCACTTCGAGCGGTTCGGTTTCAGCCAATCTCCATTATCGCATCGGAAACACCGGCCCGTTCAACACCTCACCCTTGACGTCGGTCGGTGGCGATGCATACGAAGCAGTGCTGCCCGCGGCGGATTGTGGCGAAACCATCGAATACTATATCTCAAGCTCGGCAACCTGTGGCGATATTCAAGACCCGGTCAGCGCCCCAGCAGCTGCATATACCGCATTGGTCGCGACGTCACTTACCACCGAAGTCGCCGACAATTTTGAGAGCGACAACGGTTGGACCACGTCGAGCACAGCCACCGACGGTCCCTGGACCCGTGGCACGCCGGTCAACTGTGATCGTGGTGATCCCCCTTCAGACTTTGACGGATCGGGTCAGTGCTGGTTGACGGACAACAGCAGCGGTAACCTTTGCAACAGCGACGTAGACAGTGGCGCGGTGACGTTGACATCACCCGTATTCGACCTCTCAGCGCTCAGCGCCCCGCAGGTCAGTTACGCTCGATGGTTCTCAAATGACGAGGGCGATGGCCCCGGAACCGATCGGCTTATCGTTGAAATCTCAGACAACGGAGGCGGCAGTTGGAACACGCTTGAAATCGTCGGACCGACGACCGCAGACGAGAATCCGCAGGTCAGCGGCGGTTGGTTTGAACGGACGTTTAACATCGGGGCCAGTTCACAATTCCGCATCCGATTTACCGCCGAGGACGTGGGTGCACAATCCGTCGTCGAAGCCGGTATCGACGATTTTGAAATCTTTGAAGTTGAGTGTACCGTAGCCACCTGCATTCCCGGCAGCGGTGATCACGACGTCGATGGTGACGTTGATAGTGCCGATCTGGCTGAGTTCGTGAATTGCCTATTGGGACCGGGGGCAACGTCGGGCTCGACGCCATGCGATTGCTTCGATTCCGACAGCAACGGCGAGATTGACCTGGTCGACTTTGCAGCGATGCAGGCGGCATTTACGGGATAAGTCCAGATGAACCATCCAGTGCGCTTACTGGCGATCGGCTTGGTCGGGTTTTGTTCTTCCGCATGGGGGGCGTTCGCAGCCCCGCAGTGCCCGAGCAACGTCCTCTATGTCAGCAGCGACTTCGGGCACGAAGTGCTACGCTACGACGCGACCACTGGACTGTTCATCGACACGTTTGTCTCGGCCGCCGCAGCGACTGGTTTGGATCAACCGCATGGCATCCTCGACCGAGGCAGCGATGTGCTCGTCGCGAGCTTCGGTACGGACCAGATCCTGCGCTACGACCGGGACACCGGCGCCCTCTTGAATGTGTTTGTTGATTCGACCAGCGGGCTAGACAACCCGGTTTACATACTCGTCGGGCCGGACGAAAATCTGTACGTCGCCAGCCAGGGTAGCGATGAAATATTGCGCTACGACTCGACCGGTACGCTGATCGATGCATTCGTCACGGCTGGTGATGGAGGATTGGATGGTCCGAGCGGGATCGCATTTGGACCCGACGGCCGTTTCTATGTTGCGGGACGCTACAGCGCCAACGTCATCGTTTACGACGGCACGACGGGCGCATTCGACGAAGTGCTGGTCGACAGCGGTGACGGCCTCACTAGCGGTAACACATTTGGACTGCAGTTCGGAGACAATGGCGACCTCTATTTCGTCTCAAACAACGCAGTGTTTCGATACGATCTGAACACTTCAAACATTGTCACGACGATCAACTTCGGATTTCCGATCGGTCTCGAACCGGGTCTGTCCGGCGGCATTTTTGTCGCGGACAATAACAATCTCTCACTCATCGACACGGGCGACAATTCGGTCACAAGTTCATTTCTTAGTGGCGGTTCCATCAACCTGTTGAACTTCTTTCACTTCTCGAATGTCACCGTTCCTGGAATTGTGGGGGACTCTGACTGCGACGGTGATGTTGATTTGATCGACTATGCGCTGCTGCACGAATGCCTGGCCGGTCCAGAGGTTACTCCGCCCGCAATGTCGCCTGATTGTGTGGACGTGTTTGATGGTGACAACGATGGCGATGTAGATCTAGCCGATGCCAACGCGTTTTGGCTGGCGTTCGGCGGACCTTAAACGCAGCAACTCAACCCGCTGAGCTTATCCGCAATCTGAAACGCTCGTTATGCGAATTGCTTCGCGAGAATTTCAGCGATGCGCTCTGCAGCTTGACCGTCCCACTTCTCCGGTGTTTGTGCGTCGCCAACCGCTTGACTGCGGCACTTTCGATAGGCGTCGAGGATCTTTGCGGGGTCCGTTCCGACAAGGCGGTTGGTGCCCTGGTCGATGGTCACCGGGCGTTCGGTGTTTTCGCGGAGGGTCAAACACCAGACGCCGAGGATCGTCGTTTCTTCCTGGATGCCGCCCGAGTCGGTGAGGACAACCGCGGCGCTGCCGGTGAGTTTGAGGAAGTCGAGGTAGCCGACCGGTTCAATGATCTTCAGTTGACCCATGGCCTCAAGTCGATCGGCCAATCCGAGCTTTCCGAGATTGTGCTTGGTGCGCGGGTGCATCGGGAAGACGGTGGGGAGGTCTTTTTGGATTTCTTCAATCACCTCGACGATGCGGGTCATGGTGGTGACGTCATCGACGTTGCTCGGACGGTGAAGCGTGACAACATTATAGCCCTTCGCCTCAAGTCCCAGTGACTCGATGATTGTTGACTGCTGGGCTTTGTCGAAGTTGGCACGCAGCGTGTCGATCATCACGTTGCCGACGAAATGCACTTTGTCACCGCTGACGCCTTCGTTCTTGAGATTTTCCATTCCGCTCGGTTCCGTCACGAACAGCAAATCCGAAATCGAATCGGTCAGGACGCGGTTGATTTCCTCGGGCATGTCGCGATCGAAACTCCGCAGACCGGCTTCAACGTGCGCGACTTTGATTCCAAGCTTTGTCGCCACCAGCGCACAAGCGATTGTGCTGTTGACATCACCGACCACGACGACCCAGTCGGGTTTCTGTTCAAGTGCGACCGTTTCAAATCGCTTCATGATCTCTGCCGTCTGAACAGCATGACTGGCTGAACCAATTTCAAGGTTGATGTCCGGTTCGGGAATGCCCAACTGCTTGAAGAAAAGGTCGGACATGTTTGCGTCATAATGCTGACCGGTGTGGATCAGCATCGGTTCGATGTTCGCGTGGTTCTTGTACGCGCGCATGAGCGGGGCGATTTTCATGAAGTTCGGTCGGGCGCCGCAGATATTGATGATTTTCATCAAAGTTTGCTCGTTTCGTTAAGAGAATCTCAATCGTCGGATTTTCAGGTGTCGGCCGCGCGAGCTGGTACGCATGCCCGCCCGGGGCAGCCCCAAAGCAACGCGGCGCATATGATATCGGTCCGAACAAGGGGTCAAAACAGTGGATAAATAAATGGGGCCAAGGGCGACGAACTGCTGAACAGAATCAAGCCGCTGACCAGCAATAGAACTGAAATCAGCGGAATCATCCACCATTTCTTCTCATGCTTGATGAATGCGAAGAACTCTTTGAACAGTGATTGCTTGGCCATAATGCGTCTGTGTCCGATCTTTTTACCTGTTCGTTTTATCTGGTTGCGACCGTTTTATTTGTCGCGTTCTGACTATTGGATCAGCGAACTCGCTTCCAGTTCTATGCTTCGTTTCATGCCGGCTTCGTAGTCAACGACGTCGGGCTTTTCGGAAATCACGAAATTGCCCATCACCAACCAGTCGATTCCGGTGTTCATGAATGTATGGATGGCATCCTGTGGCGTAAGCACGATGGGCTCACCGCGAACATTGAACGACGTGTTGATCACGAGCGGCGTCCCCGTGCGTTCATAGAACGCTTTGATCAGGCGGTAGTATCGACCATTGTCGTCTTCGGTGACCGTCTGCACGCGACCGGTTCCATCTTCGTGCGTAATCGCGGGGACCTGCGCATGACGTTCGGGCCGAACGTTGGGCACCAACAACATGAAGGGGGCATCCATCCCTTCTGGCATTTCAAAATACTCGTGGGCATGCTCGCGAAGGACACTCGGTGCAAACGGACGAAACGCCTCACGAAACTTGACCTTCGCGTTGATGATGTCCTTCATCTTCGGATTACGGGCATCGGCGACGAGCGAACGATTGCCCAGCGCGCGGGGGCCAAACTCCAGCCGCCCCTGATACCAGGCGACCACTTTACCGTCATCAATCGCGGCGGCGGTTTGCTCGAGCAATGCCTCTTCTCGATCGTGATAGGTAAACGACAGTCCCGACCGGTCGAGCGCCTTGCGAATCGCATTATCGTCAAATTCCGGCCCCCAATACGCCTGACGCATTTCGAATTCGCGCGGCTTGTTGAGCACCGTGTTGTACATGTAAAACGCCGCACCGAGCGCTGCCCCCGAATCACCAGCCGCTGGCTGAATGAAGATATTCTTGAAACCGGATTCCTGAAGAATGCGCCAGTTGGCTACGCAATTCAAACCCACACCGCCGGCAATGCACACGTTGTCCATCCCGGTGACTTTATGCACGTGTGTGGCCATCTTGACCATGATCTCTTCGACCATTTTCTGACCTGAATGGGCGATGTCTTTATGAAACTGGTCGAGTTCGGTTTCTTTGGGACGCACAGGCCGTCCGAACAATTGCTCCCATCGGCGGTTGAACATTTTGGACGTCGAATGGGTGTGCGTGAAATACTTCATGTTCAGGCGAAAGCTTCCGTCTTCACGCAGATCGACCACTTCGCGGAACTTATCGAGGTAAGTGGGTTTGCCGTACGGGGCGAGTCCCATCACCTTCCATTCGGCGTCATTGACGCGGAAGCCCAGGTACGCGGTAATGGCACTGAAAAGCAATCCCACCGAATGGGGAAAGCTGATTTCCTTTTGAAGCTCGATTTCGTTACCTCGACCAACACCCCACGCCGTCGTCGCCCATTCGCCAACACCGTCCGCGGTGATGATCGCCGATTCCTTGAAGGGCGAAACCAAAAACGCGCTGGCCGCGTGCGACATGTGGTGCTTGCAGAAGTAAATGTCCTTGTCGGTATCGAGTTCCTTTTGAATGGTTCGACCGATGTGCAGTTTGGTCAACAGCCAGACGGGCATGCTCTTAACCCAATTCCAATAGGTCAGGGGCCAGCGTGCCAGGATGGTCTCGAGGATACGCGAAAACTTAACCAGCGGTTTTTCGTAGAAGCAAATGTAGTCGACATCATCGATTTTGATGCCGGCTTCTTCCAGACAGTACTCGACGGCGAGTTTTGGAAATTCGCTGTAGTGCTTTTTGCGATTGAACCGTTCCTCCTCCGCGGCTGCAATGAGCTTTCCGTCTTTGAGCAGTGCGGCACCGGAGTCGTGGTAGTAGCAGGATATACCGAGTATGTACATGGTTTGCGATTCAATCCGCGTAAGTTGAGATCAAAGCCTCAGTCAGCCCGTTGCCCTAGGTCACTGGAAACGGATGCATCAAAACGGTCGTGCTGTTCGCTCGAGCGTGGGTTCATGATCACGATGGTCTTCCCAATAGCTTTCGCCCGGTGGCTTGAGCTTCATTCGCAACGGATCCTTCAATCGAATCAACGAGAAGATCGGCAACAACACCACAAAGAGCACGCTCATCATGATAAACGTCATGATCGCACCCAGGAACATGCCGACCGTCATCCACGCGATGTAAATCGGCGCCGAAAGACTTCGCGGGCCAACCGCGATAATCGCAAGCAGCACGCCAAGGACCCACAAAGCGATCGCCACCTTCTGCGCCGCAACGTCCCGCCAATTAAACCCATTGGGCTCCGACCCGGTGTACCACAGGATCGCACCAATGACACCAAATCCAAACAACATCGCAACGCCAAACGAACGCAAGGTCTTGGCATTGGGATTTCGATTAACCGGTAACATCTTGTATCTCGCTTTGTTGAAACGAGGGCTCGGATCGGCGAGCCCGTCATCCCCGACTTGTCCACGGTCATCGGTTTGATTGGCATCAATCAGATGCATGATCCCCGCGACGATCAGTCGATTCTAGCAAACCTGCTCTCAATGTGGCTTCTGTTGAATTGGACTTATTCAGACTATCGGCCAATGGAGATCGAATTGTTCCGCCGAATTGAACGATCTCGGGATGTTCTATGCTCCGTAGCCTTGTTTAATTGGCTCGCGACCTTGAAGATCAAACACGAAGACATTCAACGGTTCACCGTGTTGTATTAGCTCAAGTTGCTTTTGGAATCCGCACGCTTTATAAAATCGATTAGCTCCTTCAAGCTTGTGACCCGCAAGGACCTTGATGTGCGTTTCGCCGTCTTCTTGGGCCCTGTCCAGAGCATACCCGATCAAACGCTTCCCGGTACCGGTACCCTGTGCTGAATCTTCAACGGCAATGCTAAGAATCTCGGCTGCAGGCAGGTCAATGGCGCTTAACTTGCCGGGATATCGCAATGTGTCCAAACACTCCATAATGATGGACGGCCGCAAAGCTTGTGGTAACGCAGCACATCCGAGTTGAAGGAAACGGCGCCGCAGAATTCGCTTGTACAATCCGGCAACATTCGAAGTATAAGCACAGAACCCATTGAACACACCGTCGATTTCGCTCACCCAAACGACTGAATTCTCGTCTTGCCCGATCCCTCGATATAGTTGTGCGAGAAAACGTTGTCCAAGTTGTGCCATGAACCCACCGCTAATTGCCTTCATGTGAAGCGCGGCAACCAGTCGCTCATCTGATCGCCTCATCGTTCGGATCATTTGAATTTCTCCACCGCAAGGAGTTCAGGAAGGATGGGAGTACTCAAATTCGATTCGTTCACAAATCAAGTGATACGCCAATTCGTGAACCTCCTGAACGCGGTCGCTGCTGGTGTGGATCGCCCGAAAACATTCGTCGCAGAATTCCGCGAGCGCATCGCCACCAATGCTGGTAAAACCGATGACCGCAGAGCCTTTCTTCTTTGCGGCCTTAACAGCTGCGATGATGTTCGGCGAGGTGCCTGAAACGCTAAGTGCCCAAACGAGGTCATTTGCGGTAACCAGTGCTTCAACTTGCCGCGAGAAGATGAATTCTCCCCCAAAATCGTTTCCGATGGCGGTCAAGTTGGAACTGTCGGTTGTCAGGGCGATAGCGGGCAGTGCCCGTCGATCGATCTTGAATCGCCCAACCAATTCGGCCGCAATGTGTTGGGCGTCGGCCGCACTACCGCCATTACCAAGCACGTACAATTTCCCGCCGGACTTGAAGCAATGGATGATTCGAGAGCAAATCCCTTCAAGCAGTGGAATGCTATCCTTGAGCTGCTCGACTGCATGCAAATGTTCATCTATTTGTTGTTTCACCGGTAAGTATGCCCGCCTGATTGAATCCAAAGTCGCATAAATCCCTCAAGTAGGCAAAGCGATCCTGCCTATTGGCCGCAGCGAAGGGCTATCAAAGATCGGCAATATAGTCGAAAAACAGACGTCGAGTAAGGATGTTGGACCAAGCGGCTGACGGGGGGATCCGATTCTGGGAAGAAAATTACGTAAGTCCGTGCCGACCGAAGTTGAAATTCTATGACGCCAGTTGCCTGAACTGATTCCACCAAGGGGCGGAATAAACAAAATCGAAGCGATTCTGCCGAACCCGAATTGCCATAAGCCCGTACTGTTTCTTGGGTTTACGGCGATTGGTGGCTATAGTCTGTGGCGTCGAAAGCCGATAACATGGAGGTGCGCGGCGAGGACTTTTGAACCCGCCGGATTGCCCATAACATTAGTATATTCAATAGCTTACAGCGTTTCACGCAAACAGCTGACGGGGACGAAGTCCCTTCATCAATCGCCATCGAGCTATTGCCCAATCAACCCGAAGGCTGCCTGCCTCCACTTCTGACACATGCGGAAAGCGATTGTGTCGACGCATTGTCCGGGTTGCCCGGGGCTATTCGCGATCAAATTGAGGATCTGATGACATGATTTCAAGCACACGAATTGACTTCATCGCGCGACCGCGCCTACTCGTCGTTGCATTGCTGTGTGCTGTACTAATTGCCTCAATGAGCCACGTCAGCGCCGATCCTCCGCCGGCTGAAGATTCTGTCAAAAATTCGACAGCAGAAATGCCGGCAAAGCGTTGGCTCTTCACACATCCATCGCATCTGCGATGGTGGATCCTGCCCAACATGGAGAAGTTTCCGGAGCAACCTCGTGTGATCACAGGCGTCTTCTGCATCTTCGTCGAGGGTGGCAGGGGACAAGACAGCTTGAAATGGCTGGGCGAAATTAAGGAGCGATGCAAACTGCTTGGTCTCGAGTTCGCTTATGGTGAACGCCATTCGCATCAATCGATTAACGACATTCGACTGCCATTGGACGCCCGTTGGCAAAAGTACACAATCGACAAGTTGAAAGCCTATGGCGGGAAAAAGATCGCATTGGATATGGAGCCGTACTATTCGGGAGCGCAACGGTATCATCGCGCAGAAGACCGTGAAGGATTGCGGAACGCAACAAGCGAATGGCAGTCACTTGGCGATGTCGATCTCTACATCTATCCCATGGGCCCAGAATATGTACACGGGCTTGCGTTGGTTGAAAATGCACTGAAAGGTGACGCCCGCGTCCACGGTCTCGACGCCCGGACCTACAACGCAGCAAATTATGATGACCTCGCGACATACATGGCGAATCGAGCCAAGTTGTTTAAGTCGAAAGGCATGCAATACACGCCGGGTTTCTACCTTTATTTCGCCAAGGATCCCGAGGTCATGAAGAATGCCGCTCAATATGACGAATGCTGGCTCTTCGCACGCACGAGTCCGAACCACCCCGACGACCTGCCGCACTTCGGAACGCCGTCCTGGTACCCGACTTCCCCGCAAAAAAAGAAGTCGCAGTAGTTGACGTCAGACAAGTGTCCCACCAGCCGCAATCGGCGATTACTTTCGAACAATGCTATCGAAGATGCGCGAAAGGTCTTGCGTCAATAAGCGGCGGTTGTATTTGGCAAACTCTGCATCCGCGATGAGCTCGGCCAGCGTGCCCGACTTTTTGGCCACGACCAATCTTTCAAGTATTTCGGCGATCTTCTTAGGTTCTGATGCTGGGACGCAATAACCAATTCGGGTGTCGCGAATCAGCTTGGCCATCGGGCCTTCTTCGAGAATACCAAGAACGGGTCGGCGGGCGAGCATGTACTCAAAGATCTTTGCCCGAATCGCATAGTGTGCAATCGTCGCACCGGCTTCGATCAGAAGTGCATCTGCCAGACACATCCTTCGGAACGCCTCTTTCTGCGGAACGATTCCCGGAGCGACGAGGCACTCTGAAAGTGACTGCTCTTTGAAAACGGCATGATGTTCACTCGGGCAGTTACCAATCAGCTCGATCTCAAAGTCGGCCTTCGTTGCCTTCTTTTCGCGAATGAGAATGTTGATGGCTTCACACAACGAAGCAAGTACGTTCACGTTGTAAATCAATCCCGCGTGAACGATTCTGAGCTTCGTTGATCCGGGCTTCGGACTTTCGTCAAGCGAACTTTCGATTGTTCGCAATTCGATATCTTCGTCATAGCCATTCGTAATAACGTGCAACTTCGCGGCTGGGATTTCCGGATAATGCGACTTGTAAATCTCATCCATCGCGTCTGTCACTGTGATCACTGCGTCGGCAGCGGCAAGCACGCCGCGCTCACGACGAATGGCCCGCGCTTCGCCAGCCGCATCGTTTGCGCCCTTGGTTCGCAAATGGTAAGCGCCCGCGGCATAGGGATCTCGAAAATCGGCAACCCAAGGGACGCGCGTCAGCCGGCTGATCCATTTCGCAACGATGTGAGATCCAAAGGGCGGACTTGTGCTGTAAATGCAGTCGGCTTCCCGGGCGATCGGAATTCCCGCAAGGACGGTAGCCGTCATCCATCCCGGGTAGAAATCGTCGCCAAAAAAGTTCTTGGCGACTCGACGCGCAAACATGGACAAGGCGTTGCGATGCGTTGACTTTTCTGATGGCGAGGCGGATTGGCTGGCCTCAGTGGCACCTGACTTGTTCGAACGTCGCACGAATTGCATCGTCTGATGAATCGCAGCGCTTAGAAAGTGCTCCGGTGAGAACACCTTGACGACATTGACGTGCTTCGGGATTCGATCGCGCAAGCTCGGATCACATGACGATCCCAAGAACCGGTCATCGAGAACAAGGACGGTTGGTTCCCAACCGAACTCGGCCAGGTGCCGTGAAAAGCCGAGCGCACGCAACCCTCCCGGGCCTCTTTTGGGAGGATAGGCTTGCGGTGCAACAATCAGAACCTTTTTCATATTCGGTGTTCCTCGTCGGGCGCGTCCCAATCTAGCGCTTAAAGAAATGGCCTCTCATCTTTTGGACCAATGACGACATCTTCACCAAACCAAACCGGTCGTAACAGAACACAACGCCACACACGTAAAGCGTCCCAAAGATGGCGATGCTGATCAGGTTCTGCGAAATCGGGATGCTCCACGAGAAGGGTGTTGGGATGGCCAAGTCTTTGGGAATTGCGATTCGCATCTTCAGGAAAAAGACAACGGCCGGAATCAGCGAAACGATTGCCGCAATACCCAGCTGTCGCAATGGCAAGACAGTGGCGGCATTGATTTTGTACAATTTCGCGATCAGAAGAATGAACACGAGTGCATACCAGGCATAGGTCGTCAGAACCGCCGCCCATGCCGGGCCAAGAAACCCGAGTGTTTTTAACAGAATCAGGCTGACAATCAGATTAAACACCAGTCCAAACATGTGAACCCACATGAGCAATTTGCTTCGGCCCGCGCTAAGAAACATGACGCCGTAGTTGGCCACCTTGGCAGGGAGCAGCAACGTGTAGATGCGAAATGGTCTGGTACTTTCCGCGTATTCAGTTGAAAAAAGGAGTTGCATCGTTTCCGGCGCCATCGCAATGAAGAACACCGTCGCGGGAAAGATAGCGAGAGCGGCTTTGGTTGCAGCGCGTTGCCAGATGCTAAGTGCCTCTTTCAGTTTACCGTCACGATACAGTGCAGTCAGATCGGGGAACAAGACTTGGGTGATGGACTGCGTAACCCCGCCAATGAACGGGATCTCGACGGCACCTGCATCGTAGATGGCGTAGCGCTCAGGCGAAAAGAAGATCGCGATGAGAAGTTTGTCGAGTTGAAATCGAATCACGCCGAAGACTCGCGTAAATCCGAGCGGCGTTGCGTACTTCAACTGTTCCCAAATTCCGGCTCGCGTGGGGCGAATCGATCCATTGGGGCACGCTCGAAACATCAGCACCATGGCGATGACCAACATCAGTGCCGCCCCAAGAAGATGACCGGTCACTGCGTACATGGGAGTTGGCCAGATGCAGACGATGCCGACAACCATCACGAGCATGAACAATCGACTTCCGAAGTTATAAGCCGCGACTTGCCGATAACGATCCGCGGACATCAGGCACGCCGTAAGCGACTTGGTCATGATCATGAACAAGCCATACGGTGCGATCACAAGCAACGGATAAACAAGGTCGGGGTTGTCGAAACGCCGGGCCAAGAGGTGATTTCCGCCAAGCAGCAAGAACGTGGCAAAAAGCAAACCACCGATGGTCAAGAGGACTAGGTTTTCGCTGAGGATACCGCGAGACCGGGACTTTTCTCGCGGGATGAAATAGTAGAGGCACTCGGGAAGCCCCATGATCAGAATGGGACTCGCGAACATGAAGACAAGAATCGCCTGCTTGTATGTGCCGTAATCAGACTTGGAGAAGATGCGCACCAGAACCATCGCGGTCGCGATGCCCAGGCAGCTCGTGAGAATATTACCCGACGCCAACACGGCGCTTTTGAAGAATCGTGAACGTGCCACAGCCATTGTCTCCACCCGTCGTGATCGAGCAACCACCGTAATAATTGAAGTGCCAAATCGCAAGCACCTTCGCGGACGTCAATGCGGCCAACCAAGGATGATTGAAGTTCTAAGTCAGCTTAGGTTTATTGAGTCTCCCATCCGCATTTGTAATGCGCCACACGAATAATCGTTTGCTTCTGAGGACTGCATTGTGAGATTTCTCTCATGACACGTGCATACATTTATCCCACACCCATTGCGAAGAGTTTGTCACCAAGCCCTGTAGCAAATCGCGATTCCGTGTCCTTGCGAGAGGCCACGTTTATCGTCTTGTTCCTAATCTTGCTTGCGGGAGCGTATTGGCTCTACAAGTCTGGAAACTCGTACGTCGCCATGGCCTTGGTGGGTCTCCCTTTTGTGACCGCTTGCGCGTTGCAACCACGTGTCGGTCTCTATGCGTATTTCTTTTGGCAGGCGTGGGACTCTGCTTTCGTCATTGGCGATAGCGAATCGGCATGGCTGACACCGGCAAAAATTCTGGCGTTCTTGGCGATGGGCACAGGCATCCTCCCTCTTTTCAAACAGAATGCAAGCCTTCTGGCGTCCCGAGGAATTGTAACGTCACTTCTGGCATTCGCCGTGATCGCGGCGTTGTCAGCGGTTTGGAGTTTGGACCCTGCTCGTTCGGGGCGAATTGCGGCACAGATGTTTGTCCAATTAGCGCTCCTGTGGGTTTGCGTCAAGCTTGTCAGTGGCGACCTAGCCTTCATTAAGCGTTTGTTTTTCTGGACGTTCATCGGCGGACTGACCGCCGGCGGTTATGCGATTGTCTTTGGCATGAAGCAGACCGCGTATGGCCGTGCGACGATCGGCGACAAAGCGAATCCAGGATCGGTGGCCGCAGCTCTTGTGACCGGTATAACATGCGCGCCAGTATTGTGGGTATTCGTTCGACGCGCGTGGTTTCGAGCATTCTTGTTTGTTGGCGTCCTGCTCATCGTGTTGGGAGTGTTCGCAACGGGGTCACGGGCAGCCGTTGGGGGTGTCGGGATCGGCTTTGTTGGAGCAGCCGTTTTCTCAAGGTCATCTGCCTTGATTGGCAAGGTATTGATCGTAACCTTGATGATCGGTCTTGCCTTTGGCGTAGCTTGGGCCAGTTTGAATTCAGGGGTGCTGGGTGAAAAATCGGAAGCGCGATTGGCCAATTGGTTGGGAGTTGCGCCTCCAAGCGGTGTCCAAGCGCAAGGGGCACGCGTCGGGCGCGGCGAGGTGTGGTCTATCGCGTGGCGTGGTTTCACGGGAACCAAGGGAATCGGCGCCGGGGTCGGAGCAGCGGCTCAAGCAAACTTCAGATATGCCGGTGTGTACAAAGATGTTCATAGCAATATTCTCGGAAGCCTGACTGAGATGGGGCTACCGGGGATTGTGACGTTTGTTGTTTTACATGCATTGCTCATCGTCGGTTCGTGGCGAATGCACTTGCGCGCGTTAACCGGTCCGGCGATCGTCATTTTCTGTGGTTACTTCAGTTTTGGTGCGACCCACACTACCTATTCAACAAAATTGTTCTGGATCCCAATGACGCTGATGATCATCCTGCTTGAATTCGACGCGCGTCTACGGGCCTCAATTGGCAACCCGCAATGATGATCCAATCGGTAGCAAAGGCAGTTGGGGACGTGGGAGACCTCTCGCAGGTGAGTGAAACGGCATTGATCGTCAAAACCAACAACTGAACGATGCTGGTTCGCTGCAAACGGGAATCCAAGAACACCATATCGTTTATGATTTAAACGGCGAGAAACACAGCGAGCGTGATCCATGATGGCAGGAATGCAGGCGTCTGACTCAAGTATTGATACCGAGAACCTCACCTTAGGCGTCATTTCAACCATTGGCGTGTTTCGCGAGAGTACACGATGGTACACGCATGTTTCGTTCGGGCGAGTCCTCAATCAACTAGGGCCTAAATTTGGGAAGATTGTCTACTTGGGAAAAGAAGTTCGCAGACCAACCGAAATGATGGACTGCGAGTTGGACGCCAAGCACATTGAAGTCCGACCTGGCCCGAGTTTTGCACATTCCATTGACGTGCTTCGTAAACCGGGGCCGTTGCTCAAGAGCTACAAAGAATTGGTAGATTGCTGTGATGTCGTCTTTGCTCGAGGGACAAATCCGTTTAGTTGGTATATTCATCGGTGTTGCGCAAAGAAACGCCGCCCCATTTCCCATTGGCTCGTTGGGAATCCCTTGGAATTACTCAAAATGGAATCCCGTTTTGGCGGATTCAAAGACAAGCTCGCGATCATGTACACGTATGCGGATGAAAAAATGTTGATGTGGATGGCTCGTAAGAGTAATGCCGCGCTGATCGTTAATGGTGAAGAACTGGGCAAGAAGTGGTCACGATTCAATCCGACAACAGTTGTTTCATCGACTATCAGTATGGCCGAGTATCGAGAGCGCGACGACACGTGCGATGGTTCTGAGATCCGGCTGCTGTTCGTTGCGTTTGTTCGTCCAGAAAAAGGGCTTGAATATCTTGTGCGGGCGCTTCCGCGCATAACGTCGCCCGTTCCAATCAAACTGTCAATCGTCGGGGAGAGAGAGAAGTATCCGGCAGAGGTCACTCGTATTGAAACTCTGATTGAGGAGTTGGGCGTGTCGGATCAAGTGGAATGGAAAGGGTATGCGCGATTCGGGCCTGATTTGTTTGGGCATCTTGATACGGCGGATATTCTGGTTCTACCAACGTTAAGCGAGGGCACGCCCAGAGTTCTCGTCGAAGGAAGGGCCCGGAGTGTTCCCATCGTCTCTACGAATGTCGGCGGTATCCCCACGAGCGTCCGCGACGGCCTTGATGGCCTCCTTGTGCCCCCGAAGGATTCCGAAGCATTGGCCCAAGCGATCAGTCGAGTCATCAACGACAAGGAGCTACGCTCATCACTGATTCGGAATGGATATGTAACGGCAAAGGACTGGTGTGTTGAGAAGTTCGCCGAACGATTATACGAATCGATTTGTCGTGCCCTTAAATGTATTTCACACTGAATAAGGACCGATCGTCATGGTTCGAATCCTATCATACGCCTGGCTGACAATGGTTGTTTCGTTGACGGGATTCCTCCCTGATCTGATTCCCATCCTCAGATTCAGAGGCTTCCTAGTGCGGTGGTGTTTCAAATCTTGCGGCAAGAACTTTCAGATCGCGGGCGGGGTGCGAATTACATTCTCGACCCGTGTTGAGATTGGTGACGACGTATACATAGCACCGGCCTGCTGGATTCAGGGAATCGGAGGCATCAAGCTGGGCGAGGGGGTCATGTTGGGGCCATATACCGTTCTATCCTCGACGAACCACACGAAATTGAATGGATCATATCGATATGGGCCCGGCATTCGCAAACCGATTGAACTCAAAGATGGGGCTTGGACCGGTGCCCTCAGCGTGATCACCGCAGGGACAACCGTTGGCAATGGAGCAGCAGTCGCGGCGGGATCTGTCGTGACCAAAGACGTCCCTGCTCACTCGATTGTCGGTGGTGTTCCCGCCAGGATACTTAAAGAAAACGTAGCTTAGCGTCGTCAAGTTCGGTTCAGCAGCGGCCAACCATGCATATACTCTACATTCATCAGTACTTCGCGACTCCCCAGGGCAACACCGGGACGAGGTCGTTGGAGTTCGCAAAGCGCTGGGTTTCAGCAGGTCACCGGGTGACCATGCTCACAAGTACCGCCCAATTGACGACAAAGGATCTTGAAAGCGTCGAAGGTCAGCGCGTAGCAAGATTCTCGATTTCAGGAATTGATGTGGTCGCGTTGAACGTTCCATACGATCAGAGAATGGGATTCGTACGGCGCACTTGGGCGTTTTCCGTGTTCATGTTCCTGGCATGCTGGAATGTCCTGCGAATCCCCAAGGTTGACGTCATTTTCGCGACCAGCACACCGTTGACCGTTGCAGTGCCAGCCGTCGTCGCACGTTTGGTGCGACGCATTCCGTATGTGTTTGAGGTTCGCGATCTTTGGCCAGACGTGCCCGTTGCTCTCGGATACGTGCGCAGTCGCCCAATCATCTGGTTGATGAAACGTCTGGAATTGATGGCGTATCGCTTTGCCGACGCCATCGTGGCGCTGTCGCCAGGCGTGGCCCAATTGATCGAGAAGCGACTACGTCACAAGATCAAGATCGACGTCATCCCCAATTGCTGCGATACGGAGTTATTCTCGCCTGTTGTCGATGGAACTTCGATCCGTGAAGCGAAGGGATGGAGCGATTCATTCGTCTGCATGCACACGGGGGCAATGGGCGTTGTTAACGGGTTGGATTCAATCCTAAATGCGGCAGTCCATTTCCGCAACGAACCTGCGATACGCTTCGTCCTGATCGGCGGGGGAAAGGAGAAGCAACGCCTCCGCGATGAAGTCGATCGACGCGGCCTAAAGAATCTCGATATTCTTGATTCCGTACCCAAGCGCACTTTGGTGTCATACATGGCCGCCTGCGACCTGGCATTGATGACTGTAACCTCGGTCCCGGTGCTGGAGCACAATAGCGCAAACAAATTCTTCGACTACCTCAGCATGGGCAAACCGGTTGTATTGAACTACAGCGGATGGCAGCGGGAATTGCTTGAGCGCATCGATGCCGGGCGCGGTTGCCCAATGGGCGACGATGACGCATTCTTTTCTGCGATCGAGGCATTGTGGAATGAGCCGGAAACAAGAGCGAGAATGAGTACGAATGCACGGGCGGCGGCCGAAAATGAGTTCAGTCGCGACAGGATGGCGCAACGTGCACTCGAATCATTGATGCGAGTCAAGAAGCTTTGATCGAAATCAATTCTTGCCTGGGGTTTCGTCGCAATGCCGATCGTCCCAATGCATTCGAAGACTAGACGCAAACGGCCGCGAAATGGCGCGTGACTTGCTCGAGGATGCGCCGGCTTGCTTGACCATCCCCATATGGGTTTGAACCTTGCGACATGCGGCGGTATTCGCGCTGGTTGGTCAAAAGCAGGGCAGCCGCTTTTGTAATCGAATCACGATTGGCCCCCACGAGCTTTGCGACGCCGGCTTTGATTCCTTCGGGGCGTTCGGTCGAATCGCGCATGACCAGGACGGGCTTCCCGAGAGACGGGGCCTCTTCCTGAATTCCACCTGAATCTGTCAGGATCAACGTCGACCGGCTCATCAGTGCAACGAATTCCAGGTATCCGACGGGTGGAATCAGGTGGATATTGTGGCGATGTGACAGAATGCGATAAACCGGCTCCTGCACGTTTGGATTCAAGTGCACCGGATAAACGAAATCGACATCCGAAAAGTCTCTCGACAGCGACAGTATCGCTTCGCAAATCTCTTCAAATTCGTCGCCGAAATTCTCCCGGCGATGCCCTGTGATCAGCACGACCCGCCGACCATTGCACGCCCCCAGATCCACATTCAATCCTTCAATGCTCGGAGGATTGACGCTCACCATTTCCTGAGCCATCAGCAACGCATCGACAATCGTATTGCCCGTCACTGAAATCTTCGTCGGTGAAACACCGGCGGCGATCAGGTGATTGCGCGCGCCTTCGGTCGGGGCGAAATGCAGTTCGGCGAGTTGCGTCGTCAGGACACGATTCATCTCCTCGGGAAACGGGGAATAGCGATTGCCAGTGCGCAGACCGGCTTCGACATGTCCGACCGGTATCTGGCGATAAAACGAAGCCAATGCCGCGCACATCACCGTCGACGTGTCGCCTTGAACGATGACCAGATCAGGTGTTTCAGATCCCAGATATTGATCGATCGCCGAGAGCGCGCGCGATGAGAATGACGCCAGCGACTGGTTCGCCGTCATAAGCCTCAGGTTCACGTCGGGTTCGATGGCAAAGGCATTCATCACCTGCGCGAGCATCGATTCGTGCTGACCAGTGACACAGACGTGCGTGCGCAGATCACCGTCTTCGCGCATGATGCGAATCAGTGGCGCGAGCTTGATCGCTTCCGGACGAGTCCCAAATATGAACGATACTTTCATGCCGCCTGCCGAAGGGGTCTTTCATCTAAATGGGGCACTTCACTGGTGTATTATCGGTCATTAAGAAACGGATCTCGAAACGCTGCAGCGAATTTGGAAGATTTAACGGCGGCTGGATTTGATCGGTGGTGGTGTTTACTGATCCACCGAGGCATCGTCGTCCGGGTCCTGCGAAATGGTGTCGGTAGGGGCGTGCTTGATCTTGTAGAGGTGACCAAAGGGCTCCAACGTGTATTCATCGCCAGCCAGCCACGTGCCAAAGTTCTTCGGATTTCTGGTCCCGGTCGAGTAAAGCAACCCCTCGTCAACGAGTCGGTCCGTTTTGGCCTTGTCCAATTCAATTGAACGCTGCCACGGGCGATCAAATCGCTGCATCGGAATGGCAACGTCCAATCGCAGACTTTCTGATCCCTGGATGACGTCAATTGGCCTCCCGGCTGTCGAATCAATCAGGAGAACCGCGTCTTGTGGAAGGCTCTTGAGTGACTCACGAGCGTAGCGAGCTGCTCCGTCGTAACCACAGCGCCATGGTTGAAGAAACCAGCGGTAGGGGTCGCGATACGGCAGAACCCGCTTGGGAAACTTGACCCACCTGGCAAGGTGCTTTTCTCCGATTTGCGGTACGGAGGCATACACCATCGGGGCGAGGCAGCAAAGCAAGATAGCCAAGGACTTCATCCCGAAACCACGGTTGGCTCCGAGAACTTGATCGAGCCCCACAGCCAAGAACATCGCAAAGAAGATGTGACTATGGGTCAGGAACGTGTATTGATCGGGAACATCATAGCGCGCCGCAAATCCGAAGAATGTGAGCGCGGCAACGATCAGAAACCAGGTGATCGGCTTGGGGTTCGATTTCGCAATTCGCCAGATGCCAACCGGAAAGAGAAACAGCAGGGGAGTCGGGAAGTTGAGACAATGATATGCGATGACGCGAAATGCCATCGATGCAGAAAGTCTCAGATTAAATACGCTCTTGCCGTAGACTCCTACAAAGACAGACTGAATTGCGGCAGCCGTCGATTCGAAGTCATCGAGGCGATAGATCACCGAGAGGATCAGCGGCGTCATCCT
>DDIR01000019.1:11353-20839 GCA_002338715.1 Phycisphaerales bacterium UBA1845 | reverse complement strand
GAGCCACATCGCGGCGAGGACCAAAGCGCGTTTCACGTTTAAGCCGGAAACCCAGCGGCGGTTTGCAACGGTCAGGGCAATGTAAGCGGGCCAAATGAGCAGGGCGAAGTTATGCGTGGACCACCCCAACCCGTTCGCCAATGCGGCACAGGCAAGCCATCCAAAAGAACCCCCTGACAGGTATCGCACGATGCAGAGAAGCTCGAGGCTCAGGAACATCGTCGAGAAGGTGATGACCTCAGCCCCCGCACTCATCTGCCAAAGCGTATGCGAGAACATCAGCAGGCATGCGCCGCCGATCATCGAAACGCGTCCGCGAACCAAGAGCGACAACAGCGCTGCGAAGTTCGCAATCGTCACCGCGCCGGCTAGGGCTGAGACGAGGTTGGCTGTTTCGACAGGATTTGTTCCAAATAGTCGGGTGATTCCACAAGCAACCGCAAAATACGTCACATGGGATCGAGCCAGTTCGCGGAGGTCCTGCAGTTGGCCCGTAAGGACGCGCAGTTGAGCCTCGCCGAAGTCGCCCCAAAGTACCCCTGGGGCGGCAGTCGCGCAGTAGAGGACTGCCGCAGCCAGGAATGCCACCAACCAGACTAACCACAACGGACATTTTGTTGCCCGGACGGCGATTGCTTCAGGAGTTGGCGTGGTTTCTGACATTTGATTCCCACAATACGGACAGGCCGGGACGCATCCTTCACCGGGCGAAACTGGTGATTGAAATAGCCCAAATAGCGGGTTCCGTCCAACCCGTGCTGGTGACTAAATCGGCCGAATTGGAGCGGAATCGGGACACAAAGGACCAGCAATATTAACCAAGTCACGCAGAATCCCGATCATGCCCGAGCCAGGACACAATTGCTGCGTGCTGGGGCCGGAATTGCCGATAATGAGCATTGGTGCAGTATTTTCCCAAATGACCAATACGAATCGGCGAACCAAACCAACCCGCGGTCCGTTGAATACGGTATGGGTCCGATCTAAAATCCCCCGCCAAAGCAGTAGGCTCTGGGGATTCGCAGAAAAGAGGACCAGAGCAAGCCAGCGCGATCGCGCATGTGGCTGAATGCGGGAAATCAAGTTCACCGCATTCTGGCAGAGAGGGACGATTCATGCCTTTCATCAGTAAGTTACTTCACGCTCAAAGTCCGGGGCAGTCCGTGCTTCTTGCGTGCATTTTATTCAACCTCTGCGCCGGAACCGCCTGGGCTCAAAGCGGTGGCAGTGCCTTGACTTCAAGCCGAGGCTCAGCTCAACTCGGGTCCACGTTGAGGAATACGATCAGAACGGGTGGGCTTTATGCCAGTCCTCGATCGGCGTCGACTGGTTCCGCCAGTCAACGTGGTTTTGTCGGTCGGGGGACAAGCACAGGGAATCCCTTTGCATCTCGTGGCACGAGCCGTGGTTTGGGTGGCGGCGTTTATTTTCAAGGGACGCGTAACACAACGGGGCCGGGTGCGACATCGCTCATGCGCTATTTCGGCTTGAGCCCGTCAGCTCGGTTTTTCGCTCCGCCGGTTTACGCGGGCATGTCAGGACGGGCGCCGACGGCACCGCCCCGGTTCAAGACCGGAAACATCAATGCGGACATAAGTCGGCGGGCACAAAACACTTACCTCAATGCGTTTAACCACCCGGTTGCACTTGGCATGCAATACCGCGCGCTTCGTGATGAAGACACCAATGATTCGCTCATGAACATGCCCGAAATCACGGACGACATCGTAACTGAAGCCGCCAACCATGCGAGCCACACCGTGCGGCTCAAACGCAGAATCGATGCAATTCGCGAAGAACAAACGAAGAAGGCCTGGGAGTTGCTCCGTGAAGGGCAATATCACCAAAGCCACCAGGCGTTCCAAATGGCGGGGATCGGTCGCGAAGAAGATGCCGCTTCAGCGATTGGTGAATTTGTCAGTGCCGTGGTTGACCAGCAGTACCGCACCGCAATCGTGCGACTTAAAGGGATCATGCGACACAATCCCGACATGTTTGACCACAGGTATCCGCTCGACACGATTCTCCCGTCCGCAAAGAAGGGAGAACACGCGCTTTCTGAGTGCGCGGCAATCGTCACTGCCAACCCGGATTCTGCAGAGTTTGCAGCGATCCAGGCCTATCTACTCTGGCTTGACAGCGATTCGCCGGTAAAAGAGTCGGCAGCCATCCGAGCAGCCACTCGCCTCAAGGACGAGTTCCGTGTCTCAGAGTACGCCGATTTCCTGGACAAGATGCAAAAAGCGCTGGAATCAAAAGATGCCAATGATGCAGACGAGATAAACCCCTTCAGCCAAGCCAGCAAGTCACCTTCCGAAGCCTGATGCGATGCCGATTCTTGGCACGTTCGGTTAGTTTTCGCTGACCCAATGCGTCGGTCCCATAATCCTGAATATTCTGCGCGCCCGTTGTGGCCGATTCGTGGTTGATTTAGGATAGGTTTTGGTCGATTTGCTGAAAGGGTATTTGGCCCAAATCGCGGCACTGCAACAGGTAACGTTCAGAGGTCCCAATCCTTGGATTCTTCAAGCGAACGCATCACAGAGGAGAATCCGCCGAGACGTCGATACGCATGGCGAAAGCACAGAAATGCGCTTTCCGTACTCGCCCACGCAGTATTGTTTCTGTTTGCCTTGTTCGCGGCATTTGGTTTGGCGTACAACTTTCACGGGTGGCAATACTGGATCGTCCACCTTTTCCTGCCTCTCGCGGTCATCGCACTACCCATCAAACTGGTCGTCTTCGCGCGAATGCAGCAGTTCCATGGTTCGTGGCGGTTTGTCGGGCTGCGTGACCTAGCCGCCATCGCAGTGGCCACCCAAATCAGTTCGTTCTTTTTCATCGGCGCATTCTTTTTGATTGAGAATCTTGCCCACACCATGACGGGTGAGGTGCTCATTGACCGCGACGCCAAGTTTCGCCAATCCGTCTTCCTGATCGACTGGGCTGCAACCATCAACCTGGTGGCGGCTGCCCGCGTGCTCTTTCGGTCATATTATGAATACATGCGCGGCAAAGACTCGACGGTTGAGCTGCGCATCCTGATCGTCGGAGCCGGCGACCACGGACAGAATCTCTTGCGTGAACTGCTTAGAAGCGGACATGCGGGTTACAACGTCGTCGGATTTGTGGATGACGAAGTCGCCAATCTGGGCCATCGCATCCACAACGTTGAAGTGTTGGGCCGAACCAATCAGATCAAGGAAATCTGCAAGCAACACCGCGTGGACGAACTGTTCATCGCGATGCCCCACGCAAAGCCCAAAGAGATTCGCGAGATTGTCCGCTTCTGCGAGGGTAACTCTGTCAAGTTCCGCACGATCCCGGCGATGTCCGACTTGATCGAAGGGCGGGTGCAGGTCAGCCAACTTCGCCCTGTGGACATCGAAGACTTGTTGGGACGCGAGCCTGTCAAACTCGACACCGAAGCCATCGGCGCGGAACTTACTGGAAAGAAAATTGTGGTCACCGGCGCGGGCGGCAGCATTGGCTCAGAGATGTGCCGGCAGATCGCGCTATTTAATCCGGAACTTCTGCTGCTGATTGAACAGGCGGAGAACAACCTCTTCGAGATTCACCGCGAACTGATCGCGAAGTTTCCCAAGATCGATATTCAACCGATCGTCGCCGACATCTGCGATGCCGTTCGTATCGAAAAGATCTTCAGAACATTTCAACCCAGCGAAGTTTTTCATGCCGCCGCCCACAAGCACGTTCCAATGATGGAGTGCAACCCGGGTGAAGCTGTCAAGAACAACGTCGTCGGGACGCGCACCATCGCGCTTGCTGCCGCGAAATGCGGTGTCGAGAAGATGGTGATGATCTCGACCGACAAAGCCGTCAACCCCACAAGCGTCATGGGATGCAGCAAACGGGTGGCCGAGATGTTCGTTCAGCAGTATGGCTACCGGGCATCCACCCAGTTCATCACCGTCCGATTTGGCAATGTCCTGGGCTCAAGCGGAAGCGTCATTCCCATCTTCAAGCAGCAGATCGCAAAGGGCGGGCCTGTCACCGTAACCCACCCCGACATGACCCGTTACTTTATGACCATCCCAGAAGCGTCGCAGTTGGTGCTGCAAGCCGGAACCATGGGCAACGGAGGCGAAATCTTCGTCCTCGACATGGGCGACCCGGTCAAGATCGTCGACTTGGCCCACAACATGATCACCCTGAGCGGACTGCGACCCGGCGAAGATATCGACGTCGTGTTCAGCGGAACCCGTCCGGGCGAAAAGCTCTTTGAGGAACTGCTTATCGACGGCGAGAACGTCAACCCGACGCGCCACCCCAAGATCGGAATCTGGCAGTCCCGCCGCGAAGAGTGGGATGAAATGATCGACAAGATCGATCGGCTGATCGCGTCGGCTGACGACTCCACCCCCGACACCATTCGCAAAATGTTGGGCGACATCGTTCCCGAATACCAGCCGGCTGCTTAGAACACCTAGAGTCCAAACGTGGCGGCGCGACAGCGTCGTCATTCCCGCGAAAGCGGGAATCCAGGTGAGGATGAAGTCAATCGTGGTGATTACCGGGCCACGCTCTGGCCGTGAGATGAGGGATGCGTGTCACCCGAAGGCCTAGGGCAGAGTTTCAGGGGCGCGTGTCGCTGATGATTTTTCCGTCGCGCATGGTGATGATTCTGTCACATCGCTCGGCGACATCGGTTTCGTGGGTGACCATGATCACGGTGCGGCCTTCTGCGCGAAGTTCGTCAAAGATCTTGAGGATCATCTCTCCCGTTGCCGTATCGAGGTTTCCGGTCGGTTCGTCGGCCAAGATAATGACGGGGTTGTTGATCAGCGCACGAGCGATGGCCGCACGCTGCTGCTGACCACCCGACAACTCCATGGGCCGGTGGTCAGCACGATCAGACAATCCGACCCGTGCGATCAATGCCTCCGCGCACTCGCGACGTTTCTGCGGGGAGACCCCTTGATAAAATAGCGGGACCTCAAGGTTTTCCAAAACCGTCAATTGCTGGATCAGGTTGAAACTCTGAAATACAAATCCGATCCGCTCACCGCGAATCTGCGACAGCCCATCGTCATCGAACTCAGAGACATCGGTTCCGCCGAGCAGATATTCGCCCGCGGTTGGTCGATCCAGGCAACCGAGGATGTTCAACATCGTGCTCTTGCCCGATCCGCTTGCACCGCAGATGGCTACAGATTCGCCTTCAATGAAATCAATCGAAACCGATCGGATGGCATGCACCTCGACGGTCGTGCCGGGCTTGCGGTACGTCTTCACCAGGTTTCTGATGGACGCGATGACGTTGGTGGATCGGTGATCGGGTTTTGTGGGTGCTGACATGGCGGCGGGGGGCACGTCCCCAATGGCCTCGACCTCGCTCATGACTGGTCCTGGCTCGTCTTGGCAGCCGCTTTTTCGGATTTCTCCGCGGTTTTGCCGTTCATCTTTGCGCCGCCGCGATTCTTTCGATCACCCCGGCCTTTGCCCCCGCCCTCGGCGGGACCGTTGGCCTTGTGCTTCGGTTTTGAGCGTTCAAATTCGTCGGGCTGCTCTACGGGATTGGGCAACGCTGCCAGGAGCGAATCGTCGACGGCCAACAGTACCCAGTCTCCCTCGCTTAGTCCGCTGGACACTTCCACAAACGAATCGTTGGCGGCTCCGACGACGATCTCTTTTGGCTTTGCGCCGGTTTGGCTTTTGCCATTGAAAACGAAGTGACGCTCGCCCACGCTGTAGACGGCTTGCACCGGCACAGTCAGGGCATTATCAACGTTTTTCACGAGGATATCAGCACGAGCGGTGACGCCGGGTTTCAACTCGTAGTTGTTGGTGTCAAGCTCGATCTCCGTGGCATATTCCTTCATGTCGGGATTGAGCCAGTTGTTTTGAGAGTCAGCCAGTGGCGCGATTTTGGTCACCGTGCCATCAAACAATACGTCGGGAATACCTTCGACTTCGACCCTGGCTTTTTGCCCAACTGCGATCAAGCTTGTTTTCGCCTCGTGGATACGCAGCTTGACGATCATCTGCGATGGATCGGGCAACTTCACGACGGTCTGTCGCTCGATGACTTCCGCCCCCTCCGCGACTTCACGCCGATTCCAGCGGTTCGGGCCCGTATCGTAAACGACCATGCCGGATGAAGGGGCTCGAAGTTCAGTCTTCACCCGTTGTTCACGCAGTTTTTCCAACCGCTCAGCCACCAGCGTGTATTCTGCGTGTTTCGCCGCGGTTTGTGCGCGGTCCTTCATTTCGGTGGCTTCGGCTTTCTTGATCGTGCGTTCCAGATCCTTGCGGGCTTCGTCGACATCCGACGCCTTTTGAGCCAATTCCTTGGGCATCGTATACGTCTTGAACGTCTTGAGATCGAGTTCTGCTGCCTCGACGGCATCTTTCGCTTCGATTTCGGAAAGGATATCGCGCTCAAAGTCGAGCTTGCTCAGGTGGCCCTTATCATGAAGAGCCCTTGAGTCCTTCAAAACGTCCTGGGCTTGTTCCAGCCTGATCTTGGCGGTTCTCAGCGCGTTTTCTTTGGCGTTGAGCATCTGGACGGAATCGCCTTCGAGGTACTTGCGTTGTTCAATTTCGGCGTTGGTTAATGCCAGGCGGGCCTTGCGAATGTCGCTTTGGTTCTGGTCCAGCATGATTTCGAATTGCTGGTCGGCGGCCTCTGCCGCGGCTTTTGCGTTCTGGGCTTTGATGTCTTCGGCTTGGATGCGCTCTTCGATTTCGTTGCTTGCGATCCGGGCGATGAGGTCGCCTTTTTCGACCTGGGCGCCTTCATCGATGAGCCAGATGATCGTCGAGCGTCCTTCGACTTCGACCTTCACGTCGGTCGATTTCTTGGCTTCGAGCTCACCTTTTTCATTGAGCATCACTGAGAACGACCGCCGCGATACCTGATGCGCCTCGGCGACGGCTGACTTTTGCTTGTCGGTTCGAAGGAAATAGATAAGGCCGCCAATAACAGCGATGCCAATGACCCAGAACACCGCACCATTGACGAATGCGCTCCGCCTGGCGACCGTCGATGTCCGACCCGATGTAAACAGACACAAACGTCTTTCGCTTGCAAATGCACTTGGCGGCCGGACTACTTGTCGGTTGGCGATAGGCATTGAAAAACTTTCGAGGAAAACAAGACCAGATTCCCGCGAGTGTATTCTAAGTCGTATGCCTGCCACCCACAAACATTGTGGGAGCTGCAGAACTGTCTGAAATTGTCGCGACGGACTTCACCATCCGGTGTTTCGCATCACTTTTATCGGGTCCAGTGGCCCTGATCGTCCACCCGAAGCGTCCCGCAACTTCTTTGTAACGTTAGTATTGCAAGTCGATAATCAGCGACGGCCGCAGCGTACTGATTTTTCGAGGCCTGGATTGCGTTCTGCGCTTCAATGGTATCACGACTTGAACTCAGTCGACCTCGTTTGAGCAATTCGTTTGCCTGTGCGGCACGCTCCTCGTTGACCTCGATATTCTCCTCTTGAATCGCCATCGATTGCTTGGCCAACTGCAGATTCCGAATCGCGCTTCGCACGTCGAGGATCACGTTGCTCTTGGCCAACTCGTACGCCCGTTCGCCGCGGCGCAAATCGATCAGCGCTGCCCGAAAAACGTTGCGCTCTTCACGCCGATCCAGCGGAACTTCCAGTTCAACCATGCCCTGCCACAGCGTTCGCTCGGTGTTGTAGCTGAGCGAGTTCTTTTTGTTCGGGTCGGTGTTCGTTGTGATCGAACCCGAAATGTCAAACTGCGGCAGGAAGTTGTTCTTGGCGATGACCACGCCTCGCTTGGCGTCGTCGATGCGATCCATGGTGTTGATCAGATCCAACCGATAGGCGATCGCGGTCTCCACCGCCTGGTGCTCCGTGACATCCGGCTCAAAAAGGTCGAGCTCCTCATCAACTACGTCAATGTGCTCCTGGGTTGGCATTCCGATTCGGATTTTAAATCGGTCGAGTGCTGTTTCGTACCGCACGCGGGCGTTGTTGACGTCGTTGGATCGGTCGAGAACCTGCACGTCGATACGCTTGGCTTCAATCTGCACGAGTCGTCCGGTATCCACCCATGCCTGGGTTCGATCCTGTTCGAGCATGGCCGATTCCCGGGCGGCTTCCGCACTTTCGATCTGCGTCTTGATCGCGAGGAGGTCAAAGAAATCGCCGGCCACGTCCACCACCAGATCGCGGCGTGCGGCTTCAAAATCGCGCACCGCATAAACCAGATTCCGTTCAGCTTGAAAACGCGATTCATAAGCGACCTTGCCTGCACCGCGCAGCAGTGGGATATTGGCTTCGAGGATCGCGGTGCCAGACTCGCCGCTCGTGGTGTGGCGGCCGATGTCTCGCATCAGGACGTTGACCACGCGTGCCGCAACTTCTCCACCATAGGGAAGTCTCTGCGTAACCGACAACTCCGAGACGGCCGTCATCGCATGATCAAAATCGCGGACCTGTCCATAATTGGCGTACTCACCGCGAACGCCTGCGACGAATTGCGGCGTCCAGAGCTGCCGTTCGGTCATCAGCGCAAGGGCGGAAAGGTACAAGTCTTCCTTTTGCGTCTGAAAGTCCCACGCATTGTGGAATGCATATTCGAGCGCATCCGACAATCGAAACGGGATGGCATCACCGAATCCATTTGTGCTGATGGCTTCGTCTTCGATCTCGTTGCGTGCGGGCCTGCGAAATGAATCGGGAACTTTGGAATCCACGCGACTGGGTGTGAACGAATACATGTCGCCACGCGATCCGACTCGCCCGTCTTCAGCACCAATATCAGCGTCGGACGTCGTGCCCAGCGTCTGTTTTTGGCGGTGGCGGATGATCTTTGAGGCGATATCGTCCGCAGAGTTGATCCAGAATTGATCGCAGCCCGTGCCCGCCAAAAAAACCGCCAAAACCAACAGGCACAGGACCGCCCGCACTCGCCAACGGCACAACTGCGTGATGCTTTTCTTCATAGATGAATCTCAAACCGAATCTTGAGGAATCGTTCACTCAAGCCGTTCGATCCTCCGGCTGCATGGTGCTTATCCGTGGTCCCAGCGTCAAGCGAAGTTGCTACAATACGCCGATGGCTGACAACTTATCACAAATGCTGCATCGCCTCGCCAATGAACTACGGAAAGCGACTCGGATTCTCTGCCTGACCGGGGCTGGCGTTTCAGCCGAGAGCGGTGTCCCGACTTTTCGAGATGCCGGCGGGCTTTGGGAAGGGGCACGCGCGGAGGACCTGGCCACCCCGGAGGCCTTCCAACGTGATCCGGATTTGGTCTGGCGATTCTACCGGTCGCGGCGATTGAAATTGCTTTCAGTTTACCCCAATCCCGCCCACGAGGTGATCGCTCGCTTTGAATCCCGATTCCCTGATTTCAATCTCGTTACCCAGAACGTAGACGGACTGCACCAGCGGGCTGGCAGCACTCGGTTGCTCTGCCTTCATGGCGATATCTGGATCGATCGGTGTACCGCGTGCGGATTTGAGCGGCGGGTCGAGTCCGCC
>DDIR01000019.1:0-11231 GCA_002338715.1 Phycisphaerales bacterium UBA1845 | reverse complement strand
ACCCGACCCAATGCAGCCGATGCGGCAAGCGGACGCGTCCAGGTGTGGTCTGGTTTGGGGAAATGCTGCCGGATGGCGTATTTGAACATGCCGTAAAGCTGGCTTCGGACGCGGAAGTCGTGCTGGTGGTTGGAACGAGCAGCGTGGTGTACCCAGCCGCATCATTGGCCGGCATCGCGAAGCAGGGCGGTGCACTTGTTGCGGAAATCAACCCGAACGCCACAGCGCTTTCCGATTCAGCGGACCTGGTCATTGCGACGAATGCTGGCGAGGCACTACCGGAACTGGAGAACCTTCTGAATAACTAGGCCGCGAAGCTTAAGGCCCCGCCGACAGACCTCAATGACCTTATTGGCGTCCAAAATGGACGATCAGGGTTTAATGCGTTAAGACAACGCTTGTCGGGACATGTGCCAAATGCTCCCGCATGAATGTCTTGCGACGATTCACAGTCAATCCTACCGTATCGCACGAACATACGACGGTGCGAAGCGGTTCCATCAGATCTTGCAAACGGGCGTTGGCCGAGCAAACAATTTAGACAGAGATTGGACGATCTATGAGCAATGCCACCGCGGCCAAACCAAACCTCGCAGACATCTTGCGCCACGACCTGCCCGCATCGATCGTTGTGGTGTTTGTGGCACTACCGTTGTGCATGGGTATTGCGATCGCTTCAGGGGTCCCGGTCGGTGCGGGAATCGTAACGGGCATCATTGGCGGCATCGTGGTCGGAATGCTTTCCGGTTCTCCGATGCAGGTCAGTGGACCGGCTGCTGGTTTGACCGTCATCATCTTTGGAATCGTCAACGATCCCCATCTTGCCCAATACCTCGGTATCATCGTGCTCGCGGCCGGCGTCCTTCAAATGGTTGCGGGAGTGCTGCGATTGGGGCAGTGGTTTCGTGCGGTATCGCCAGCCGTCATCCAAGGCATGCTTGCGGGAATCGGCGTGATTATTTTCTCGCAGCAGTGCCACGTCATGGTGGATGACAACCCGCGCAAGACTCCGGTCGAAAATATCATGTCGCTGCCGGATGCGGTTGAGAAAGGCATTTTCCCGATCGAATGGACGCAGCATCACCAAGCCGCCTATGTCGGATTGCTGTCGATCGCGGTGATTGTCCTTTGGCGGTTATGGGCCCCCAAGAAAATCAAGATCATTCCCGGGCCGCTTGTTGCGATTATCGTTGCGACCATTATCTCGTACACGATCAAGATGCCGATTCTCAAGATCGTCCTCAGCGACAGCCTTTTCCAGTCCTTTGCACTGCCCAACGCCCAATCGCTCAGTGCATTGGGCGATGTAAACATCCTGATCGCAGCGATAACCATCGCCATCGTCGCCAGCGCTGAAACTTTGCTGTGCGCCAACGCCGTCGATCAACTCCACTCGGGACCGCGCACCAAGTACGACAAGGAACTGTTCGCGCAAGGGGTCGGGAATTCACTATGCGGTTTGTTCGCCGCTCTACCGATGACCGGCGTTATTGTTCGAAGCTCTGCAAACATCGAAGCCGGCGCTCGCACTCGAGCCTCGGCGATTTTTCATGGTATCTGGCTGCTTGCTTTTGTCTGGTTACTAACCGACCTGCTTGCCCACGTTCCCCGCGCAAGCCTTGCTGCGATCCTTGTCTTCACCGGCTATAAGCTCATTAACGTGAAGGCCATCAAGAAGATCTACAAGGAAAGTCCCAGCGAGGTTCCGATCTTTTTTGTGACGGTTTTCTCTATCGTATATTTCAACCTTCTAGTCGGAATCGGAATTGGATTTGGTCTTGCCTTGCTCAAACTGGTGTACACGTTCTCTCACTTGACGGTGAAGCTTGAAGATCTCCCGGAAGAAAACATGGCCCACTTGCGCCTGCATGGAGCAGCGACATTTATTCGGCTGCCCAAGCTGGCGAACGCTCTTGAAAAGGTTGCACCGTCTCGCGAATTGCACGTCCACCTGGAAGGTCTTGACTACATTGACCATGCCTGCCTGACGCTCATGATCGATTGGGAAGTGCAACACAAAGCGACCGGTGGAAAACTCGTGATGGATTGGGAGGAGCTTCACCCGCGCTTCCAGCGACAGACTTTGAATCCGACCGACGCGACCTTATCGCACCGAACCAGTTCCACGCCCGCCAGTGCGTAATCCATACATTCGCTCGCACAAACGCTTGGCTTCGAAAGACCTTCTGCCGCGCACATGAGGTGTCGCTCGCAGATGAAACAGTGTCATCGCAATCGCGATCGATTTATCCTTGAATTATCGCAGCGCGGTTTGCTTTGACGGTCCGTGTCGTGCGCAAATGGTTCTCGGACGAATCCAATGGTCGAATTCGGTATCGGCTGGTGTTAGAATCTAGAGACAAATGCCGAGCGAAACTCGACCTTTCTTTGGATTTGAATTCATGACACGATCGCCACGCCTGGTCCCTGTCTCTGTCGCAACCGTTCTTGCGTTCGCTGCGTCATTGTTGGCCAACACCGTTGACATCAGTCCTTATCCGGTCACGCCCGATGTGCCGGTCACGATTCAGTACAACCCCGCCGGTCGCGTTTTGGATGGTGCGCCGATCGTGCGTCTGCATTATGGATTCAATGATTGGAGTCAGGTTGTCTCGCCCGATCCAGTCATGACGTGGAATGCGGGCGCGTCGGTTTGGGAGACGGTGATTACCGCCCCGCAGACCGCAACCAAACTCGACATGGTATTCAATGACGGTCTTGGCACATGGGATAACAATGGCGGTTCCGACTGGCATGCATACGTCATCGGAACAGACGCAGAGCAGTGGACGATGGACGGCGCTCTCGACGCCGACGCAACGCTCGTCGCAGAGAACAATGGTCGTCAACTTTATGCGGGCATTCGCGGCACCACGCTTTACGTCGCCGCGCCTTCGGCAACCCTCGGGCAGGATCATTTCATTTTCGTATCCAACGGACCCGGCGGACAGATCGCCGCCCCATGGGACAAACTCGGTACGGTGGCTGCGTGGTCGGCGTTCATCGGAAATGAAGTCGACAGCAATTGGAGCGGTTGGTTCAACGCGGCTGGCGCTACCGAAGTAATCAGCGGTCCCTGGCTTGAAGGCACGATCGATCTGCAAGCCGAATTCGGAGGTGTACCGGCGACTATCTATGTTGCGCACGCCGCCTATCCGACAAGCGATTTTGAATCGCTCAGTCCATCGTTTCAAATTCCCGCATCGCTGGATGGTGATGGAAACCTCGAAGCGAATGAATATGTGGCCGTCGCGACATCGACGTTGCTCGTCGGATGCTTTCCACAAGACCTCGATGCCGACTGCGATCGCGATGCCGACGACTTCGCCATTTTCGCCGGATGCCTAAATGGTCCCATCACGCCGTCATGCACCAAAGCCGACTTTGACGAGGACAGCGATGTCGATCTCGCGGACTACGCACTGTGGCAGCAGAGTGCAGGCGATCCGCTCTCGGGTTTTGAAGTCATTGCCCAGGACCTTGGCCAAAACGTTACACGATTCTATGACGACGATGCGGACATCGGTTCGCTTCCCATGTCGCTTTCAATGGAAACCACGCCGACGGTGTTCGGAACAGCCGAAGGGCCCTTCGCGATTCGTCCCGTGTTCTTCAATTCCGGCGGCCGTCATGTCGCGTTGATCGACATCGATGACAACGTCAGCCTGTACGGAACCGGTGAAATCGCGGGACCGCTGCTTCGCAATGGCAAGACCACCGAAGCTTGGAACACCGACGCATACGCTTACGGGGCCGGTAACCCCAGCCTCTATCAATCGCATCCGTGGGTTCTTGGCGTTCGTGAAGACGGCACCGCATTCGGCGTGTTGGCCGACACCACCTTCCGCTGCCAGATTGACCTTTCGATCGAGATTCTCTTCGCAGCCGAAGGTCCGGAATTTCCGATCTATGTTTTCGAAGGCGACACACCGCAGGAAGTCATCACCCGCCTGACCGACTTCATTGGACGCATTCAAATGCCGCCGATGTGGGCGCTGGGTTATCAGCAAAGCAAGTACTCGTACGCAACGGAAACGCAGGCCCGCAATCTCGCGAACGAATTTCGCAATCGCGACATTCCGTGCGATGTTATCTGGTTCGACATCGACTACATGGATGGTTTCAGAATCTTCACGTTCAATCCGTTCAATTTCCCGAACCCAACCGGCTTGAATAACGACCTGCACGCGCAAGGGTTCCATACGGTCTGGATGATCGATCCGGGCGCTAAGGTCGAAGGCGGTTACCACGTTTACGACCAAGGGTATTCGGGCGACCATTGGGTGTATGACGCCAACAATAACGTCTACACCGGGGTGGTTTGGCCGGGCCCATGCCACTTCCCAGACTTTACCCGACCCGAAACACGGTCATGGTGGGCGAGCCTATACGTCGACTTCATGGCCACGGGTGTCGACGGAGTCTGGAACGATCTGAACGAACCGGGCGTTTTTGATGGTCCGGGTCATTCCATGCCTGAATCAAACTGGCATCGTGGCGGCGGAGGACTGACGCCGGGCACGCACTCGCAGTATCACAACGTTTACGGCATGCTCATGTCGCGGGCGTCGCACGAAGGCATCACCGCGATCAACCCAACCAAGCGACCGTTCGTCCTTTCGCGGGCGAGCTTCATCGGTGGACACCGCTATGCGGCTATGTGGACGGGCGACAACATTGCCAGTTGGGAACATCTGAATTGGACCAACGCGATGGTGATGAACATCGGTCTGTCCGGTCAGCCGTTCGCTGGTCCGGACCTTGGCGGTTTTGTCGGTGATGGTACAGGCGACATGTTTGCGCGTTGGATGGGCGTGGGCGTGTTCATGCCATTCTGCCGGGCGCACCAGGACAATACGGGCGTTGATAAGGAGCCCTGGTCTTTTGGTCCTTCCATCGAAGCAGCCAACCGAACCTCGATCCAGCGACGCTATCGATTGTTGCCGTATCTCTACACGCTATTCCGCGAATCCACGATCAATGGACTACCGGTGACTCGCCCGGTGTTCTTTGCAGACCTGACTGATCCGTCTTTGCGTGCAGAGGACAAGGCGTTTCTTCTTGGATCGGATTTGATGGTCGTTCCGAACCTCAGCGAGAATCCATTCAGCGCACCGACGCCGTCACTGCCATCGGGTAGCTGGCGGACGATTTCGTTGGTTGGCGAGAACAGTGCAGCCGACGTGAATCAACCGGACCTTCGCGTTCGAGACGGTGCGATCATTCCGGCTGGCCCGGTGATGGAGTTTACCGGCGAAGTCGCACTTGACCCGCTGACACTCTACGTTTCGCTCGATGGATCGGGGACGGCTGAAGGCCTGCTCTATGAGGATGCGGGCGAGGGTTATGGTTACCTTTCGGGTGACTACCGTTTGGCAAAGTACACAGCCGTCCAATCGGGCAGCACCGTCACGGTTTCCGTCGAAACGTTGGAAGGTACGATGGCGACGCCGGTGCGACAGGTGAACGTCGAAGTCGTCACGGATTCGGGCGTGTTTACGGCGACTGGCGCTGAAGTTGCCAACGGCGTCATCGCCAACGTATCACTTTAGGCTGGATTTCAAGGAAGATCGTCGGCGGCTGCGAAACTGTTTCAGCATGCGGCCGGTGCGCTTGATTCCAAGCGCACGATCTTTCGATTACACTCCCACGCACCAAAATCGTATCCAATGCATCATCGCGCATGCGCATACTTTGCGGCGCATGCTCGGTGAGTCTTAACAACATTTCAAGGAGTGATAAATCCATGGGTCTTCTGCGAACACTTAAAACAAAACGTCTTACATTCGGCGTCATGGTTGCGATTGGCATTGCAGCGCAATCGGTCAGCGCTGAACCGGTCGTCGTTGAATCACCGGGCAACGTTTTGAAAGTAAGCTTTGAGCTTAAGGACGGCGCGCCGACTTACAGCGTCTCGCGCAAAGGCGAGTCGGTGATCGATTCATCCAAGATGGGATTCGTGCTCAAGTCCGGCGAATCACTTGATGGCGGATTTCAAATCGCAACCTCAAAGGTTACGTCAGCCGACGAAACCTGGACCCAGCCATGGGGTGAACAGAAGAACATCCGCGACCATCACAACCAGTTGCGCATCGACCTCGAAGGAACAGGCGACTCGTCCAAAAAACTGACGATCACCTTCCGCGTGTTCGACGATGGCGTCGGATTCCGCTACGAAATTCCCGAGCAGGGCGACGCCAAGCAAATCGAAATCATGGATGAACTCACCCAGTTCGCTTTCCCGGAAGATCACCGCTGCTGGTGGATTCCGGCGTTTGAATCGAACCGGTACGAGTATCGCTATACCGATTCGCCGCTCAGCAAAGCCACCGTGGTCCACACGCCCGTGACCTTCAAGACCAAATCCGGTCTTTACATCAGCCTGCACGAAGCCGCCCTTACCGATTTCTCAAGCATGGCCCTTCGGCGCACCGGCGGAACCACATTTGAAGCCGATCTCTATCCGTGGGCGGATGGCGTCAAGTCGCGCGGCGCACTGCCAATGAAGTCGCCATGGCGCACGATTCAGGTCAACGAATCACCCGGCGGACTGATCGAAAACTATCTTATTCTCAACCTCAACGAGCCGAACAAACTCGGCGACGTGTCGTGGATCAAACCGGGCAAGTACGTCGGCATCTGGTGGGAAATGCACCTGGGCGTTTCAAGCTGGAGTTCCGGCGAGAAGCACGGAGCGACCACCGAGAACACCAAGCGCTACATCGACTTTGCGGCCAAGCATGGTTTCGACGGCGTGCTGGTCGAAGGTTGGAACATCGGCTGGGGTGACGACTGGATGAACGGTGAAGGCAAATTCAACTTCACCAAGCCATACCCCGATTACGATCTCGAAGGCCTCGCGGCATACGCAAAAGAGAAGGGCGTTTCACTGATCGGTCACCATGAAACCGGATGTGGCGTTGAAAACTACGACAAGCAGCTCGACGAGGCGTTCGCGCTTTGCGAGAAGCTAGGCATTCGCGCAGTCAAGAGTGGCTACGTCGGTTTTGGTCAGGGCATCAACCGCATCGGCGCCGATGGCAAGACTTACAAGGAATGGCATCACGGCCAGTGGATGGTGCAGCACTACCGTCGCGTCGTTGAAGCGTCGGCGAAGCATCACGTCATGCTGGACGTGCACGAACCGATCAAGGACACGGGCATCCGCCGCACCTATCCGAACATGATGACCCGCGAAGGTGCGAACGGTCAGGAATACAACGCGTGGGGCGGTGAAAAGGCCAACCTGCCGGATCACACCACGATCCTGCCGTTCACACGCATGCTGGCTGGTCCGATGGACTTCACCCCGGGCATCTTCGACGTCTTGTTTGAAAAGGAGCAACCCAACGACCGCGTCCGCACGACCATCGCCAAGCAGTTGGCGCTTTATGTCGTTCTGTACAGCCCGCTCCAGATGGCCGCGGACCTTCCGAAGAACTACGAAGCCAAGCCCGAGCCGTTCCAGTTCATCAAGGATGTGGTGACCGATTGGGAAACCACCAAGGTGCTCAACGGCGAAATCGGCGACTACATCACCACCGCTCGAAAGGATCGCAACAGCGACGATTGGTTCATCGGCAGCATCACCGACGAGAACGGTCGCACCATCGAAGCCGATCTTTCGTTCCTCGACAAGGATCGCAAGTACACGGCTCAGATCTATCGCGATGGCGACGATGCCGACTGGGACAAGAATCCGTATTCAATCGTAATCGAAGAAAAGCCGGTCGATTCAAACACGAAGCTGACGTTGAAGTTGGGCCCGGGTGGGGGGGCGGCGATCCGTCTCACACCGGCTGCCAAGTAAGACCATTGGCGATGCGGCATCTCCGGTCTATTCTGGAAAGCTCGCATCAGTCGTTTGCAAACAAGAATCGAAGGGGTCGATCAACGCGGGCGCGCCAGGCGCGTTCGTTATGGTCGGCCCCTTCGTCTTCATAATGCACTAAATCGACGCCCGGTTTCCAGCCGGTCTTGATAAGCAACTCGACCATCGCCCGGGTAGCCGGCGCACCGTCCTGATGCTTGCCGCCCGTACCGCTGTCCAGATACAAGCGAACCGGCTGCTTGCCGCGCTGCTGGACAAGTTCGGTGTATCCCTTCTCGCTGGAATCCTTGAACATAAATGCCGTCGAGAGACACGCGGCTGATCCAAACACATCAGGCATGACGAGCGCCCCCTGAAACGAAATCGCACCGCCCATGCTTGACCCCATCAGCGACGTATGCTCGGGTTCAGGCTGCGTATTGTATTTTTTGTCGACAAGCGGTTTGACCGTTTGGGCGATGAATTGCAGATACGGCTGAGCATCGGCGGAGAAAATGTTAGAACCGGGACCGTAATCCTTCAACCGATCCTGGGTGTTGGCGATTCCCACCGCGATAAACGGTTTAAGCGTTCCATTGCCAATCAAATCATCGCCGATCGTGTTGATCGACCAGCCGCCATGGCCGAAAGGCTCCTTGGGATCGTCCCAGCAGTTCTGACCATCGTGCATGTAGACGACGGGGTATCGCTCGCTTCCGTTCGCGTCGTATCCGGGTGGAAGGTAGATGTAAATATCGCGCGGGCGGATTCGGTTTTGGGGATCGGCGAGATTTTCGACCAATTCGATTCGGCCAACGTTCGTCGACGGTTCGATGATTCGACCGACCGGGCGACCATTGCGACTGGTGACGCTCCACGCATTGGGGTCGACAACCCGCCGCATTTGATTGTCCTCGAAAAACTCGAACACATATGTGGCATCCTTTGGTAACCCCGTACGATCAAGCGTTACACCGAAGGGCATGCATTGGTGAACGTCCGACGTTTCGGTCAATGGCGCAAGGTCGTAGCCAAAGCGACTGTCCGCAGCATCGATGAACAACCTTGCGCGCTGACCGTGGGGCGGTTTGGCCACGAATGTCACGGTATCGTCAGAGAAATATGGCATATCCTGCAGATGGCTCCAGACGTCCAATTTCGACAAACTGGTCGCGCAATCTTTTTGTCTATCTGCGATGAGTTTCTTGAGCCCTGATGGAAGCTCCATAATTCCGGGCATTGCCATTGCGTTTCTCATCGCCGCATCATCGCGCGTATCATCAGTGCGCAGACCAAGCAGGAGCACGGAGTTTTCATTTGGCCCAAACCGCAGGGGATTGCCGGCATCGGTAAACCACTCGCTTCCGTCCACGACGAATTTGTATTCGTAGCGCCCATGCGGTAGTGGAACATCCAAATTGAAACGCCCCTTCGCGTCTGGTCCGTGCATCGGCGTCGCGGTCGGATTCCATTGATTAAACGTGCCCGCAACGAAGACTTGTTTCGCGTCAGCCGGCGCTTCAAACGTGAACTGCGCCATGAACTGATCACCGCCCAAATCAACAACCGTCACCGCGCCCACTGCTGAATCACCAAAGCACAGACCCGACAGCAACAAGGCAGACACAAACTGGAAGCGTCGTTCGAACATGACCAGAGATCCTTTCAAAAAAGCCTGCGAAAGGCTCACGTGCGGAAACCCAACGCACCGCCCCATAATCAGCGGAAGGTTGAAACAGTTTCGTGCTCAATGTGCACCGAATCACTTTGGAGGTGCCGTTTTCGGTTCCATTCGTTATGATTCTCCGGCTATAATACCGCAGGGGTGCCAATTGCTAAACGGTTCTGCATTTCCGTACAAGGATTGGCGATCACGAACGACAAATTCCGGGCATATATTGGAATCGGGGCGACGCCCATCGGATTGCGCAAAGTGATTTCGCGATCGCGGAAAATGAATAGTCACCGGGGCGTCACGAATACATACTCCAAGAAGACGAATTCAAAATGAATGCATCATTGTTCCTGGCAATCGCTTTGATGGCACCGACCGCCGCGCAGGATAACAACGTCGAGTGGAGCGGCATCTCGCACCTCGCGTTTCATGATCGCGATCCGATCTGCCCGATCAGTGGTGAGTCATTCGACGTAAAACTGCAGACGTTTGACTTTGACGTGACGGGTGTTCGCGTCACCATCGACGGCGGATCGAATTGGATCAATGCCAGCTATACCGGTGATCGCGGTGTGCATGACGTCTGGACCGCCACGATTCCTGCGACATCACCAACTGGCGGGTTCGAATACTACTTTGAAATCACCGATGGAACCGATGTCGATTACCTCGGGCCCAACGGCATGTCCACCACACCGCCAGCCAACGGTTGGGGCATCAACTTCGTTCTACTCTACCACGCACCATTGGGGGCAACGTTGACTTCCGACGGCGGAGCCGTCTTCCGCCTTTGGGGTTTGGGTACCGCGACAGCAAAGGTCGCTGGCGAATTCAACGGATGGAGCAGTTCGGCTGACCCGATGGCCAAGATCCCTGGACTTGGCGAATACTTCACGCGCAAAGTTGCCAACGTTGAGGATGGCGACGAATACAAATTCATCTTCGACGGGTCGAATTGGAAACCAGACGCCCGTGCCCGGCAATTCAATCCGGGTGCGTCATACAATTCGGTCGTGCGCGATCCCAACGCTTACGTTTGGGGAGACGATAACTTCGCACCGCCTCCCATCGACCAGATGGTGATTTACCAATTGCACGTCGGAACGTTTTCGGGTCGCAACGATGGTGGTACCCATCGACCGGGCACGTATCGCGACGTTGTCGATTTGCACCTTGATCACCTGACCGATCTGGGGATCAACGTGGTGCAGCTCAACCCGGTAACGGAATTTCCGTGGGACTGGTCGGGCGGTTACAATCCGATCACGGCTTGGGCGCCAGAGTCCGTTTATGGTGATCCGGACGATCTGAAGTACATGGTCGACCAGCTCCACCAAGCCGGCATCGCGGTGACGATGGACTACGTGCCCAACCACATCTCGGGGTCGGACAATTACCTTTGGAACTACACCGGGTCGCAGATTTACTTCGACTCGCCGGCGTTTGAGACGCCCTGGGGAGCGCAGCCGGACTTCGATCGACCGGAAGTGCGTTCGTATTTCGTCGACGCGGCGCTGGCGTGGTTTGAGGAATACCATCTTGATGGCTTCCGCGTAGACGGCACCGACTTTATGCATCCGCCGAACGGACAGGGGTCCGGATGGGCGATGATGCAGGAGTTCAACGATGCGCTGAGCAAGCGTCGCGCTGACAAATTCGTCTATGCGGAACAGCTTCCGGACAACACCTATCACACGCGACCGATCGCCAACGGCGGCGCGGGCTTTGACGCCCAGTATCACGACC
>DDIR01000031.1:6419-6980 GCA_002338715.1 Phycisphaerales bacterium UBA1845 | reverse complement strand
GGCCGTTGCGGGCGGCGTGGTCTGCGCCGCCTTGGTGCCGATCTGGCCGAAGCCCAGCGCCCCGATCAGGCTGCTGATCTTGGCGGCCACGTCGTCACCGCTCATGATCTTGTTGAGCGAGACGGCCTCCTCGGCGTCCGCCTCGGTGAGCGACTTGACGATCTTGCCCACCGCGGTGGTGAGCACGGTGCCAAGCGCCTGCTGTTGCGCGATCGCGTTCTGCGCCGCGAGATTCTGCTGGTTCACCGAGTTGCTCATCGCCAGATTGTGGTAGAACGACGGACCGTCGCCCAGCGACTTGAAGTTGGTTGATGCGACACTCGACACGACTTCTTCCGGAAGAGGCATGTACAATCTCCTATTGGGTGCCTTGGCTCCTGTTTTGAGCCTTACGATTTTGCCGGGGCATCCATACCCAGGCGATTTCTTTTCACTTCACGAAGACTTCACGTAAGAGGGCGAAGTCGGCTTGGATGGGTTGGTGGCTGGTTCGGTCAGATGGATCAAAATCACTGGGGCGATACGCGCGGGATTTTTTCGGGTCGCGATTGCAGTTGGCCA
>DDIR01000031.1:0-6326 GCA_002338715.1 Phycisphaerales bacterium UBA1845 | reverse complement strand
GGGTCGCGATTGCAGTTGGCCAGCAGCGCCATCAGTGACGACGTTCTGCCCCAACCATCGCGCGTTCGGGCTTCGGCCATGCGGGTCAACTCGTCGAGGGTGAAGGGCCCGGGTTCGAGACCGAGGACGCCGGCACACCGCCAGATGAGTCGCTCGCATTCAGCAGCGCTTGTTCGATGCCTTTTTCGAGTTCGCTGCTGGTCAGTTTCGCTTCGACCATGTCCCTCGCCCTGTCCATCACCCGCCAGGTCGTCTCCAGAACCCGCGTCAGATTCGCCCGATCCCTCGGGCTCGGGGAAAAACCCACGAGTTCTTCGAGCACCGCCTTTGTTGCATGTTCGATGGCGTCGCCCGCCATGGCCCTTCCAAAATCCTCATCGCTGACGTTCTTCTCGTCCGCTTCCGGCTTGCAGACCACGTAAACCACATCGCACAGCAGTACGGGGTCGCGGATCAACCGCTCGATCAGCGTGCCCTCAACAATCTCCAGCAGGTTCACGTCGAGAAGGCCTTTGACGCGCTTGATCGCATCCACGTTGATGGCGATCGTCCAGGTGCGCCCAGCGTTGTCTGTGAACTGCTTCATGACGTCACCTTCACCCATTCGGGCGCCACATCCGAGTACGCGGGCTTGATGGTGACGCTGACCATTTGCCCTTCTTCTAGCGGTTCACCCTTCGAGAAACTGATCACCTTGAAGTCCGCCCAAAGACCCATCGTGCCGACCTCCGTTTCGCCACCATCAAGGATGGCCATGGGTAGCAGCGTACGGTTGAGCCAGCCGCCGAGGATCTTCGCAAAACCCGTGTCGGCCGGGTCGTAAGCCATTTCGAATTCGACGCTACCTTCCTTGAGCGTGGGCTCGGTCGCCCGCCAGCCGCTGTTGGCGCGGGTGGTGACATCCGCTTCGCCTTCTTCAAGGTTCAAGGTCACGTCACGGACATTGCCAAGTTCCACGAGGCTGCCTGGCGCTGCTCCACCATGAATCCCATCTGCATCGGCCGTGCCCCAACTGGCGCGCACTCCGCTGCCGAGGTAGTACATCTTCCCGTTCATGCCCAGCTTGATTGCCATGCTGCGCCCTCCTCAGCGCGTGTTGCCGATCACGGCCAACCGCGTGTTTCCGTACGTCGAGCTCACTTCAATCGTGTTGAGATCGACGCCAGACAAACTCACGGCAATGCCCAATGGCCAGCGCGAAGTTTCCGCGCCATGCCGGATCATGAAATCTGTTTCTGC
Organism: Phycisphaerales bacterium UBA1845; assembly: GCA_002338715.1. Classification (GTDB taxonomy): domain Bacteria; phylum Planctomycetota; class Phycisphaerae; order UBA1845; family UBA1845; genus UBA1845. The sequence continues at coordinate 5,087 of DDIR01000031.1, read as the reverse complement.
CGTCACAAAACCACTTGCCGACGACTGCATGATTGTAACGTTCGCCACCAACGGCTCATCAGCCAGCGGGACCCACGTGGTCGTCAAATCGATGATTCGAAAAACAACGTTGTTGGCCACGACACTATCTCCTCACGCGATACGTCACGCTCACGACGCTGGTAAACACCCGTTGCTGATCGAGGTGCTCGGGTGCGAATACAGGTTCGTGGGCGATGGACAGCCATGCCGCCCCTGGCAATGCATCGAGTGAACTTAGCCGCAGGTGATCGATGACCTCTTCAGCCAAATTCGCGAGGGCGTCGAGTTCCGCAGTTTCGTCCGGATTCACTTTCTGCTGGATGCCGATGTCGATCGTGCAGTCGAAGTAGCTGCTGGTGCGCGTGGCCGTGGTGATTTCGGCCGACTTCGGCACGACCGTGACGTTCAGTTCGGCCAAGTCCGAGAGTTCGACAGTCGGCACATACTTGCGGACAGCAGTCAACGGCGCTCCGAACGAACCAGCATTCAGACTCGCGACGACAGCATCAGCCACATCGATCACGGTACTCACGGCTGCGGACCTCCCGTCGAAGGAATGCTGACGCCGCGCGCCGCCGCCAGCGTCCATACCGCCCGCTTCAGTGATTCCAGCGTGCGGCCCTGTTCCGCCTGGGCGCGCTCGATTCGAGCGACGTCAGCCTTGATGCCGCCGAGTTGCTCGACGGCCCGAGTGTGCTCATATGTGCCCGCAGCCACCAGGCTGATCAGGCCCACCATCATCGCGATCCACTTCGTATGGCCGTTGATGCGCAGGGTTCCGGACATCATGCTGTCTCCGTGTTCACGTGCTTTGTATGAATCCTCAGTGCCACGCGGTACGGATCGCTGTAGCGCCATGGTGGTTCACCGCTCGGGGCCACCACTTCGTAAACATGTGTCACCTCGCCGTCCGTCTCACGAATCTGGTCGCCGGCCTTGGGCAGCGCCGTTTCACCGGCGAGCATCAAGTCCGCCGTACGAATGATGTAGTCTCGCGCTTCTATCCGATGGAGCACACCGTATTCGTCGGCCTGCTCGAACTCCGTGCGGCCGATCGTGGCCGCCAGTTCGACTGAATCATCGCCGCGTACGTACGAAATGGTGCGCGTCAGATGCTGGTGACGCTGACCATCCAGCCAGGCTGCGCCTTGACGCAATAGATCGGACATGGATTGCAGCTCCCAATCACTGCATCAGGCGGATGCGCAAGGTCGCGTCATCATCGGTCGCGGCGAGGATGGCCTTGCCGAGCAGCTTGTTGTTGCCGGTATCATCGTCTGTGGTCGCCACGCTGTTACCTGCATCCCAGTACACGTTCGCACCGGCGGTAATTGCGGTACTCATCCCAGTCGCCTTCGGAAAATCAAACACGCCCGATAGGGCCAACGCACCGAGTCCGTTGGCGGGAATGTCCACCTTGGCGACGCCGACCAATTCGCCTTGAACAACCACCGCGCCAGCTGCAACTGCCGAACCGGGCGTGTAGTCGATGCTGTTGCCGTCATGAATGAATGTAGCCAGTGCCATTAGGCGTCACTCCTTGTCGGGTTCGGGTTTCGAACGGGCTGATTACGGCTGATCTACTTGCAGACCTCAGCCTGTTTACGCTTCGCCCTTCATCTTCAGTGCGCCGCGGTAGTCCTGTTCCCGCACACCGAAGTCGATGTAACCGCGAAACTGAATGCCGAGCGTGTTGAAGTCGGCGTCGGTCTTTTCGACGGTGGGGCGGTCGACGCCGTTGAGGAAGGCGACCTCAATGGCCGGCAGCCTGTTCGGGTCGGACAGGAGGTACCAGCCCTTGCTCGACGCGCCAGTGAACGATGCGTTGGACAGGTACACACTGGACACCACCTCGAACTTGCCGACGTGCGGATTCGCCGCGGGCTTGGCTTTGTTGGCGGTGGTGGTCTCGTTGAGTTGGACGCTCTTCATGAGCATCTCGGCCGGAACCTTCAGCGCGGTCGGCACCAGCAGGATCCGGGCGGGCATGCCCAGCGGTTTGCCGTTGGGCTTGGTTTGCAGACCGAAAGTCACCTCCGCATCGGTCAGACCGTCGATCGACAAAGCGGAATCGGCGCCGTCCACGTAGTTGCCGTGGTCGGCATGGAAGAACGTCTTGCCGTCCGATTGCACCGGATTACCAAGCCACCGTCCCCACACCGCGTCAGCGATGGCTTCGGCGGCGCCCATCCCGATCTGACGGGGGATGTCGGTGAACGCGCCCATGTCATCGTTGATGATCATCTGGCGGGTCAGCGCAAACATAATTCCATGGGTGTCGGCCTTTTGCCCAAACGTTTGCTCGCCGAGCTTGCCATGCTTGAGTTCGCCGTCCGGTCCGACCTGCTGGAACTGAAAACTCCCCGTCATGCGGTAACGGGTGTGCTCCTTGAAATCGTTGACGCTGGCGATTTTGGCAATGCGACGCCAAGCGTCCTCGATGTAGTTGTAGCCCTCGAGCAGCATCTTGTTGGCGACGTTGCTGAGGATGCCCGGCAGGCTGAGGGTGCTGAACGCAGCCTCCAGCCAGCCTGAGGCATCGCGGCGGAAGCGGGGGAGTTGTTGACCACACGCCAACTCGCAGAATTCTTGGATGCCCACGCCGCGCAGCTTGTCGGCGGCTTCGAGAACGGGTTCTGCATAAATCACCTCGATCCGCGCGTTGGGCAGACCTGCAGCCATCAGAGCGACGGCCTCAAAGACCTGCGGGTTGCTGTTGGCTTGCCGGGTGTGAATCGACGTCACCTGTGGGCGCGAAGCTCGCAGCACGTGCAACTCGGTGCGGGCTTCGTCCCAACCCTCCTCGATGGCTTGCGCTTCGATGTCGGGATGCTTGCCGGCGCAGACCTTGCGGATGGTTTCGACGCGGCGCGTCTCCGCCGCCAGTTTCTGGCGCATTTCAATCACTGGATCGGCGTCGGTCGCGGACGCGTTAACCGTTTTCGGAGTCGTCGTCGGCTTCGAATCCAACGGCTTGTCCGGTTTGGGTTCGGACTTGGTTGTTTTCGCATCTTCGTTGGATGCACCGTTGCCATCTGTCTGCGTAGCGTTTTGCGCCGAGTCCTCGGCGGTGGTGACGTTGTTGTCGTCCATGGACGGTTGCTCCTTGTTCTGGGCGGCGATCCGAGCCGAGGTGGCCGTGTCCGCGCCGCTGTCGACGAACGAAATCTCTTTGAGGACGGCTTGTCGGACCACATGCAAGGGCCCGTCGAACGTTCTGCCATTGACGGTTATGCGCTGACCGTTGGGCACGAACTCGGCGTCCACCACAGCCGCGCCGATGCTGGCCTGCCACGGAAAACCATTCACGCCGCTTTTGGCCACGTCGCGCGCCCAACTCGTGTCGCGACTGATCATGCCCTCGGCGATCACCTGGCCATTTTCGATGGCGACGCGCTGAGTATGGCCCACGCCCTGCTGCGGCTTGTGATCGAGGCGAACGGGGATGTCCTGGCGTTCGATGGCAAGGCCTTCGAGGTCGACGACAACCGGATGCGGGAATCCACTGATGCGCATTGTTCCGCCGGTGTACGCGACCATCCGGAAGCGCGGCATCTGCTTGTCGGTCCCGCTGGCGGCTTCCACCGTCAATGGGCAGCGAAACGTCAAGTATTCAGGCTGCTTGTCGGGTCGCGACATCCGTGTCGGCCTCCTCGCTGTCTTGTTCGTTTACGTTGTCGTGTTCGTCCTCATTGACGATGACCGGTCGCGGCTCCTCCGTGAGCCCCAACTCGGCCATCAACTGCTTCTCTTTGGCGCGTTGGCGAAGCTCGACTTCCCAGTCTTTGCCCTGGCGGGCGAACTCCGAGGCGAGCGTCGTGGTGTTGCTGGTTAAGCGCGTGGCTTGAGCGTTGGCCTCTTTGGCCGGGTCCACGTGTTCCGTGCCGTCGAAGAACCACTGATGTGCGAGGCCGCGCGTATGCCGGAGCATCGACAACTCGTTGGTGAGCATGGCTTCGTGAACCCAGGCGGCAAAAATCCGATCGAGCACTGCTTCGGCAAGGTGAGCCTGCTCAACCCGGATGGCTTTGTAGTAGGTCTGGTGATCGAGGCGCCCGGACGCGTAGTTGTAGCCCGAGCTGTTGCACGCAGCGATGTTGTACGGCAGGTTCAGACACCGCGCGATCTCGTTGAGAATCTCGCGTTTGAATTCCGCATAACCGGTCGCCGGCTGCTGCGCTTCAATCTGACCGAGCCGCCAACCATCGGGCAGCACGGTGGCCATGCGCTTCTCGAGTTCGACAACGTCCATCGGTTCGAGCGCCTGGGCTTCTCCATGGGCTGGCGCATCGGTGAAGAGCACGGCGGCAAAGTCGGCAGCCGTCTCGGCCGCGGCAATCACTGCGAGCGTGTAGCGCCGCAACTGTGCGAACAGCGGCAACGCCGGGGTGATCTCGGGGATGCCCCGATGCTGGCCTGGGCGATCGGACCGGAACCAGTGAACCACCGCCTCCGCCGGGACTCTGTCGTACTGTGTCTTCCACGCCGCCAGGTCGCCGGGATGCTGCCGCAGCATTGTGTACGTTTGGGGATTGCCCCATGCATCCAGCATGATGCCATCGATGTCGTTCGCGGTCGGCCAGATCGACATCACCGGCGAGGCAACGCGATCGGCTTCGACCAGTTGAACGTCGAGTGCCACGGGCGAATCGATCACCGGATTGGCGGTCAGCACGGCGAAGGTCTCACCGTCGGTCGTCTTGGCCATCCGCATGGTGCGGAGTTTTTCGGCCAGGTTGACGGCTCGCGACCATTCCGCGAACGCAGCTTCCACCGTGCGGTTGACCTCGTCGTTGTCGGTGAGCAGTTGCAGGCGCGGCCCAGTGCCGATGCAGTCGTTGGCGAGGGTCAGCACGATTCCTTTGGCGTAACTGTTGTTGGCTACCTCGTAGCGGGCCCGCTCGCGGAGTTTCTTGCGCACGCCTGCGGACGCAGACGAATCCGCCGACAGCGCATCGGCCATTGCCCAGTGGCGGGCGTTCTCTGCGGTGGTCTGCGCCGCGTCGTAGCGCGCTCGCAAGTGGGTCGGCAAAGCCACCGGGCGAGACTGTTGCGCCTTCCTCTTC
>DDIR01000061.1:94304-143723 GCA_002338715.1 Phycisphaerales bacterium UBA1845 | reverse complement strand
CCACTTTTTTGGAGGAGAACCTGATTTTCTATCGTCGCAAACCGCGTCCCGAGACCGAATGCAAAGAATGCGGTTATGATTTACGAGCATCGATGGAATTCGGCCGCTGTCCCGAATGCGGTACGCCAATCAAGACGAAAGAGTCGAGTATTCAGTCAGACATGTAGGGTCCGCTTTGCGGACCATTCTTTGTATTTGGGATCGCCAGAATTGGTCCACACGGCGGACCCAACAGCGCTACTGCAACTCTCGCACCGAATCATCGCATATCAGATGACTTTGGTGTTGATGAATATACGTTACCATTTCTTCCAAATCGCTCTTCTCAAATCGAAACATCAGACCTTCTATTTCCCTTCGACCGCCATCCTTCTTGGTCAAAATCAAGCTTCCACGTGGAAAAAACAGATCCACGAGGAACTCCATCGTCGGTGAACTATCCTTCTTTGTTTTTTGGATTCTGGCAGCTTGCTTTCTGCTCAAGTGCCAATCGTCTCGAATAGAGACATGTAACAGATCGTCGAACTGCGCCTCGCCTTTGTCGCTCCAGAGCGACCAGCGACCCAAATGGAGGTGCCACCGGATTGTACCTGCTTCAATCACGAGTTCGTCTCTCTTTGGGCGTATCCTAAACCACCACCACCAGGCGAGGATACCCGCTAGCATATACAAGCCTAGCAGTGTGGACCAAAATGGCTCATTTATCAGCGGGCCATTTACGTCAAACGCCTTGCATGTTAAGACGAACAGGAAGAGAGCCACAATACAGCCAAGGAGTGGATGAAAGTAGTATATGAACACACTGTTTTCGACTTCGACAATATAGTCCTTGAGGCGTCTTGTTTTGCAAATCAAATGGAATTCGTGTGGAGTCAATGCGCTGGGCTCATTCACATCGGTTGAGTACTACCGGCTCAATGTGTCACACTCGGGACGAGAACGGCCGCCAAAAAAGCTACGCCAATCATGCACAAGAGAGCACCGGCTCTTCGACTCATGCCTTGCTTCATTGTCTCGCGCATCGCGAAGACAACGATTGCTACGCCAATCGGTAAGATGATGTATCCATAAATTCCGAGCCACTCCAACGACAATCGCCATTGAACGTCGAAAGTTGCTTGTGGCAGCAGTAAGCCCGCAATCAGGACGAGCGAGGCATCCAGAACGTCAGTGAGCGAATTCTTGCCATAGATCTTTATTGATGGAACGGCGATCAGCACGCATGCAATCAGTAAGCCGACCAGGAATGCCCAGTCACGTGGAACAAATAGATCGTATGCGAGTGCGGATACAACCCACGACCACACGAATACGGCGACAACGTAGCTCGCCATACTCCAGCGAGGCCAACTGGCGTGCTGCTTGCTTTCCTGTGCGGCCAACAGAACACCGCAGACAACCGAACACGTAAGGCCCGCCGCAGCGATCGCCGCCCAAACCAGCCCGTCGACAAGGATGAAACCCGCAACACCGGCAAGCAGGATCGCGATGCCAACAACGAGCGTGATGCGATGCAGTGCTCCGGTCATCGGTATGGACACCTCACGTTTGGGTCATGGTATCGCTGATTGGTAGTCGATGCGCGAACTCTACATAGTTCGAAGTCATGGTCCGCACAGCGGACCCTACATTATACCTCGTCGCCCTTGGCTGTTTCGACTTTTTCCGGGTCCCAATTGTACAACAGCTCGCAGGCTTCGTTTTGTAGATCGTTGAACGGTTGGACGCTGCCGGGGATTTTGTTGTAGATGAAGGAGAACACCAGCCAACGGTCGTTTTTCGTGTGGACGTATCCGCTCAGGGCGCGGACGCCTCTGATATAGCCCGTTTTGGCGAAGACGTTTCCGTTCAGTTTCTTCATGCGGCTGCCGAGCGTTCCGGTTTCGCCCGGTTCGGCTAGGCTCGCGCGGAAGACCTCGAAGTCTTTGTGCTTGTGCATCGCGATCAGAATGTCGCTGATGAGGTGGGCGGTGACGTTGTTGCCGCGGCTAAGGCCCGACCCATCGGCTACCTTCAACTTTGAATCGTCGATGCGGTTTTTTCTCATAAACGCGCGAATCGCCCGTTCACCGCCGGCCCAGGAACCGGGTCGCTGGTGGCCGCTCGCCTCGTCGAAGACCCGCCCGCTCAGCTTGCACATGCACTCGGCGAAGAGGTTCTGACTGCTTTTGTTGATCCGCCAGAGGACTTCCGGCATCGTCGTTGTATGCGTTGCGATGATCGCGCCGGCTGGCGGGATGAGCGAATCGCCGAGCGGTGTCGGTGACGATCGCACTTCGCCATCGACGACGATTCCGTTGTTGGCCAAATGCCTGCGAAACGCGCCCGCGAAGAATTCGCCGGGATCGGTCACCGGTTTGCTTTTGAGCGCCTTCGTCTTGCTGCATCCACCGCCGATGACGACGACGTTGGCGTGCGGCATGCGGTTGATGGTCGGCTCTTCGTCCTTGCCGGTGATGCACTCATTGACCACGACGAGATCGTCAAATGGCGGAGTGACAGTATATGACACCGGTTGGCCGTCGGCCGTCGGGCTGATGGTGATGTCCACGCAGTTGTCGTTGAAGTTCAACCCGGATACCGGGGCGGCATACCAGTGGACGAGGTCGTCATGATCCCACGTGTCATGAAAATGATACGCGTCGAACGCCCCTTCGTAGTACACCAGATCGCCCGAAACGTGGTTGATTCCCTTTTGCTTTAAGGCTTTGACCCAATCGTCAAACACCGTCATCGTCGTACCGCCGCGCCGCTTGGCCAACGGGTTGTCGCCGACGGCTGGGTCGCCCGTCCCGATGATCCAAAGGTCGTCGCCGTCGCGGGCGAGATACGTTTCAAACTTGTAGTCCGGTCCCAGCAGATCCAAGCCGGTCGAACTGGTGACCAGCTTCATGTTGCTCGCGGGCATGACGGCGACGTCTTCGTTGGACGCGTAAAGTTCGGTTCCGCTGGCCAGATCGACAACGCGGGCGCTGATCATCGCACCCGTATCGGCATTGCGGTTGAGGATCTCGCCGAGTTGCGAGCAGAGGACCGGGTCATGGATCGTCTGCGTCGCAGAGCAGCCAGCAAATCCGACGAGCAGGCCTACGGTTAGAAGTGCTGCGACAACAGGGCCAAAGCGTTTGGGGCGTGAAAAGCGCACGGTCAACCTCCGCGGGAAATCAATGGGATCAAAATCTCAAAGCCGATCGCGTAGGGTGGGCCGTGCCCACCATGTCGTTGTGGTTCGAACTGCGGTGGGCACGGCCCACCATACGATGCGAATGTTGAATCCATTCGCCAACGCGAGATCGGGCTATGTCTCGAATCCGGTTCAGTGTACCATGCAGCCGCGCCGAATGAAGCGCGAAGTCATTGGCTTGATGGGGGCCATTGAACGAGACGAGTCGCGATGCGAAAGGATGACCGCATGTTCTTTGCAGGATTGGGTTCAGGAATCGGGTTTTTGCTGGCGCTGCTGGGTGGATTGCTCAGCGCGGTTTTTGGAATCTTCCTGGGAAGCGGTGCTGCATAATCGGTGGGCATGGCCCACCCTACTTGCTGTCGGTGGGGCCCTTCAATTCGACCAGCGGTGTGACTTTGAGTTTCGGCGAATCGGATTCGCCGTGGTTTTCATTTGAACACGCACCGTGACCGCAACCGCACCCTTCGCCTTCGCTGAAAATCTTCCGGGCGAACGCGATGGCGTAAACAACAGCCAGCGCCAAACCGCCAACCACAATCACGTATTCCCACCACATAGTCTCACCCGCCTAACGTTTAAGAAACCCGAATGCCAACCTGATACACAACCAGCGCGCCGACATACGCCAAAATCGTCATGTACGAAAACGCGACAGCCGCCCACTTCCACGAATTCGTCTCGCGCTTGATCACCGCCACCGTCCCGCCGCACTGACAACACAGCGCGAAGAACACCATGATCGACAGCACCACAGGGATGTTATAAACCTTCCGCCCATCTGGCCAAGTCGCCGATTGAAGCTTCTGGCGCAGGGCGGTGGATTCTTCGTCCGCACCCGCGCCGAGGTTGTAAATGATGCCCAACGTCGAGACGACGACTTCGCGCGCGGGGAATGATGCCAGCGTGGCCATCCCGATTTTCCAATCCCATCCGAGCGGTTTGACGGCTGGCTCGATCGCCTTACCAACGCGCCCCATGTAGCTGTTGCGAAGGTATTCACCGGCGACCGCGTTTTCGATTTTGACCGGTTCGGTGATGCCGGCTTGCTGCATGTCGCCGCGGACTTTTGTTTCAAGGTCGGCGGGTCTGGGAAAGTATAAGAGCGCCCAGATGATCATGCTCATCGCGAGGATAATCGTACCGGCTGACTGGATGAAGACTTTGCCCCGATCGAGCGAACGCCAGAGGATCAGCTTGATCGAAGGTTTCTTATAGCTGGGAAGTTCGAGAATAAACGGCGTCGGAGCGCGACCTTCGAGGACACTGCGAAACACCAGCGCGGCGACGGCTGCAGCGACGATGCCGAAGAAGTACATCCCCGCGAAGACCAAACCTTGCAGCGGCAGGAATCCCAGGACCATTCTCTGCGGGATGAACGCGGCGACAAAAATCGTGTACACCGGGATACGGGCGCTGCACGCCATCAGCGGGGCGATGAGGATGGTGATCAAACGTTCGCGCGGGCATTCGATCGTGCGCGTGGCCATCACACCGGGAATGGCGCACGCAAACGAAGACAATAGCGGCACGAATCCGCGCCCGCCGAGTCCGAACACGCGCAGCACGCGATCCATCAGAAACGCCGCCCGCGCAAGGTATCCGCAATCTTCGAGCAGTGTGATCAGCGCGATTAGAATCATGATCTGCGGCAGGAACACGAGGACGCTGCCGACTCCGCCGATGACGCCGTCGGTTAAGAACGTCGCGAGAAGTCCTTCGCCCAGCGCGGCATGCACCCAGCCGGCAAGCGCTCCGAACATGGCCTCGATACCATCCATCAACGGAGCGGCCCAACTGAACACGCTGATGAAGGTGATCGTCATGACGGCCACGAAGATCATCGTCCCGAGCACGCGATGGGTTAAGAGGTTGTCGAGTCGTTCGCTGCGGGTCGGTTCGGTGTTGGGCGTTCGCTTCAGGCAGCCGCTGACGATATCCGCGATGGATGCGTAGCGGATTTCGGCTTCGAGGTTGGCCGGCGAATGTCCGGACGCTTTGATTTTTTCCCGTTGCTCGCTGACAAATTCCGCCAGCGCTCGGCTGTCGGGATGACTTGCGAGGAGCTTTCGTTCCATTTCGCCATTGGCGTCGAGCAGGCAGCGGCGCAGTTCGTAGGGCGTGACGGGTCCGATCGCGCCGTTTCGCTTTGAGATTTCAGCCGACAGCGCTTCGACGGATTGATTCACCGCGTCGGGCCAATCGCAGATGGGCGACGGTTTGTCACCACCGATCGCCTTTTCGATGGCTTCGATCAGCGCGACGCGGCCCTTGCCGGTTGAAGCCACGATCGGAATCACGGGCACGCCGAGTTTGTCAGCCAGTTTGTCGCTGTCGATTTGAATGCCGCGGCGCTCGGCGATGTCGGTCATGTTCAGCGCGATCACCGTGGGCAGGCCGGCTTCCAAAACCTGCGACGCGAGGAACAAGTTGCGTTCGAGATTGGTCGCATCGATGACGACGACTGCCGCGTCGAGCGGTTTGGTGTCGTCGCGATGACCGAGGAGTATTTCGGTGACGACGAATTCGTCGGGCGAGCGCGCGGTTAAGCTGTATGCACCGGGCAGGTCGAGCACTTCGAGTTTGGTCGTGTTGTGGCGGATGATGCCGGACGCTTTTTCGACGGTGACGCCGGGGTAGTTGGCCACCTGGCGGCGCAATCCGGTCAACATGTTGAAGGCGGAAGTTTTTCCGGCATTCGGATTGCCCAATAGCGCGATGACCGGAAGTGATTCAGACGTCGCTTGGGTTGTTGCCATGGAGATTCCGAAAGTCACAGCGCGACGCACTGAATGCTAAGTGATGCGCTGAATGCAAGAGTGACGCGCCGAATGCATATGCACAGAATGTTTATGCACCGAATGTTTATGCACAGAATGAATACGAACTGACCGATTACGCCGGGTCGGTCGCAAGCAGCACGCATTCACACTCGCGGCGACGAAGCGAAAGGTGATAGTTGAGCACTTCGATCTGATACGGATCGCCCAACGGCGCCACCCGCACCATGCGAATCTGGCGACCGCTCGTCAGCCCCATCTCCGCAAGCCGCTGCTGAACAGCCGGTTCACCCTGAAGCGACAGCACCGTCGCCTTAGCCGACGCCTTCAAGTCCGCCAATGTCCTGGGATTCTGAGCAATCATGTCGAGTGGCTCACCAAGTGCCCGACGGCCAAAAGCCAGCCGGATTCACCAATTCGCAGCAAAGGGCCTCAAAACCGCGCCCCAGCCCCCCAAACGCCGATTCGGGCACCAAAGTTTGGTCGCCCCAAAAGAGTTTGACACATCAAACTGTCTAAAACTATGTACATCCTTTCGGCAAAAAAGCAAGCCCCGAATACACAATTATCACCCCAAAAAGAAGGGCGGTGCCTGATGAGGGCCATGGGGCGAAGTCGTAGCAGAAAGTGCGATGGATTCGGAAAACCCGGTGTTTGTGGGGGAGCCACAACTACCGAGCCCCTGTGGCGAATTTGGGCCTCAATCGAAGACTTGTTGCATTGCGGCGATGCGGCAGCGGCTACGGCCAAAATGGGGGCGAGGTGTCTTGAATCGCACACTCATTTGGTGTTTCTGGGGAAATTGGCAATTAAGGAATTGAACTTGCCTTTATGGGAATCTACGATATCGTTCCGGCTTGCGTTGAAGAATGCAAGAAGGGTACGCGGAGCCATCGACTCCGCGCACCCTGTCTGTTTGACCTTCTTGATCCTAGTCTTTGACCCAGATCTTGAAGGCTTTCAGCCCGTAGGAGGACGCGAAGATTCGCTTGCCATTACGCAGAGTAATGAACGCCACGAAAATCCAATGTCCAGGCCCCTTGGGCTTCTGCTGTTTACCCATTGGAATCTCCAAAGGGCGGAGATTTTGTAAGCCGATACCCATGTATAGCTATTGACCGGGTCCGAGCTTCGGCTCGGTCTCGACCACCGTGTGGCGGATCTCCGATTCGCCAATTCGGTGCTTTGGTGGGCAGCGGGCTCTAACCCCGCTGCCCATTTTCTTTTGTCATCGGAATTCATCGTTCGTGCTTGTATACAAGCACAGAGTGAAGACCATCCATCGCCCGTCCGAATTCCGCACAAACTATTTCTGTTGTATTTTCTTGAATTGTTGTTGACGAATTGTCTACACGTGCTTAACGTGCGCATCACAATATTCCTTTTTGCGAGGGCGTTGGTTTAGCGGCCGAATGCCCTCGCACTTCTTTTTACCATTCTGAAAACTAACCGCTGATAGTTTGATTGCAAGGACAAAATCTCCGGATCCGACGGATTTTTTGCGCGAAGACATGAAGACATGACGCGCGACATTAAGCCTTCCAAGCTAAATATCGCGCGTTCAGATATCTCAAAGTATCTTGATGTGGTATTTCAATGGGAGTTAGTAGCAAGAAGTGACTGATGTTCTCGCACTTCAACTGATTGTCGCGTATTGATTGACATAGCCTCGCATTTAGTCATGAAGTGACAGCATTAGGCATCAACTGAGATACATTGATCAAGAGGCTCGGCTGAGTAGATCAAAACTAACAAGGTCTTGCGATACATTCGATTTCGCACGTACCGACCAATCAAGAAGCATTCGATCTGAACTACATACCCATGCGCGATCCTATCGATTGTCTGCGCGCATGTTTCGACGTTTCGCAGAACGTACGAGTGCCGCCGCAACTTCATTCGTAAGACATAAGTGTTGTGGTGGCTTGATCATCAGGCTCGTAGTTGCGCGTTCAACAATAGAAAAAGTGGTCCTGTGAAACGCGTTCCGTTGGCACCCCAAGAAAGGATGGAAGCGTTTCTTACGGACTCATCAATGCTCCGACTTCAAACTTGATTCGACCCCCTGCGGAACAAGCCTCAAACGACAATCTCAGATTCAACTTGCAGTCTGCCGATTCTGTTCATTTTGGATTTCGAACGGCCGCGCAGCTGTGAAATCGTGGTTAACTTTAGCATTTATAGCCAGTTAGGTTGAATCCGGGGCCGTGTCTTTCGCGAGGTCATGTTGCAGGCTTCAGGCGAATTGGCATCTCCTGGGGTTCCCTGAGGCTTGAGTCGCGGGATCGCGTCCTATAGGGGCGGAAGTGGATGTTACCGGTGGATTACGGGTGGGGGCTTGGGCGAAGCGGCTGGGGTTCGATATACTGTTTGTGTTCGGACGGCTCGCGTGTGCGGGACGGTGGCGGGCGGGACTTATCTTCTATCGCTGGAATCTATTGGGAGCTGACTTAATGATGCGAAAGAACGGAATGCGTTTGTTTGGTGCAATGACGGCGTTTGTGAGCGCGTTTGGCTTGGCGTCGGGCGTGATGGCCTGCGACAAGGAGATTCAGACGGTCGAAGCCGTTGCGGCTCATGCAGGTTCGACGGATATGGTCGAAGCTGGCGTTGCCCGCGTGATGGATCAACTCCCCCAGATGACCTACAAGGTCGGCGACATGGAAACCCGTTGTGGTTACACCGCCGCCTCCAAAGCGAAAGAAACCGGAAGCTCGGTGTCATACCTCGTCGCCGGCAGCACCTACAACTGCAAAGTCACGGCGATGAACAAGCTGGCTGAGGCGATGGAAGCCGAACTCGCCAGCACGGCATCGGTTGCACCGTCGGTCGCTGGCTCGTGCTATCACTGCCCGATGGCGGCAGCCGCGATGGCCAAGCAGAAAAACACGCAGGTCAAGTACATGGTGGCTGGCATCGAATTCGATTCGGAGCAGGAAGCACAAGCCGTCGCCGAAAAGTTGGCCGCCCGCATGCACGACTTCGGCGCGATGACCGCGTCGGCCAAAGCACCGTGCAGCAAGTCAGCAGGCAGCACCGCCCCTTGCACCAAGTCAGCACAAGTCGCCAGCGCAACCGCAAAGAGCAAAGGTTGCTGCAAAGACGGTTGTGCAAAAGCAGCCGCCGGTGGCGCACCGTGCGACAAGTCGGCAGAAGCCGCCACCGCCAGTGCCAAGGGTGGATGCACCAAGTCGAAAGAAGCCCAGACCGCATCAGCCGAAGGTGGATGCACGAAGTCAAAAGAAGCTCAGACCGCATCAGCCAAGGGTGGTTGCTGCAAGGATAAAGCCAAAGCTGCCGCCGTCGTCGCAGCGGCTGAACCCAAAGAACCGACCACGATCACACTCGATTGCTGCAAGAAGAAAACCGGTACGGAAGCCAAGACCGAAACCGTGACCCAGGTCGCAAGCACCGACGTCGAGGCATCGGAAGACACCCCGGAACTCGCTCGGGCCAAGCAGATGGTTCGCGAGATCGTCGAATTCGTCGCTGCCGCCAAGAATTCGTAAGCTGCGACGGTCGTTTCGGGCGATTTGTCCGCACGAATCGCCAGTATTGACATAAACCCAAGCCGGCTGACGGGCGTATCAGGCCTGTCAGTCGGCTTTTTTGCGCTTCGATTTGGCCGAGGCGATGTTCAAGCCCGCGTTGCGGCTAAGCCGATCTTTCAGTGGGCGGTTATCGTACGTCCAGAGGGTGCGGTTGGGCGCGTTTGCAATATTGCGGCGACTGCTTCCGGTACGTTTTCGGACCTTCGGGGCTTGCGCTGTCCGATCGATTTGGAAGGCGCTTTCACCGGGCGTAGAATGATCCGCTTACGACTGAGATTGGCCAAGAACCCAGGAACCTCGACATGCATCGCAACGTCCGCTACCGCCGAAACTCTACGAGGCTTGCCGCGCCGCTCATGCTCGTCATGACGCTGCTGGTCCTTTCCGGGTGTGGTCTGGATGGACTGTTGAGCCTGACGGCATCGCTCGGTGGCAATGTGGCCGGTCAGCGCGGTAATGCCGAGGTGTTGTTCATCAACAACACGCCGTTCCGGGCAATCTTTGTGTTCGGGGCGTATGACAATCTTGATCGCGACACGCAGCCGACATTGCTGTCGTTCAGTTCGGATCCCGACACGCTCAACCTGGAAGGCAATTCTGAAACCACCATTCAGCAGGTTCAGTGTTCGCGCGTCTTCTCGATTGGCGGCGAAGGTTTGCTCGCACGAGCGCAAGAAAATCTTGACGAAGCCGCGCTTGAGAATGTTCCGCTGATCGAGGGCGTGTACTTCTCGTCGGCTGAAGTGGGCGACGACGATGCCGACGAACCCAATGAAGGGATAGCCCCTCCGCTTGATTCCAACATCGGGGCTGATTTCGAGTGTGGAGCGCTTTTGATTTACCGTCTGGAATTCGACGAAGACGGGCCCGAGCGATTCCGCATTGATCTGACCGTTGTACCGGCAGAAAGCACGCGCGGGGTCTAAGAGCGGCTGACTGTCATGTCGTCATTCCCGCGCAGGCGGGAATCCAGAACGGTACAAGAATCCTCCACTGATCTTTCACACCATGCGAAAGCGATGGATCGTCAGTGTTCCGTCGCTTTGTGACTGCGCTAATACATTCACCTGGATTCCCGCTTTCGCGGGAATGACGGCAATACGCGCGAACGACGGTAATGCGCGGGAATGACGGCGTTTCTCTGCATCTGCACGTCTGAACCCTTTCCCTTTCCGCGAATAAATTTGAATTGCCTGTCAGGAGTTGGTCTCACCTTCGACGAACCCTTGGAAACTGAAACTTGCAGTTTGTCCCGTTGTCTGGAGGCGGCGGGGCGCAATTCACCAATGGGAAATTGAAGGGAGACGGTATGCATTCATTGAGGAGTTGGGGGATTGGCGTCGGGGCACTTGCATTGATGGCCTTGGCATCCGGCAGCGCCAACGCGGCGATGATCGAAGTGACGGTCGAGAACCTGGCACCGATGAACAGTGTTTCATTTGCGCCGCTGCGCATCGGGTTTAATAACGGCACGTACGATTCGTTCGATGCCGGAAGCACTGCGTCGGCTGCGATTGTCAGCATCGCCGAGGGCGGTAGCGGCGCCGATTGGTTCCCGGCATTTATGGCGGCAGATCCATCAGCCACATTGGGGACCGTTGTTCCGAACCCGGCTGGTCCGCTTGTACCGGGCGCAACCGGTCAGGGTGTGTTTGATGTTGACGGGTCGACCAATCCTTATTTCACGTTCGGTGCGATGGCCGTCCCGAGCAATGATTACTTCATCGGCAACGATTCACCGACCGAACATGAAGTTCTGGACGCATCGGGCAATCTGCTTGTGTCGGAGATCGTGTTGACGGCCAGTGATTTGTGGGACGCCGGATCAGAGGTTGACGGAATTTTTGGCGCTGCGTTTCTGCAGGGTTCGTCGAACAGCGATCGTATTGCCGACAACGATCCTGTCGGATTTGATTTCGCCGACCTGAGCATCTTCGACGGATCGACGACGGCGGCTGGTTATGTCTTTGAGAGCCAGTTGAACGCCAATACGCCGATTTATCGCATCTCGTTCGCGGCAGTTCCGGAACCGGCGACTGGCTTGTCGATGCTGCTTTCGCTTGCGGGCGTCGCGATTTGGCGACGTCGCTAACACGATTGATTCGACGCAAGCGCCGTCATTCCCGCGCAGGCGGGAATCCAGGAGAAAGCGAAATCAATCCTGGCGAACGCTGAAGACTGGCGAACGCTGAAGACTGGCGCGTCGCGCCGATCAAACCCGGAATAGGGAGAGAGCAATTGGCGGCAGGCTTCCTCGCCCGTCGCCAATCGAGAGAAGGGCCCTGGTGTTTGGGATGCGAACCCGAACACACAGGGCCCGTTTTGATTCTTGGTCATGCGCTTACGACGGAATGCGTTCATTTAAATCAAACGAAAACGCCACGTCGCAGTACCTGATCGCCGTACGACTCGTCCGATAAACTGACGCGGATTTGCGGTTGATTGAATTCGCATTTGCTTCAACAGAATGCGTTTCGTAGGCTTGAAAACAAGAGCCATTGGCGGTCCTGCCACGGGTCCAGCAAAAAAACGCGATGGTTGTGCACCAATCACGGAGGAGGGATGTCCATGAGAAGGGCAATCACCAATCAGGTACTTCGGTTTATTCACGAGGAAGATGGCCCCACTGCCACGGAGTACGCAGTGATGTTTGCCATGATCCTTTTGGTGTGCATCGCAGCCGTCAAAACACTGGGCACCAAGGTGTCGGGCAAATTCGTCGTGGCTGAGCAAGGCTGGTAATTCGCCGGGCTGGTTCATTCCCCAAACCAGCGAATTCCAGAACCAGCCAAATGCACGGGCCGGTTTGGCGTTTCCCCGCTTCGTTACTGTTCCCGTTCGCCCACAGTCACGCGAAGCAACACGCGCTCCCCATCTCGCATCACCACGACCAGAATGGTTTCGCCTGCGCTGAGTTTGTCCAGCGCGTCGGCATAGCCCTGGACATTGGTAATCGGTGTGTCCGCAATCTGCACGATGACATCGCCAGCGCGCATCCCGCCAAGGTGCGCGGGACCGTTTTCCTTCACGCCCTTGAGAAGCACTCCTTCGACCTGCGCACGATAATCGGGCTCGGTCCCCAAGTAAGGCCGCCCCTTCGCCGCATCAGCGCGTTCGGTGATGGGCGTAAATGGTGGGGCGTCTGGATCAGCCATCAACGATCCCAGTATTCGTGCGATCAGTTGAATCGCACGCTGATTGACCTCACCATTTGCTTGGTCAGTTGCCTCACCTTGCGGCTGATCGGGACTGATTGAAATTGCCGGTACGTTTTTTTCATACGCGCGGTATGCCCAGGAATTCGGAAGGGGTGTGTTGTTTGTCTTGAGCGGAAGACCGACGGCAATATTGAGGCGTTCGATGAGCTTGGACCAGCGCGGGCTTGTCCCCACACCTTCAATCGTGAAGCGTCCCGAAGGCGAACGCAATCCGCGAACATCGACCGACGCAGCGAGTTTGCCGCCAACTGCTTTCAAGATCGAGTTGAAGAGATCCTGTCGTTTTGCCTCGGGCACATTGATCATGATGTGAAGAAGCAGCGTTCGTGTTTGTTGTTCAGTAGGAGCATTCGACAGATATTCGGCAAGTTTCAAAAGCCCGCTGAGTTCTGCTTCGAATTTGGTTGAATCGAATTCGGCATCCGGAATTTCCCAGTCATACAATACGTGAACAAGCGACTGATTCGTTCCTTCAGTCTGCCCTAACGCAAACTGAAAGAAGCTGCCAATCTTCGAGTATGGATCGGTTTCAAATTCGACGTAACCGGATTGTCCCGGATTGACGGAGTTCCAGCGATGACCGTCTGTTTTGTTCAGAAGTGCAAGAGCGCGGTCGCGTAAATTGCTTGGGCTTTCGGATGCAGATTGAGAACTTTGACCATGGTCTGTTTGAGCAACGTCAGCCCCCTTCGCCGGGTCCTGTTTCTGCAATGGTGACATCGACAACGCCTTGCGGGCGGCTGCATCGTCGAAGTCGGCGAAAAAGATTTGTCCTTTCTTGTTTTCGGTGCGGTTGGCCGTCCATGCGAGGCGTTTGCCGTCCGGGAAGAACACCGGCAGTCCATCAAAGCCGGGCAAGTTGCTGACGCGGACAGGTTCGTGCTTGCCCTCGACGTCGACGACGTAGAGTTCGAAGTTGCTGCGCCCGTTGATGTCGGTGGTGAAGATCAAATAGTCGCCCGACGGATGGTAATACGGCGCCCAGGACATGCCGCCGAGATTGGTGAGTTGCTTCTGATCGCTGCCGTCGATGTTCATCGTCCAGATTTCGGCGACGTTGCCGTCGGGCGTGAAGCGTCGCCAGCAAATGCGTTTGCTGTTGGGGCTGAAGAACGGTCCGCCGTCGTAACCGGCGATGTTGGTCAGGCGTTTCACGTCGCTGCCGTCGGATTTCATGATGTAAATGTCGAGGAAATACTTCGCGTCGTTGGCGAGAATGTGTCGGTCGGTCTTGGAGAGATTTTCGCTATAGGCGTGACGGTTTGAAGAGAACGCGATCCACTTTCCATCCGGCGAGTACGATCCTTCTGCATCGTAGCCGCGGGTTTTGGTCAGGTTCGTGTATTCCTTCGAGCCGATCTTCGTCGCGTAGATTTCGTAATGCTCGTCGTAGTCCCACGCGTATCGCTTGGTTGTGCCAGCCGCCCGGTGTTCGAGTTCTTCTTTTTGCAGGGCGAGTGACTTCGGGTCTTCGTGGGTGGACGCGAAGAGCGCGTGAACGCCGTCGGGATGAATCCAGGCGCAAGTCGTCTTGCCCATTCCGGGAGAGACGGGCGTGGTGTTGCCCGTGTTCAGATCGAGCACGAAAATCTGATAGAAGGGGTTGGCTGGGTCGCGCTCGCTTTGGAAGATCATTTTTGAACCGTCGGCGCTGAAGTAGCCTTCGCCGCTGCGCAATCCTTCAAACGTGACCTGCCGGATGTTGCTGAGATATTGAACAGATTCATCGTTCGTCGTGCCCGTTGAATCATCTGCATATGCAATCGTGGTCATCAACAGCAGGCACACAAACGCCGCTGCCCCTGCCAGCGTCCATCCGTCAATCATTCGATTCTGCGTCATCGCGAGACTCCTTCGATCAATGAGAAAGCCTCGCGCGATTGTGTCGCACGAGGCCAGTTGGTGCCTGGATTAGTTTGCGATTCGCCGCCGAAGTGTCAAGCCTTCGAAGTGTCAATGCCGACAGCCTTTCGCGTGCGGTTGACCTTTCAGCCTAGAGGAAGAACATCAGCATCATCACAAAGAGCAACACGAAATTCAGCGCCCAGAACGTGATACGGATTTCAGACCACGGGCGGTAGTACGGGCGATCAGGATCGTCGGCATAAATCTGATTCATCAATCGCGTTTGACGCCGGGCGCATTTGTAGATGAAGCCCGAGACGGCCATCACGCCAATGAACAAAACGAGACTGACGACCTTCGGGTAGACCTCGCGGATGTCGGTTTCGCCCCTGTTGCCGATGGGAGGGAACGTGCCGGACCGCACCAGCGTGTGCTCGGTGACCCATTCCTGATCGGCTTCCACCCAGACGTAGCGAACTGAGTCGAGCATTCGAGCGCCGACCTTGAATGGCGCGAACTTGGGACCAATCGTCAATGACAGGATGGCCATCAATGTGACCAGGATAATCATGCCTGTAATGTGCGCGTCGATTCGTGAACGATGGTAGATGTGGTCAAGCTGCTTATCGATTTTCGTCACGCCATGCCTCCGCGGATTTTCACCGAGTCTGCTGATCGCTGGATTGTTAGAAACTGGTTGCTCACAACGTGGGCTACAGTCTACCTGCTCCCATGCGATTCACCAAGCAAACAAGACGCCGCTACCCCGATCTTGGCTAAAATGTTGTGACAATGGCGAAAGCCGGTCATCTGTACCGTTCGAAATCGACCTTTGTCGCAGTCATTGTGCGCTGATTTCTCAGCCCAGGTTCTTTTCAGCCAACTCGACCAGCTCCTTCACGTGCGACACGCTGGAATCAAACAGCTTGCGCTCGCCCGCATCGAGTTCGACTTCGATCACCTTTTCGACACCGTTCGCGCCAAGCATGCACGGCACGCCGACGAAGTAACCACCAACGCCATACTCTTTGTCGCAGTACGCGGCGCACGGGAAGATACGACGCTTGTCGCGAACGATGGCTTCGGCCATATCCACCGAGCCTGCGGCTGGTGCGTAGTATGCACTGGTGCCCATGAGCTTGACGAGTTCGCCGCCGCCGACTTTGGCGCGTTCGATGATTTCGTTCAGGCGCGCTTCCGGAATCAACTGACTGACGGGAATACCTGCCACCGACGTGTAGCGGGGCAGCGGAACCATGTCATCGCCATGACCACCCATCAATAGCGCGGTGATGTCTTCGACGCTGCAATCGAGTTCCATCGCGATGAACGTGCGATAGCGGGCGATGTCGAGGCAGCCGGCTTGTCCGACCACGCGGTGCGTCGGGAAACCGCTCTGCTTCCACGCGGTGTAAACCATCGCGTCGAGCGGGTTGGACACGATGATCAAAACCGCATTCGGTGCGACCTTAGCCACCTCTTTGCTGACACTGCCGACGATCTTGACGTTGGTTGCGACCAGGTCGTCGCGACTCATGCCAGGCTTGCGCGGCAATCCGGCGGTGATGATCACCACGTCGCTGTCAGCCGCGGCTGCGTAGTCGCTGCCACCCGTGATTTTGCAATCGAAGCGGTGCACCGGACCGCACTGCGCGAGGTCCAGCGCCTTGCCGGCGGTTTTGTCAGCCGCTTCGGGAATGTCGATCAACACAACATCGCCGAGTTCCTTCACTGCGATCCAGAATGCACAACTGGCTCCGACGTTACCGGCACCGATGACAGATATCTTGGGACGCCTCATGGCACAATTCTCCTGCTGCGAATAAGAGGACTTTGAAAATAGGATGATTCACCGGTCCGTTCTAAGGCCGTTCCGGGATAATTCAAGTGGCGAGCCGTCGATTCATGTTCGATGCCGACGACGGGCCTGCCTGGCTGCGCGGAAAATCGTGATCCGCATCCAACTCACTGAACAAGAAGCGGTGCTTAAACTGCTCGTTGGCTGGGCGGTTGCGTCGAGCCAGCACCCGGTCATATTCCGCGAGCCAGCGATTCGGCAGCAAGTTCGCCACGACCGATCCGAGTCGCCCGGACGATCGCTTTGAATCGTATTCGATGTTGATCGCGCGGAGTCGTTCGTCGAGCGCGTCAGCCAGCATCTGGGCGCGGTCGGGCTTCAACCAGTCGTCCGATTCCAGATGAAGCAGATAGTGCGGCAGCGGTCCCCACTTGGGAGCCAGGACAAAGTTCCGCCCTTTGTATCCGAAGCGTTCAGCCGCTTCTTCAAAGGCCATCACGACCTGCTTTTCGCTCAGCTTTTCACCCGTCAGCGAGCAGGTGTGTTCACCCTTGTGCAGAAATTCAATCAACGGCGCTTCACGATGGAACCCGGTCACCCGCACAAGGTCGCCAATGTCGTAGCGATAGAAGCCAGCCGACGTCGTCAGCAGAATGTAATACTCTTGATCGGCTTCCAATTCACTGGCGCCAAGGACTGTCGGATGCTTTGTTCCGTATTCATCTTTCGGAATGAATTCGAAGTAGTTGTCAGCCACATCGAGGATACCCGACGGCAATCCATCGTCGATCGGAATCGACATGCGTCCTTCGCTCGCCAGCAAACCGATGTCGCGCACCGGCACATCGCCGAAGTATTCCGGAAAGTCGCGAAGGTACAGGCCCATCGTGCCGCCGGTCCAGTTCGCGAGGAAACCCAGGTTCCAATAGTGTTTGGGAAGCAGGCGACCCGTCGATTGCAAAATCGATTCGAGTCGTCGCGCGGTGTTCGGATCGGGCGCAAGACGAGATTCCAACTTGCGTCGTACGTCGTCGGGGATTTCGAACTTTGCGTTGATGGTTCCGTCGTGCACATCACGGATCAAACACTGCGCGTTTTCGTCGCCGACCTTGGCCAACTTAAGCTGGGTGGCTGGGCTTGCGGTGACGACGAACGCGGCGTTCGTCGCGATCGAAAAACGAAGCACGCTGTAATACCGCGCCATCGCGTCGGCCACGTAAGCGATTTCAAACGGGACCACATAATATCGTCGAACGAGTCGCTTTTGCGTGGCGGCCATCAATCCCGAAATCGCCCCGCACGGAAATCCGCCGGACGTGTATTCTTCATCCATCCGGCTGGACACCTGCACGATTGGTCGCAGGAAGCATCCGGGATGGTCCATCAGCACTTTGACGCCAAACGCATTCCAACCACGTCGATATTCGGCGAGGAAGTGATCGGTGACGGGAATGTATTTCGGGCAGTCGCTTGTTCCGCTCGTCTTGGCGAACATGTGCACGGTCTGACCCGGTCCAAACATCGCATCGAGATTCCCGGCTTTGACCTTGTCGATGTACGGCTTGAGGTCTTCATACGACGTGACGGGAATCTGTCGGCGGAAGTCGGCATCGGATCGGATGTTGTCGAACCCGTGGGCTTTGCCGTATTCGCTGGAGGCGTTGCGGCGGATTTTTGCGAGCAGGGTTGTGGTCTGTTGTTCGCGAAGTCTTTCGGTGGCGCGGAGCATCCGTGTCAGCATGCGGCGTGCGTGTGACTTGGCGATCGCCAGACGGAAGCGGTCGGCCAGCGCCAGTCGGGTGCCTTGCGGCGGGTGGATGGGTTGTGCGACCAGCTCGCCACTCATTTTGAACTCGGGATTCGGGAAACTTAACCATCGGGTCGCGGTGGAACGGGCGGGGGATCTTTCCGCACAGCCTCATCCCATTGCGACAAGGGCAGTATATAGTCATGGGCGGATGCTGTCTGCAATCGATCAAGCGTCCACGCATCGTCAATGTGAAAAGGGCCCACCTGCAGGCGAGTCAATCCCGTCAAACATCCGCCGCATTCAAGACTTGCGCCGAGGTCGCGGATTACAGACCGTACATATGTTCCGCGTCCGCACGCCATTTCGAAGGAAACGGTCGGCCAATCGAACGAGATGAGCCGCGTCCAGTAGATTGTGACTTTTCTCGCCTTCAGCGCCGGCTGCTCTCCGCGGCGGGCGAGTTTGTACGCGGGAACGCCGCCGATTTTCAGGGCGCTGACGATCGGCGGGACTTGTTCCTGTGTGCCTTCAAACTTCGCGAGGGCGTCAGCCACCTCCGATTGGCTTCGCTCACCGTCGGTTTCGACCGGGATGTGCGCCGAGTCGCTGTCGAGGCTTTCGCTGGTGACGTCGAGGCGCGCGGTCGCCCGATAGACTTTCGGGTGGTTCATCATGCACTCGACCGTCTTGGTGGCTTTGCCCACGCAGATGACCAGCACGCCATCAGCGGCTGGGTCGAGCGTGCCCGAGTGTCCGCTCTTGCGCATACCGCTGGCTGATCGCACCTTGTAGAGCGCTTTCGCGGAGGTGATGCCGGTCGGTTTGTTCAGGTTGATGAATCCGTCAATGACGGTTGTCGGCTTCATGCGGTTCAGCTATTCAGCCATCCGTTCGAGCACACCAGTCATCGATTTGCCGTCGACTTTGTGGTGCAGTTTCAACGTCTTGCCCCACCACATCTCGCCGCGGTAATCACGGTTTTCGCCGTCGCGCGGAATGATCTTGAGGTTGAAGCCATTCCACTCGTACTTGCCCGACGTGGTCCGTGATTTGCCTTCGTACTTGACGACGGCTGAGTACTTGCCGTCCTTGTCAAAATCCACCGACGAAAACGCGAACGAGTCGGCCATCCCTTCCGGTTCGATCCGAACGGTCTTCCAACTGCCGGCAATGCTGCAACCGCAGAGCATCGTCAAACAGAACATCGCCACGACGCATCGCACATGTTTGGACATGATCGGTTTCCTTTCAAATCGAATCTTGTCATAAGGTCTAAAGAAACCCGCCAGCTTCAGTATCCGAGCGGACGCCCGATTGTCAACGCGGACCGGGCAATTGCCATGATTCGCCGCTTTGCCCGTGCGGTGCCTTGTTGTTGCGGACCCCGTGGGCGGTTCCTATACTGACCAACCTTGCTCAATCGTGAGGATGCGTTCATGCCCATCTACGAATACCAATGCGAGTCGTGCCAGCACGATTTTGAAGAGTTGGTGCGCAGCTCGCGCAACGCCTCGCCGCCTTGCCCGATGTGCGGCGCCAAAAATACCAAGCGCCTCGTCAGCAGGGTGGTCGCCGGCCAATCCAAATCAGGTCAGGGCATGTGCGAGCCTGCGCGATCCGGCGGCATGCCCTCGTGCGGGCGGTGCGGTGACATGGGTCCGTGCATGGGTGGGGCGTAGGTTCCTCGAATCGATACTGAGAACACCATGACCGCAAAGCGAAACGAACCTCCCTTTTTGCGAATCGCGACAGCCGGCTTGCTTGCCTGGTTGCTGCCGGGATTGGGGCACATCTATCTCGGTGAGAAGAAGCGCGGTTGGATCCTGATGATTACCGTTGCGGCAGTGTTCTGGACCGGGGTCGCGGTGGCGGGCGTGCAGTCGACGGTTCAGCCGACCCGTCGCAAAGCCTGGTTCGTTGGGCAGATTTGCGCCGGCAGCCACACGTTGGTTGCCCTTGGTTGGGGGCAGCTCCGCGAAAAGAGTCATCCCGACGTCCGAGCCGGTTTCACCGAGGAAGATGTCGCGGTCATTTTCACCGGCGTGGCTGGCATGTTGAACATCCTCATCATTCTCGATGTGCTGGCGATGACCGACCCGAACTACGTTCGCCGCAGCATCGGCCCGCCGGTGCAAACCAGTTCTTCGGAAACCCAGGGCTCGTCATGATCGAATTCGCTGCCATCGCAAACGCCATGTTCGCAGGGTCGGCTGCGAATTGCTCGGTCATTGCGGGCATTTTGACGCCAAGCATCCTGACGGGCTGGCAACACATGCTCATGCTCGTCCCGCTGTGCCTGGGCATCAGCATCGTCTACAAAACGCTCAAGTGCGAAGACCTGAAAGAAGTCCCGGCCGCATCAGTCGTTCTCTGCGCCGCCATCGTCGGAAGCATGTTCGCCGTGGGCATCGGCATCTGGGTGCTGTACGGGTTGATGGCGTAGCACCAATCGGTTTCGACAAATTTTCCATATCGCAGGATGTTAACGTGTTGCGTTTCTGGGTTGTCGCGCACACTGACAGTGCGCGCAGTGGAAAGCGACGTGGATTATCGGCGTCAGGGGACGAAATCCACGCACGAGTGCCAGTTAAGTGGCACCAAAGGGCTTGAAAACCGACGCTCCGGCGCGATACGGTATGGAATTGGGTCAGATGAGTATCACGACTTGAATATGGTGGCGCGCACGAGCCAACAAGCATTTGGAATTGGAAAAAGGAGCATGCGCATGCATCGCCGGGCGTCATATCTATTGGGTTTCGCGAGTCTCATCACGTTTTGTTCCGCATCCGCGACATTCGCGTTCGATTCGGATGGCGACGGTGTGGACGACGTGTTCGACGTGTGCTGCAACACGCCTCCGGGTGTGCTGGTCGACGCGGACGGGCGGCCCATCGGCGATTTCGATCTGGACTGCGACAATGACCTCGCGGATTTTGCGTTCTACATGCTGGGGTTTACGGGGCCCTTGTCTGGCCCGACGACGTGCACGTGCGTGTCGAGCATCGACTGCGATGACGGCAACAGCTGCACCGTGGACATTTGTATGGGGGGCGTTTGCACGCACACCGATGTCGGAGCGGGCTTAAGCTGTGACGACGGGATTGCGTGTACGACGGGTGATGTCTGCGACGGATCGGGTACGTGCGTCGGTGTGCCGACCGATTGCAGCGGTTTGGATTCGGTGTGTACCGAAGGCGTGTGCAACCCTTCGACCGGGGTGTGCGAAGTGTCCGTCTTTGCCAACGGGACCGCGTGCAGCGATGGCGACCCTTGCACCACGGGCGGCGTTTGCTCCGGGGGGACGTGTGTCAGCTCGCCGTTGGGTTGCGACGACTTTAACCCCTGCACTCTTGATGCCTGTTCGGCCGGTTCATGCATTCATGCCCCACTGACCGGAAACGCCTGCGACGATGGTATGCAGTGTACCATAAGCGACGTGTGCAACGCGTCGGGCATTTGCGAGGGCATGGAAGTCGATTGCAGCGGACTCGACACACAATGTGCCGACGGCGCATGCGTCGCGGCGACCGGTCTATGCGACATCGTCCCCAAACCCGACGGCCTCGGCTGCGACGACGGCGACATCAACACGGTCGGTGATCAATGCATCAATGGCGAATGCGTCGGTACGATTCCGTAGTTGGTAATACATATAGAGCCGCAATGTGCAGGCTTGCTTGGTGTGTCGGAGGCGGGATGTGGAATCTTCCGGTTCAACGCCGATCAAACCAATGTCCCATTGCCCGCGATGTTTCTATTCGCTGGCGGGCCTTCCGTCGGAACATCGCTGTCCGGAATGCGGCTTGAAGTACGATTCGCGCTCGGCATTGTGGCAACGAAGGCGGCCCGTCCTTGCGTTCGTCATGGGCGGCGGTGTGGCGATGGCGATTGCATGTGGAGCCACATGGGGCATGCGATCATTGGGCGTGGGGACTTCGTATCCGGTGATGACAACGCTCATCGGTTTGGGAATCTTTCTGTCGCTGACGTGGTTCTTGTGTGTTCGCTATCGAACCTATTTCAGTACGCGGGTGGTCGCCGTTTTGCCGATGGGTCTGTTCTGGAAGGTGAGCTTCCTGCCCGGGCGTTTGATCGCCTGGAATAGAATCACCGAAGCGCGACTCTATCGGGTCTCGAACAAAGTCGACATCAAGCTGGGGCCAGTCTTAACGTTCAACGTCGGGGGCGTCTTCGTAGACCGCGCAGAGACGGAGGCATTTCACCGCGCCGTGATCGAACGCATAGAGAAGTAATTGTGTGAGGAAGGGCAGTCCCGAACGCTACGCGCGATTCAAGTTCCCATCGTGATCCGGAACGAAGCGGACCTGCACGCGATGTCCGACTGCTTTTGCGATGCGTCGTAGCATGGCCATTGAATGGCGATCGTAGTCGGCATCTTCAAGCCGCGAGATGACCGAGGGGGTTGTGCCGACCCGTTCGGCTAATTCCTTCTGCGTCAAACCGGCGCTGGTTCGCAGGTCGTAGACTTGCTGAGCAATCTCAAAACCCTGGCGGAACTCTTCGCTGAGTTTGAGATCGTCTTCGGTCGGGGGATATCGCTTTCGCAGGATGCCCACCGCGTTCGACGTTTTCTTTCTGCCCATCGTTCTCACTCCCGATACGTGTGCTTGTCTGGGTTGGCTTCAAATTGTCTCTTGCGTTCGATGGCCTGATTCAAATCGGTCGGCGGGATCGCACGCTCTTTCGTTAAACCGTGTGCGAGCACCGCGATGTTGCGCCCGTGGAAGAAATAGAGTATGCGGTAGTTCACTCGGCCAACCCGAGCGCGCAGTTCGTAAATGCCATTCTCAAGAAGGTCGGCCAACGGTCTGCGGAGTTCGTACCCGCGCATCGCAAGCAACTCGATCGCGGCTTCGCATTTCTTAAATGCCCGACGATCCTTGCGCCGCAATTCATCAAGCCATTCCAGTACGGGAGCCGAACCGTCAGCATCGCAATAGAACAGCACGTCGGTTTCCGGCATCTGAGCCCATCTCCTCTGGTAACCGACCAATTGTAGTTTCGCATATTTGCGAAGTTTTGTCAAGCAAAATAGCCTTGGTGTGTTCAAAAACGGCGATTTTGACGGGTTTGATTGATGTCGATTGCGGTGACGGCTGGTCCGCACAGCGGACCCTACGGGGGGTGTTTGACTTGTGCGCGCAAAAAAACGGTCGCCTTATTTGGCGACCGTTTTTGTTTGTTTGGATGGCTTCTTCTTGCTTACGAGCGCGGGTGGGCTGCGTCGTAGGCTGATTTTAGTCTGGCTGACGTCAGGTGCGTGTAGACCTGCGTGGTTGAGATCGACTGGTGGCCGAGCAGTTCCTGCACGCCTCGCAGATCCGCGCCGTTGTTGAGCATGTGCGTCGCGAAGCTGTGTCGCAGGGTGTGCGGGCTGACGCTCGTATCCAAGCCGGCTTGGGCCAGGTACTTGTCCAGCTTTCGGCGTACGCTTCTTGTGCTGAGTCGCTTGCCGTGCTTGTTGACGAAGAGTGCTTCCTTGTCGAAGTCGGCTGACCTCGGGTCGGCATTACGCAGTTGCATGTAGCGATCGATGGCGCCGAGTGCGGTCGGGCCGACGGGGGCTGTGCGCTGCTTCTTGCCTTTACCGCGAACGCGAATGCACTGCGTGGTCTCGTCCACATCGATGAGATTCAAATCAACGAGTTCGCTGACGCGGATGCCGGTCGAGTAGAGCACTTCAAACATGGCCTTGTCGCGCGAACCCAGCACCGTGGTCTCATCCGGCGTGTTGAGCAGGCGGTTGATCTGATCGATCTCCAGAAACTTCGGCAACCGTTTTTCCTGCTTCGGTGTGCGGATCGAAACCAGCGGGTTGGACTCGATGTAACTGCGCCGCAGGCAGAACTTGTAGAAGCTGCGAAGGGTGGCCAGCTTCCTTGCGGTCGTTGATTTGGAATAGTCCTGCTTCGCCAGATGCGCCAGGAAGCGACGGACATCATCCACGTCGATTTCCAGCAGCTTCTTGCGCAAGTCGGTGGCATCCAAGACGGTCGTTGCGACATGACCACTGGTAGCGCCGCCAGCCTGCTGGGCTTGGTAGGCATGATCCGAACCATCGAACCGAGTCGCGTTGTGGTCGGCTGAATCGCTCGTCAAAAACTGACAAAACTGAGCGAGGTCAGCCGAGTAGCACTTCGCGGTATGCGGAGAGAAGTGCCGCTCGTAGTTCAGATAGTTGAGAAACTCGTCAATCAATGAATGATCGTTCATGAGAAAATACGCATCGGCGAAATCCAAACAACGATTGGCAGGCAGGGTCAGTGCCTGAGCCGGTCAACACCAGCTTTCCGTTTACAACGTTCCGGCTAGCTTTTGATCGAGCTCCGTCTCGAGACGACGTCCCATTTGGTAGCTCAGGACAGCCGCATCAAACCAATCGAACTCATTCTTTCGGTTTGATGCCAATGCAGCAAAGCGATCGATGACGTCGGCTTCCTGTCCCGCAGGATAACGGAAAATGTATCGCTGCGTTCCCTTCACCAGTGATAACTGTCTGATCGTCTTCATTTTTCGAACACTTTTCTTCTTAATTGGCGGATGCGGTGAATGCTTCGCGACCGTATCCGGTTTGCACTAGTTCTTTTATCGTGGCCTGACAGCAGAACCTTAGATAATGTTCCTGACTTACAAGGTATTTTTCCCATCCGAAGGCGCTGTCGTCGGCACCCCGCAGGCGGGCAAACGTTTTTACTGCCCTGACAACGGGTTCGTGTGCGGCATTGAACACTTGTGACGATTGTGCGACTGGTTCGTTGGGGCTTGCCACGGAGTACACCCCCACGGGTGATGGAGCACGCGACGCTTGTACCGGATCGACGCGGGCGACACGGTTGTCGTGGGCGCTTCCGTAGATCTGCGCTGTGATACCAACGATTGGCGGTTCATATGGATTATACTCCGTGACGGCAAAGACCAGGATCGCTTCCGCCCCCAATGCATCCATGACTTCGATGGCCTGGGCGGGCGACTGAATCCGATCGCGTCCCTCTTGGGCGAGCACGCTCAACACGCGACTGACCGGTATCACCACGAACCCGTCGACATGGCTCAGTTCGCTGGCCATCAGGTCGGCAACGATCTCGGGGTCGAAGTTGCGCGACCCGCTGAAATTCAATGCCGGCGCGACGGCTATCCGCATTGAACCCATCCATGGGTTGCGAATCTGTGTCGTCTCCGCGGACTGGCGGCTACAACCAACCAGAAGCACGCTCGAAGCGACACATGCTGTCACCAACAAGGCGCGAATTCGTCCGTGAAAACAACGCCGGGTGTTGATCATCCATGATCGAACTGAAGTCATGCGTCGTGCATTCCTCTTAAAACATCGTCAAAGTTTCGGGAGCGCTGAATTATGAGCCCGTGGGTTCGATTCCATTCAAACCCCATTGAACAGGCGCATTCCCGATGGACCCGAAGGTCGCTCGCGTCTACACGTCCTTGGCCAACCCCACGTCCGATATCGTCGGCGGATCCAGATGGTCGGGCACGTCAGCCGTCGAACCTGGATACGGAACATTCAGCGCTGCGTCATCCGGATGGACCGACCAGATCGTTTCCTGCCCACCACGTGTGGTCGAGAAGTACACGCGACCGTCCGAAGACCACACCGGCGCAAAATTCGCCGAGTGTCCGTCCGTCAATTTCTGCTTGTTTTGACCATCCACGTTGACCACGTAGATGTCCGATTGGGGAGCCGCGAGTTCTGAAATCTCTGCCCCCGACATGTTGGGTCCGACCGATGCAAAGACCAGTCTGCTTCCATC
Source organism: Phycisphaerales bacterium UBA1845 (assembly GCA_002338715.1). Classification (GTDB taxonomy): domain Bacteria; phylum Planctomycetota; class Phycisphaerae; order UBA1845; family UBA1845; genus UBA1845. The sequence continues at coordinate 117,810 of DDIR01000061.1, read as the reverse complement.
CGGACTCCATGCCGGTGTGATCAAAGCGGCTTCGTTGCTGGCTGCGACCTCCGTTGGATAACCGGGTTCGCCACCTTCCAGCTGCACGGTCCAGATGCTGAACCATTGGCTGCCGCGGCTTCTTGCCCGTTGAAAGGCGATGGTGTCGCCGGTCGGTGACCAGTTGGGAAACAGGCCATACCCGATGAAACGTCGCGATGCGGCGTTGTCGGTTTCCGTCACCCAGAGTTCCCATTGACCACGCGGAGCCAATCGCGAGTAAACGATTCGTTTTCCATCAGGCGACCACGATGGATGCACTTCGTCGCCCGGTTCGTCGGTGATTTGGATCGGCGTGCGTCCCTTGAGATCGATCACCCAGATGTCCCAGTTGCCGCTGCGGTTGCTGCTGAACGCGATGTGCGATCCGTCCGGGCTGTATGCGGGTTGCACGTCCCATGCCGGGTCAGCCGTCAGTTGCGTGACGGCTACGCCATCGACGGATTTCGTGTAAATATCCGGAGCCGTGCTGTGCCTGGTGGATGCGAAGACCATCGTGTATCCATTGGGGCTGATGCTGGCGTCGGAGTCGGAACCTTCGGTTGTAAATGAGTGCTGTTTGAGTGAGCGAATGGTTCGCGGTTCAAACGGGACGTCTCCCTGCAACGGTGTCGCGTTGAATTCGCTGAGACCGTGCGGTGTGGACGATGCGAGCATCGGTTCCTGATCGACGTTGGCAGGAACGAACGGCGTCTCCTGCGAGCTGTCATTTTGAACCGGGTGCGTTGAATCCTGAAGCAGCGAACATCCGCATGTCGCGGCAAGTCCGAATGCAAACATCGTCAAACCCATCAAGCCGATGTTCGCGTGAAGCGTTTGCGGTGTGTTCGTCGGTTGTGTCAATCTCTTCATCTCTCGTGCCTCGCAGGAACGTCACGTAAGCCCTCGCGTGTTGCGAAGGGTCATCGGTTGGTTGACTTTGTCGTCAGCGTGCGGTCGTGAATGCTTGGCGAATGTGCGACCTTCGCATTCAACGGGCTGCAGAGTGATTCATCGGTGCGCGATTCCCGTTCGAGTAGTTACGGAAACCGCTTCCAACAGGCTCACCGACCAAAGTTACGCTCCCCGGCGTTCGAATTTCGTCGAATCGGTGGGGACGTCCAACTGTCCGATAACCACGTTTGTTATCGACACCTTCAGGCACCCCTCTTAATTGGGCCAAAATTGCGGATTCGATTTGGGTATGATTTCGGGTCGCGTCTGTTCTGGCGGAACACCTCGCTTTGCCGCTCCGTAACGCCTGTGCTTACAAGAGATTACATCTTGGGCAGCCCTCAAAGATTGGCGGCTGACCTGATCGAGGCTAACCTCTGCAACACTGGTAACCGCACAGGCAGACCATGAAATCCATCAGCCGATTCAGGAAAGGGCGCCGAAAATGACACTCGATAACGCATGTGGTCGTCGCAATTGGATGGGGGCGATGTCGTTGACGTTGGCTTTCGGGGCGATCGTTTTGAATACGCAGCATTGCAAAGGAGCAGATGTGACCGCGAGCATGGCCCAGTTCATCAAGATCAGTGCGCCGAGTTCCGGTGACCTTGCGCCCGACGGGACGTTCTACATGATCGACGACCCCGACGGTGTCTACCAACTCTTCTGCAAGAAGTCGCCGAGCGACAAACCCAAAGCGCTGACCAACATGAAGGATGGCATCAGCGGCTATTCGATCTCGGACGACGGCGCGTGGATCGTGTTCGGCGCGTCGATCGGCGGTGACGAGCAGGACGATCTTTACCTGCTCGACACCAAGACGGAAAAGATCGAGCCGTTGCTGGTCGATCGCGAGACGGTGTTCGGGTCGGTCGTCTGGCGCAGCGATTCGAAGGGTTTTGCGTATCGGGCGAACGACAAGTCCAAGAACGACTTTTATGTTTATGTTTATGACCTGGAATCGCGCACGTCGAAGTGCGTGCATGACAAAAGCGGTTACTTCTTCCCCGCCGACTTCAGCCCCGACCTGTCGCGATTGATGGTGGGCAAGTACAACTCGTCGACCTATTCGCAGTTGTTTGAGATCGATCTCAAATCCGGCGCTACCCGTGAAGTGACGCCGACCGATGAAGAATGCTCGTTCAGCCCGGAAGGGTATCTTGCGGACGGAAAGTCCTTTCTGGTCAGCACGAACTATCACGGCGACCTGCGCACGCTTCAGCGACTCGACCTCGCGACCGGTAAGCTCTCACCGGTGGCTGAAGAATTCAACCACAACGAAATCGATGGCGTGGCGATCAACCATGACCGGACACTAGCCGCTGTCATGCTGAACGAAGATGGTTACCGCACGATGCACCTGCGCACGCTTCCCGATTTCAAACCCGTCGACGGGCCGCCGTGCAAGAAAGGGCTCGTTGGCAACGTGCGCTTGCGCGGCGATCACATTCTCTACCGCGTCGAAAGCTCGAACGATCCGGGCGTGATCTACACGTGGTCGCGGTCCAAACCGAACGACGCCCCCGTCGCGATGACCGAAGCCGAGTTGCAGGGCATCGACCTGGCGTCATTCAGCCTGCCCGAGTTGATCCGTTACAAATCGTTTGATGGTTTGGAAGTGCCGGCATTTCTTTATACGCCCAAGGGTTACAAAAAGGGCACGCCGATTCCGTTCATGGTGAGTTTTCATGGCGGACCCGAATCGCAGTTTCGCCCCGGGCTCGTACGCAGCTTTCAGTATTTCTTGTCGCGCGGGTTTGGTGTGATTGCACCGAACGTTCGCGGCAGCAGCGGTTACGGTAAGCGCTACCTGGAGATGGACAACTACAAGAAACGCATGGACAGCGTGCGCGACGGTGTGCAAGCGGCTCAGTGGCTGGTCGACAACGGTTACAGTCAGCCGCGGATGATCGGCGCATATGGCGGTAGTTATGGCGGGTTCATGGTGGTGGCCACGATCACGCAGGCGCCAAAGCTTTTTGGTGCGGCGTGCGATGTCGTGGGCATCGTCAACTTCAAGACCTTCCTCGAACGCACCAAAGGCTATCGCCGCGCACTTCGCGAGGTCGAGTATGGTCCGCTCAGCGATCCGGAATTCCTCGAATCAATCAGCCCGATCCGCCTCGTCGACCGCATCGAAACGCCGATCCTCATCGCCCACGGCAGAAACGATCCGCGCGTCCCGGTCCACGAAGCCGAGCAACTTCACGAAGCCCTCAAGAAACGTAACCAGGACGCGGAACTGCTCATTTTCGAAGATGAGGGCCATGGCTTCCGCAAAGAAGAAAACCGCGTCGAATTCTATCAGCGGTTGGCCGACTTTTTCGAAAGCAAACTGAAGCCGGCATCGGAAACTGAAGCGGCTACGACAACGGGCTAACAACATAGCAGGGATTAGCGCAACGTTCGCCGGGTTCCGTGTAGACCCTCCGTACTGCGTGCGTTGCCAGAGTTGCTGATCGCGTCTATCGACTCCGAATCTTCTTCCCGCATTGGCCGCAGTATCTGGCGACGTTTCGGTTTTTGGCTCCGCAGGATCGGCAGCAGTTGCGGGGTTGGCCCGCGAACATGATTGCGAAGGTTGCTGCGACGATAATCCAGAATACGGTTCCGCCCACGGGACACCTGTCGAAGTTGCTGGGTTGGCGATGATCTGCGGCATCGATTTCAATTCGATACCGCAATTCCGTAGTTATATTGGGCCGGCGCGCTTCAATTCCTGCCACTACAATTTCACCGGTTCATTGTACTGGCATTGATTCTATGGGCCCGGTTCGGCGTTGGGCAACCTGCCTGCCGTCGAAACACAACTCGACACAAGATCGAACCAGACAATTGCTCTATCAAATGACGATGCGGCCAAATCGGTGTCGCCGATGGCGCAAAAAGAAGCCCGCCGAGTTTCCCCGACGGGCCCTTGCTTTACCCCATTGGTCAAAGGGTTTTGATGGTCTGTATCAACCAGCGACTATCCGGTGGTTGTGGCTGTCTTTTCGGCTTCCTTGGCCTTCTCATCCGTGCCTGACGGGACGGCTGTGATGCGGAACAGGCGGGCCGGCTTGTAGTACTTGCCAAACACGTCGACGAGATCCTTGGCTGTAAAGGCGTCAAAGGCGTCCGGAAGTTGCTTTTCGTCGGCGAGGTTCATGCCATGGAAATCAAGCTGCTGCAACACGCTGAACCAGTAGCCCGGCTCCTTCATTTCCTCGTCGAGGTTGTTCTTGACCTGCTTCTTGGCGTTGGACAGTTCTTCATCGGAAGGACCGTTCTTGGCAAAGTCGTCGAAAATCTTGTGGGCTTCTTCGACAACCTGCTGGGCCTTTGTCGGTTCACACGGCGCCTGGGACATGAACATGCCCGAATCACGATATGACGATGACGGGCGGTTCGATGCACTCAACGAGTACACGATCGCCAACTCCTCGCGGATGCGGCGGATCAGGCGGCTCGTGAGGATTTCGGAACTGAGTTCGAGCGCCCGACTGTCATGGACGTTATTGGCTTCGCACCCCATGAAACCGGCGATGGCCATTCCCTTATCGGTCATCGTGTTGACGTCGATGTTGCGAACCAACGGGCCTTCTTTGCGAGCGACGGTTCGAAGTGCATCAATGTACGATGCGCTGCGTTCGCGCTTCGGCAGCGAGCCGATGTATTGACTTGCCAATGCCATTGCGCGATCGAGCGGAATCTCGCCAACGATCGCGACTTCGATCGGGGCTTTGGCCACGAAGCTGTTCCAACGTTTCTGAGCTGCATCGGCGCTGAGCGCTTCGACGCGATCTTCGGGAAGCAGCGGCATCAGTCGCGGATCACTCCCCGAGATGGCGTCCATCAAGGCTTCGTACGCCTTGAACTGCGGCAATGCCTGGGCGAACACACGCTGCTGCTTTTGCTGTTGACGCCAGACGTTGACCGCGCTTTCTTCGACTTTACCGTCGGTGAGGAGTGCGTGGGCCAACTTCAACCCGGTCTCCAATTCCTTCGGTGAACCGATGACGGTGAGCATCACGGTGTCGCGCGTCGGTGAAACGCCCACGCCGATGGTGTGCCCGGTCATGATGTCGCGAACGTTCGTCGACGTCAGGCGATTGGTCGCCGGCTGGGCTGAAAGCGCGTAAGCGGCCAAGTCAATCTCACCGCGATTGCTTTCGTTTTCTTCGATGCGGCCGCCCGCGAGGTTGATGCTCAGCATCACCTGGTCTTTTTTGTAGTCCATGAAGCGATGATGCACGCGGACGCCGTTATCCAGCCAGGCGCTGGTGATCTTCAGATCGTCGTCGGTCTTTTCTTCAACGACCTTGCCCGGTTTGGGGGCAGTCGCCAGCAGTTCGGTCGGCGTGGTTTCTTCTTTGATCGGCTCGGTCTTGATATTCCAAGCCGCTTTGGCGGCGGCCAGCACTTCTTCAGAGGTGGGCAGCTTGATGTCGTCCTTCTTCGGTGCGGTGACAACGTATGCAAATGTCTGAGCGCCGAAGTGCGTGTTAAACGCCTTGGCCAGCTCTTCGGTGGTGATGGTGGGCAAGAGCTTTTCAGTCAGTGCAAGTTGCTGCTCGGCGGAGAGAACGGGCTCTTCATTGGTGACCGCACCGTTCATTTCAAACAACATGCCACGGGCATTGCGGGTCGGTTCACGTTCGACGTCGCGCTTGGCGTCAGCCAGTATTTCCTTCTTGGCGAGTTCGAGTTCGCGCTCGGTGAATCCGTGTTCCTTGGCCCGTGACAATTCGACGATCAATTCGTCGAGCATTTTGTTCCATGCGCCGGGTTCGCCGTTGGCTGAGGCGTCGACCATCATCGCTTCGTTGAAGAAGTTGCCGACGCTGACGCGCGAACGCTGGTAGGTGGCTGAACCTTTCTGAACGCGCTCTTCGAGGCGACGGTTGACGATCCAGTTGGCGACGTTTTCGACCATCTCGACGCGGGCTTGTTCCACCGTCGTGATCGGTGGGCGACCCGGGCTGATGTTGTACAGGCTGACGTCGCAGTCGGAAAGTTCCGGATCGCTGAAGACAAATGCACGCTGTTCAACGAAAGGCTTAAAGCCGGCAGACTCCTGCTTGCGCGCGGGGACGGTGGCTTTGTACTGACCGAACCACTTTTCCATGATCGGTTTGATCTGTTCGAGCGGTGCGTCGCCGACGACCATGAGGGTCATCAACTCGGGGCGATACCACGTGCGATAATAATCGACGAACTCGTCGCGGTTTGCGGTCTTGAGCACTTCGGGCAAACCGATCGGGATGCGTGCGGCGAAGCGCGTACCGCCCAGAATGTTTTCGATGAGCTGGTCGAACACGCGCTGTTGAGCGCCGCGGCCCGAGCGCCATTCCGAGATGACCACGCCACGTTCCTTGTCGATCTCTTCCTGGGGAAGAAGCGCGCGGAAGACATAGTCGCTCAGTGCCATCATGCCTTCATCGACCTGGGCGGTCGTGTTCTCGGGCGTGAAGAGCATGTACGAGGTTTGATTGAAGCTCGTGAACGCGTTGAGGTCGGCGCCGAATTCCATACCGATGCTCTCAAAGAACTTGATGAGTTCACCCGGTGCAAAGTTCTCGGTTCCGTTAAAGGCCATGTGCTCCAGGAAGTGGGCCAACCCGCGCTGCGATTCCTTCTCGTTGAGCGAACCGCTGGACACGTGGATCATCATGGCCATTCGCCCGGGCGGGTTGTTGTGCTGGCGATACATCCACTTAAGACCGTTGTCGAACGTTCCGGTCTGGATGCGATCGTCGCTCGGGAGGTTTTCTGCGCGGACCGGCATCGCGCTAGCGGCAGCAATCACCACTGCCAGTGTTGACAACAATTGCCTGTTCATATTCGGGCGTCTCCAAAGAGTTGTTTTGACCGCGCGAAGCGGTTTGGAATTCCGCAGATGACAACGATGGCCCACACGCCATCCGTCAGGCGGGATTTCGAAATTGTGCGAGATTGGGTAACATATCCGGCTTGCTCGTCAAACGGAATCGGACAAGGCAAGTTAAGCCGTAAGAAGTTGTGTATCGATGTGGGCTGGTGTTGAATTGTCCATGCATGACCATGTGGTGCGGGTTTCCTGACCGCAAGCATTCGGCAGATTGTCCAATCCTCAAGCAACGCTTGAAACCGGGTGAATAAGCGGATGTGCCGCTCAGCTTGAACGGCTGGGCGGGCGGTTTGGTTGTATTTCATATGTACTAAAGCAATATCGAGGTGAGATGAGTCTTTCAAAGGGAACCATCAAGGTCGTATTGATTCAGGTTCGGGATCAACGCCACATCGCCGAACATGAACGCGATTGTTTCGCCGAGCGGCTCGGGCGCGACCGCGTGGAACTGCACACGCTCAACGTGACCGAGAACCCGAACATCTCGATAAGCGATGTCGATCCTTACGCGGCAGTGATTCTCGGAGGGGCTGGTGCGCACACCGTTACGGAAGACTATGACTTCACCGCGCCGATGACCGATCTGGTATTGAAGCTGGTCGACGCGGATCGGCCCATCTTTGGTTCGTGCTGGGGGCACCAGTTCATCGCGAAGGTGCTCGGCGGATCGGTCATCACCGACATTGCCCACGAAGAAGTCGGCACGTTCAATCTCTGGCTTTCCGACGCCGGTCAGCGTGACCCGCTATTTGAAGGACTGGCGAAATCGTTCTTTGGCCACATGGGTCATCACGACTATGTCGTCCGCCTGCCCGAACAAGCGATCGAGCTGGCATACAGCCAGCGTTGTCGCAACCAGGTTTTCCGCCTGCGCGACAAGCTCGTCTACGGAACTCAGTTCCACGCCGAGATGGATGCCGCCCGCCTGATCGAGCGTCTCGGTTTCTATCGCGAAAGCTACGTGCCCGACGACGACGTCTTCGAAACGCTGACCAGCAACCCCGTCCCCACACCCGAATCCGATCAGCTTCTGCGGCGCTTTGTGGATTTGATCATGTGATGCATCAGGAACCAGAGATCATCGGGTACCGGAGATTATCGATCGATTTGTACAATTCGTGACTACTCGAACATCTGCGGTGGCACATGGGACAACAAGGGGCGTCCATCTCTCGGTTCTGTCCACGGGGCTCTGAGATACTGTTTGCTCAATTCGACAAGCCGCGACCATTCCTCGTTTGAGATGTTCGCCATTCTCTCTTTGACTGGCACCGTGTCGTTCGTCAGGAATTGAACCACGATGGGCCAGAAGTTCTTGAATCGTCCACGCGCGTTCAGTCCGGGCCTGAGATCAACACCGGGCGGATCATTGCTGTAGGAATTGACGGTGAGAAGTCGATCACCTTTGCGCACTTCAAGTCGCTTCGAAAACTTCTGGCTGAATTCCAGCACTGAAATACAGTCGAGTTCATCCGTGTAAGCCGCGACCCTCAGCGGTTCGGTTTCGATCACGACGGCCGCCCTTGAATCACCATGAATGAGATTTTCGCGGAGCATGCTGCGGGCCTCTTTCGCCGACAGGCCGCGCTCGCTGTAGAACCATCCGTGAAACAACGCCCGCCATCCATAAAGTTCCGGGTGCAGCATCCTCAGTTTCGATTCGTCAAGTTCGAATTTCCCTGGATTGCTGGCATACATACTCAAGTCGAGGTGGCTGATACCGCGATCCGCGAATTGCAAGAGCATGTTGGCGAGTGGATGCGAACCAATAACGCCGGCAATCACGATCAGAAAGCAGATGCCGGCTGACGCCGGTATGTGCTCGTTCCAGTCTGTCCCTTCACAGCGAATTGCGGCGATCGCAACGGCTGCCGTCGCGCAACCGATGAGGCCAAGCAGAAAGACGACCATTACCCAGCGCATCTGTCCTAGCCGCGGCTTGAATGTTGCCTCGATTGAGACGACCAGCATGAACAAGAATAGCGCAGCAAATAGCGTTGCAATGTGATCGACCCGAAAATACAGGCCGACCGCGCCGATCGTCGAAAGCAGAAACACGATCCCCAGGTATGCATTGACCACGTACGATGTCGCAATGGGCTCGTCTTCGTCGCCGCTAAAGCGCAGTGCGATCGTGGCGATGTTGTCAGCCAGCTGCGACACGATCAAATACCCGACCATCGCGAGTACAATGGGCCAAAGAATCGGGCCAAGATCGGGTGTTGTGCGAATCGCCTTGATCAGCCCACCGGGGACCGCGCCGAAAATTGCCAGGAACCACCCGGTTGAGAGTTTTCCCTGGCCAGTCACCACATCGGTAAATTTGACGCCATATCGCTGCACCATTCGATAGAACCAGAATCGAGCCTTTCGGCATTCGAGGATTCCGTCGTAGGCTTCGCGCGAAAATGGATCTTCTTCCAGTGCGGCTTCGAATTCGAGTCTCGCGAGTTGCGGGTTACCTTCCTTCAGGTGGGCCCAGCCATCTTTCAGTTGCGTCTCAATGACCTCTTCGTAATCGGGCATATGTGATCCTCGGTTGGGTGTTCAACCAACGCATGGTGTCTGGCTACGGTGTGCAGAGGCTAAAGTTGTTGTCGATGATAATGTTCGATTCGCAATAGTCGTGGTTGCGCATGCCGGTTTCGGGGTTGACGGCTTGGTCCCATGCGTAGACCCGGACCGACACGAACGCGCCATCATCGCAAGTGACGATGAGTACTTGCTGCTCGACGTCTGGCGTTTCGAATGGGCGGCTTATGGAGTAATCGATCGGTTCGGAGCAGTCGCTCACAGGGGAAGCAATGAAGTCCGTTGCAAAGAGGGTTAGTGCACCGGTATCGATGTCGCCATCACCGTCGGCGTCGGTGCCCGGGGGAAGGGGAGAAAGCTGTTGTGATATTCCATTGATGCAGATGGGCGTCGGCGCCTTGCAATCTGCAACCGCGAATGGAATGGTCTCGCTTAATCCATAGCCGTTCGTGTCGTTGACGAAAACCCGCAGTGCGTGTTGGCCGATCGGAAACTCACCCGAGGTGACAAACGCTGTTGAACCGAGGCCGAACACTTCGCTGAATTCGCGATAGTCAGCGATGTCGACGTCGCCGTCGTCTGCAAAATCGAAGACATCGCAATTCGATCCACCCTGACCGAAGCACCTTTGAAATTGTGCAGCATCTCGAAGATCGATATCGCCATCGGAATCGGCGTCGCCGAAGACGGGCAGGATGCCATCCGATATGCCGTCCGCATTAAGATCGTAGATGAGTTGGATATTAACCGGCGCATCGGGTGCGGATTTGTAGACGGTGAAGGGGATCTTGGCTTGGCCGCCGCAACTGAAGCCGTTGAACGAGCAGCCCGGAGTCGGGATGTGGTAGCTCAGCGAGAAACCAGCGGCGTCGCGAAACAGCGCGTAGTCGTCTAGGTCAACATCGCCATCCGGTTCGCGATCGTACACACTGCATTCGGGGGCGAGCGCCACCGGCCCCGGACCGCTGAAGCAAATCTGAAACCCGGCAGCATCAAAGAGGTCCACATCACCATCCAGGTCACGATCACCGAATGCGACCTCACCGCGTGTCGAATGGCTGACATTCTGGTTGGCCAACGCGGCAACCGAGATACAGGTTAAGACGGTAATCCAGACTGCAAGTTGCACGGTAGACCCTTGCTGCATTTGCACTGCCCTGTCCTCCATGTTGAAGCGATTCATAAGCGTGCATCTTAGCACGAAACGCAAACAACATGCTTTAGGTTTCGTTAACGCTGGCGATTGCTTCATTGCCGACCATGCGCGTCATGACGCGGTGATGGTGATTTGCGATGTTACCCGAGACCTACACAATTTCTTGCGTGGCAGAGTTCAAGTTGCGGCTACAATGGCGTATGTGTTGGAAAAGCCAATGAGACTAAGGATTCGAACCAGATTGCTGAAAGCGATCAAATGGGCGTGCCTGTCGCTCTTTGCGATATTCTTGATTTGGTTACCGATCAGCTGCTTTTGGGGTGTCGGTTGGGATCGCGCATATCCAACGCGTGATTGGCTCGGGCGACGGAAAGGGGAGTGCTTTAGGGTTGCTGTAAAGGATGGTTCTATTGGTGCTGGCACGACCGGCTTGGGGTACAAAACAGGCTTCTACTGGTTTCGAATATACACGCATGATCTTCACCGGTATTGGCGTTGGCCTTTCGGCCATGGCGGGCGTGAATGGCATCTATCAATTCCGATCTGGTGCATTCTCGTTGCAACGGGCGTTCCTGGGATATACTTGCTTCGGCGCGACCGACGACCACCGACCGGTCATTGTCGAAAATGTGGTTACGACCTGACCGGTAACGTCAGCGGCGCTTGCCCAGAGTGCGGGCTGGCTTGTGACAAACGCATGCCATTGCCTGAGATGCACTCAGTGGCCCATCCATGGGGTTGCATATTTCTGCATATATGCAGGGTTCATTCCGGCATAATCGCCGTTCTGGCCTGATTATGGGGCCAATGAGGCAGATCCGCGGATTCTCCACAAAAACAATCGAATAATATGTTGCAATGTTTTGCATCGATTGTACGATACTTCACATGATGATGGACAAACAGCAGAGACAGAACGCAGTTTCCTCCTTGGTGACGTCTGGTTCGGTCGGTTCGCAGCGGGAGATTCTCGACGCGCTTGCGAAGGACGGGATGGCCGTCGATCAATCGACGCTCAGTCGCGACCTCAGCGAACTCGGCATCAAGAAGGTGGCTGGTCAGTATCGGTCGGTGGCGATGGAAAATGGTCATGCAGATATGGCCACCTACTTCGCCGGGGTGAAGCGGTACACGGTTTGTGGACCGCATCAGATTGTGGTGTTCACCGAGTCCGGGCTGGCTCAGCCGGTGGCGGTGGCGATTGAAAAGAAAAAGGACCCGTCGATTCTCGCGACGCTGGCTGGTGATGATGTGCTCTTCATCGCCACCAAATCAAGGAACACGCAAGCCGTTGCCCTGAGGCGATTGGGGCAATGGATGGGAGATGATAAATATGAAAAGTGAGTCGAACATGAAGACCGTCGCTGCAAACCACAAGAACAAACTCGCGCAGATCGGCGGCAGTAACGGAAATCCGAAATGCGTGCTCGCGTATTCGGGTGGGTTGGATACATCGGCGATCGTGATCTGGTTGAAGGAACTCGGTTACGAAATCCACGCGATCCTCGTCGATGTCGGACAGGACGAAGACCTCGAAGCGCTGTGCGACAAAGCGCTGCGCTGCGGTGCGGAGACGGCTGTCATTCGCGACGCCAAGCCGATGATGTTCGACACGGTGATTCCGCAGGCGATCGGTTTGTCGGCAGTCTACGAAGGCACGTATCGACTCGGAACCGCACTGGCGCGCCCCTTCATCGCACTCGAACAAATCAAGCGGGCCAAGGAACTTGGCGGGGCGACCCTCATCCACGGCGCGACCGGCAAGGGCAACGATCAGATTCGATTCGAATTCGCGTACAAGACGCTCGCGCCCGAGTGTCCGGTGCTCGCGCCCTGGAAAGTCTGGGAGTTTGAAGGGCGAAAGGATTTGATCGCATACCTGAAGTCCAAGGGATGCGAAGATCAGTTCGACGAAACCAAAGACTACAGCCTCGACGAAAACTTCTGGCATATCAGCGTCGAAGGCAGTGAACTGGAAGACGCAAAAGCCGACGTCGAAGTCGGTGCGGTGCTGGATTTCGTCAAAGACAAGTTCGCCACCGGTGGGTCGAAGAATTCGCCCAAGTCGGTGACGGTCGAATTCGATCAGGGGGCGGTTGTCGCGGTTGATGGCGTGAAGCAGTCGCTTTCCGATTCGGTTACTCAACTTAACAAACAGTTTCGACACGCACACTGGGCGTGGGATCTGGTGATTGAGAATCGGGCGACCGGCGTGAAGTCGCGCGGTTTGTATATCAATCCTGCGGCTAAGTTGCTGCAGGCGGCGGCTGACGCATTGGCGCGTTGCTGTCTGAACAAGCCGGCTTACGATCGATACGTGTCGATTGCGCAGGATTATGCGACACTGTTGTACAAAGGTGAATACTTTTCGATGCAGCGCAAGGTGGCTGAGGCTTCGGCGAAACCGCTTCTCGATTGTCTGACCGGGAAGGTGACGGTGACGCTCGATCCGGTGATGTACGTCTCGAAGATCGACGCGGAGAACTCGATGTTCTGCAAGGAGACGTCCACGTTTGAAGCCAGTGAATACTCGCACGCCGATGCCGGCGGGTTCATCAACCTGAGTTGGCTGGCGAATGTCGGCCAATCGTTTGCAGACGAGTCGTACTTGGAAACGGATGCCAGCTATGAAAACGCTTTGGAAACAACAGGGAACGCTGCATCCGAGCTTTGCGAAAATCAATCGGTCGCTGGAGGAGGATTGGTTTCTACTGCCGTTTGAGATTCGGCTGCAACTCGCGCACGCCAAGACATTGGAGCAGGCCGGCATCTTCAGCGCGGATGAGTGCGTGGCGGTCGAGGCTGCGTTGAAGCAACTGGCTGTGGATGCGCTGGCCGAAGGTACTCTGGGCGACCCGCCAAGCGATTCGCCGGCAGAAGACATTCACACGTGGGTCGAATCGGAACTCGTGCAGCGGGTTGGCGACGTTGGTAAGAAAATCCACACCGCCCGTTCGCGCAACGACCAGGTGGCAACGCTTCTCGTCATGTACGCGATCGATGCTGGCTCGAAGGTTGCAGATGCCGCGCGGCAACTGAGCCTGCAACTTTGCGACAAGGCCATGCAATGGGCGCCGCTTGTGTTCCCGTTGCAGACGCATTGTCAGTTCGCGGCACCGGGCAGCGTTGGATTCTGGGCGCTGAAGTATGCGGCTGCCTTCGAGCGGTCGGCCAACCGACTTTCGGATTCGATCAATGCCTGGAAGCGTGCGTGTCCGTTGGGCAGTGGAGCCGTGGCTGGTTCGTCGATTCCGATCGATCGCAAGACGCAGGCGACTTTGCTGGGGTTTGATGGGCCAAGCGACAACGCGCTCGATTCAACATCGACGCGCGACGCCTGCCTCGAACTGTTAGCCGACGCCGCCCACACGGCGCTGCATCTTCAATCATTCGCAACCGATGTCATCGCCTTCGCGCAGACGTCGCTGGCGTGGGTTGCGTACCCGGCGGCATTTGGGACCGGGTCGTCGATGATGCCCAACAAGACCAACCCAGACGCGATGGAATTGCTGCGCGGTGAATGCAATGCGATCGTCGCAGCCCACAACCATGCGCTTTTGATTATGAGGGGGCTGCCGAGCGGATACAACCGCGACCTGCAATGCATCAAACCGGTGGTGCAGTCGTCAGCGGAATTGCTGACGGAACTTCTGGAAATGACAACACACTTCACCGAGGCGCTGGCGTTTCGTCCAGAGAATTTGAAGGCGTCGCTGCAAATGGGGCATATCGACGCAACGCTGCGTATGGAAGAAAAAGTGCAGGATGGCATGGCGATGCGCGACGCCCATCATGCGGTGGCTGGCGATCTCGATGCGGCTGAACCCGGGCGCGACATCGCCGCGCTGGCCAAACAATATCAAACCATCGGCAGCGCCAGCCCGGAAGAAACGGTTCGCATCGCCAAAGCCATGATTCAACGGATTCAAACCGCAAGTGAGAACAACGTTCCAACCCCATAGACCAGCAATCATGAACGAATATCAATCGCCATATCAATTTACCGATGCGCGGCGCAAGGAGCTTGTTTCCGGCGTCAAGCGGATTGTCGTTAAGGTCGGTAGCGCCGTCATCGCAGCCAACGGAAAGCTGCGTCCGAAAGTGATTGCGGACCTGGCGTACGACGTTTCGGTGCTGCTGCATCAGGGATTTGAAGTCGTCATGGTGGTGTCGGGCGCGGTGGCGGCTGGCTATTCTGGATTGCACTACAACGCACCGCCGAAGTCCGTGGTCAAGCGCCAGGCGTCGGCGAGTGTGGGGCAGTACAAGTTGATGACGCTGTTTTCGAAAGCGTTTCATCGACACCGCGTGGAAGTCGCACAGCTTCTGATGATGGAAGACGATTTCTCCAACCCGAGGCGTTTCTTGAGCGCGCGGCACACCTTGCAGGAATTGGTTCGGGGCGCCGTCGTTCCGATCATCAACGAAAACGACGCGCTGGCGGAAGATGAAAAGCAGATCGGCGACAACGATCACCTAGCCGCCTGGGTCACCAACGTCGCGTCGGCAGACTTGCTTGTGTTGCTGAGCAGTGTGCCGGGTATCTACAAAAACGGCAGCAGCGGTGACGTGATCGGTGAGGTCAATGGCCAAGCATCGTTGGAAGGATGTGTGACGGCAGAAATCAGTGCGACGGGTGTTGGCGGGATGAAGGTAAAAGTCTCAGCCGCCCGATTGGCCAACAGCTGGGGTGTGCCGACGATCATCGCGTGTGGTAAGACGCAGGGCATTTTGGGAGCGATCGTCAAGGGACAGAATCACGGCACGCTGTTTCGCCCCACGCAGGTTGAGCAAAGCCTCGATGCGCGATGGATGGCCGTCCAGAAAGGCGCGCGCGGTGTCATCTGCGTCAACCAGCAAGGTTGCGATTCGATTCGCGACGGACACGGGCTGAAGCCTGACGACTTGGTGTCAGTACATGGCACTTTTGGTATCGGTGCGCGTGTAGATCTGGCCGACGATGCCGGCAACGTGTTTGCAACCGGGTTGGTCTCGTACGATTCAACCGGCGTGCAGAAAATGTGCGGTAAGAGTTGCGAATCTTTCGTCGAAACGTTGGGTTACGCATACATCGACGACATTGTACACGCAGACGACATCGTCATGCAGTCCACCGTAGGGTGGGCCGTGCCCACCGCAGTTTGAATTCGCAACAACATGGTGCGCATGGCCCACCGTACGTGCGAGTCAGGTGTCGCAAGGTTGGCACTCTTTCCGTCGCAACCGAAAACCCCCGACACTATCGGACGCCACGAAGCTTTGCGCATCGCTAACAATGCGCGCACGTCGCCGACGTTTTCAATACTGGTATCGGCGATGCGCTGTTCGCGCGATTTTTGAAATCCACCCGACAAAAAAAGACTTGACCCGATATATGCGCCTGTCCTAGACTTAAAGTGCAGGGCGAGTGATCTGCCTCAGTGACAGCCTCAAAAAACTGGGCGAGGCGACTCGGTAAGACGCACCCTGCCGTGGGATCGATTACCCCACGCGTGCTCGCCAGGCGACGGCCGGCGCGATGATCAATGCCCGGGGCACGAGCTGCCTACCGTTTGAGGAAGGCAGAAGACGGTTTCGGGATGTCCTGCCCTTGAATAGGAGGTGATCTGTGACGATAGGTGAACAAACGAGGTCGCTGCGATAGCGTAGCAAACGTAGCTGCGTTCGCAGCAACCTTTCAGGTTTCAGAAACCATGATAGGTTTCCAGGCCCGTCGATGGATCAACCATCGGCGGGCTCATTTTTTGCACGCCATGTGCCCACAATCACTGTTCGCCCGCGCCTTCACACTTCATTTGCGGTAGAATACCCCCACGATGATTGGGCCGAACACCACGCATGTGACACTCCTCGAACGGGTCGCCAAAGCCGACGATCATGCGGCTTGGACGGAGTTCTGCGAGCGCTACGGCCCGCTGATCCGCAGTTTCGCCCGCCGCCGCCACGTCAGATCGGGCGAGATCGATGATATCATGCAGGATGTGCTCATGATCCTGTCGAAGTCCATGCAGGATTTTGAGTACGACCCGAGCAAGGGAAAATTCCGTTCTTACCTCAAAACGCTCGTGATTCGAGCCGTCTATCGAAAAACGTTTCAGAAAAAAAGCCCGGTACTGCTAGAAGATATTGATGCCGCCATCGATCCGGTGAAGGACGATCCGGAGACGGAAGCGATCTGGGAGGAGGAATGGCGTCAGCATCATGTGCGTCAAGCGATGCGGATCATCGCGATCGAATACAACGAGCAGGACCAGAACGCGTTTGAATATTACGCGGTGCAGGGGCGTAGTGCGCAGGAAACTGCCGACGAACTCGGGATCAACGTGGATCAGGTTTACAAAGCCAAGTCGCGCATCCTCAAGCGACTCAGCGAACTGATTCGCCAGCAAGTGGACGAAGAGGGCTAGCGCGCTTACGCGGAGAGTATCCGTGCCATCGGGCATACCATCCACCCCATCACAGTGGTTTGATGATCCCTCGACGTTGCTCAGCGAAGTGCAGCGCGAGGCTCGGCGAACCCGTCTGCCCATCGAGATCGACGGCTACGATCAACTCGTTGAAGTGCGCCGCGGCGGACAGGGTGTTGTCTATCGCAGCGTGCAGAAATCCACCGGACGCGATGTCGCCATCAAAGTATTGCTCGACGGCGCGTTGGCATCGTCGGCCAGCGCCCGGCGATTTGAGCGCGAGGTTGATCTGGTCGCATCGCTTCGCCATCCCAACATCGTCAGCATTTACGACAGCGGTACGACCGATGAAGGCCGGCAGTATCTGGTGATGGAGTTTGTCGACGGTTTGCCGCTCGATGAAGCCGTCCCGCTCTGTCCAAAATCGCGGGCCGACGTGTCGCGTGTGGTCAGCTTGATGGCCAAGACATGCGACGCGATTCACTTCGCCCACCAGCATGGGATCATGCATCGCGACCTCAAGCCGAGCAACGTGCGCGTGGACCGGCGCGGTGAGCCGAGGATTCTCGACTTTGGGTTGGCCAAGGGTTTCGGCGAATCGGATGGCACGAGCAAGGGGGCTGACGCGATCAGCCGCTCGGGCAGTTTCTTCGGATCGTTGGCGTGGGCGAGTCCGGAGCAGGCGGAAGGGAGCCTTCAGCGCATCGATGTGCGTACCGACGTGTATTCGCTCGGGATGATGCTCTATTACCTGCTCACAGGTGCGTTTCCTTACGAAGTGCAGGGGCGCATTCGTGAGGTGCTCGACAACATCGTGATGAGCGAACCTGCATCGCTGCGATCGCACAATTCGATCATCTCTGCCGATCTTGAAACGATCACGCTGAAAGCGCTGTCGAAAGATCCGGAGCGACGCTATCAGTCGGCTCGGGAGTTGGCTGAGGATTTGCGACGGTTCGAAACCGGTGAACCGATCGAGGCGCGGCGCGACAGCACGTGGTATGTGTTGAAGCGAAATCTGAAGCGCTATCGCATGTTGGCCGGCGCTGCGGTGGCGATTTTGATTCTGACGATTGCCTACGGCGTGACGATGTCGATTCTCTATCGCGACGCGAATGAAGCGCAGAAAATCGCTCGCACGCAGGCGGAACGAGCCGGTTCGATCAATCGCTTTTTGCAGTCGATGTTGTCGTCCGTCGATGCGGAGAACGAAGGCTATCAGGTCAAGGTGGCCGACGTGCTTGCCGGGGCAGTGGCGCAGCTTGAGGAAGATAGCGAAACGCCCGCAACGATTCGTGCTTCGCTCTATCAAACCCTGGGTAGCAGTTATCAAAGTCTCGGTCGGTACAGCGATGCCGAACCTTTGATGCGAAAGTCGGTGGAACTGTTCGAAGAGTCGGACGGGGATGTGACCGTCGATCTTCTGTCGTCGCGATCGATGCTGGCGCGGATATTGTTTGAACTCGATCGGCTGGACGAAGCGGCTGAGCTGTTTGAAGAAGTCATCGAAGAGACCGGCATCAAGGATGTCCCCGATCAGCCAGTGTCATTTGATGTCACTGAATCGAACAGCCGCGATGACGTTGCTGAATCCGAAATCATTCGGATGGGACTTTCGGCGATCACGGAGCTTGCCCGTGTGCGCTATGCCCAGGGGCGGCGTGACGAGGCGATTTCATTGGCCACCGCAAACATCAAACGTCAGAAGGCGATTCTGGGTGACAATCACTTCGACACGCTCGGCACGATGAACATGCTCGGTGGGCAGTATCAGGAAATCGGGCGCTTCGACGAAGCCCGAAAATTGCTTGGCGATGTCAGCGTTGCGTACCTGAAAAAATTCGGTTCGCGCCACCCAAAAACGCTTGCGGCTACGTCAAACAGTGCATCGCTCCTCGTCCAGTTGGGTGAGTACGCCGAGGCTGAAAAGATCTTTCGAAATGTCCTTGAGATTCAGTTGGAAGACATCGGCGAAGAACACGCCGACACATTGATCACGCTGAACAATCTCGCTGACGTGACCATGGAACTTGGCGACGTGAAGGAAGCGGAAGCCGCCCATCGCCGTGTGCTGAGGATCAGCCGCAAGGTTCTGGGGCCCGAGAATCAAAACACCTTGATCACCGAAAACAACCTTGCGAGAACCTTGCACCATCAGGGCCAACTCGAAGAAGCCGAGCGCTTGTTTCGCGAAGTTTTGGAAATCTACACGCGTACAAAAGGTGAGGATCATCCCGCGACACTGTTGGCGATGGGCAATCTCTCGGGCGTACTAGAAGACAAAGGCGAAGTCGATGAATCCGAACGCCTCGCCAGGCAGGTCGTCGCGGCTACACGCAGGACGCTTGGCGACGAAACGGTACAGACGCTCATCGCCATGAACAATCTTGCCAGCCAGCTGCGCGACAAAGGCCAGCACGAAGAAGCCGTCAAGCAGTACACCGAAGCGCTGGACATCAGTGCGAAGATGTGGCCCGACGGCAATTGGCTGCCATGCGTCTTTGAAGGGGGGATGGCCCAGTCCCTGATTGCCCTGGAGGAATTCGATCGCGCCGAGACGCTGCTGCTACACGCATTCGAGTGCCTGCGCGACACGATGGGCATCGAGTACACCCACACGCAGAAGATCGTCAGCCGGCTCGCGGAACTCTACGAATTGCAGGAGCAACCCGAACGCGCCGCAGAGTATCGAGCACTTCTAACCAAAGAAGACGCAACCGAATAGCCAAGGGACAGGGTGCCCCGCCCTTCCAGGGTGGGGGACTGACAAACGCCGAGCACGTTCGGAAACATCCCTCTAACCGTTCGTCCCACCCTCAGCCAGCAGTTTCTCAATCAATGCATCGATTGCCTTGACCATTTCTTTGTTGGCGTCACCGGTAGCCGGTCCGTTGTAACCGCTGTAGACCGCGCGAACGTGGTCGTTGCCGTCGATGAAGATCATCGTCGGAAATGACTTGAGCTTGTTGATCAGCGGTACGACCTTGGCCACCACCTCCTTGTCGGAAATACCACCCAACAGGATCGGATACTTCACATCGTTTCGCTTGATGAAGCGGTGGATTTGTTCCGTATCGCGCTCCACGTCTCCGGATATCTCGAACGCCAGGCTGACGATGCGCAGACCGCGCGGGCCATACTTTTCTTGCAACTCGTTGAGATGGTGCGAGGCGTCGTGACAGTTGGGGCACCACGTACCGAAGATTTCGACGATGCGGGCGGGTCCTTTGAACTTCGGATCGGTCAGCGCCACCATCTCGCCGTCGAGGTCGCGGTACTTCATCGATGACAGGTCGAACTTCTTCTTCGTGTCGACCATCTCGAACCCATCGGGCAAAGTCGCGGTCTCGTCGCGCTTGGCTGTCCACGTCTCGTGCCACGAATCGCGCGACCAGAAATCGCCTTTGAGCGTCCCGTCGGGTTGCATCGTTGCATCGAACAGGAACGCGTGGCCGCCATCAAACGCCGACATGCGCAGACGCCCGGCTTGGTAGCAACCGGCTAGGTATCGAAAGTCGCCGGTGGTGGTCAGGAACGTTCCATGCACCGTGCCATCGGGAAGCTGTTTGAACGCGCCGATCGCGGGCGTTTTGTCGTCGCCGAACAAGGTTGACCATCGCCCGTCGACGCTGGCGGGCAGCGTGTCGTCGGTCTTGACATCGGTGAGTGGTTCGAATCGATAGCCTGGCGATGCGGTCAACGTGCAGTTGAGGCGAGCTGACTTTCGGTCGCCAGTGACTTTTCGCCAATGCCCCTTGGCTGGTACGGGAAGCCAACCGTCATCGGGACCGGCGGCTTTCTCGGCGTTCAGCTCAAGGCGCGAATCGTAGTGATCGATCGTGAGGATGATCCGCCGCCCTTCGGTGCGCAGTTCGGAAACCTGGAATCGCTCTTCGCCGTTGTCGATGTAGCCGGCCATCTCGCCGGGTTCGCCGCCGGGAAGTTGACCCACGTAGAGCAGGAACGGGAGTTCGCCGCCGGGAGAATCCAGGACAACGCGGTAGGCCGTGAGCTTGTCGTCGGCGCTGGCGATGTTTGCGATCAGAAGCAGGGCAACGACAACCGGTATCGATTTAGTTTTGTGGTTCATGCCGGTATGCTAATATCAGACCGACGCACGGGCAAAATCATTTCCAGCCCAGGGCGCGATGGCGGTTTCCCCCGGAGGACATGAGCAGCCTCTCCCCATTGTCTGCAAAGGAGCGTTCAATGAAATTCGCCTCGACATTTTTGGTCGTCGTCTTGTTCGTTTCCGCTACCGCGATGGGCCGAGACGACGCATTGCCCAAAGCGGAGGATGTTTTGGACCGGTTTGTCGAGGTGACCGGCGGGGCGGAGGCCTACGCCAAGATCCACAGCCGTCGTGAGCGGATGGAACTGTATCTCTCGTATGAGTCAGAAGCCGCGATCGTCACGACGGAGACGGCGCGTCCCAAGGACGCTCGCGGGCGTGTGGAGTTTGCCGACGGAAGAGTGACCGAGTGGGGATTTCACGATGGGATCGGTTGGAGTGTTTCTCCGGAAGGCGTTTCGGTGGAATCGGGGGAGCAACTGAAATGGTCGGAATACGATGCCCAAGTTGGATGGGAAACCAATCGACGCGCATTGTATGAATCGATGACCGTGGAGTCGCGTGCCTTGTTTGATGGAGTCGAGTGTTTCAAATTGCGGATCACCACAAAATCCGGTCTTGAGCAAACGCATTATCTTGAGATCAAGACGGGCCTGCGACGGGGACTCGCAATGACGCAGAAAATGCCCTATGGCACGCGCGAGGTGAGTCGGGTTTTCACTGACTATCGCCCGGTGGATGGCGTAATGCTTGCTCACAAAATGGTGGGAACCAATCGAATTCTCGAGTCCGGCGCCGAGTGGACCACGACAATCAAGAGCCTGTCCATCGAGCACAATGTCGGTTTTCAAAGTGACCACTTCGAACCACCGGCTGAAGTAAAGGCGCGGTTGAAGAAGTCCGCCAGTGCTACTGGTGATTAGCTCGGATGGGTGGCCCACCTCTTCAGAGGTGGGGGAGGCGATGATCGCCACTGTAGATGATTCGAACGCCTCACCTGATGCCACTTGCCACAGGACCCTCAACGACTAAGTCAGGATCGCGCGTTTTGCTCATCGCACTCGCGGCTCAGTTGGTCGGATCATCGATTCCCCCATGTTCGAAGAACATGGGCCACCCTCTTTGGCTTGCGTGGGTTGAATTATGCTGGCAGGATTGGCAGGAGCGCGTCGTCTTGCTTTGGCCTTGGCGGTGGGGCGTCGCGGTGGATTTCTTTGTATAGCGTGTCGCGTTCGACGGGGACGCAGTTGGCTTCCGCGATCATTCGCTGGATCTTGTCGATCGTCAGTTCCTGATGCGTGCCGGTGCCTTCGCGCTTGGTGATGTCGTAGTAGACGACCGTGCCATCCAGATCATCCACGCCCCAGTTCAGCGAAACTTGCGCCAGCTTCGGCGTCTGCATGATCCAAAACGCCTTGACGTGGTCGAAGTTGTCGAGCATCAATCGCGCGATTGCCAGCGTTCGTAGGTTCGTCAAACCGCTCGGACCCGGCAGGTGGGCCAGCTCGCTATTGTCGGGAATAAACGGCAGCGGAATGATTGCGTTGAAGCGGGCGGGACGGCTGGCGATCGATTCGTCCTGATGTTCGCGCAGCTTGATCAGATGTTTAATCCGCTCAGCCGGCGTTTCGATGTGACCGTAGAGCATCGTCGCGTTGGAATACATGCCGATCGAGTGGGCGGCTCGATGCACTTCAAACCACCCGGCTTCTCCGACCTTGTTCTTATAGGCCTCATCGTGAACGCGATCGTCGAAGATCTCAGCCCCTCCGCCCGGGAGCGAACCCAGCCCCGCATCGCGCAGTTGCGTCAATACTTCTTCGATCGAAAGCTTCGGATTGGTGATGCGTGTGAAGTGAATGATTTCGATCGCGGTGAAGGCTTTGACGTGGATGTCGGGAGCGGCTGACTTGATCGCCCGACACATGTCGAGGTAATAGTCGAACTCCAACTTCGGGTGAAGCCCACCCACGATGTGCACTTCGGTCGCGCCGAAGTCAGCCGCTTGCTTGGCCCGCTGGGCGACCTCTTCGACGGAGAGGGCGTAACCATCGTCGGCGCCATCTTTGGTCCAGGGTCGATAAAACGAGCAGAACTTGCAGCGCAGCACGCAGTAATTCGAATAATTGATGTGGCGGTTGATGTTGTAGTAGGCCTTGCGCCCGTTCTTTTGTTCGCGAACGTGGTTGGCCAACTCGCCGAGCAGGTGGACGTCGCAATCGGTATAGAGGGCCAACCCCTCATCAAAACTCAACCGTTCGCCCGCGCGGACGCGATCGGCGATTCGGTTGATGTCCGGCGATGGGTTGGCTGACGCTTTCAAGATGCGGGTTTCCTCTGGATCAATTCAATTGAATGCCCCGCGGGCGATTTTTCGCGGCGCTTTTGGGATTATAGAAGTTGTCGGGCGACACACCAGCCATTCAAAATATTTGAAATCGTACGGTATTGCTGGCGGTGTTTCGGGTTGGGATGTGCGGCTGGCGGGGGTGTTGGCT
>DDIR01000061.1:29432-94202 GCA_002338715.1 Phycisphaerales bacterium UBA1845 | reverse complement strand
GGCTGGCGGGGGTGTTGGCTGGGGGCGGATGACTTCTGACATGGTGGGGCGTATGAATTCCCGTTGAGAATCGTCCGGTCTTGCCGATGGAATTGGAGGCGGGTTGGTGTTTCGCAGGCCCATGAAATGGGGGAGTTGTAACGTTGGCGGCTGATCAGGGACCATATCGACAGAAGAAGTTTCGGCGGATGCGCTGGTTTGTCTCGGGGGCGGTGTTAGCCGCTTTGGCGATTTCCAGTGGGACGCTGTATCTGCAGGTCAAGCAGCAGCGGGCGATCGAACTCGAGCTCGAGAACAAACGACTCGTCCACGAGCAGGAAGAACTCGCCCGCAAAAATCGAGCATTGGCCCTTCAAGCCGAACGCCTCAAACGCGAGAAAGCCCAACTCGACGAGGTGATCGAACGGCTCGATGTGGAAGAGCGCGTCGCCGAGATCGAAGTCCTGCAGCAACACCGCAATGCCCAGGGCGATTTGCAGACGGTCATCCGCTTCACGGAGTTCGGGCGGGGCGGTAAGCGTTTGGAACCGCTGGTCTTTGGCGTGCCGAGCAACACGCCGCATTTCGACGCGCTGGTGATCAAGTTTGAGCGCGACTACGTCAAGCGCG
The DNA here is from genome assembly GCA_002338715.1 of Phycisphaerales bacterium UBA1845. GTDB lineage: Bacteria > Planctomycetota > Phycisphaerae > UBA1845 > UBA1845 > UBA1845. Next base: position 93,593 of record DDIR01000061.1, on the reverse strand, counting down.
GCGACGCCCTGCGTGGTCACAACCTGGCGCTCTTTCGCCGCGTGTATGGCGACACGCAATCTCCGAACAGCGGTTACTGGATCGGTGAACGCAGCGGTGTGCCCGACCTGTATCGCATCGCCGATGAACCAACCGAATTTGAGTTGAACCTTTGGAACGAGTTCTGGGAGTACGCAGCCAACCCCGACAAAGCGGCTGATGCCGGTGTGCGCGTTGCGCAGGGTGAATCGGTCTACGCGCCGATGAAACCGGGCGAACTCTGGCGCTTGTCGCTCGATGCGGGCGGTGGGTTGAATCTCAAAAAGCAGTCGCCCGAAACAGAAGGGGCGCAAATCATTTCTGCCGACGCGGCACAGTTGTCGGCGCCTTCACCGCTTGGTGATCTATCGCGAGCGGAATGACGGCGTCTGCGGATTGGCGACTTCGTTCCGCTTCTTCTTCGTTTGACCCTTCCTCAAGCCGCCCCATATGATGCATCCATGGCATTGGCAGATGGATCATTCTTCAGACCCACTTCGAAGGTCTACGACGCGCCGGAAGAATACGGGCTCTCTCCTGAAAACGTGCTGATCCCAAGTCGCGACGGAGCCGCATTGCATGGTTGGTTTTTCCGCGCCAACGATCCCATCGGAACGATCGTCCACTGCCACGGTAACGCTGGCAACATCACCGCGCACTTTCGATTCATCCACTGGTTGCCGGCTTTCGGGTGGAATGTGCTCTGCTACGACTATCGCGGGTATGGCCGCTCGACCGGGCGCATCGACCGCGACGGGCTCATCCACGACGCGGCGGCTGGCATCGAATATGCGCTGAATCATCCCGACATCGATCGACACCGCGTGTGCGTTTTCGGTCAATCGATTGGGGCGTCGGCTTCCATCGTGGCGATCGCCCGCGAACAGTTTCCGATTGCGGGGGCGGTGTTCGACGGGCCGTTTTCGTCGTATCGGCGCGAGGCGCGGTTTGTCACGCGACGGGTGTGGTGGTTGTGGAGCGTGTCGGGTTTGATCGCGCGCTACCTCATCAGCGACGATCATTCGGCAATCGACTCCGTGGGCAAGCTACCAGCGATTCCGAAACTCTTCATCTGCGGAACCGATGACCACATTGTCGAAGCGCAGCAGACCATCGACCTGCACGATCAAGCCCCGGACCCGAAGAAACTTTGGGTGATCGAAGGCAGCGACCACACCGAAGCCGTCACCGGCGAGATTCCCGGTGGATGCGAGCGCGTGCTGGAATTTTTCAATCGGTGCGTGCCGGATTTGAATGGGCCATCGCCGCTAGATCGGGATGCGGAAGCGGTGCGCGACCATCGGTAAGCATCGCGATGGCTTGGGGATAGGCGATGCATTCTGTTTCGAAAACCTTGGACGCCAATGTGTCGACGTCGTCCGTCTCGGCGACCGCCACCGACTCCTGCAAGAGAATGGGCCCGTGGTCATACTCGTTGTCGGCATAGTGCACCGTGCAGCCGCTGACCTTTTCGCCGGCTTGCAGTACGGCGCGATGCACATGGTCGCCGTAAAATCCCTTCCCGCCAAATGACGGCAAGAGCGCCGGATGGATGTTCACCACGCGGCCGGCGAATTCCGGCGGGATGGTCCACAGCGAATAGAATCCGCACATGCAGACAAGATCGCAGCCGCGACTCTTGAGAATTTCCGCGATTTGTTTGTCGAACGCCCTCTGCGATTGACCGGATCGCTGCACGACTTCGACATCGAGATTCACTGCGCGGCAGCGTTCGATGGCCGGCGCGTTTTTCCTGGAACTGATCACGACGGCAATCGAAGCGTTCAGTGCATGGGTGCGAACATGCTCGGCGATGTTCAGCACAGTCCTACCGCCGCCGGAGACGAGCGCGCCGATTCGCAGTGGGGCATCTGAAGCGTTTCCGCGCGTTTCACTCATTTGACTTTTTCCCGCAGAAACTCCAACGCCTTCTGCCATGTCGGGTCGGTCTTGGCGTAAGCGTCTGCCGGCGCTTCGATAAGTATGTCGGGGGTGATGCCTTTGCCTTCAAACGGTTGCTGGTCGGCGGTCAGCGCCACCCAGCGCGAATACCAGACAGCCACATCGACACCGGGCAAATAAAACGGTTTCGGATTTCCGGATGCGCCGCGCGTTGCTTCGCCAATCGTCGTGACCTGCGGTTGACATTCGAACATCATGACAAGCGCCTCACCGCTACTCATGCAGCGATGACCGATGAGGCACGCCACGGGGCACGTGATCGGTTTGTCGCCGGCTGCAAGTGAACGCGTCTGCACCGGACCGAGGGCGTGTCCTTCGAGCTTGATGCGGTAGCGGCTGGCTGCGTAAACGCGCTCGGTATCGTTAAAGGCGCTGGCGATCGGACGACCCAGCAGTTCATTCCCACCCGAGCAGCCGGGGCGCAGATCGACGATAAATGCCGGCACGTCGGCGATGCGCTGAATGGCTTCGACGGTTTGGCGGACGTTTTCATCGTCGGCTTTGCCCTGATCGACGATGCCGACGTAACCGAATCCATCGGTGCGCGTTCTGCCGATGATGGCGAATTCGCCGCACTCGACGACCTGAGTCAGTTCTTGGCGGACGACCATCGTATTCCAGTTGCGCCGCCAGGGGACCGAATACGTGCCGGATCTGCCGACCGGTCCGTCGACCCAAATGTGCATGTCTTTGAGGTTGGCCAAACATTCGCAGAGGATCGTGACGAATTCGTCGGTGGATTTTGCGTCGGCGCACTTGGGCAGATACGTCGCGCGGATCTGGTTCCAGTCGACGTCGGGCTTGAGTGCGAAGTAGCTGTAGTTGCGGTCCATGTCCTGCCACAGTGCGTCGAACGCGTGGGTGAAGGCGTTGGACGTGACGTTGCCCGAAGGCGGAGCCGCTAACGTGGAGGCGGAGGCGATGCACAGGATCGCCATCGCAGCGACGAAACGTGCATGTTTTAAGGATTCAAATGACATTCGGGTTCGCCGAGATTGCACTGTGATGCCTTTTGCGGTTCAATTGATTCAACATTTGGAACTTATCGATTTATGCCATCACGTTACACGCTTTCGAGGCAACTTTATCATGACGATTATCATGCGTTTCGCGCTTGCCGCGTTTGTCTTTACTTGCTGCGTCTCCACCGTCGCCCGAGCCGATGATACAGATACGCGGCCCAACATCATCTACATCATGTCCGACGATCATGCATCGCACGCGATGAGTTGCTACGGCAGCAAGGTCAACGAGACGCCCAACCTCGACCGCATCGCCAAGGAAGGCGTCAAATTCACCAACGCATTTTGCACGAACAGCATCTGCTCGCCATGCCGCGCGGTTGTTTTCACCGGAAAATATTCGCACCTCAACGGCGTCCTCGACAATCGCGACGTCTTCGACGGGTCGCAGCCGACGGTCCCCTCGATTCTAAAAGCCGCCGGCTATCAGACCGCGATGATCGGTAAATGGCACCTGCACAGCGACCCGATCGGATTCGACTATTGGAAGATTCTACCGGGCCAGGGCAAATACCACGATCCCGATTTTATCGAGATGGGCAAGCAGTCGACGGTCAAAGGATATGCGACGGATATCATCGGTGACGACACCATCAACTGGATTCGCAACCGCGACCCGAAAAAACCCTTCTGCATCTTCAGCCATCACAAAGCCCCGCATCGCAACTGGCAGCCGGACGAGAAGCACAAAAAGATGTTCGAAGGCAAGGAGTTCCCCCTGCCCGAAACGTTCGACGACGACTACAAGACCCGCAGCCTCGCCGCGACCGAGCAGGAAATGTCGATCGAACACGATCTGACCAAGACCGATTTGAAGGAAGCGCCGCCGGAAGGTCTGACCGGTGAAGCGCTGAAGAAATGGAAGTACAATCGCTACATGCAGGACTACCTGGCCTGCATCGCCTCGGTCGATGACAACGTCGGCAAGCTGCTGGATTTTCTCGATGAATCGGGCTTGGCCGACAACACCATCGTGATCTACACGTCGGACCAGGGGTTCTACCTTGGCGATCATGGCTGGTTTGATAAGCGGTTCATGTATGAAGAGTCGTACCGCATGCCGTTGATCGTGCGATACCCCAAGGAGATCAAGCCGGCCAGCACCGTTGACGACATGGTGCTCAATCTCGACTTCGCGCCGACGATGCTGGATTTCGCGGGCGTGAAGATTCCGGCGGAGATTCAGGGTCGGTCGTTTCGTCCGCTGGTCAAAGGCGAAGCGGTCGGCGATTGGCGCAAGTCGACGTATTACCACTATTACGAATACCCGGCATGGCACATGGTCAAGCGTCATTATGGCGTGCGCACCGATCGCTACAAGCTGATTCACTTCTATTTTGATATCGATGCGTGGGAGCTTTACGACCTGAAGAACGATCCGCACGAACTGAACAACATTTACGACGATCCGGCCAACGCGGAACTCGTTAAAGAATTGAAAGCGGAGTTGGCGCGTCTGCAGAAGCAGTACGGTGATTCGCCGGAACTCGCGGAGAAGTTTCTGCAGGAAGACTTGAAGGACCCGAAGATCAGAGAACGCGTCCGCAAAAAAATCGAAGAGCGCGACGAGCGTGAAAGAAAAGCCGCAGAAGCCAAAGAATCAAAGGCAAACGCAAACCCGTAGGGTGGGCCGTGCCCACCGCTTTCTTGAGGACGGTTTCTAAAATGGTGGGCACGGGCCAACCCTACAAGTGCGACAAGGAACGTTGACATGAATGTTCCCCAGCAAATCGCCAGGCATTTTCGCGAAATGCACGAAGGTCAAAGCATGACCGGCGTGCATCTGTATGGCCTGCTGGAGGGCGTGACTTTCGAGCAAGCCACCGCAAAATTCAACAACTTTCACACCATCGCCGAACAAGTGTACCACATCAACTACTACATCAGCGCGGTGCTGAAGGTCCTGCAAGGCGGCCCGCTCGACGCCCACGACAAGTTCAGTTGGGACTGCCCGGTGATCAATTCAGAATCCGACTGGCAGCAGTTGCAAAACAAATGTCGCAGCGATGCCGAAGCCTTCGCCGAACTCGTCGAAGCCATGCCCGAAGAAAAGCTCCAACAAAACTTCGCCGACCCCAAATACGGCAACTGGCACCGCAACCTGACGTGTATCTTAGAACATTCGCACTACCACCTCGGCCAAATCGCGCTGACGAAAAAGCTTGTGATGACGTAAGGACGCAGGTGTACTCACCAACGATTGCATTTTGTTAGCTGGAGGATTGCCAAAGTGTTCTGCCGCATTTGCTTTAGAAATGCCGATGGCTGTCGATCCTGGCTCTTGAATGGAGCGCCCATGCCGCAAGGCTGCGAGTTTCGTTGGTTTGAGTACCGAGTTGGCGCGAGACATCCGATTGCAGAATGCGGAAGTCAATGGCAGGAACTCTGCGACAATCTTCGAGGCGATTTGAAGGCGGAGAATTTCTGGGCGTATATCTCCAAGACACGGGGTGAATCCGTTGATCTGCAATTTTATTTTCACGAGGATGAGGATTGGCCCCAACTCACGCGCGACGATCAAGGACAGGTCTTGTGCGATTTTGAAGAGGTCTTACGACACTTCGCGCAATTTGATGTGAGCTACGGATCGGTATTTGATTATCAAGAACTGTGCCATCGAAATCTCTTCAAATACGACTATTGGGGTAACGGCCTATTCTCAACGTGCATGATCGGCGAGGACATAAGCCGCTACGTTCCCGGCTTGTATTGGATGAACTACCTGTCGCGCGGTTTTCAGAAAGAGCGCGAAGTCGATTTGCGATCGGCAATTGAACTCGCGAACTGTGTTGATGAGGATGAGCGCGGAGTCATCCTGAAGATGTTTGATCATCCCTTTGATTGGGAACAACATGCCACGAGCATTGATGATGTTCTCGTTGAATCTCAAGCCTTCTTCTCAATGAGGAACGTCACCAATCCACCCGACAACCTTTCGCCGGCTGAGTTCATTAGGTTTGTAAGCTCAATCTCGATCAACTGGCCTTGAGAAGTGGCACAATCTCTCCTTTTGCAAGCGTCACTCGGTATTCAGTTGTTCGCGACGGTGTTCGGATCCCCATTTGTCGCTTGCACTTGCGCATTTTGCGATCCTGATTTCACAGGCTGACCAGCCGAGCCGCAAAAACTTCACCCTTAACCAAAACAAAACACGTTGATTATCTGGAGCAAATACTGCGGGGATAGGATTCCGCACGTCGTCGATGGGATGGTTGTTGGTTCTGGCGACGGATTGAAATTGAACTTGGCTCAGCCGCGATCGCCGTGGGCGGCTGAGTCCTAAGCGAACTGTTTTTGGAGGGGTCTGGTCGCGGGGAAAGAAGTCATCCTCTTGGGTCGGCGTTGAGTGTCGCGGTTTTCACACCCAATTGCTCACAACGCTTACCAGCAAAGCGCTCGCCATACATACGAATCGCACGCTTTCGCCGGCCCGACTTTCCCCTGCGGCTTTGATCCGCTTTCTTTCCTGCCTTCTCTCTTTCGTTTGAATTGAAAGTGATCTTTGTCGGGTCGATGACCCGACGTGCGGTTCTGGATTGTTTCTGTTTAGTCAGTCCCCCACCCTGGAAGGGCGGGGCACCCGCGCGCTTCTTGGTTTGGCTCGCGCGGGCTGCCCTACTTGGTTTCGTTGTTGAAGATGTTGATCTTTTGCCATGCGCCGCTGCTCCAGCGCCACCACAGGGCGAAGCTCAGGAAGATCAGCAGGAACGTGGCGGCTGACCATGGTCCGATGCTGCCCCATTCCGGTTTGAGCGTGGCGATGGTCCACCCGCCGCCGATGACGATCACCCAGTGGCTGATGACAAAGAGCATCGCCGGCCAAAACGTGTCGCCCGCGCCGCGAAGGGCCGCGTTGTAGGTGATGCCAAGCGCGTCGGACAACTGAAAGATCACCGCGCAGATCATGATGCGCGAAGCGATATCGACGACGACCGGATCAGTGTTAAACCAGCCGATCAACTGTCGGCGAAATACCAGGTAGATCACACTGAGCGTACCGAGATACGCGAGCAGCATCATCACCGCGAAGCGCGTAAAGCGGATCGCCAGCTTGGGGTCACCTTGACCGACGGCTTTCCCGACGAGCGACGACAGCGCAATCCCCACACCGATCGCCGGCATGAACGAGATGCGCATGAACTGCCACGCGACACTGCTGGCGATCAGGTCGGCATCGGCGAACATCCGGCCGATGAGCACATTGACGAAGAGCATCCAAACGATGACCTCGCTGACCCACTGCAACCCCTGCGGCGAACCGACCCGGGCGACCTCGCGCAATTTTGCGGTGTCGAAGCGCCAGGTCGTGCGCGACGCGTATGCCGCGTGATTCTGGCTGGCTAGAAATACCAAGAGCAGTCGAACGAATCGATACGACACGCCGACCACCGTTCCCCAAGCAGCCCCTGCGAATCCCATCGCTTGGATCGGCCCGAGCCCGAACATCAGCGTCCAACTGACCGCGACATTCAAGACGTTGGCTTCGATCGCCGACCACATCGTGACCTTGGGGCGATGGATGCCGTTAAAGAATCCGGCCAGCGCTTCGCCCGCGATCGTCGGGGCGATCGACAGGATCATGATGTTGCAGTACATCAACTCGAATTCGGCGATCTGCGGACTGTGCCCGATCATGTTGATAACGATCGGGAACACCACGTAGAGTCCGAGGCACGCGACGCTGTACGCCGAGCCCAGGTAGATGCCCTGCCATGCGTACGCGGTGGTCTCGGCGCTGCGACCGCGGCCCAGCGATTGCGACACAAACGTATTGACGATGCTGACCGTGCCCAATCCAAGCACGATGAACGTCCACATGATGAGCTGCGACGACAGCATCGCGCCCTGAGCCGCACCGCCCAGTTCTTTCACGCCGTCGAGGTGCGTGATCATGGTGTAGTCGGCCAGGTCCATGACCAGGCGCGAACAGGTGGTGATGACGATGGGGATCGACATCGCCAAAACGTTGCGAATCTCTTCGCGCCGCTGCTCGCGTTTGAGGGAAGCTTCCATTTTGGGTTGCGACGTATTCACGACTGTCTCAATTTGTCACCGGCATCGCGGCACATCCCGCGCATCGCACCCAAGGGAAAACCCTGCGAAACTGCCTTCTATTTCGATCTTTGGGGAATCTTGGCCCGATGGTTGACGTGCGCATCAAACGGATGCGAACAATACCCTTGGGGCGGGCCGACCGAGGACTTACTTGAACAAGGGTACTGTGATCATAACACGATTATCGTATGACATATCCGCCAATCTGCAACCTTTCGCGGATTAAAATTCGATTTGCGCAAGCCCCTGATAGCGTCACGTTGTGCGGGCGATGGTGTTGGGTTATCTAAGGACGAACGTTTTTGGACATGGATGGTTCCCATAACGGATTTACTTTGGATTCAAGGAGGAATGGACTTTGAAGATCACAAAAGCAGGCGTCTTCATCGGTGGGTGGGTTGCGACGGTTCTGGTCGGCTGCACTGCCGTCGTTGTCCCCGGCGGCGACAATAATTTGAACGCGACGGAAGTGGTGGTCGGGACGGGATTTGTGTCTGCCGCCCGAACGGGTACGACCACCGGTGTCAGCGACGATTCCATCTGTGATGGCTGGTTCCCCGAAACGCCCAACCACGTGATGCAGATCGATGCGTCGCTGGGGTTGGCCATTACAGCCGAGGGGGTTAATGGCGAGGACGTGCGCCTGTGGGCCCAAGCCGGTCAGAGCAACTTCTGCGGTGACGGCGGTAGCGTGCAGGAACTCGCCCGATTCTGGACGCGCGGTTCGATCGACATCTACGTGGGCACAACCTCCAACGGTTTCACGGCTGATTACAACCTTTCGTTCGACCCGAACTAAGCCGACGGTTCCAGCCACGATCAAAATTTAGCCGGCGGGGCGGGGTCAGCGGGCATCGCTCGGGTTGACTATCCACCCCGTCGGGCTATGCTCCGGTCAGACGTGACGACACGCCTCTTACACACGCATTTTTAAGGGTTTTCCAATGAAAGACGTGCTGAAGCAATTGGGGATTTCCGACGTTTCACCGGGTGGTTTTTGTGGTGAATGGATGGGTTCGGGAGACAAACTCGATTCGATGTCGCCGATCAACGGTGAGACCATCGCGTCGGTGACGCAGGTGACGGCTGACGAGTATGAACGCATCGTGTCGCGGGCCCATGAGGCGTTTCTGTCATGGCGCACTGTGCCAGCCCCCAAGCGCGGCGAAGTCGTGCGCCAACTCGGTAACGCCCTTCGCGAAAAGAAAGCCGCGCTCGGCGCGCTCGTCACCATGGAGATGGGCAAGATTCGGCCCGAGGGTGAAGGCGAAGTGCAGGAGATGATCGACATCTGCGACTTTGCCGTGGGTCTGTCGCGTCAGCTTTATGGTTTGACGATGCACTCGGAGCGACCCGGTCACCGGATGTATGAACAGTGGCATCCGCTTGGCGTTGTCGGTGTGATCAGTGCGTTTAACTTCCCGGTGGCGGTCTGGGCGTGGAACTCGGCGCTGGCGGCTGTCTGTGGCGATTCGACGTTGTGGAAACCGTCGTCGAAAACCCCGCTGACCGCGATTGCCTGCACCAAGATCGCCGAGCAGGTTTGCAAAGATGCCGGCGTCGACCCCGCGATCTTCAGCCTCGTCATCGGGCGCGGTTCAACCATCGGTGAAACGCTGCTGCACGATAAGCGTATCCCGCTGGTGTCAGCCACCGGTAGTTGCCGGATGGGTTATCACGTCGGCGAGGTCGTGCACAAGCGCCTCGGTCGAACGATTCTCGAACTCGGCGGCAACAATGCGATCATCGCGTCGCAGCATGCCAACATGGATTTGCTCGTGCCCGCGATTTTGTTCGGTGCGGTTGGGACAGCCGGTCAGCGCTGCACGTCGACGCGTCGCATCATCGCGCACAAGTCGATCAAGGATTCGCTCGTCGAACGTCTGCTCAAAGGGTACGCCCAGGTCAACATCGGCAACCCGTTGGATGAAGGTGTGCTCATGGGCCCGATGATCGATGGCGGTGCGGTGGATGATTTGATGAACGCCATCGACAAAGTCAAAGCCGCCGGCGGAAAGATCCTTTGCGGCGGCGAGCGGCTGAGCGGTGATAAGTATCCGGGCGGTTGCTACGTGTCACCGGCGATCGCGACGGCGAAGAACGAATGGCAGATCGTACAAGACGAAACCTTCGCGCCGCTGCTCTACATTATGGAATACGAAACGCTCGACGAAGCGATCGCGATCCACAACGATGTGCCGCAAGGGTTGAGTTCGGCGATCTTCACCGAGAACCTCTTGGAAGCTGAACAGTTCCTAAGTAGCGCCGGCAGCGACTGCGGTATCGCCAACGCCAACATCGGAACCAGCGGCGCGGAAATCGGCGGCGCCTTCGGTGGCGAAAAGGAAACCGGTGGTGGCCGCGAATCCGGCAGCGACGCCTGGAAAGCCTATATGCGCCGCCAAACCAACACGATCAACTGGAGCAAGGACCTCCCACTGGCGCAAGGCATCAAGTTCGGCTAAGCAAAAGTAGGGTGGGCCGTGCCCACCAAGATGATTCATCCGTGGTGTCGAGCGCGTAGGGTGCGGCTTGCCGCACCTGCTGGCGTTCGTCAATCTTCTTTCTTGTTCGGCACATGCAAGAAACCGGGCGTGTCTTCGGTATCAACCAGCACGGTTTTGTAGTGAAGCGTTGTCTCTTTGACAAACGACGGCGTCGCTGCAATGGGGCAATGATTCACGAATACGTGGCTTTCGATTTCCGCCTTATCTGACTTGGTTTGGCCGCGTCGTTTCATGCGCTGAATCGACATCGTCACCGAATCGCCGTGCGAAATCGAAACCGACATAGAATGAAATGGATCATCTGCGTCGGTAGTTAGCAGCGAGCCACTATGCACCCAGCCGTGGCGTTGCTTCAGTTGTTCCGGTGAGCCAAGACCCCAGGCGAACTGATACTCAAGCTTACCCTTCGCTTCATCGAGCGTAGCGAATCCGATGGCCACGCCGACCCGGCCACCTTCATACTCGAAACCTTGCGCGACGAAGTCCGTCACGATGACTCGCGGCCCAGTTTGATTCTCGACTGATTGATTCTCGACAGTGGGGCCAATGCGCGTCGGCGTCTTCGAACCGTCGGGCCAGACCACAAGCGAAGTCCCGTCGTCAGCCACCCCAATATTCAGCGACGCATTGCCGAACGTGAGACGGACCTGCTTTGGGGCGTAATATCGTTTGTGATCGTTGTTCGAACTCTCGGTGCCCTCTGCGAACGTCAACGAACCGGCAGCAAAAGCCACGACCACACCCGCCACGCAAAGCGATAAGAAGCTGCTGATCATCCGCATCGTCTGTTTCTCCTGACGAAGTAGTTGCATTGCAAAGGCACCACACGTATTGAATACACGCTGATTTCTTGCTCGGGTCCTATCTTAAGCGCATGATTGACCGCCTCTGCGTATCTTTGTCGTAACGTCGGGGCTGTTGCACAGCGATGACGCCGGTTGTGTCGCGTCATTGCTTGTGCCATAAATGGAGTATTGCGGTATACCGCAAGTGCTGACTGATCATATGAACAATCCCGGACAAAGTACGGTGACGAAACCAACTGACGACGGCAAGTCCGACGAAAAACTCAAGCACTACGCGAAGAATGCTATAAAGCGTCATCCCGAATTGGATGCGCTGGCATTGAACTGGCAGAAGAACGAAGCGGCAAAGCCCGCAACGAAGGTGTCGCCCTGGATTGGTGCTCTGCTTGGAATGGGCGTCTATCTGATTGCGATGATCGTGCTGCGCGACTGGCTAAGGGCCTTGGGTATTCGGGACGGGGCGATTGCGTCGGGCATTTGCGGAGGGATCGCCGGCGGGAGTGGATCACTTCTTTATCACTACCTTTACCGCAAACGAAATGCCCGCCTGATCCGCAAGAAGATCAACGAATTCGGCACCCCCGTCTGCATCGAGTGCGGTTACCAAATGCAAGGAACCAGCGAACCGCGCTGCCCCGAATGCGGCGAACCGTTCTCATCAGTGGAAATACGCGGACCGTCCGAACCGCAAGGATGAAGTTGTGCGGCCATAGCTTCGACTCGCGTGCCACCAAAGTTCGCCAAACCGTCGTTTTCGGGGCCGCAAGGGGGCATTGCCAGCCAATGATGTCCAGATTGGATAATCTTGGACATGCTGGCTATACTTGAAGCATGAACGTTCACCTAACTGATGAGCAGCGGGAATTCGTTCAGCGACGGGTCGCGTCGGGCGGGTATGCGTCGGCCAGCGAGGTCATACGAGCCGGTCTGCGCGCCCTCGAAGAGGAAGAGCGTTGGCGTGAAAGCGTGCGCCAAAAGATTGCAGACGGAATCGCGCAAGCCAAGGTGGGCGAACTTCTTGATGGCGACCAAGTGTTCAAGGAAATCATGGACCGCGTCGGCGATCATCGTAACATGAATCCGTGACCCGCTACCGCCTCACTCCACAAGCCCGAAGCGATCTGCTCGACATCACCGACTACATGTTGGAACAAGCTGGCCCCGAACGAGTTTCGTAGGGTGCGTCCCGGACGCACCTGTCAATCACTTCACCTCTGCGAACACGTAATGATGTTGGGCATCGCGGAAGGTTAGCGTGCGTTTGTCGTTGATCTTTCCCACCACGAAGGGCACGCCGTTGAATCCTGCTCCCACCGTGACGAAGGCCAGGGAGCCGTCGTCGTTGTTTCTTGATGCGACCTCGGTCTTCCATTCACCGAAATCGAACAGGACGGACTTGCCTTCCCGCCTGACGGTGATTTCGCCGAGCGATGGATTCGAATACTTGCCTGCAAGTTTGTCAGCCGCCTCGGCGTTGGCTGGTATCGTCAGTCGCTTTCGCTCTGCTTCGAGTGACGCCTTCATGTTCTTAGACGCAGTCGCGACGTTTTCTTCCGCTTCGAGTTTTCCATCGAAGAGGACTTCCAGAAGTCGCCGGCGAAACGAACCGAGCATCGCCCCGCCTTCGTCGGCGTTGGTGAGGATGACGGCTGCCACATCGTGATCGGGCAGGAAGACCATGTCGGACTTATAACCGAACATGCTGCCGCCATGATGAACGACTGGAATGCCCGTTTCGCGATCGACCTGCCAACCCATTCCATAGGTGACGTCATTCCCGATGTTGATCTGCGGAGCCCGGCGCGCGACGACATTGGCTTCGGAGGCGACGCGCGAGCCATCGGGAAGAGCACCCTTATTCAATTCCATCTGCAGATACTTCAGCATGTCCCGCACCGTGCTCCAACCACCGCCAGCCGGTCGAAGCGGAACGATTGAATAGTTGGGGGCCATGTCGATCCTGGTGGGTTTGCCATCGGGATCCCACGCATGCGGTGCAGCGTGGTTGCCAGCCAGCGCACGCGAGAAGTCGAAGGTTGTCGACGTCATGCCGATGGGCGTGAAGACGCGCTCGTTCATCGCTTCGTCATAAGCAGCCCCCAACTCCTGACCGGGCGAGATCATGTGCGCGGCGACGTAACCGCCAGCCGCGGCCAGCAGGTTTGAATACTGAAACATCTCACCGAATTCGCTGGTCGGCTGAAACGTACCGAGCAATTCCATTTCGGATTTTGGCGTCTGATTTTGAAACTCCAGCAACCACTCAAAATCCTGTCGCGGCAGTCCGGTGCACGCGCAGACGAGATGTTTGATGAGCACTTTGTTGGTGGTTTCCGGGTCGCCGAGTTTGAAATCGGGCATCACGTCCACGACGGGTGTGTCCCAAGTCACCCGGCCTTCGTCGACAAGGGTTGCGAGCAGAAGCGTCGTCATCGATTTGGTATTCGACGCGACAATGAACAGCGTGTCTGCATCGACCGGTGTCGAGTCTCCAAGCGCTCGAACGCCAAGTCCGCCTTCAAAAACAACTTTGCCGTTCTGGTAAAGCCCCAAACCCACGCCGGGAACGCCGAGTGCTTCGCGTCCTTTTTCGATGAACGCCTTGATGGCAGCGATGCGTTCTTCGTTAAGCGGGTTGGCTTTCTTGCCTGCGAAGGACTCGCGATTGTAACCGGGTGGAAAGAACTGATCGAAAACGGTGGCAATCTGTCCGCCGCGTTTGCCAGCGACCGCGATGTTCAAGTCAACGAGGACAACCGTGTAGGCGTCGCCGCGCTTGGCCGCTTGTGCACTGACGGCGCGGTGCTCCTTTGGCGAGACTTCGTATTGATAGCTTTTGAACGAGTCCCAACCGTTGCGTCCGGGATTATCCGTGGTGAGTTTCAACGCCCATTTCATGTCGGGTCGCACGATCGCCCAAGCCGACTTGACGGCTTCATCCGCGTCCTCGGTGTGCACGTCGACAATGGAGATCTTGGAGTCGCCTTCAAGCGTGAGGATGATGGCATCACCGCGCGTTTCAATCCACCATCCGCCCGGAGCGACAAAGGTCGCACCGTCAACGGTGGCTTGCGGCGTGTCGGCAGTGAGCTGAGTCGCGACAGGTGGCTTCTTGTCCTCGGCAACGGCTTGGATCGCAGCAAAGCAGATCATCAATGAACAGAGCATTGCACGCATGTTGCATCTCCTGTCAGTTTTGGGAACGAGCGATTCGCATGAAAACAGGGCCCGCTCGGGTTATGGTTGTCTTGTGGTTATTACTCGAAGTGGAGTGCGTGCACAAAATGTGCGCATAAAAAAAGAACCCGCCGAAACGGGTTCTTTTAAAAAAAATGCGGCAATCACCTAATCTCGCCTTGCGACTACCCTCGGCCGTATGGGCTTAACTACCGTGTTCGGAATGGGAACGGGTGTGGCCCCACACGTAATGTCACCGCGACGGAGATAATACCAATCCTCGATTGGTCGTCAAGGCGAGTTGGGGTGAATCTTTGTTTTTTGTAAAACATTGTTAATGCTTGGCTTATGGTGTTTCTGCGGTGGATGGGGGAATTTCATTCTTGCGGGAAATCAGCCGAAACTCAATCAGCTCGGGTTCTCCGACCAGGGACACGCCGGGAGGGAAGCTGAACTGAGGGGTGACGAAGCGGAATTCGTCGGCATTGGTCTTGTCTTCGGCGCCGATTGAAATGACGCCGTAAACCTTGTCCTCTTTGGCGTGGATGCGCTCGATGACTTCGATCGGGGCTTTGATCGTGATGGTCTGCGTCAGGATCGCACCGGCATCGCGCACTTCGACGTTGAACGCATTGAAAATATCCATGCTGGCTTCGATGCGGATGGGGACTGCGGCCAACGTTTCTTCGCGCAGGTCTTCCTTAAGCCGAGCACGCAACGTGACGTATTCGGGATCAAGTTGGACAGGAAAATCGGCGACTTCTGGGCGCAAGGGAACGACTTTCTCCAGCATTTTGCCGCGCTCTGCCGTTCTGAGATGTTCGTCGGCATCGAGGTAGACGCGACGCGAATCCTCGGGGATTTGGGCGAGGTCCAATTCCGAAATCTTGACTGAAACCTCACTCGGTTCGACGACCGGTTCGGTATCGTACTTGAGCGACTCGTGGGTCACCTTGATGAGCATTTTTACGGTCTTGTCGCGAATGACCTGGACTTCCATCGTGGGGGGTTTGACTTCCTGCACGATGACGTCGGGGAATCGGCTTGCGTCAGCCGACAACTCCGAATCCAGCTTAAGCGTGTACACGCCGGAAGCGCGCGGCGAGATGGGGATTTCGACCCTCAGGGGCGCACTTTGACGGAGGCTCGCGATTGCGGACTTGGGTCCCGTAAAGGTTACGTCAAAGGTCGTGTCATCGTCTGACACTTTTTCAACGTGCATGTCGTCGATGCCGACGGCTTTGGCCGAAATCCAGACCTTGATTGTCTCGGTCTCCGACATGGAAACGTCGGCAACCACCCAGATCAGCAGGGAGATAAACGACGACAAACCGATGAGTCGCAGCTGTTGCACGGTTAGGTTCCCGATTCAGTCTTGGCCAACGAGTCGGCGATGAGTCCGATTTCCTGGTTGCCGGATGATGCGACCGAAGGGCTCGATTTACCCTCGGTTTCAGGCGATTCGGACGCCTTGGCTGATGCTTCCTCGGTGTCTTCGGTTGATTCCAGTTCATGTTGGGGTGTTGGACCCGCACCAAGCAGGTCAGCCGCCAACGACTCGCGAAGCATTTCCGGCGATTCCTGTGCGGTGAGTCTTCCACGGTTGGCGATCGAGATCATTCCGGTTTCTTCACTGACGACCACGACGAGTGCGTCGGTCTCCATGCTGACACCGATCGCGGCGCGGTGACGACTTCCAATGATCTGGTTACCGGGGTCGGCTTCTGAGGTCGGGAACTCGCAACCGGCGGCTGCAATGCGCCCGTGGCTGACGATGACGCCGAGGTCATGAAGTGCGGACCCGGGCCAGAAGATGGTTTCGATCAACTCGGCGGTGGTTTCGGAATCGATGGGAATTCCGGATTCAACGAGAGCCCCCATGGGAATGCGCCGTTCGATGGCGATGATTGCGCCGATTTTTCGTCGCGACATGCTGGAGCAGGCGCGCACGATCGGTTCGATCACGCGGCTTGATTCGACGGTCCGCGAACGACGGGTGAGCGACTCGCCGATGCGCATGAGTCCGCGCCGCAGTTCGGGTTGAAACACGACCAACGTCACGAGGAAGGAACCACCGACGAAGAAGGGATAGAGCACGATGATGTGGCTCAACTCCAGGACGCGGGCGATGAGTGCCAACCCAAGGAACCCGATCAGGATGACGAGGACGGCTTGCAACAGGCGCGCACCACGTGTGCCTTCGAGAAAGCGAAGGATGAAGTAAACGACCACACCGATGAGAAAGAGTTCGATGATTGCCCGCCATGACCACCATTCGCCGTTGTTGAGACGTTGGGCGTACATGTCGATCATCGGGACTCGGGTGGCTTGCGAAATGAGGTTGAGCGCCAGCATCGAATGGTTCCCAATAGGATGGTGCGAGACTCAGACCTTATCCGAAGTCGCATCAGAGGTGTCGAGAAAATCGGACGTTGCTCGACGCGAGCCAATCGGCGGCCAACATCGCGATACGGACGGTTGGCGAATTGGGGTCGTGGATTCGCACCCCAAGTCTATTTTCAATATAGACCTGCGCCAAGTGACCGTCGAATGCGATTGGTGAGAATAACGGGCTAAGTTTTGCAACACCGTTGCCAGCGTTGGTGGGGGCTTGTTTGACTAAGGTGTCGAGTTGGGCGTGTCGTGCAGATCCATGAGAAAGACCATCGCCGCGTTATTCGCCCACTCGCATCGTCCTGTGTTTCGCCAGTCGCCACCGACGCCTCGATCGAGTATCGCATCAATCTCGCGGGCGACCTCTTCGCTGATCTCGGTGATGAGAATGTATTGACCGGCACCGGTGGCTGTATCCGAGCCCCGTCCAATCAAGTCAAAGCCAACCGGATTAACGGGACCCTGGTCAAAGCGATCGTAAATGCGAACGATTCCACCGTACGGGTTTTCGACGCTGGACAGGGGGCGATCGAAGTATGGCCCGTTCCAGTTGTAATAGTTCTGCTTGATGGAGAGTTGGTGGTCGTTGGTATCGGTCGAGTTGGAGAACTCGCGGGCCAACCTGCCCGTGTCGGCGTGGTGGGCTTGCACACCGGTGCGCGTGGTGTCGACCAGTTGAATCAATCGGCTGACCTTGGCATCGCCCGCTGCTTGTGACATGTGGGGGATGATGAGCGCGGCCAGGATGCCAATGACAATGACGACAATCAGGATTTCCAAAAGTGTGAATGCGGGTTGACGAAATTGTCGGCGCATCGGTTCGCTCCGGTTGAATGAGTTTTCCAAGACCTGCCCAGGCGCGCGATGCGGTCGGCGTTAGGGACATACCGGCATTTGGGTCATACCGGCAACTCGGACATACTTGGGTTATCGCCTAACCTGCGACGTTTCTGGACCCGATGCGCAGAGGAAAAGGGCAACGGTGCCGGTCGCTGACACCATTGCCCCCACTGGTTTGAATTCAATATCGGACCTTCGGTTCGCCTTGCTACCGGTTCCGATTCACCGGACCCAATCGCTACTTGAACGACACGCCGATCATGTACCCGCCCAATGCGGTCGAGCAGTGGACGACAACGCCGACCACGTTTGCGGGCGCGGTATCAAGGTGGATCTCAAGTCGCGTGTGGAGGGGGATCGGCTGCCTCGACAGGAAGCTCATGCCCTCTTCACTGACGTTTCGGGTGCGCACGTAGAATGTCTCGTGCTTGCTGCCCTTCGACACGTCGGTGGCGATGAGCGGCTCGTTCCACGTGACCCGAGCTGACTGGCGCTTGGAGAGATACGTGTCTTTCTCGCATCATTCCTCGGCGGCTGCCAGCCATTCTCGAACGATCGTTGACTGGTCTGCTATGGTGTTGTTCATTGGGGCCATGGTTCGGACTTTCACGAAGAGTCTGCGAAATCCATTAATCCGTTAATCCGTTCACCCAATGATTTCAGCGGGGTCAAACGCTGTCCACTGGTTGGAAACGCAATTCCATGTGGAATTTCTGTGGATTGGGCATTCGGCAGGCGTAGTCCGTCCTGCGTGATTGAATACGCACCATTATCGGGCAAAGTTTTGGATTGATTTTTGGCGAATCGTCGAAGATCGCCAATGCCCCACGATTTGATCGGACGTAGCTATGCGGATTCTTCGTGCTTCTTGGGAGGAACGGGATCAATACCGCCCCTGCAAAAGGGGTGGCAGCGGAGGATGCGTTTAAAGGTCAGCCAGCCGCCTTTGATCGCACCGTGGGTTTCGAGGCACGCGATGCCATACTCGCTGCAGGTTGGCCAATAGCGGCAACGACCGAACAGATGAAGGCGAAGGTAGGATTGATAGAAGCGGATCAAGAAGATCAGAAGCCACTGCGCTTTGTTGTGGCGGCGATGCTCGGGAGGCATCGAATCATGCGCTTCATGTGCGCTGCATTGACATGCTTTGTGCGGCGACTCAACGGCGTCCACGTCGCGTTTTCTCCAGAACGTTGATCGTTTTCGTCGCCCGGTACTCGGTGCCGTTGGCTGTGGTCATCAGCACCTCCAACTCATGTTTTCCGGGTGCGAGCAGGTACTTCTGTCCGTTGATGCCGTTGGAGATCGGTTCGCCATTGTCGGTCCAAAGGAAGTAGGCCCCACGACGAAGCGGACCCGGCGCGACAGCGCTGAAGCTGACCATCAACGGCGACACGCCGATCGTCGAACTCACCCGAACCTGCAATGGGTTGGATGACTGCGGATCATTCGCGGGCCCAGCGGTTGATTGCCTGGGGCGGGCGGTTGTGCGCGGACGCGGAACGGATGGCTGCTGTTGAGGCGTTGGTCGCGGTGCATCGCTGGACGGTGAGCGGGCGACATTGTTGGGATCGTAGCCGCTACCGAAATCATTGCGCGGGCGCGGAATGCCCTGTTTGCCGGAGACAGCCACGGAAAGATCAGGCTCGCGCTCGTTGTAGACATTGGGCCCGCCCGACGTTGCCGGATTGGTCGATTGGTTTTGCGCCACCCGTGGTTTGGTGCTGACCTGGCTATTTGCCGGTGGAGACGATTGCTTTGGTTGGGGCGGTGGAGGCTGACTCGACACCGTGCGCGGTCTTGGCGCGGCTTGTTGGGGGTTGGCTTGGATCGGCATGTTCTTGATTTTGAGGCGGGCGAGTTCTGTTGGCGGCGTTTTCGCGGTGGCGTTGCAGGTTCGTGCGAAAAAGTCCGCCGCGACGCTGGGTCGCCTGACGTGACCGAGGTTCTGGAAGACGGCGAAGGTCACGTCGAAGCCGTGCTTGGCGTACCAGTTGGCGCCGGCTTGTGATTCGCGTTTGCAGACCTCGAAGTCGTTTTCGGTGTAGAAGATGCCGACCTTCATGTCGCGATAGAGCGGAACCTGATTCGGATCGAGAATCGACGACGAAAAGTTCGACTGCCGCGGTGCGACGCAACTGAACAGGTTGGGATGGCGGTTAACCATGTAGTGGGCGATGTATCCGCCCGACGACCAACTCGTCGAAAGCACCGCCGACAGATCCACGTCGACGCGCCGGGCCACATCATTGAGCGCCCCAACCGTCAGCTTTTCATCAAAGCGCACACCACTGTGCACAGTTCGAATCGGAAATTCCGAAAGCAGGTCGGGCGAACGCAATTGCGGTGCGATGACGACGAATCCGTAACGGTCGGCTTCCTGCTGCCATTCACGGATTTGCTTGCCGGAATCGTCAAACGGTTTCATGCCGTGAAAGGTGACCACGACGGGCCAGCGTTTGGGGTGGGTGGTCGGCGGTTGGTTGGCGGCTGCTTCTTTGGAAACGTAATCTTCAGGCAGATAGAGATAGTACCAGCCCTTGGTGGACTGCTCTTGAAGGTGGAGCACTCGACCTTTGCCCGGCGCCTGCCCAACCGCGCATCCCCATGCTCCGGTCATCAGCGAAACCAGGCCCAACATCACACATTTTGCAAGACGGTTGTTCATAACTCTCTCGTTTGGCACGCGGCCACGCTGGGTCTCCGTGGCGACGTTTGTTTCTGATTAATCATTACCCCAGATGATTGTAACCCGAGTGGATTCCCCATCCCCCGATGCTCTTTTCCACAAATCGCTATCCCCCAGCGCGCCCAATTGTCGCATATTTCTACGCTGCCGACCATCCCGGGTTCACATTGACGAAAACGGCGAAAGTGATTTCGCAGGGGCGTTTATGTCCTAAACTTCGGACCGATGCCCGATTTTTCTGCAACGTATTACAAACCCGACACCGGTTGGGGCTTCACACCCTGTCCCATGTTGCGTCACAGGATATCACACAAAATCACAGCCGCTGTTGATCAAGGGTCGATGCGAAGGCTCTGAACTGAAAGTTACTTCTGCATCGCATTGAGGGATGCCGGGTCGTTATTATGATAACCACAGGGAGCGGGATCGATGCAGTTGAGCGGCTGCATGCTCACGATCCGGCGTTCATCTCAAGACGAAAGGACTCGTTGCCTCCATGCCATCAGCAGAATCGGGAAAGGCTGCCGCACCCACGTTTGCACATCTGCACCTGCACACGCATTACAGCCTGCTCGATGGAGCCACCCGCATCGGTCCGCTGATGGAACGCTGCAAAGAGCTGAACATGCCAGCCGTCGCGATGACCGACCACGGCAACATGTTCGCAGCCGTCGAGTTCTACCAAGCCGCCAAGAAAGTCGGCATCAAACCGATCATTGGCAGCGAGTTTTACATCGCGCCCGACAGCCGATTCAACAAGGACTATCCCGGTCGAAAGGCGTCTAGCTTTCACCTGCTGCTTCTGGCGATGAACCGCACCGGTTACGAAAACCTCCTCAAGCTCAGCAGCATCGGGTATCTCGAAGGGTTCTACTACAAGCCGCGAATCGACAAGGACGTTCTCCGCGAGTTCAGCGAAGGTTTGATCTGTACCAGCACGTGCCTCGGCGGCGAGATTCCGCAGGCCTTCGTCGGCAAGGACAGGGCGGCGGCTGAGACACTGGCGAAAGACTACCTGAGCATCTTCGGCCCCGATCGGTTCTTCGTCGAATTGCAGGATCACGGCATTCCCGAGCAGCGCATTCTCAACCCCGAACTGACGGAGATGGCCACCCGGCTCGGCGTTGCGACCATCGCGTCCAACGACGTGCACTACCTCGACGAAGGCGACGTCGAAGCCCACGACATTCTCTGCTGCATCAACACCGGCAAGCTCGTCTCCGACGAAAACCGCTTCAAATTTGAAACGGGCGAGTTCTATCTCAAATCGCCCGAGCAGATGGCCGCGCTGTTTCCCAATCAACCCGAAGCGTTGAGCAACACGCTGATGGTCGCCGACATGTGCAATGTCGAATTCGATTTCAATCAGCGTTTCGCGCCCGTCTACAACGTACCCAAGACGACCACGCCCGAAGAGGAATTGCGTCGCATCGTCTACGAAGCCGCCGAGCGCAAATACGACGATCTCAATGACGAGGTTCGCGAGCGCATCGACTATGAGCTTGAAGTGATCCAAAGCAAAGGGTTCTCGAGTTACTTCCTGATCGTGTGGGACCTCGTTCAATACGCCCGTGGCAACAACATTCCGTGCGGGGCGCGTGGCAGTGGTTGCAGTTCGGTGGTGGCGTACTGCCTGGATATTTCCACACCCGATCCGTTGACCTATGGCCTATATTTTGAACGGTTCATGGACCCCGACCGCGACGAAATGCCCGATATCGACGTGGATATCTGCCAGAACGGTCGCGCGAGAGTCATCGAGTACGTGCGCGAAAAGTACGGACACGTCGCACAGATCATCACCTTCGGAACGCTCAAAGCGCGGGCGGCGGTCAAGGACGTGTCGCGCGTGATGGGGCTGGGATTTGAAGAAGCCAACAAGCTGACCTCGCTGATACCGGCTGAGCTGAAAATGACGATCGACAAAGCGATCGAACAGGAGCCGGAACTTAAATCCCAGTACGAAACCAACGCGCAGGTCAAAAAGGTCATCGATATCAGCCGGAAGTTGGAAGGGCTCGCGCGGCATGCCGGGGTCCATGCGGCTGGCGTGGTGATCGCGGACAAATCGCTCGATCAGTTCCTGCCGCTTTATCGCGGCGCCGATGCCGATGCGGTGGTCACGCAGTTCGACGGTCCGACGGTGGAAGCGGTTGGACTGTTGAAGATGGACTTTCTCGGTCTGCGGACGCTGAGCATCTTGCAGCGATCGATCGATCTGGTGAAAGAGCTGCGCGGGGTCGAAGTCGAAATCGAGAAGGTCGATCTGACCGATCAAGGTGTTTACACGCTCTTTGCTGCGGGTCATACCAAGGGCGTGTTCCAGTTTGAATCAGGCGGGATGCGCGACGTCATCATGCGAATGCGCCCCAACCGGATTCAGGACCTGATCGCGGCGAACGCGCTCTACCGCCCGGGTCCGATGAAGTACATCGACGACTACGTGTCGCGCAAGCACGGTGCGAATTGGACAACGCCGCATCCTGAAATGACCAAGGTGCTCGAAGAAACCTACGGCATCATGGTGTATCAGGAGCAGGTGTCGCGCATGGTCAACCGCCTTGGCGGGTTGGAACTCAAACAGGCGTTCCGCTTGGCCAAGCTCATCAGCAAGAAAAAGACCGACAAGATCGAAGCCAACCGCGGACCGTTCGTGAAGGGTTGCATCGCCAACGGCCTGGACGACGCCACCGCGCAGAAGATCTACGACGACATTCTCGAGTTCGGTGGATACGCATTCAACAAAGCCCACTCCACCGGGTACGCCATCGTCGCATTTCAGACGGCGTTCATGAAGCATTATTACCCCGTCGAATTCATGGCCGCTCTGCTCACGTTCGAAATGGGCGTGGCTGCGAAGGTTCAGGAATACATCGACGAGTGCAAGCGACTGGGCATCGAGATTGCCCCTCCCGATGTGAACGCGAGCGGCAACGACTTCACGCCGGACGTGCGCGATCCCAACCGCAAGGTGATTCGATTCGGTTTGGGGGCGATCAAAGGTGTGGGGAGCAAGGCGGTGGAAGCCATCGTTCGAGCCCGCGAGGAAGGCGGTCCATTCACGTCGATCTTCGATTTCTGCGAGCGCGTCGATCTGTCAGCCGTCAATCGCGGCGTGGTCGAAGCGCTGACCTGTTGCGGCGCATTTGACGGGACCGGTGCGATGCGCAAGGCGCTGATGAATGTCGTGGACGACGCCATTCAAGGTGGCGTTCGCGCCCAGCAGGACAAGAAAGCCGGTCAGTTCAGCC
Source organism: Phycisphaerales bacterium UBA1845 (assembly GCA_002338715.1). Lineage (GTDB taxonomy): Bacteria > Planctomycetota > Phycisphaerae > UBA1845 > UBA1845 > UBA1845. Next base: position 69,872 of record DDIR01000061.1, on the reverse strand, counting down.
TGTTTGGCGGCGGCGATGACTCGGGCGAGTCGGAACACACATCGCATAAGTTACCGCAGGATGAATGGAGCGAAGCCGAGATGCTTGCCCGCGAGAAGGCCGTGCTGGGTTTCTTTGTGACGCGGCATCCATTGACGAGTTGCAGCGATCTGGTGGAGTCGTGCTCGACGGCGGCTACGGTGGATCTGTCGTCATATGAAGACGGCGGCAGCGTGATTCTCGGCGGGTTGATCACCGACATTCGCTACATTTTGCTGCGCAACGGTCGCAAGCAAGGGCAGCGGATGGCCATCGTGACGCTGGAGGATCTCAAAGGCAAAGTCGAAGTGACGATTTCACCGAAGGAACTCGACGAATATCGTCATTTGCTCAAGCCCGACGCGATCATTTTTGTGAAGGGTTCGGTGAATCGAAAACGGGAAGAGCCGTCCGTGCGCGTGGGCGAAGTGATTGCGGCTGAGCGGGCGCCATCGGTGCTGTGCGACAGCGTGATTGTGCGCGTGGATGAGATGCGCGACAGCAGCGAAGTGGTCGAAAGGCTTTTCGACGTTATCAGCCGACATCGCGGCGCGTGCCCTTTGTACGTGGAGATTCAAACGGACGAACACGAAATCGCCACGATCAAGTGCAGCGACGACATGTCGGTCAAAGCCTCGCCCGAATGCCTGCACGAACTGGCATCATTGATTGGCGAAACGCGCGTGATCTGCACGGGCCCCAACCGCAAGCCCATTCCCTGGCCCAGCATCATGACCAAACCCACATCACGCCCGCAGGAAGCGCCGGTGTCAGCCGAACCCCAAGCGCGAATCGTCCCACCGACGCGCGAAGCAAGCATGTTGCAACAGGAATTCGCATAGCACAAATGCAACAGCGCCGTCATTCCCGCGCAAGCGGGAATCCAGGAGATAAGCAAAGTCAAACTTGGAAGATACCGGCCCGCATAGCGCGAGAAGTGTACGAGCAAATCATTACGCTTGGATTCAAATCGCCACAGAGCGCCGGATATGCAGTAAATGCGACACGGACATTCGCTTTGCAGATTTTGGGGATGCAGCAACTACAGCAATCACAATCCAAGCGTGGCGTCTTGCCCGTCCACTCTTCACCGCACGGGCGCCAGTACCGACGTGGATTGACTTTGTTTTGCCTCTGGATTCCCGCCTGCGCGGGAATGACGACGGTGTCGCGCCGCTACGATTGGATTAGGAATGCTCCAGCGATGTACGTCGACTACATGTGTGCGCAAACTTGAAGCCCCGCACTCAAGCTCCGTGACTGTAGTCCTAAACGACGAGGCCCCATTCTGTCTCTCGGGAAATGCCTTCGTAGGACGTCACACGGCCCCTGACCGCGAGGCTTCCATCAATGTGTCCCGGCACAATCGCCGGAACGAGGTACAATGACCTGACGTGTTGCACGTCTTAAGTACATCTGTATTCAGTTGTCTACTCCTACCGACAGTATGAAACACGATTCGGCGTCAGGCAAATAATTGCGCGCATATTTCGTGCGCGAATTAAATCTGCATGTACGATATCCATTGATGTCATGAACTTGCGCGGGTGTGCGCACGTGCAGAAAATGAATCGCGCATCAAATCAAAGTGTGTGAATTCTGCTCGCGGTGCATTTGATCGGCTGTGGCGAATCACGATTCCTGCGTTGCGCAGATCGTCGCGTAGATGTCGCAGCGATCGATCAGTTCTTCGTGCGTGCCCTGATCGACGAGACGGCCTTTGTCGAGAACGATGATCCGTTGGGCGAATCGAATCGTGCTCAAGCGGTGCGCGATCAGGATGGTGGTGCGGCCGGCGACATATTCTCGGACCGCGTCTTGAATCTGGCGTTCCGATTCGCTGTCGATCTGGCTGGTGGCTTCGTCGAAGATAAGAACGGGGGCGTTTCGCAGCATGGCCCGGGCGATGCAAAGGCGCTGACGTTGTCCGCCGGACAGTGTGCTGCCGCGCTCGCCGACCAGTTCGTTGAATGCATCGGGCTTGTCATTGATGAACGCTTCGGCGTGGGCGCGACGGGCTGCGTCTTTGATGGCGTCTTCGCTGGCATGACGCGTCCCATAAGCGATGTTCTCGGCGATGGTCATGGCGAAGACGACGGGGTCTTGTGTCACCATGCTGACTTGACGGCGGAGGCTGGCCAACTTGGCGCTGCGAATGTCGATGCCGTCGATGAACACGGCGCCGTGTTCGGGGTCGTAGAAGCGCACGAGCAGTTTGGTCAGCGTTGTCTTGCCGCTGCCGTTGGCGCCGACGAGCGCGATCGTTTCGCCTTTTTCGATTGTCAGATTGATGTCCGTCAGCGCGGGCGTTTCGGTTTCGGGATAGGTGAACGTGACGTTCTTAAATTCGATGCGTTCCTTGATCGGCTGAAGTTCGAGCGCACCTTCGAGGAGTTCGGCTTCTTCGGGCGTGTCGATGACTTCAAAGATGCGCTGCGCGCCGGCGGCTGACCGCATGACCCGCGGATAGACGTCGGCCACCTTGCGCAGCGGATCGATCAACATGCCGAGCACGATGACCAGCGTGCCGAATTCTTCGAGCTTGATGTTTTCCTGAAGGACCTTGGCTCCGAGCCACGCGAAAACAATCGCGATGCCGACGATGCCCATCATCTCCAGCGCGGGGCGAAGGAACGCTTCGAGTTTGGCGATGCGAAGTTGCTGCTTGAACATCCTGCGGTCGATCGTCCAGAGGTGCTTGCGTTCCTGATTCTCTGCATTGTAGGTTTTGACGACGCCGATCGCATCGAGCGCTGTCCCAAGTGCGCCGATCATCGTGCCATAGGTTTGCAGCAGGCGGTTGTTGGCTTTGCGTATCTTTCGACCGACCGACCAAAACAAAAAGATAGCCACGGGCGAAATCAGCAGCATGGTCATCGTCATGCGTGCATCGAGAACGAGCGCCCAGCCGAACAGAAAGACGGCTTTGATCGGCTCGCGAAGCATCTTGCCGAAAATGCTCATCAAACCGCGCTGCATTTCCTGGGCGTCCTGCACAAAGCGCGACACGAGGTCGGACGTATCGCGCGTAAAGAACGACATCGGCAGACGCAGAATCTTGCGATATAGCGTGCGCCGCAAATCCATCACCGAACGAAGCACGCCCGCCGCAACGAAGTACTGCGCGATAAACCGCGCGACGTTGCTGAGTAGATTGACCACGACCACAAACCCGAGCACCCAGTATAGCGCAGTGACCCGACCACCCTGGTGACGGGCGCGCGGGACGAAACTAGCCGCCCATCGGCCGATGCGCCAATTGGTCGACGGGGGTTCGAGCGCGACCATGACCGCTTCCGCTGCCGACTGCCCGTCGGGTCCGGAAGTATGAATGGTCAGCGTCATGCCGTCGTCCGCCTGTGCGACGGCTTCGAGGAATTTGGACGGTTCGACGGTTTCAAGCAGCGCGTCCGATTCGACGGAGTCTTCGTCGGAAGGTGGTTGCAGCGCATAGGAGTCGATTGAATCGAGCGTCTGCACCCCGCCCCCTGCAAATGGCGAGTGTTTTGAAATCTTGGTGATGAGCAGTTGCCGCTCGGGGTCGTCACTCCCGTCGAAGTTCGTGCGGATGTCGAGGTCCATTCCCAGTCGATCCTCGGCGACAGAGCGATCGACCCATCCGTGGAGCCCTTCGTCTGAAAGCATGACTTTCAGTACTGGCAGCACGCTGACAATGCCAGCTGAGTTGAGGAATCCGTAGATGATCGAAGCAATGAGCCCGATGAACACCAAACGGCGGTGCGGCCAAACCAGGCGGAGCATGCGGCGGAAATGGGGCGTGCGGATGCTCGATTTCTTGGCTCGGTTCTTGTCGTCAGCGCTGATGAGTTCAGTTTGCATGTTGAGGCGACGGTGGTGGGGAGTTTCAGTCCCTGGATGAGGCTATTTAATTCGTTTTTTCAGGGTTAATAGGTGAATGAAGCGACAACTAACGACAATCTGGCGGCCATCCGATCTAGTTCCGAAAAATCGTTTCCGATAATATCGTAGGCTCTGGGCATCATATCCGGCGGTTTATTGCAGGGCAACGGTGGTGGACTGGGTTCTCTGGCGATTCTGGCGACCCGATTTTCAGCACCGACTCGCTGCTTCGTCTGATTCGTCCGCCTGATGGTGTCTGACCTTAACTGAAATCCAAATGACTTGTGGACCACAGCATTGCGTCTTCGGTCATCTGATCAATAGCCCACGGGATAATTTTTAAAACTTAGGAGATGGTCGAACATGATCGCGAAATCGAAAGCCTCATGGATTCGTCAAGGCTGGAGCACGTTGCTCCTGGTCCTCTTGGCGGTCCTCATAGCGACACCGACGGTATCATTCGCAGACGATGATGCGAAGGATGCGAAAGAAGCCAAGAAGAAAAAGAAAGAAGACAAGCCCGACTTCAAACCCTTTGAGGAAGTGACCGAAGGGTACGAACTCATCGAGGGCTTCTTCCCGCTCTACTACAACAAGAAGACCGACGACATGCTGGCGGTGATTCCCAGCGCGATGGTCGGCAAAGACTTCCTCATGGCTCAGAGCATGACCTCGGGCGGTGGCATGACCGGTTTCCCGTTGGGGCATCGGTTGGTCCGCTGGGAAGAATTCAATAAGAAGATGATTCTGGTTCAGCCGGAACTTCGCCATCTCAAAGCCAAAGGCAGCGACGTCCAGGATGTGATCGATCGCACGTACACCGATTCGGTTTTGCTCTCGACGCCGATCGTCACCAAGCGCGGCGGTGATGCGGTCATCGATCTCGACTCGATTCTCAAGCAGGATTTCCTCGGGCTCGGTCGCTACTTCGGCGGCAACATGGATTCGTCCATCAGCAAATGGGTGAAGCGCAAAGGCTTCAAAGACAACCTTGAGTTGGCCGTCGAAGCCGTGTTCATGTCCGGCGGATCAGGCGGAACCAAATCCGTGATCCACTACAGCATTTCGCGCCTGCCCGAAACCGACTACAAACCGCGCGACGCCGATGACCGCGTTGGTTACTTCATGACCGCCCGCAAGAACTGGGCGGCTGACCATGACGATCGCACGATCTTCAAACGCAACATCCACCGTTGGCACTTGCGGAAGAGCGATCCGAAGCAAGCCGTCTCCGATGTGCATCCCGACGATCAGATCGTGTTCTACATCGAAAAGACCGTTCCGGTGAAGTATCGCCGCTACATCCGCGAAGGCATTGAAATGTGGAACGTCGCCTTCGAAAAAGCCGGCATCCGCAACGCGATCCAGGTTCGTCAGCAAACCGACACCAACGAGTTCGCCAACATCGATCCCGAAGACGTCAACTACAACTTCTTCCGCTGGATCGTCAGCGGTCGCGCATTTGCGATGGGACCGAGTCGTGCCAACCCGTTGACCGGTCAGATTCTCGATGCCGACATCATCATGGACGACTCGATGGCCCGCACCTGGAGCGCTCGCTACGACCGCATGTTGGGGCAGGGACCGACCGCAGCCGAAGATCCCAAGCTGAACGCGTTCTGGGATGCCCATCCCGAATGGCGTCCGACCTCCGCGATGGCCAACCTGATTCCCGAGTCGGTCAACAATCACAACGTTGACGACTGGGAGCCGCGGGCGATGAAGATCCTCGAAGCGTTCCATCCGGATGGGTTGTGTGCGTATGCGACCGGTGCGATGCACGAGATGGCCCTCGGTGGCGCGGTACTGGCCGCCAGCACCGGTGAGTTGGCCTCGCGTGACGACTATGTCGGTCAGTGGATCAAGCTGGTGGCGTGTCACGAAGTTGGGCACACGCTCGGACTTCGTCATAACTTCAAAGCCAGTTCGTGGAAGTCGCTCGAAGAGATTCTCGCCAACAACGATCCAAACGTTCCGACGACCGCATCGGTCATGGACTACAACCCAGCCGTCTACAACCTCGACGGATCGAAGCGCAGCCTCTACATGAGCCAAGCCGTCGGTCCTTACGACGAAATCGCAATCGCCTATGGTTACAGCGTCCCGGCGCCCGACCAGAAGGAAGACGCGATGCTGGCTGAGATCGCCGGCCGCGTTTCCGCACAGGGCCTCGATTTTGCGACCGACGAAGATGCCGGATTCCTTGCACCCGACCCGCTCGTCAATACGTACGACAACGGCCAGGACCCGATCGCATGGGCCAACTATCGCATGGATCTCGTCGATGGGCTGCGTGGCAAGATGACGAGCTGGGGCATCAAGGACGGTGAAGACTACAACCAGCTTCGCCAGTTGTTTGACATGTTCCTCTTCGAATCGAGTCGCGTGATTCGCTTCGCCGCCCGTCAGGTCGGTGGACAGTATCTCCATCGCGATCACAAGGGTGACCCCAACGCACGTCAGCCGGTCGAACTCGTCGACGCCAAAACGCAGCGCGACACGCTCAAGTTCCTCAACGATCGCGTCTTCGGTCCGAATGCGTTTTCATTCGATCCGGAACTCCTCTTAAAGCTCGCTCCCGGACGTTGGAATCACTGGGATTCAGACTCGTACGACTACTACCAGGAATACCCGATCCACGACAAGATTTCGGGCGTGCAAGAGTGGGCGCTGTTCCACGTCATGAGCCCGATGACGATTCGCCGCATCTACGATGCCAGCATGAAAGTGGAACCGGGTGAAGACTTCCTCGACGTTCCGGAACTGGTGAACTCTGTCACCGATGCCGTCTGGGCGGAACTGGATCAGGATGCCACTGCTCAGATGAACGGTCACAGCGCACCGCTGATTTCAAGCGTTCGCCGGACGTTGCAGCGGAACCAACTGATGATGCTCGAACGCACCGTGATGTCGGACCCGGGATTCTTCTTCCCTGCCGATGCGGTGGCCGTCGCCCGTATGGCTTTGAGCAACCTGCACGATCGCATCGAGAAGCGTTTGGAGTCGGGCGGGCTTGATGATTTCTCCGAAGCCCACCTCGTCGATTCCAAGACGCGCATCGAGCGGGCGCTGGAAGCGGGTTACGAACTCTAAGACGTTTGCCGATTCAGTTGGGTCGGTAAGGTAAAAGCAGATCAGGCGGGTCCGACAATGTCGGGCCCGCCTTTTTCATTTGCTGAAGTTTGCGAACTTTATTCGCCGTTTGAGTTGGTGTCGGGGTTTTCGGCTTTATCCTGTTCGCCCTTCATCATTTTGGCCAGCTTCCTCGGTGCTTTGCAGAGACGCCACTTGTCTTGTTCGTTGACGATGAGCAGGACGACGTCGCGTTCGGGTTCGGGCACTTCGTTGGGGTCGAGCGAGACGTGGGCCCGGATGGCGTAGACGATCTCGCCTTCGGGCGTTTTCATCTGCTGCATCTCGGTCAGCTTGAAACGCGGGTTGGCTTGCCACGCCCGGATGAATTCCTTTTCGCTGATCGGTTCTTCCCGAGCGCTCCACATCGATCGAAACAACTCGTAGTCCTGATCGACGCAGGCCTTCACCGCACTCTTGAGAAACTCGGGAACGGCTGGGTCGTCGCACTTGAAGTCAGGGGGAAAACTGACCAGTTCCCGTTCAGCCGCTTTGGGCGGTGGCGTGGGAAGCTGACTGGTTTCGTCGTCGGCATCACCTTTCTTGCAACCGGTCGTGGTGATCATCACAAGCAGGCCCGTCAATGTGATTCGCAAAGCCATGCGCAATGTGCGGTTGCGGGTGTTTGTCGTCACGGCAAAATCTCCGTCGATGTTTCGTGGATGGACCGCTCGCGGGTGGCGGTAGGTGTCGGTGGGGCATCCTAGCCGTGACGTCGCGCCGGGGCAATCAGACGCGTGTTCTGGCCTGCAATGATGCCGTCAATCACGACCGCTCGATAACTTCCACCTTGCCGATTGGCGGCTTGCGACTAAGCTACCGCACATGCAAGCACGCCGTGCAATCACCGAACGCGAACGCACCGATGTCTTTCGCCGCCTCGTCGCGTTTGACACCACCAGCGCGAACAGCAACGTCCCAGCGGCTGACGATCTTGCCGGGTTTTTAAGCGACCATGGATGCCGCGTTGATCGGTTTGCATCCGACGATGGGCAGAAGGTTAATCTCATCGCCCACAAAGGTCCGCAGTGCGAAGGGGGCTTGCTTTTGTCGGGGCATTTCGATGTTGTGCCCGCCAACGAAGAGGGTTGGGAGAGCGATCCATTCACGCTCACCGAACACGACGACCGTTTCGTCGCCCGCGGTGCGGCTGACATGAAAGGATTCGTCGCCATCGCAGCCGGCTTGCTTGCAGACATCGACGCGACGCAGATGAAAACGCCGTTGGTCGGATTGTTTACACACGATGAGGAGATCGGCACGATCGGGGCGCAGCAATTCTGCAAACAGTGGGACCAACGCTACCCGCTCCCGACGGCTGGCATCATCGGCGAACCGACCGAGCTTCAGGTCGTCCGCATGCACAAGGGGCACACCAAACTGCGCATCGACATTGCCGGGACGCCAGCCCACAGCGGGTATCCGCACCTCGGTTCCAACGCCATCGAAAAACTCGGGCGGGTGATCACGGCGCTGACGGCTCTTCGACTCGAATTCAAATCGCAGCGCTCCAAGACGAGCGAGTACTATCCCGAAACGCCTTTTGTCATCCTCAACCAAGCCGTCGTCGAAGGCGGGGCTGCGGTCAACATCGTGCCTGGTTCGTGCCGATTGACGGTGGGCATTCGCGTGCTTCCCGGGCAGAAATCGGGCGATGCGATCGAAGCCGTGCGCCGCGCGCTACGGACAATCCCGAGTCTCGGCGGCGACGTTTCGCTGACCTTGATCGGTGACACGCCGCCGCTATTGACCGACGCGTCGACGGAGATCAACAAGCGACTGAGCCAGCACGTCGGGCAAACGAAAACAGTGGCCGTCTCGTATGCAAGCGATGCCGGACCACTCGCGACCATGGGAATCAACTGCGTCCTCTACGGACCGGGCAGCATCGAAGTCGCCCACAAGCCCAACGAGTTCGTGACGAAGGATCAACTCAACCGCGCGTGGGAATCGCTGTCCGGGCTTTCGCGGAAGTGGTGCATCGGCTGACCGCAACCGGTGATGGTCATTTGCGACCAGCGCCGGATCAACACAAGGAACGTGTACAGATGGTGTCATCCAACGTCATCGAAGCCGACCTGACCTGGTTCAATGGTGCGTTTGAACCGCGCATCCAGGTGGTGACCAATTCGTCCGGACAGATCGAGCAGGTCGGGTACCTCGACTTGCAACCGACGATGCGGCTTGAGGGTAAAGCCCTGCTACCGGGGATGATCAACGCCCACAGTCATGCGTTTCAGCGCGGGCTTCGCGGGTTCGGCGAGACGTTTCCCAAGGGCGCGGGAAGCTTCTGGACCTGGCGCGAGGCGATGTACGAACTGGTGGAATGCCTCGATGCGGAGGAATTTCAAAACATCTGCCGCGTCGCGTTTGAAGAGATGCTGCGACACGGCATCACCACCGTCGGCGAGTTTCACTACTTTCATCATGGGCCCACCGCGCCCGATCTGTTGTTCGACGAACTTGTGTTAGCCGCTGCACGCGATGCCGGCATTCGGATTGTCTTGCTGGAGACGTTTTACGCCCATGGCGGTTTTGGCGAGCCGCTGTCCGGTGGGCAGAATCGTTTTGCCACGCCCGATGTCGCGAGTTTCCTTGCGCACGTGGATTCGCTGCGGGCGAAGTGCAACCCGGCGATGCAGGAGATCGCCCTCGCGGCCCACAGCCTTCGAGCAGCAACGCCCGACGAAATCGCCGAGTTGTTGGCCTATGCGAAGAAGCACGATTTGGTGCTGCACCTGCACGCGGAAGAGCAGCGGCAGGAGATCGATGCGTGTGTCAAAGCGCATGGCATGACGCCGATTGAACTGCTCTTGGATCGCGACATTTTGAATCCGTCAGTGACGCTTGTGCATTGCACGCACACGGGTGCTGAAGTGATTCGGCGGGTGGCGAAGACCGGCGCGTCGATCTGCATTTGCCCGACGACCGAAGGCAACCTTGGCGACGGGATCGCCGACGTGCCCGCGATGGTCAAAGCCAACGCCAACATTTGTCTTGGAACCGATTCCAACGCCCGCATCAGCATGAACGAAGAGATGCGCTGGCTCGAATACGTGCAGCGCGTTCGCCACGAGACCCGCGGCGTGGTTGTCGGCGAGTCGGGTCAAAACGCCCGAGCCCTTTTCGAGTGCGCCACCATCGCCGGCGCAAAATCGCTGGGCACCAATGCGGGCCGCATCGCCACCGGAACCAGCGCGGACCTGATCGTCATCGACACGCAGGGCATTTCACTACTGGGCGCCACCGCCGAAACGCTACTACCCGCCTTCGTCCTCGGCGCCGACCGGGGCAGCATCACCCACACCTGCGTCGCTGGCCAATGGCACGAATGGCGCTAACCGGTCATCGCCAAAAGTAGGGTGCGTCCCGGACGCACCTGCTATAATACAATGGTACACAAAGCGCCCCGACAACCTGACCGATCGCTCGATACAACCTATGAACCAATGCCCCCGATGCAGCTACTCGCTCGAAGGCCTTCCGGACGATCATGTATGTCCGGAGTGCGGGTTGGAGTATCACGGCGAAACCACTTACATTGTCTTCATACATAGAAGCTTTGACCGGCTTGCCCTTATTTCGCTATCGTTGATGTTGGTGCTTGGAGCGTCCCTGCTGCATCCAGCGATGCAAGTGTCGGCGAGTTTCGCGATTCCGTTGCTTGTCATTGTTGTCTCGATTGCATTGGGAATCCGACATCTGCTTCGCTTGAGCTGTGATCATTTTGGAGAGCTTGTTTTAGATCACAACGGTATTCGTGTGATTCTTCCGGATTCCCCCATAGCCACCGTTCGCTGGAACGACGTCAATCGCGCACGCTACAATTGGCTGACGGGCTGCCTTACGATTTTGGGGATGGAAGGGCAGGTGTTAGTGTCGGTTCCAGTTTGGAGACTGGGCAGCCGTGGAGTTGGCGAACAGTGCGCGGTACTGGTCGCCGCCTATCTGATCGACAATCAACTTCGTGAGGAGTTGGCCGATTCGGACTCTGAATAAAGCCAGAAATGAATTATCCCCGACGTGTTAGATACGATTCGTTCTGGGACCCAACGCATGAGGCGGACTCATTGATCGCCCGGTACCAGTCATGAACCAATGCCCAAGATGCAGCTATTCACTCGAAGGCCTTCCGGAGGTACATGCCTGTCCGGAATGCGGGCTGCAATACAACGGTGAGACGACCTACCTGGAACTCAAACCGAGCAAGACTTCGTGGAAGGGGATTGCGGTGGTGGCTGTGGTCACTTCGTGGCTTGCTTTCGACACCGGCATGCGACCCAAGTGGGTTAGCATCGTCTGTATTTGCTTTTGGTCGATCATGCTGATCGTTACGGTCGGTCATCATGCATATCAACTCCGGCAGGCCCAGAAGGGGCAGTTGATTCTTGACTGGCTGGGCATTCGTTACGTTCGGCCAAACGGCGGCACGGATACGATCGTGATTTCAGACATCCGTCGTGCGAAGTACAGTTGGATAACGGGCCAGCTTACGGTTTTCGGGTGGGACGATCAGAAACTTTTGACGATCCCCCAATGGCAGCTCGGCGGCGAGTGGCGTGCGATTGACCTCGCAAACGAAATCAATCGCCGAGCCGCATAACGGAATCGCAATAAAACGTAGGGTGCGTCCCGGACGCACCTGCTGATATGATTCGCCAAGAAAGTACTCTGAAGGATCAATCGCCCAGCCCGAACCATGAACCAATGCCCACGATGCAGCTATTCGCTCGAAGGCCTTCCGGACGATCATGTCTGTCCGGAGTGCGGGTTGGCTTATCACGGCGAGACGACGTTTGTAAAGGTGTGTCCAATAAGCGACTCCCTAATGTTCTTGACCATTGCTTTTGGCGGAATGACGATGCCTGCATTTGGTATTGCCGCGCGTGATTGGAGTTGGGGAGTATATTTCTTTGGGTTTTGGATGTTCGTGAATTGCGTGTTGGCCGTCAGGATCATCTTCAAAATGTATCTGGGCGAACGCGGAGAGTTGGTTATCAATCGAAACGGAGTGAGTCTCACTCGCCCCGGGGCGGGGACCGAATACGTCAAGATGGCCGACATCAATCATGCCAAACACCGATGGTGGTCAATTCATATGGTGGTGCTGGGGTGGGATGGACGAAAGATGCTCTCACTAAATAACTGGGAGTTGAATGGTTCCTGGAACGCGACGAATTGTGCCAAGCAGATCAACCGGCATGTGGAGGCATGCTTGGTTCGAACCATACAGGGTGGGTCGTTCGTGGATTAGCAGGTGCGTCCGGGACGCACCCTACCTTTTGCGATTGTTTGCCGGTGCGGTAAACCGCACCCTACGTTTGCGGCTATCTTGGTTGGCATAGGGCGGCCATTGATTCTGCTTCTCTGGCGGCTGCTGCTGCCCGGTCGCAGGCGGCTTGGGCGTCTAGTGCGGCGCTGTCGGCGCGTTGACGGGCTCGGTTGGCGTCGTCGCGTTGGTTTTGGATTTGCGACTGGACGCCGCGAATATCCTGCCGCGCGGTCATCACCGAATTGCGCATCGTTCTGATTTCTTCGTGGATGCGGCTGACTTCGGCGCGGATGGCCATGATCTCATCACGAACCGTGCAGATTTCGTCGAGTCCCTGCCGCGCTTCGGACCACATGCCATTAACTTCGTTCAGCAGGAAATCCGCGAAGTTTCCAATCGACAGTTCCACATCGCTCGTCCGCGAACGCTGCGACGAACTGCGCGACGTTGCCTGGCGTCGCGATGTCGTCGACGGTTGATACCCCGCCGATTTCGATTGGGTGGATTCACGTGCCTGCGACAGCGGCTCGCTCGGCGCATCACTGGCCGAATCTTGCCGGCTCGTCGACTTGGCGGCTGGCGTGTCCTCGCCGATTTCAGCGATCGCCTCGTTGAACGCCACCAGTGATGCGGCAAGGGCGGCTTCGTCGAGATCATCGTCGGTATCGGTCGCAGCCGAAAGAGTTTGAGAGTTCGATGTCGTTGATTCGGTCTGGGGCACAGGGGGAGTGGCCGCCACTTCGGTTTCAAATGCAGCCGCTTCAAGCGCGTCCGTCTCAGCCGAAACGGTTTCGTCCTGGTTGATCACGTTGTCGATGGCGCCGCTGTTGGCCGACGCACTGGCCGTCGCGTCCATCGCCTCGATTGAATCGATCGGTTCCACCACATCCGCGGCTTCAACATCCTGAAGCTGGTCGGACGCGTCTTCAAAGGTCGATTCAACTTGCATGTCCGACCCAAAGGGCTCGTCGGCAGTTTCGATGGCGCTTTCGGGTTCGTTGGCTTGTTCCTGATCAAGCGCTTCATCGGTCGCGTCTTGAATGTCTGAGGTGGCATCGGTCGAAGCATCGACATCACTGCCAGCCAGCGCCTGCAATTCCTGGAGGTCCGCCTCCATCGCATTGAGCGCGTCTTCAACATCATCGAATCCCTCGGCGTCGCTCATCTCGAAGTCTTCGGTCGTCTCGAACATCTCTGGGCTATTCGCGTCGTTCTGCGCGACGGGTTGAGCCGCCTGTTCGTCAACGGCGTCGGTCGGCAGACCGGCTTCGACTTCGTTCTTGTTTGCGGGGTCGGGGACGTTCGATTCTTCGGTCATGGTGTTCTCGCTTTCGTCGAGAGTTTCGGCGATCTCGTTGGAGTCCGGTGGTGTGAGTCCCACCGAAAGTGCATATGTTTTTGAAAGTTCCTTGGCCCGTGACGACTTGCTTGTGACGAGAAGCGCCGCAACATCTTTATGAAAGGACGCGGCTTCTGTTTCGATCACGTCGCGACAGACCTGGCCAATGACTTCTGGAAAATCGCGATCAATCTGTTCGATGGCTTTGGCAACGCGTGGGTGCAGGGCGTCGACCAGGATGCCGTGAAACTCGGTCGGCCGCTCGGTGTCGGTAAAGGACGCGGCATTGGAAAGCGCGATGCAGGCCAGTCGACTTTGCCCAGCGCGACTCAGTACAAGCAATTCCAACTCGCTTCGCAGTGCGATCAGTTCTTCGAGGTTGGCGACCTCGCGCGACGTCTCCTCGCCGTGTTGGACGAGTTCGAATGTCAGTGGGAATTCTTTCATGGCTTTATTCTTGCGCGCGGGTCGGCTTGCCCGTCGCAACGTTGCAACGGCGCGGCCAAGTAGCTGCATCCCTCGTCTGAACCATGACGTCATCTCGATCTTGACCCCAATGAGCGGGTGTATTTTCGGACAGACACCGACGCTCAATGGTTTCTCGGTTGCCTTGGATGGGTACTTTTCTTCTGCGTGCGGACTGACGGTCCGGCGGGCGGGAAAGGGGGTGATTTGGGGCGATAATATCGTTGAATGGCCCATATTTGCGGGCGTCAAACATGCCAAAAGTTCGCTTCACCCGCCGGAACCGTTGCAAGTGTGGTATTATCAGACCCGGAATTTTTAAGCAGAAGTCAGATGGTCACAACGCGATCGTAGCCGCTGTGTTGACGCGTCGTGCATGACCATTTGCCAAACGACAAAGGCCGCCGAATGAAACCCACCGTTGCCCGCATCATCGATGCCAATTTCAACCGTGCCCGCGAAGCCTTTCGCGTCATGGAAGACTTCGCCCGCTTCGTGCTCGATCATGAATCGCTGGCCAAGCGACTTAAGGAGATGCGGCACGAGTTGGTCGGCGCGGTGGCGTCGGGAGATCGCGAGTCGCTGATGCTCGCGAGAAACACAGCCGGCGATGTCGGTACGATCAACGAGACCGAAAGCGAGTACCAACGTCCAAACGCGGAGTCGGTCGTGCGGGCGGCTGGCAAACGACTGGGCGAAGCGCTGCGGGTGATCGAAGAGTACGCCAAGACGTTTGACGAGACGATGGCCCGGCGCATCGAACAGTTGCGCTACCGCGGATACGACATCGAGAAGGAATTGGCACTCTTGATGCGAGCGCATTTGGCGTTTGCGGATGTGGGGCTTTACGTGCTGATTACGGAAGCGCTTTGCACAAAATCCTGGCGCGACGTGATCAAGTGTGTTTCCGACGAGGTTGGCAAAGTCTGTTTTCAATTGCGCGAAAAGGGACTCAGCGATGCGGAACTTTTGGACCATGCCGGTGCGTTCGTCGAATGTTGCCGCGATGCTGGGGCGATTTCGATCGTCAATGATCGCTGCGACATCGCCCTCGCAAGCGGAGCCGACGGCGTGCATGTGGGGCAGGACGATCTGAGCGTCGATGCCGTTCGGCGGATCGCGGGGGCGGATTTACTCGTTGGCATCAGCACCCATTCGGTCGAACAGGCGCGGGCGGCGACGGCGCTGCATCCGGACTATGTGGCTGTCGGACCGATGTTCGCCACAGCGCTGAAACCCGACGCGGAGGTAGCCGGTCCGCAGTGCATGCGAAAGGTTGCGGAATTAACACAGCTTCCGAAGGTGGGGATTGGCGGCATCAATGCGGACAACGCGGGCGACGTGTTCGATGCGGGGGCGAATTGCGTGGCTGTCTGCACGGCGATCATCGCAAACGACGAACCGGGCAAGGTCAGCCGATCGATTCTCGATGCGCGGCAACGATCGACTCGGCCCGTTGTCTGATCGCGTCGAAGTTTCTCGCGGCGATGTCTTCGGGCGTAAAGAGCGAGCTGACGAATCCCACACCAAACGCGCCGGCAGCGAGGACGGCTTGGAAGTTGGCGGGCGTTACGCCCGCGGTCGGCAGAATTTTCAAATGCGGTAGCGGTCCGACGAGTTGCCGCACGTATTGGGCGATATCAGCCGGCGCTGGAAAAAGCTTGATGATGTCCGCGCCGACATGGTGGGCTTGCATCATTTCGGAAGGCGAATACGCACCGGGTACGCTGACGACGCCGTGCTCGCGCGACGCGGAGATGACGTCGGCATCGGTGTGCGGCGACACGATGAAGCGCGCTCCGGCATCGACGGCTTGCTTGACGTGTTCGGTTGAAAGCACCGTGCCAGCCCCGACGATGATGCGGGAGTCGCCCGCGAACTTGCCAATCAGATCGAGCGCTCCCGGCGTATTCATGGTGAATTCGACCAGTTTGAATCCGCCATCGATCACGGCGCTGGCCGCATCGTCAGCCCGCTGTTGATCGGTGGTTCGGAGGATGGCCAGCAGTTGAGCGCTGGTGATCGCGGCCAACGTGTCGTCGTGTTGATTCGTCATAACTTCCCCGCTGTGGCATCCGCCGTAAGTTTTCACAGCCGCGCTTCCCGACGCGCTGATATTGCTGATGAGGGCAGCGTACAGAATGTTGCAAGCAAATCCAAGATACTCGAAGATAAGCCCGAAACATTGTCCCGTGATGCAGATACTGGATTCGCGAGCGGGGCGAACGCAGTCGCGTCATGATGAAGGCAAGATCGTTTTGGGATCGCTTTTGATACAAACAGGATGGGTCGGTCTGGGCGGCGCGGTGGGCAGCATGCTGCGTT
Organism: Phycisphaerales bacterium UBA1845; assembly: GCA_002338715.1. GTDB lineage: Bacteria > Planctomycetota > Phycisphaerae > UBA1845 > UBA1845 > UBA1845. Next base: position 53,460 of record DDIR01000061.1, on the reverse strand, counting down.
TCGCGCTGGCGGCTGGCGCTGAACGACTCTTCGGTGCGGAGAAATTTCCCATCGGTACGATGCTGGTCAACGTTCTCGGCAGCATGGCCATCGGTTACCTGACGGTTCGATTTGAAGAGTCGGCGGTGTCGCACGTATACCGCGTGGCGGTTCTGGTCGGGCTTCTGGGCGGATTCACGACGTTCAGCTCGTTTTCGCTCAACACGATCCAACTGATTTTCGAGCGGGAGTACACACTCGCGATTGTCAATGTCGTTGGCAGTGTCCTGCTATGCTTGGCCGGTTGCTGGCTTGGGTTTCGCATCGCCCGTGGGCTGGAGGCTGGTTTTGTTTAGACCCCGCGCGATCAATCAATGAACGCGATCAACCAATAAGTAGGTGGAAAATTGAACACGGTTTCAGATGAATCAAAGTCAATGCAGGGGGGAAGCATCCTCGTCCCGACGATCGTCGGGTTGATCGTCGCATCGGTGCTGGGGTACACGCTGTTGTCATATGCCCTTTCGCTCATCGCCATGCTGGGGTTGTTTTTCTTCATGCTCTTTGGCTTGATCATCGGCGCGGCGATGTACCGGTCAGCCGACAAGTCGCAACTCGTCTCGCGGTCCAAAGCGATGACTGCGACGGTGTTGGTGTCGCTGGTGTGCTGGTCGATCGCGGTGACGAAAGAAGCGGCTGACTACCCCGAGGATTTCGTTCGTGCAGCCATCGAAAACAAGCAGGTACACAAGCCGCGTGGCAAAGTCGATGAGATACGGGCGGAACTGCATGCGTTCATTACCGAATACATGAAGACCGAATACCCGCCAGGTGGCATGATCGGTTACTTCAAGATGGTGGCGACGGGCGGGGCGGTTGAGTTGAAGATTTCATCGCAGCTCAATCCTGTCACGATCAAGCCAAGGGTCAGCCCATGGGTTTGGTGGATTCGGGTGTTGGCGTCGGTTGTACTGTTAAACGTATCGATCTGGTCGCAGGTGTCGCTGTTGACCAAACCACCGAAGGCACGAACCGCCGGTCGGGTCGAAGATGTTGACGATGAAGAAGAAAGCGACACCGAAAACGGTGCTTAGACTGGTGACAAATCGCAGATGGCTTTGAGGGCTTTGAACTTGGTCGACATGAATTCGGCGGGGATAATCACAACGCCGGGTTCGCCATCGCTCGTGACCATCACGGGGCGCTGGTTCGACTGAATGTCACGAATCACGTTTTCTGAATCAACGACGAAGTCCTGCAACGTACACACGTCATTTTGAATATCCATCATCCATCTCCCAACGGACCGGGTTTCCCCAAACACGTTTGCAAACGCAGTAACTTATCTCTTGGTTGAAAGCGCGAAGTGATAATTCTCAGGCGAGCCTAGCATACTCTAAGAATCGGCGTCAAGAACGTTTTGATTGAGTCAAAATCGCGGCAAGCCGGCAAAATCGACTTTGGCTTTACCAAGACCGCCCACGTTCTCGACTTACCGGGGGTGATAACCGCTCTACGCGGTTTGTTTTAAGCCGACACGTGGATGAACCATGCCCGTTCTGCGATCGGTTATTCCCATTCAATCGTGGCTGGCGGTTTGCCCGAAACGTCGTAGACCACGCGGTTTATCCCAGCCACCTCGTTCATGATTCGCGACGAAATGCGTTCAAGAACCGTGTAGTCCACGCGCACCCAGTCGGCTGTCATGAAGTCCGTTGTCTCCACGAATCGAATCGCCACCACCTGCTGTCCGGCGAAGCTGCGGGCGTCGCCCATGACACCGACCGTGCTGATCGGCAGGAGCACTGCAAATGCTTGGCCGATCTTGTCATACCAGCCAGCCGCTCGAATCTCTTCGATGGTGATGGCGTCGGCTTGTTGCAGCAGGGCGACGCGCTCGGGCGTGATTTCGCCGATGATGCGAACCGCCAACCCCGGTCCGGGGAACGGATGTCGCCAGATGATCTCCGGCGGAAGGTCGAGGTGCTCACCCATGCGACGAACTTCGTCTTTGAACAGATCGCGCAACGGTTCGATCAATTCGAACCCCAACTCGGCTGGCAACCCGCCGACATTGTGATGCAATTTGATGCTTGCGGATTTGCCGTGCGGACCGGCGCCAGATTCGATGACGTCGGGATAGAGCGTTCCCTGCGCGAGGAATTTGGCGTCCTTGATTTCGGAGGCAGCGAGCTTGAATACATCGACGAATGTCTTGCCGATGATGCGGCGCTTTTGATCGGGATTGGTGACGCCATTGAGCGCCGTGAGGAATCGTTCGCTCTCATGGGCGACGCGCAGATCGATGGCGAAGTGTTCGCGAAACGTCGATTCAACCAGTTCCAATTCGCCTTTGCGAAGCAGTCCGTTGTCGACAAACACGCAAACCAGTTGATCGCCGATCGCCTCGTGCAACAGGGCGGCAGTCACGCTGCTGTCCACACCGCCGGAAAGCCCGCAGATCACGCGGTTGCTCTCGCCCACCTGCGCTTTGATGTTGGCGATGGAGTTGCGCACGACGTGGCCCATCACCCAATCCATCGGGGCTTTGCACACTTCGCTCAGAAAGTTGCGGATGATCTGCGGTCCGTGCTGCGTGTGCGACACTTCCGGATGAAACTGCAAACCGTAAATCTCGCGGGATTTGTGGCGGACGGCAGCGATGGGACAGTTGGCCGTCTTGGCGATGACCTCAAATTGATCGGGCACGCGGTCGACCATGTCGCCGTGGCTCATCCAGACAGTAAAGGGTGACGGCAAACGCCCGAGCAGTTTGTCCGGCTTGACAACTTCGAGCTGCGTGCGTCCGTACTCGCGGCGCACCGTGGAGACGACTTCGCCCTTCAGCGCCCGAACCAACGCCTGCATGCCGTAGCAAATGCCGAGAATCGGAACGTTCATCTCAAGCAGCGATGGGTCGCATTGCGGCGCATTGTCGTCGTAGATGCTGGCTGGCCCGCCGGAGAGAATGATGCCGACGATGTTGTGCTGCGCGAGATCGCCGGCGGTGGTATTCGGTGCGAAGATCAGACTGTGCGTCTGGTGTTCACGCACACGGCGGGCAATCAACTGCGTGTACTGACTGCCATAGTCGAGAACGGCGATGGTGGCATTGGACATGGGGCGGATTCTACCAGTTAAGATTCAATCGTCGGGGTAATTCGTTGGAAAGAAAGTACATCCCGTAACCGATCGCACCGATCACAATGATCATGCTCAGCGGGCCCAGGAATATAAAGAATCGGCTGGCTGACTTGCGCGAGCCTTTCGGGACAGCCCCCCCCAGTCGGATCAACCAGAACCAGCCCAGCAGCAATCCGAAAATCGTCAGAAGCAGCGCGACCGCGTCGAAGACAATCGTCTTGGGAGCGAAGGTCCAACCCGCGACCTTACCGAGGACCGCCACCGGCCGCACGCCAAGTACCAGTATCGCCGCGATAGGAAACCAAAGCCAACTCGTGCCATAGTGAATCGCACACCGCAGCAGCGGTTCCGTGCGATGCTCCGATTGCAGGCTTCGCCGCGCAAGTGATGCAAACATTCCAACCAGCAGCATTCCAAAAACGACAGATACCAGCCAGGCGATACCCGCCGCCATCGCAGCCCAGGTGGCGTTGAACCACACGCTGGAGACGACCACGCTTTCGGCGAATGCAGTGGGTGTGGGAAATGGACGGGTGACGATTTCAGCCCAACCCTTACCTGCCGGGGTGGTGGTCTCATTTTGCATGCCCGGTCCGACGCGAACCGAATGGAGCGCCGCATTGGTAAACACGCAGAATGCGACTGCGATTGAAAACATAAGTACATGAATGCGGGCGAAGCGGCGCGAATGCCTGGACGGACGCGACAGCGCCAAATGGGTCAATCGATACTTGCCAGCCGACCACACCCAACGGCACATCTTGAAAAACGCGCGCTGTCCCGATTCGCGGGCATGGGCATAGGGCGTGCGGTCGTCAAACGTGACGCCTTCGATTAATTCTGTCGTGAGTTCTTCATCCGGTGGGTACGCAGGTTGATCGCCGGATTGCGAATGGGCGTGAGGGTTGGGGTCCGTCATCATGCGATTGGCCGCGACCTAATGATTTGACCCTTATTCGACAGGTTCAACGTTTTCTGGATCGCCATGTCCCCGATCGATCGTGCCCGATTCCACATTTCCTGTGTCGATGCTGCTCGATGGAATCGATCCGATTTCGATAATATCCGGCGGGGTGGAAGAGCGGCCTGCCGGCAGCCACTCGGCATCGTGATCGAGGCCCAGGCATTGACGACTCGTGATACCGTCGCTGCCCATCAGCGGAACAGGCGGTTGAACAATCACGCTCGCGGGAATGGCAATGGTGTTGAGGATGAAGCGGCCATAGCCATACGGCATGGCGAAGTAATCTTCAGCCGTCCAGGCGAACTGTCCATCGTCACTGCCGCGATCTTCAAACGGATCTTCCCATCCGAGCGGGAAATGTCCGACTGTCCCGTCCTGCGGGCTGATGAGTTTCGGTTGGAATGAGCGGACAGCCGGATCGACCGGTGCGCTCGCGAGACGCGCGCCTTCGACCGATGCGGTGGTGACGTATTCGTGCGATACCGTTTCGTCGGTCCAGGGGTTGATGTATTCGCTGCAACCGCACGCGACGACGGAAAAGAGAACGGTCATCGCGGCGCCGACGTTGAAGCATTGGGTCTTAAAGACTGGATGGTGGTTCGATCGCATAGTTCGGCGATTCTCTCGTGATGGTGACGTCATGCGTGTGCGACTCTGCCACGCCAGCAGATGACACGCTACAGAATCTAGCCTTGGTCCGCAAATCGTCAATTGTGGGCGTTCCGCAATAGCCCATTCCGGATTTTAATCCGCCGACAAGTTGATACACAAAATCGGTGAGCGGACCGCGATAGGGCACCCGTCCCTCGACGCCTTCGGGAACGAGCTTCTGGGTGGCTGCATTGGCGGATTGGCCATATCGGGCGGCTGACCCTTTGACCATCGCCCCGAGACTGCCCATGCCGCGATATTCCTTGAAGCGTCGTCCACGCCAAGTGACGGACTCACCGGGCGATTCTTCGAGCCCCGCGAACAGCGATCCAAGCATCACGCAATGGGCGCCGGCAGCGATGGCCTTGGTGATCTCACCGCTGTGGCGAATCCCACCGTCGGCGATCACCGGAATGTCGTGGGGAGTCGCGGCGGCTGTCACATCCATGATCGCGGTGAGCTGCGGGACGCCAACCCCGCTGACGATTCGCGTGGTGCAGATGCTGCCCGGTCCGACACCGACTTTCAAACCGTCGACACCGGCATCGATCAGGTCGTTGGCGGCATCCGCGGTGACGATGTTGCCGGCGACCAGTTCGATGTTGTAACGCTGCTTCACGGTTTTGACGGTTTCGATGACGTTCTTGCTGTGACCGTGGGCGGTGTCGATGATCACAAGGTCGACGTCGTGGGCGATGAGCGCTTCGATGCGTTCGTAATCATGAACGCCGATCGCCGCACCGACGCGAAGGCGGCCTCGCTCGTCTTTGCAACTGTGACCGAATTCGCGACTTCGCTCGATGTCGCGCATCGTGATTAAACCGGTCAGATGATATTGACTGTCCACGAGCAGCAGTTTTTCAACCTTGGCCGACTTGAGGATGCGCTCCGATTCATCGAGTGACATCTGATTGTTGCCCACGACGAGATGATCTTTGGTCATCACCTCGGACACTTTCAAATCGGGTGACTCGAGGAACTTCAGATCGCGGCGGGTAAGGATACCGACAAGCTTTCCGTCGGCTTCGGTGATCGGAATGCCCGACACGTTGTGCATCCGCATGAGGTCCTGGGCTTCGCGAACGGATTGTTGCGGTCGAAGCGTGACCGGGTCGATGATGATGCCGCTTTCGTTTCGCTTGACCTTGCGCACTTCGCGACACTGATCGTCGATGCTCATGTTGCGATGGATGATGCCCATGCCGCCTTCCTGGGCGAGGGCGATTGCCAGGCGCGATTCGGTCACCGTGTCCATCGGCGCGGAAAGCAGCGGGATGTTCATGGTGATGTTGCGGGTGACGCGGGTCTGCACGTCGGCTTCGTTCGGGGCAACGTCGGAAAGTTGCGGAACGAGCAGCACGTCGGCGAAGGTGATGGCGTGTCCGAGGAATCGGTCCTGTCCTGAATCACTGGGCAGGTTTATCTGCGGCGTTGTCATGGTCATGGCAAATCCTATCGCGACCCTCAGGTCTTTTGTTGCCGTGCGATTTGGTCAAACGGACGCACGGTGATTCGTATGGGTTCGCCGCAACCGACGTCGATTCATGGTGCGCGACGACTTCGGGCGTTGATCTCAATCCGAAATTCGGAGACATCGATCTTGGCATCGACCGGTTGGCCATCTTCTTCCGGCTCGACTGCCAGTTTGCCAGCGAGCACAAGGTTGTAGGCCAGTCGCGGTTGCAACGTGACGTTGAACCAGGGCGCTTCGTGCCCCGCACCTTTCCAGGCGGTCAGTCCATCGCCCTGCTCCAAAATGGTGCGACGATGCAGCACAATCTGATCGGAATCCTGAACAAAAACCTTCAAACCGATCGTTTCAGGAAGACGGCTTTTCGGTCCATCGTCGAGCACTTCAAACGCATAATCGAAGTCAAACAATACGGAGACGTCGAGCGGTTGATCGGTGTCGTTGTACACGACCTGTCCCAATTGAAACTCGCCCGATGCCGATCCGCTGCCGGTTGATTTGATGTCGCAGTGGGCGGTGCCATCGTCCGTGGCGCTGGCATGGGACTCGCCGACACCGGTCGAGGTGCGGGCGCTTTCCGCGATGTTAAATGGTTTGCTGTCTGGAAATGCGACACGTTCGCCCGGGCTGATCCCGCCCGAAATCACGGTCCGTTTCTCTTGCGGTACCGCGACCGATTCGCCAAACCCACTGCCACCGCAGCCGACCGTCGTCGACATCGAAAGTACCGCAAGCGCACATCCCGTGATGATGCGGATGTTGGCGAACATCTTTGTCAAACAAGCCATGCCCATCTCCAGACTGTTCTGATCTTCAGGCCGTGCGAATCGGACTAGGGGTAAACAGCCCCCATCATGCGCGGGTACGGAATCGTTTCGCGAATGTGACGCAGTCCGCAGATCCACGAGACTGTTCGCTCCAATCCCAAACCAAACCCGCCATGGGGCACGCTGCCATAGCGCCGCAAATCGAGATACCACTCGTAGTCGGCTTGCGGCAGACCCTCTTCCTTGATGCGTTCAAGCAGGCGTTCGTAGTCTTCCTCGCGGGCCGACCCACCGATGACTTCGCCGAAACCTTCGGTCGCGAGCATGTCGAAGTTTTCGACCAACTCGGGGTTCTCGCGATCGCGCCGCATGTAGAAGGCTTTCACGCCAGCCGGATAGTGCGTCACGAACACGGGCCGATCGTGCAGACGCGAAATGATCGTTTCGTCGGACCCGCCCAGGTCGCTGCCGATCTGGAAGTTGGCTGCGAGTTCCATGTGGTGCGGGATGTTGCCGACCTGCTCTTTGAGTTCGGACAGTTCCTCGCGGGCGGCGATCGCCTCTTGAGCGGCTTTATCCTTCTGCCACTGCTTCGGGGCTGACTGAGACTGCTCTTCCAACTCGACGATCTGTTTTTCGAGTTCGGCGATGCGCGTGTTCTTTTCCTCCAGATCGCGTTCGAGCAGCGCCTTGGCTTTGGGCCCGCGAAGCAGTTCTGCCGCTTCGTGGTATCGAATGCGGTAGAACGGTTTCTTGATTTTCTCCAACTCGGTGATGTCGCGGCCCAACTCGATCAAATCCTCACGATGGTCCTTGAGCATCCGTTCGACAATGCTGCACACGAAGTCTTCAGCCACGTCGATCACTTCGTCGAGCGATGCGTAGGCGATTTCGGGTTCGACCATCCAGAACTCAGTGAGGTGCCGGCGCGTCTTTGATTTCTCGGCGCGAAACGTCGGACCGAAACAGTAGACCCGACCGTGGGACATGCACGCGGCTTCGAGATAAAGCTGACCCGTTTGTGCGAGGTACACCGGATCGCCGAAGTAGTCGACCTCGAACAGCGTCTGTGCCCCCTCGCCCGCCGACGGTGCGAAGATCGGCGTGTCGACGCAGGTGAATCCGTTGTTGTTGAAGAACGATCGGATCGCGTCGATCAACGTGTGCCGCAAACGCATGATCAAAAACTGTCGCTGCGAGCGGAACCACAGGTGGCGATGCTTGAAAAGAAATTCAACGCCGTGCGGCTTCGGGGTGATGGGGTAGTCGGTGGAGTCATGGACAATGTCCATGCCCGTCACGCGAAGTTCGTACCCGCCCACCGAGCGCTCGTCGGCATTGACCGTACCACGCACGACGACCGACGCTTCCTGCGACAATCGCTTGGCATTGTCGAAGTAGTCAGCCGATGCGTCATTCTTTTCGATCACGCATTGGCACAAACCGGTACCGTCGCGAAGGACGAGAAAAACCAGCTTGCCGCTCGGTCGATTCTTATAGACCCAGCCCGCAAGGGTGACTTCTTTGCCTTCGTGGTGTTTTAGATTGGAAATGGTCGTTGAGGCTTTCATATAGCATTTATAAGGCTACGGTCGATCGTCTGCAAGGTGCCCGAAGGTCACTAAAGTGGCTAGGACTTACTCGACTTTGGCATTTTCAACGTGGTCTTGCGCAGCGCCAGCTTGTGATAAATTTCTGCCGTCTGGTCGGCCATCCTCGACATGGTGTGGCGGTCCTTCATGTGGGCGATCGCGTTGGTGGCGATCTGGCGGGCGAAGTCCCGGTCGATGAGCAGGCGTTCGATGGCCGCCGCCAGGTCTGGGGCCGTCGCCGCCCGCGCGACGATGGCGGTTTCGTCCGCGATGTAGGCATCCGACACCCCGCCATCCACCGCGATGACGGCCATCCCCTGTCCCATCGCCTGGAGGCTGCGGGCTGAGATCGACTTTTCAGCCGACGGGATGACGAAAATGTCGGCTCCGACCATCGCCTGGAGGATGTCGCCTTCCGGCTGGGCGAAGATGACGGACGAATTGAGGTTGAGCCGGGTCGCGATCTGCCGAAGTTGGTCCTCCTCCGGACCACCGCCCAAAAGGAACGCGAGCATCTCTTGGTTCTTGCCTTTGACGAGGGCGATCGCCCGGATCAACTGATCGACGCCGGAATCCGGTTCGAAGGAAGCCGTCGCGAGAATCGTGGGGACGCGGTCGGCCACCCGATAGCAGGTGGGCTCCTTCGCGCAGACGACACCGGGTCGCACCAAAGTCACGTCGGCTGGCGACAACCGACACTGCGACAGACAGGCCTCGCGCAGCGGTTCGCTCGCGCAGATCACGTGCTTCATGCCGGTGAACTGCGACTCGGCCAGCGCGAAGACATCTTCGTATGCGGTGACCTGATAGACGATTTCGATGTCGAACGCGTTGGCCAGCGATTCGGAGTTGGCGTACGAGCCAGCCGACATCGCGTGAATGATGTTGGGTGGTTTCGCGGAAAGCTTCGCGATGACTTCCTTGGTGCGCTGCTTGCGGAAGGGCCAACGGATTTCTTCGTGGATGACCGCTTGCACCGGACCGAGGCTCAGCGCGGTCGCTTCCCTGGTCGGTGTGACAATGCGAATGCCTGCGATCAGATCGCTCAACCCCACGCACAGATGCCGCAAGATCGCGCGGTATCTGGAATAGACCGATGAGTCAATGCAGATGGCCACATGAATCGGACGTTGGTTGGGATCTGAATCCATATCTTCAGTATCGTGGCGAAACGCTTGGGTTTCCAGTCTGTTCGCTGCAAAGTGGCAAGGTCGAACCGGGGTCTTGCGTTGCCAAGTCGCAGTTGGGTGCCTATCCTGCCAATTCCAAAGTATTTTGCAGCATACGGGTCATGACAGAACCGGTCGTTGCGGAATCGTTCACCGCAGAAATCGGGTATTGGGGACATCAAACCAGTGAACGTCGTCGAAGGGCTGGACAACGCAAACCTGACCGAATCACGGTGCATTCTTACCATCGGCAATTTCGATGGGGTTCACCGAGGCCATCAACGGATATTGGCCATCGGTCGTCAAAAGGCCGACGATCGCGGTGTTCCATTGGTGGTGATGACGTTTGAGCCGCACCCGCTGGCGATCCTCAACCCAGCCAACCCGCCCCGGCGCATCGCCTCGGTCGAAGGCAAGCTGGAGCAACTGCAAGCGTGCGGCGTGGATTGCGTGGTCATCGCCAAGAGTCGCCCCGAACTGCTTCAGATCGAAGCCGTCGCATTCATCGAATCGGTGATCGTCGCCCGGTTTCATCCCGTGGCCATCGTCGAAGGGTTCAACTTCGGTTTCGGCAAAGGGCGAACGGGTAGCGGTGAAACGCTCAAGGAGTTCGCCGGCAAGTGGGACTACGAAGTCGAACTGGTCGAACCATTCAACCAGACATTGACTGGTGGCGACATGGGCGATGGTGAAGTCACGCGGACGTCGAGTTCCCTGATTCGCCGATTGATTACCGAAGGTAGGGTCAGCGAAGCCGCCGACGGTTTGGGCCGACCTTTCTCGCTCGATGGACCGGTGGTCGAAGGGTCGAAGCGTGGCCGAACGATCGGGTTTCCAACCGCCAACCTTGCGATTACCGATCAAATCATCCCCGCCGACGGGGTGTACGCCGGGCGCGTCGCGATCGATGGCACCGACAAAAAATGCGCGATCAGCATCGGCAGCACGCCCACCTTTGACGGGCATGTTCAACAGGTCGAAGCCCACGTGCTCGATTTTGATGGCGACCTCTATGGCCAACATTTGAAACTCGAATTCATCGAGCACGTGCGCGAGCAAACCAAATTCTCCTCGATCGACGCACTGGTGAATCAGATAAAAACCGACGTCGAATTCGTTCGCAACCTCCAGTACTGATTGATCGCGCAACATCGGTACACACAAGAACACATTGCGCAAGGAACGCGACCAGACATATGGATACGATCGCCGAAACCGTTCACCGGGAAGAAGACCACGCCTCGGCCACGAAGCTCTTGATTTCGTGGAAATGTCCGCTGCTGTTAAGCCATGTTCATCCGGATGGCGATGCGCTGGGTTGCATTGTCGGTTTGAAAGCGATGCTGGCGTCACAAGGGCGCGAGAGCGTTGCGGCTGTCTATGAAACGCCATCGCAACATCAATGCAGCCTCACCGGTGTGGACGCTTTGCACGTGATCAGCGGGCCTGACGATCCGGTGTTTGACAGAGTCGATGGCGTGGTGGTGATGGATACCTGCGCGTTTGCGCAGTTGACCCCGGTGGCGGACTGGCTTGATAAACGACACGTCCCGCGGATTGTTCTCGATCACCACACCACCCGCGACCTGCCAGCCGACCTGCATCTGATCGATACGACCGCATCGTCGGCCACGCTCATGCTTTATCGCTGGGCGAAAAGCGCCGGCTGGGATATCTCGGGGCAGGCTGCCAAGGCAATTTTTGAAGGGCTCGCGACCGACACCGGCTGGTTTCGATTCAGCAACACAACGGCTGAGGCGCTTCGGGTGGCCGCCGACCTGACGGAACTGGGTGTCGATCTGGATGAGACCAACCAGCGGATTTACAACCAGGACCCGGCATCGCTTTTGCGGTTTTCGGCGATGGCGCTGTCGGGCTTGGAACTCCACGATGATGACAGCATCGCCCTGCTGTGCGTGACCGAGCAGATGACCAAGGATGCCAACGTCACACCGGATGACACCGGATATGTCGTCAATCACCCGCTGTCGGTGGCGTCGGTGCGGGTGTCGGGATTGCTGGTCGATTGGGGCAATGGGGTTACCAAGTGCAGTTTTCGTAGTAAAGGTCGGGTTGATGTGGCGAAGCTGGCCGCTTCTTTCGGAGGCGGTGGGCACGTGCGGGCGGCGGGCGCTCGCATCGAAGCGCCGCTGGAAAAAGCCAAGTTAATGGTTCTCGAACACATTCGAGAACAAAGAGGAACCAACCATGCCTGACACGAACGTTTTCAAACGATTGCGGGTGGCGTCGCTGCTTGTCTGCGCCACGGTATTTTGCATCGCGGTACCTGCCCGCGCCCAGCTGCGCGACAAACTTCCCAAAGACGCAATCGTCTACGTCGAACTCAGCGGCAGCGAGCACACGCTCGAAGGCCGTTTGACCACGCCCTTTGGCCGACTGATGAACGATCCGGGAATGAAGGCCTTCAAAGACTCGGCGTGGGAGGCGATCGGTAAGCTGATCGCCAAGGAAGCCAAGAGCGAAGAGGACGCCAAAGTCGCCAAAGCTGTGACCGACGTGCTTACGCATCTTTGGAAGCAGGGGTTCGCGCTGAGCCTCGGCAACATCGAGATGGGGCAGCAGGGTCCGGATTTTTCGCTGGCGGTGGTGTCGCCGGCTGGCGGTGACTCGGCTGCGTTTGTTGAAGGGATTACGTTCCTGCTCAAGCAGCCCGACGTGCCGCCGAGTTCACCGGTAGAGGTCGACGGCGCTGCGCTGAACCGTTTCATGCTCCCAACGCCGATGCCCATCCCCGCCCACTATGGCGTCGTCGATAAGACGTTCATCTTTACGATTGGCGGCAGCGCTCCAAGCAAAGTGATCGCGGCGATGACAGGCAAGTCGCCAAGCCTCGCCGCCAACGAAGCGCTGGCTGACGCATCGAAGGTCATCGGGTTGGAAAAGGCATACGTCAATGCCGTGCTTCACGTCGACATACAAGCCGCCCTCACGCAATCAAAGGCGATCTTCGAAGCGATGGGACAGCCCGATTTCCCGCCGATGTTCAAGGTGGTGATCGACGGACTCGGACTCACCAGTTGCAACACCGTTACCGTCGGATCGCACTTCGACAACGGCGGATATAAGTCTTCGGTTTACGTCTCGACGAGCAAAGAGCGAACCGGTCTGTTCAAACTCGCCGATCAGAAACCACTGACCGATGACGACCTGAAGTGGATTCCAAAAAGCGCCAACTTTGCGTATGCATTCAATCACGATCATGTGAAAGCCTACGACGATGTGATCACCGTGCTGAACTCGCTGCCGATGGTGGGGGTGTTCGCTCATCAGGGGATTCAAAAAGTCGAGCAGAAGATCGGGCTCAGCATTCGCGACGACATTCTCGCGCAGCTTGGCGACAACGTGATTTACTTTGACAGTCCCGATGCGGGCGGTACTTGGTTTACCGGCATAACAGCCGTCATTGAGGTGAAGGATCAGGCGAAGCTGGAAGCACTGATCGAACGTGCCCTTGGCGCGGTGATGAGGGCTATGAATGAAGAGACGCCCGAACCGATCACCCACCGCATTCGCACGACCGACTTCGATGGATACAAAGTCAAGTACGTTCAGGTTCCGGGCCTGCCGATTCCAGTCGCGGTTTCGTGGTGTTTTCACGAGGATCGACTCGTGGCGGGACTCATGCCGCAATCGGTTCGATTCGCGGTGAATCGCGTGGTTAAGAAAAATGTCGAGTCCACCAGCATCCTGAGCAACGAGGATTTTCGTCGGGGTCGCAAGCAGTATCCCGAGGAAGTCATCGCGCTCGGTTACGTGAACACGAAAGCCGGGATTGCAGACATTTACCCGCTCATCGCTCTGGGTGTGACCGCACTGGGCAACTTTTCGCCGGAGTTGGACGTTGACTGGGACTTCGCGACTTTTCCGACGCATGAAACTTTTGTTGCGGATACGTTTGGCGATGTCAGTGCGATGTGGACGGATGACAATGGCGTGCACATGACCGGGCATGGACCTTGGCCGATCCCTGTCGGACCGTCAGCCCATGCCCAAGCCGCAGTGGCGGCTGTCTCGTTTTCGGTGATGCTGCCAAGTTTGGCCCGGGCACGCGAGATGGCCAAGCGGGCGGTCAGCGCCGCCAATCTGAGAAATCTCGGCGTGGGTTGTGCCGTTTACGCCAACGATCACGACGGGAAGTTTCCGCCTGATCTCAAGACGCTTGTGGATGAAGGGATCGTGGATGTGAAGACGCTGTACCATCTGGACAGCGATCAAACTGAGTGTTCATACAAATACATTGCGGGTCACACAGACTCTTACAATGCCAACTGGGTCGTGGCTTATGAAAGTTTCAACGGCCAATCGCCCGAAGGCGCCAACGTGCTGTTCGGGGACAGTCACGTTGAGTTCGTCAAACCGCTTTTCAAAGTTCAGGAGTTGGTGGACAAGACAATGCGTGAGATGAACAAGCCGGCAACACCATAACAGCAGGTAGCACAAAACCTGATAACGAAAAAACCCCGCAGGCCCATGGGTCTGCGGGGTTTGATTTTGAATTGACTGTCGTTCGCGTGATCAAACGCGACTGCGAATGCCAAGTGCCCTTAGCGGCGTTTGGCTTTCTTTTTCTTCGCGGCTTTTTTCGGCGCTTTCTTTACGGACTTCTTAGCCGCTTTCTTTTTGGTTGCCTTTTTCTTGGCGACCTTTTTGGGGGCCACTTTTTTCTTTGCGGTTTTCTTTTTCGCCGTCTTCTTTTTCGCAGTGGCTTTCTTTGCCGTCTTCTTCTTGCTGGCGGCTTTGGGCTTTGCGGTTGACGCTTTTCGTGGCTTTCTTGAACCTGATTCTTCTGCGATCACCACCTGGGCAGCGGCCAATCTTGCGACCGGGACGCGATACGGGCTGCACGATACATAATCCATGCCCGCGCGATGGCAGAAGTAAACCGATTCCGGGTCGCCACCGTGTTCACCGCAGATACCGATTTTCAGTTTCGGCTTGATGCTGCGACCTTTTTCGATACCCCACTTGACCAGCATGCCCACGCCGTCCTGATCCAGCGACTGGAACGGATCGTCCTTGAAGATGCCGGCCTTTGCCGAGTCGACATAGTCGGGCAGGAAGCGGCCCGCATCGTCACGACTCAGGCCCATCGTCGTCTGCGTCAGGTCGTTGGTGCCGAAGCTGAAGAAGTCAGCCACCTCGGCGATGCGATCGCCCAGAAGCGCCGCACGCGGTGTCTCGATCATCGTACCGACCATGTATTCCAGCGAGATTCCTTCTGCGGCCAGGATTGCGTCGGCGGTGGCTTTGGTGCGCTCGGTCAAAATGCTCAGCTCGACCGGATCGATGGTCAGCGGAATCATGATTTCGGGCAGCACCTTGATGCCGCGACGCTTGCAGTTAATGGCGGCTTCGATGATCGCCCGCACCTGCATTTCAAGGATTTCCGGATAGGTAATCGCCAGACGGCAGCCGCGGTGTCCGAGCATCGGGTTGGACTCATGCAACTGCTCGGTGCGCTTCTCGATGAAGTCGCGGCTGACACCGGTGTGCGATGCGAGACGGTCGATGTCGGCTGACGTGTTCGGCAGGAACTCGTGCAGCGGCGGATCGACCAGTCGGATCGTGACCGGGAAGCCGTTCATCGCGCTGAAGATGCCTTCGAAGTCACCGCGCTGGAACGGCAGCAACTTATCGAGCGCGGTGCGGCGTGATTCCTCGTTGTCCGCGACGATCATCTCCTGGATGGCGAGACGACGTTCTTCGGTTTCAAAGAACATGTGCTCGGTACGACAAAGACCGATGCCCTCAGCGCCGAGCGAGATGGCCTTGCTGGAATCGTCGGGCGTGTCGGCATTGGTGCGAACGCCAAGGCGACGGCGCTGGTCGCACCACTTCATCAACTCGTCGTATTCCGCTGGCGCTGACGGCGGGACCAGTTTGAACTGGTCGCGGTAGATCGTGCCTGTCGAACCGTCGAGCGTGATGAAATCGCCGGCCTTTAGTGTAGTGCCATTCATTGACATTTTTTTGTTGGGGTAGTCGATCTGCAGTTTTTCGCAGCCGACGATGCAGCACTTGCCCCAGCCGCGGGCGACGACGGCTGCGTGCGATGTCTTACCACCGGTCGCCGTCAAAATTCCCTGCGATGCGTGCATACCGCCAACGTCTTCAGGCGACGTTTCTTTGCGGACCAGGATAACTTTGCTTCCGCCAGCCGCATGTTCTTCGGCTTCTGCAGCCGTGAAGCAGATGCGTCCACAAGCCGCGCCGGGAACGGCGTTGATGCCCGTGCCCATTTCCTTCGACTTCAATTCGCTGGCGCTGATGTCGGGATCGATGACCGGGTAGAAGAGGCGTTCGATGTCCGCACCGGTGATGCGGGCGATGGCCTCGTCCTTGGTGATGACCGGTTTTGCCGCGAGGTTGGCGTAACGCTTGGGCAGGTATTTCTTGCGAACGAGGCGGCTGACTTCGCGACGATCGAGCGTCGGTTTGGTCGCCTGTTCGACCGCGATTCGAAATGCGGCGCCTGGGCTACGCTTACCGGTACGACACTGCAGCATGTAGAGCTTGTTGCGTTCGATGGTGAATTCGAGGTCCTGCATGTCCTTGTAATGCAGTTCGAGCATGACGCGGACGGCTTCGAGTTGTTCGTACGCCTCGGGCATCACGTTGCGCAGTTCGCTCAGACGAACCGGCGTCCG
Source organism: Phycisphaerales bacterium UBA1845 (assembly GCA_002338715.1). Taxonomy (GTDB): domain Bacteria; phylum Planctomycetota; class Phycisphaerae; order UBA1845; family UBA1845; genus UBA1845. The sequence continues at coordinate 37,055 of DDIR01000061.1, read as the reverse complement.
CACGCCCGCGACGACGTCTTCGCCCTGGGCGTTGATCAAGAGGTCGCCGTAGAAGGTGTTCTCACCGGTGCTGGGGTCGCGGGTGAAGCACACGCCGGTACCGCAGTCGTCGCCCATGTTGCCAAAGACCATCTGGCAGATGTTGACGGCTGTCCCTTTGAGACCGGTGATGCGTTCGACCTTGCGATAGGTGACGGCTTTTTCAGCCATCCAGCTGTGGAAGACCGCATCGATCGCGCCTTTGAGTTGTTCAAACGGATCTTGCGGGAATGATTCGCCGGCTCCGTCCTGATAGATGCGTTTGAATTCGGCGATGACGTTGTCGAGTTCGTATTCGTTGACTTCGGTGTCGAGGACCTGCTCGCCTTCGGGCTTGCCGATGCGCTGGCGGGTCTGGTTGTTCTTGATGTGGTCAAATGCTTCGTCAAATTTTTCTCGGTTGATTCCTTTGGCCGTGCTGCCAAACATCATAATGAGGCGGCGATAGGCATCGAGGGCAAAGCGTCGACTTGAAGACGCCTTGGCCAGGCCTTCGACCGATTCATCGTTGAGCCCGAGGTTGAGAATGGTCTCCATCATACCGGGCATGGAGACAGCCGCCCCCGAACGAACGGAGACGAGCAGCGGGTTCTTTTTGTCACCCAGTTTCTTTTTGCAGGCTTTTTCAAGCTTGCGCAGGTTGTCTTTGACTTGTTGTTCCAGACCGACCGGCCAATGGTTGCCGCGCTTGGTGTACTCGGCGCAGGCCTCGGTGGTGATGGTATAACCGGCAGGGACCGGCAGGCCGATGCGCGTCATCTCGGCAAGTCCAGCACCCTTTCCGCCCAGGAGTTGTTTCTGTGATCCGTCACCTTCGGTTTTGTTTGCACCGAAGAAATAAACCCATTTTGTCTTCTTGGCCATGGCCGTGATCTCCAAAATAACAGCCTCACTTGCAATCGCGCGCCACTATAGGTGGCGGGTATTCAGTGTCAACGAGGATTTCACTGTATGGATATGGCGCGAAGGGGAAAGTCGCGTACCTTGGCGCTGTCATGTGTGCAGATTAGACTTACATGGACCGCGATCGCGCCGGCCTGTGAGTTTCTACGTTGCAGGCAAAACGACAATCGCGCGATCGCAACCGCGGCACGTTCATCGTTGCCCTTGATGATGAAGCAAAACGGCGGACAGGTTTGCAAATGCGTTCGTCGGTTTGCGCCGTTGAATGCTGCATGAAACTGTTTCCACGCAACCATTGATAACGAAGTGATCGAATGGCACGCACGAAAAAGAAACTCGGTGAAATTCTTCTCGGGTGGGGCATCGTTGACGAAAAAGCGATTGCCCAGGCGCTCGAGTACGGAATGCAAAACGGCAAACGCATTGGTGAGGCGCTCGTCGAACTCGAACTGTGTGAAGAAGAGCCGGTCATCAAAGCGCTGGCTTCGCAGTTGGGACTCGAATTCATCGATCTCGACAAGTTCGTGATTCCGAAGGAATCGTTCCAACTCATCCCACCCAAAATCGTTCGCAAGCACCTGGTGCTGCCCATTGGTGAAGAGGGCGGTAAGCTCAAGGTCATCATCACCGACCCGCTCGACCTCGACACCTTCGACCTGCTGAAGTTCCACCTCGGCAAGGATCTCATTCCGCACCTCGCCCCCGAAGGTCGCGTCCGCAAGTTCATCGACGAAATGTTGAGCAAGATGACGGACGACCTGTCGCAGTCGATGGCCAGTATTGACGCGAGTATCAACCAGGCCAGTATCGACCTTGCCGAATCCGAAGGTGCGAAAGCCAAAAAGAAGGACGACGACGAAGACGGCGACGCGCCAATCATTCGTCTGATCAACCACATCATCGGTGAAGCCGTCCGCGCGCGGGCGAGCGATATTCACATTGAACCGATGAGCGACCGGGTGCGCGTGCGCTATCGCATTGACGGTGTGTGTCACATCCGCGACGACGTTCCCAAGAACATTCAAAGCGCGGTGATGACGCGCATGAAAATTATCTCCGGCATGGACATCGCCGAGAAGCGCGTTCCGCAGGACGGCCGAATCAAAATGAAGTTCGGCGGCAAGCGCATCGACTTCCGCGTGAGTTGCTGTCCGACGTATCACGGTGAAAGCACGGTGCTTCGTATTCTTCGTCCCGAATCGGCGAGCGTCGGTGTGTCGGCGCTGGGGTTTGGCGAAGAGGATTACGAAGCGTTTTTACGCATTATTCGCAGGCCCAACGGCATCTTCCTGGTGACGGGTCCGACCGGTTCCGGAAAGACGACGACGCTGTATTCGGCGCTTCAGGAACTCAACCGGCCCGACAAGAAAATCATCACGGCTGAAGACCCGGTCGAATACAACTTCGCGGGCATGAACCAGTGTCAGGTTCGCGAAGACATCGGGATGACGTTTGGTATTATCCTTCGCGCGATGCTTCGTCAGGCGCCGAACATCATCCTCGTCGGTGAAATTCGAGACCGCGAGGTGGGCGACGTGGCCATCCAAGCCGCCCTCACCGGTCACCTTGTGTTCAGCACGCTGCACACGAACGACGCCCCGTCGGCGATCACGCGATTGATCGACATGGGCATCAAACCATTCCTCGTCGCCAGTTCGATTCAGGCGATCCTCGCGCAGCGCCTCATCCGAACGATCTGCAAGGAATGCAAAGTCGAAGACACCAAGCCCGACAAGTTCAAGTTGAAGCTGCTTGGATTTACGGATGAAGAGCTGACCGGAGCCACCATTCACAAAGGTGCTGGTTGCAACCGCTGCGGTGGTACCGGTTATCACGGCCGATTGGGTATCTTCGAATTGCTCCAGCTCAACAACGAAATTCGCGAGCTGGCGTTCAACCGTGCACCTGCAGGTCAGCTTCGAAAAGCGGCGTTGGCGTCGGGCATGCGCTCGCTCAGAGACGACGGAAAAATGAAAATCCTCAAAGGCATCACCACGCCCGCGGAAGTCTTGCGCGTGGCCCAGTCCGACACGATCACGCAAGCGGACATCGGAGACGAGGAAGCCGCCTAGAACATGAACCCGCACGCGCGGTAGCGCGTTTGTATAACGCCAGATTAAGGTCACCAATATGTCGGATCGCAAGATACCTCCAATCGAGCAGCTTCGGGGACGCCAGCTGGGTCGCATCCTCATCAAAATGGGGAAGATTCGCCGTGCCGAAGTGCACGAAGCCCTCGAGCTTCAAAAAGAACGACGCCGCCCGATCGGGTCCATCCTCGTCGAGTTGGCCCACATCACCGAGGAAGATCTGAATATCGCCCTCGCCGCCCAGGTTGGCATGGAAATGACCAACGTCGGTGGGATGGATATTCCCGGCGAGATTATCGCGCTCGTGCCGCAGCAGATGGCCGCCACTTATCGCGTGATTCCCTTCGACTTCGATCCGAACACCAACCGCCTGTCGGTCGCGATGGCTTCGCCAGACAATTTCCACGCCACCGACGACATGCAGACACTGCTGGGTTTCAAGATCAAGGCATTCATCTGCACCGAAGCCGAAGTTCAATCCGCGCTCGATCGCTATTACCCCGAAGGCGGTGGCGAATCGATGAGCGGTTTGATCGACGAAATATCCGGTGACGAGGACTTGGCCAAGTTTGAAGGCCGCGGCGAAAGCATCGACCTTGAAGACCTCAAGGAGATGGCCGACTCCAACCCGGTCAAGCGATTGCTCAACCTCGTGCTCCTTCAGGCCATTCGCGACAAAGCCTCCGACATTCACTTTGAACCGTTCGAAGACGAGTTCAAGATGCGCTATCGCATCGACGGCGTGCTGTACGACATGGTTCCGCCGCCCAAGCACATTGCTGCGGCGATCGCGTCACGCGTGAAGGTTCTGGCGACGCTCGACATCGCCGAGCGCCGAATTCCGCAGGACGGCCGCATCGAGTTGCAGATGCATGGCAACCCGATCGACCTTCGTGTGTCGATCCTTCCGACGATGTTCGGCGAAAGCGTCGTGATGCGTGTGCTCGACCGGGGCAACGTCCAGCTCGACCTCGACCGCCTTGGTTTGCGGGATGACGACCTGATGGTCTTCAACCAACTCATCCGCAAGCCCAACGGTATCGTGGTCAATACCGGCCCGACTGGTTCAGGTAAGACGACCACGCTCTATGCCGCCCTCAATACCCTCAACGATCCGGAGACGAAAATCCTGACGGCAGAGGATCCGGTGGAATACGATATCGACGGTTTGTGCCAAGTGCAGGTGCGTCCTGAAGTGGGTCTGACGTTCGGCAAAGCGCTTCGAAGCTTCCTGCGACAGGACCCGGACGTGATCCTGGTGGGTGAGGTTCGCGACCTTGAAACCGCCCAAATCAGCGTTCAGGCTTCGTTGACGGGACACCTGGTATTCACCACGCTTCACACGAACGATGCTCCGTCCTCGATTGCTCGTCTGCTGGATCTGGGGTTGGACAGCTTCTTGATTACAGCTACACTTGAAGCTGTCGTGGCTCAGCGTCTCTGTCGCAGGATCTGTGCGAATTGCAAAACGGAGTTCACACCGTCGGAAGAGATGCTGATGGAGTTGGGCATCACGCCTGATGACGTCGGCGATCAGCCGTTCTATTACGGCCGAGGTTGTGACTACTGCAATAACACGGGTTATCGCGGGCGTCTCGGGATTTTCGAGATCATGGTGATGGACGATCACCTGCGCGAGCTCATCATGCGTCATGCTTCGTCGAACCTGCTTCGTCAGGAGGCGATCAAACGGGGCATGAGGACCCTCCGAGAGAGTGGGTTGGCGGCGATTTTTGACGGTCAAACGACGATCGAAGAAGTGGTGAAGGAAACCCTCTTCGACGAGAACTAGACGAGAACCAGCGGTTGCCGGGGGGTGCGACTTGCTGGTCTGGCGGTTGATGAATTTCCGCTGCCGACCGTCCGTCCTATTGTTTTCGTAGATGTCATGCGTGCAAGTCTGTTCTGCCGGGCCAGCGTGATGGTTACCGATGTCATTGGGTTAAGGTGAGTGCGATGGCTGTATTTCAATACGAAGCGATGAACCAAGCCGGTCAGGAGGTCAAAGACAACATTGACGCCTCCAGCGCCGAAGATGCCCTCGAAAAGATTCGCAATCTGGGCCTCTTCCCCACCCGCATCCGCGAAAAAGGTGGACGCAAAAAGGGCGGGGCAGCCGCAGGAAAGAAGAAAAAAGGCGGATCGTTCACGATCGGGAAGGCCAAGGTCAAGCATGTCACGCAGTTCACGCGACAGTTGGCCACGCTTCAGGACGCCGGTCTGCCGATCCTTCGAAGCCTCGGCATCCTCGCCGAACAGCAGAAGCCCGGTCCGCTCAAGAACGCATTGACGGATGTGGCAGAAGACGTGGAAGGTGGTGCGACGCTTTCCGAGGCGATGGCCAAGCACCCCAAAGCCTTCAACCGTTTGTACGTCAACATGGTGGCAGCCGGCGAGACGGGTGGTGTGCTTGACGTCATCCTCGTGCGTTTGGCCGAGTTCATGGAAAAAGCCCAGCGTCTCAAAGCCAAGATCAAGGGTGCGATGATTTATCCGTCGGTGGTGATCACCTTCGCCGTCGGTATCGTGACGATGATCATGATCGTGGTGGTTCCGAAATTCGAAGAAATCTTCCGGGATTTTGACACGAAACTGCCTGGCGTGACCGTGATGCTGATTGAAACGAGCAAGTGGTTTATCAGCGGTATGCCGCCTGGTTGGATGGTTGTACTGGGTTCGCCGATTGCGTTCTTTATCTTCCTGAAACTGCTGAACCAATCGAAGGGCGGGCGCTTCGCCAAAGACTCCGTGATCGTGAAGCTTCCGATTGCGGGAGGCATCGCAAGCAAGTCGTCGATCGCGCGATTCTGTCGAACGCTCGGTACGCTGGTGACGGCTGGTGTTCCGATTCTCGAAGCGATCAACATCACGAAGGAAACGTCGGGTAACGAGGTCTATGCCCGGGCACTGGGTAAGGTTCACGATTCGATTCGCGAAGGTGACACGTTTGCCGATCCGCTGCGTGCATCGAAGGTCTGCGACGGTATCGTGGTGAACATGATTTCGGTCGGTGAAGAAACCGGTGAACTCGACAAGATGTTGCTGCGTATCGCGGACAACTACGACAACGAGGTTGAAGTGGCCGTCGGAGCGTTGCTGTCCTTGCTCGAACCGATCATGGTGGCTGTCCTCGGTGTGATCGTTGGTTTCATCGTTATCGCGCTGTTCCTGCCGTTGGTGTCGCTGATTCAGTCGATGTCAGGTGGCTAGAATAGAATGACGGATGGCTGGATACTGGAGAGCTGGACAATCAAGTCAGTGCAATCGGACAAGTCGGCAAGTGAGGTATGACATGAAGACCATGGCGCGTAAGAGTCGAGACGCATTCACATTGATCGAGCTGTTGGTCGTGGTGTCGATCATCGCTTTGTTGATCAGCATCTCGGTGCCGGCATTTAAAAGGGTTCGTATTCAAGCCAAGGAAGTTGCCAGCAAGCAGCTTTTGACCAACCTGGAATCGGGCTTGGAATCGTTCAGGTCTGAGAAGGCACTGGGCAATCGGTTGCCTCCGTCCGCCAGCGATGCCGGTGACGGTTTTATTTCCGACCCGTTTACCGGTGTGCGGTTGCCCAGCACGGGCGCCTCGCTTTTGGCGTACGCGATGGCCGGCACCGACAAGCGCGGAACGGCTGGCTTTCGCCAGGTCTCGACCGAAGCAAGTTGGGCTGACTCGTTGGACAATCTTTACCTTGATCCCAACGCGACGCGATACAAACCATTCGTCGGTGACACGGCGATGAAGCAACTCAAGACCATCGCCGAAACCCGCGCCGCGGGTTTTGAACTGTTGCCGTCCAACGTCATCGAAAACCAGCTGGTGTTCACGGACCTGTTCAACAGTCCCGTGCTTTACTATCGCGCCCGCAAAGCCGCTCGGCGGATGATCACGAACGGGGCAGCCGTCGGAATCTACGACCACACTGAAAATCAAGTTCTGACGGATGCGGTCAAAGGACCGCGCCGCCATCTCATTAAGAACCCGGGATATGACAACGGGGTCGGTGTCGCGACGCAGTATCCCAAGACGCCCGATTCGCTGCCCGGCAACCCTGGACCGGATGCGGAATCATTCGGGTCGTTCATCATTGATCACGACGCATCGGGTTGTGTCGAGTTGCCCTCCGATCCGAACATTGTGAATTGCCCGAAGGCGATTCCCCATCGCGCCCAGGATTACCTGCTGATATCAGCCGGGAATGACGGAATTTGGGGCACGACCGACGACATCACCAACTGGAACTGATCATGATGATTCCAGACTCATACGGAAATGGCGGTTCGGCCCGTCGCGCCAGCGGTTTTTCGCTGGTGGAGTTGCTGGTCGTCCTCGCGATCCTGAGCTTGCTGATTGGCATGGCCTTCAAAGGGATCAGTTCGGTGACCGAGTCGGCCAAGGTTCGCGAGACCGAAGGATTGTTCGGTGCGCTCAAGCAGGCGGTCGAAGCCTACGAACTTGAAGCCAACCAATCGCGCGCTGGCGGAAATGTTGCGCAGCGATATCAGAAGCTTCCGCCCGACGACATGTCGTTGTTCGTCAATGGCGCGATGGCCAGTGGAACCGTCGTGGTGAAAGACACCGGCGAGCCGCCAT
>DDIR01000061.1:0-29326 GCA_002338715.1 Phycisphaerales bacterium UBA1845 | reverse complement strand
CCGCCATTCACACCGCTCGATCCACGTGATGCATCGACCGGGGCGCTGACGGCATTTGCGCACAATCACGGTGATGTGCGGGCGATGTTGTTGGCCATGCGGTTGCGTTCGCCCAAAGCCAGCGAGATCCTCGACGGAATCAATAAGAAGTACATCGTCAACGAAGGCAACATGGTGTTCGATCCTGGCGATGGCACTGAACCGATTCCGCTGATCAATTTCGTAGACGGTTGGGGAACGGAAATCGAGTACTACTCAAACTGTCCGACGGCCGCAAACCCCGCCCCGCGCGACAAGGCGTCTTTGAATTTCGTCCACGCCAACAACGGTGAACCGTTGTTTGTTTCTTACGGTCCCAATGGTCAGGATCAGTTTTCAGAAGAGTTCTTCAACGATCCAAGCTATGGCGACACCAGCATCATCGCCGACTTTTTCGGCGGCAGTGTTGCAACGCCTGAGGGGCTGATCAACCTGGAACTGAACCAGGACAACGTCTATTCGTCAGACACCTTTAAGGAGAGGATGAATCCTCTTTAATCGTTCGGTGTCAGGTGGTTGGGCGTGATTGCGGCGTCGTGTCGGACTGGGCGCGACAATCAAGTCGATGGGGGAGTCTTGTTCGGGAATCGAATTATGTCAGGTGAACGAATCGACAATCAAACGGTTGGATCGGCGATGCGGCGGAAACTTGCATCGTTTACGCTGATCGAGTTGATCGTCGTCATTTCGATCATCGGCATTCTGTTGGCGCTGGTCGTTCCGGGGGCGTCGAGCCTGTGGTCGCAGCGCAACGAAGCCGCGTCTGCCAACTTGATTCGCGGACTGCTACAAAGTGTCCGGACGCAGGCAATCCGCTACGGCGAGCGAGGCCTTTTCTTTTACGTTGATCGTGACGGTGTGCAGCGAATTGCGATCATCGAATCAGATCCCTCGCAGGGGGGCGCCAATCCACGCGATCAACGCGATTGCCAAAACGCCTCGGAACCCGTGAATTGTGTGACGGAATCCGGTGCGGTAAATCGCTTCCATGTTCTCGATCAGGAAGTCTATACCGTCCCGTCACCGTATCGCGTGGCTCCAAGCTGGGCGCTCAAACCCAACGGCCCGCCGGCTCCGTTTCCCGACAACCCGATTTCCAGCGCAAGTTGGCCAACCCAGCTGGCCTACGAAAAATTTTACGTGTTGGCCCAGGGCCGCGATACGCCTCAATATCACCGGAACTACTTCGCGGTCGTGTACGATTCCCTTGGACAACTTGTCGTCGGCAGGGATGTCTTGATTCACGATGTGGACGTCGATCGCAAGCTCGACGTATTGGGCAATCGAACGGGCGATCGAACGCAACTGGTCGTGGCAAACCCGCTGAGATGGTGGGATCGAACCGGTAGTGACAATTCTGTTTCCGGAAAACTCTTCGATATTGTCGTACTGGGCGACGATAAAGCCGCCAATTTTATCAGTGTAGACGGACTCGTGGTGTACGACGATTCTGATGTGGAAGGCCTTGACGGTAGTTCCGTCCGGTCGGTGATGCAGCGCGATGGACAATCGCTGTTTGTGAGTCGCTACACCGGCGAAGTGATTTTTGGACCGAAGGGTGGCTGATGCAAGCCGTGACCTCTGACAACCTGAACTCGAAACGCATTCGAAGAAACGTCGGCGCGCATGTGTCGCGGCAACTTGCGTTCTCGATGACGGAAATGGTCTTTGCGATCTTCATCCTCGGGCTGGGGTTGCTGTTCACGTCGAGTATGTTTCCCATCGCCTGGTTCAAAGCCCGCGAAGTGTTTGAGACCACCAACACGCAGTCATGCACTGCCGCCGCACAGGATGCGTTTCACCGGGTCTCGAAAATCAATGGGCCAAACGACCTGGCAAATACCGTTTCGACGTTCTTTCCAATTGACTGGTTTCCGATCGATCGAAACGATCCCACCAAGCCAGCCGTCTTCCCCGACACCCGTGTTCATGTCATGGGCCTCGGGAATTTTCTGGCATCGCCACGGTTGGATATTTTTGAAAATGACGGATTGAACCCGGGTGGCGATGACATCCCGGTCGCAAGCTCGAGTTGGGAGTTGTCGGATCAATTGGCCTACCAGATGAGCGACTCCGCGTTTGTTGGCGGATTGACGTTGTCCCCATTGGTTACCAATCGACCATATACGACAAACGTCTATGCCCGCGATCGGATGTTCCCTCCGCTGGAGAGACGACCCGATGCGTCGGTCCCGACCAACCAGGCGCGGGTCGAACTCTGGGACGAACAATTTGAAGGTCGCCGATATTGCTGGGCGACGCTCTATCGATTTAGCCGCATGTATGGTCCGGATGTTTCGACCGATCCGCTCGATCCATTTCGTATTCTGCCGAATTGCGGTGGTTTTTCGCCACCGGCAGAGTGCGGTCAAATGGTGGGTGAGATTCGCGAGACGTTGGCCAAGCCGCGTGAGATGACGGTCTATCACGTCACGCTCAAGCGTCCTGACGGTGCGCGTTATGCGCGGCAGGAAGGGCTTGTGGCGTCGGGTGGAACGGCTTCCTGGGCGCCGGGCAAACTCTTGGATCATCCTCGGGCATTACCGCCCACGTCGGATGTGTTGCTGCCTTCGCCCTGGCGCTTTGAGGCGTCGCTGACCGTTGTGCCCGCGATTGGTGCGCCGCCATCGGGCATTCCATCTGAAGTCATGGTCGACGATGCGGTGCTTGCAGAGATGCTCGCGCCGAAGACCGTGTTGATCGACGAACGCAACGGGCAGATCTATCGGGTCACGCAGCGCCGCAATGTCACCGGAAGTCCGACTGCAGTCGTGTTGGTTCTGGACAAGGAGTATACGTCCGGCGAAGTGCATCGCCCCGACTACACGCTTTTCCCCAAGAACTATAGCGGAAACCAAAGCCTGCATTCGAACTGGCTGAACACTTGGGAGTGGATTGAGCGCAATTGCGACAATCTCGACCTGACCGACGGTTCGATCCCCAACGTTAGCGATTGCCTGAACATCGCCGAAAACGAACCGCAGAAACGATACTACTGGGTCTTCCCACCGCCGGTTGAAGTCGATCGCGCAGGCAACGGAATTCCGATTTTTGACGGTTCGCCGACCGTCGTTGATATCCAGACGCGGCAGGTTGTTTTGCGTCCGCGCCAGTAAGTACAACCGGTTTGCCGCATCGTGTTAATGACAAGTTGATGAACGAATTTCGATGATGAATTCTGCGTCTGCGACAATTTCAAATCCGCGAAAGTCACGAGCGAATCGCAATGGTTCGCGGCGGGCTGCGTTTACGATTGTCGAACTCGTCGTGTCGATCGGTATTCTTGGCATCATGCTCGTGATGGCCGGTGCGATCTTTACGCTCACGCTCAAGTCATCGGGTGAAGCCAACGCGATCATCGAGATCGGTCAGTCGGTTCGCGCCGTTGAAGACACGTTGACCAAGGACCTGCGAAATGCCGGCAACACGATCCTCGTCATTCAGGGCAATCCGATCTCGGCGTACATGACGTTGGCGGAACTCGAAGTCGACACTGATGGCGATCCGTCCACGTCGCTCGTGCGCGATCCCGCCCGTGAATACATTGATGCCAGTGATGTCATCCGCCACGAAACACCGCGGGCCGACATGTTGATGTTCTTCACCAAGCGGCCCGGTTCGAGCTTTCGCGATCCGTCGATCAGTGGCCGACTGCAGCAGGTCGTCTATGGTCATGCGGAACTGGGCATCTGGGATACGGCCACCGGCGTTTGGTCTCGGACGCCCATCGCGTTCCCGACGATGGGTTCGTTTGATTCAAACATGGCCAACGACAAACCGCTTCCAAACGGGCCTTTCGATCCGACACGGTTTCCGCCTGCCCACGATTGGCTCCTTACCCGTCGCAGCGTCTTGATTCTGGATCAACCCGGTCCGTTTAATGCCGTTCCGCCGGCCCTCTCGCTGGATGATTCTGCTGCCGTTCTGGGTGGCAGCGATGATGAGACCAAGTATTCGGCTGCGTCAGCCGCCAACCGCATTCGCGACGGGCGGCGCGACTTCGTGGTCAACACCGTGGTCGATACGCTCAACAGCGTCAACAATCCGACCGAGGACTTTCGCTACGTTGACTATGTCTTGAAGATGACCGCGAGCGATCCGCTGACCATTGGGCGTGAAGTCGCGCTCGATCCGAATGATTGTTGTGGAGCCGCCGGTACCTATCCGAATTTCGTCGTCAATCAGTTTTCAACTCCCGAAAACTTCCGTCACTGGATTGTTCCGTGGTTCGCCCGATCACAGTTGGACCCCAATCCGCCCGCCAACCAGTCCGAGCGTCTGGGGCATTACCTGATGCCGAATTGCGCCGGGTTCAAGGTGGAATGGGCGCTGACCTGGACGTCTGAAACCGACCCGGTGGTTAAAGAATGCCTCGATCTGTTTGACGACACCATCTGGGTGGACCCTGCCGACATTGGTGCGACGGCTGACTTGATCGACGGGAAGATCGCCGAGCTCAATGCCAATCCCGCGCTGGCCGACCAACTGGCGATGTGCGGTGTTGCGGGGGCTCCGCTCGATCGGCTTTATCAACTGTTCACCGATCCGCTCGGGCGTTTCAGCTCGCAGATCATGGGAACGAACCATTTGTTCTATGCCAAGAATCCGGACCCGACTTCCGGTAGCAGCCTGTCCGATCCGTTCTTTCCGTCGGCGTTGCGCGTGACCATCGATGTCTTTGACACGTCCGAGCGATTGGAACGCCCGATCCGCCACGTCATGATCATTCCGATCGACGGCTGACCTTCTCTTCCCATCGCGTCACGTAAATCCACATGACCAAGCAAGCGCGTGTTGAGCTTGACCGCGAAACGCGACCCAATTCAAAGTCGCGTTCGGTGGCGGATGCGTTTATGATGGGCGCGTGTGTGAAGGTCCATCAAACTGATGCGTCCCCATGTCCTGCTGCTTGTAAACGAAGGAAGAGTTTTAGGAGTTGGGCGACGATTTTCGCAAGCCGATGGTGGGTTTGAGCGATTTCGTGGGGCGATCGTCGATTTTGGGCCGTTGGCGGAGACATTACCGCTACCCGGGCAGCCCGCGTATCCGAGATGCGGTCGTTTTCAGGGCTGCAAACACGGGACTAGACATTTGCAGGATGCGATAATGGAGGCGGCTGACACAAAGCCAGCCGATCTGGGTTTGGGCCAATCTGGGTTTGGGGGGGATGGAAAGAGCAGGGCAGGCCTGGTGGGATTTGAGAGATGAATCACCTGGTCAGCCCGCAGAGCAGTTGGCAGTTGGCTGCACACCCGCAGCAGGCAGTCACAGGGGGGACGGGAGATCGATCCGCAGAACTCCGGTTGACGATTTCCGATGGACGACATGCCGGCGAGTTCGGCAAATTCGCAATCATCGGTTAAGAAGAGCGGATCGAACTTGGCGCTGTTTTCAATCTGGAATAAATCGCTGCGAGGCACTGCCCGCGTAGGGCATGAGGTGACGGCTGGCGTTTGTCAGCCTTTCGCTGATCGCGGTGTATGGGGATTGCCAGGACGGTCGCCAACGCGAATAAATAACTGTGTTAAGAGTCATCATGAACTAGAGTTACCACGATGAAGCACGAACTTGCAAACAACCTGATCGCCAGAACGCCGGCGGATGCCAACTGGGATGTTGTTCCAGTTAAGGGCGCTCGCGGTGGCATTGGGCGTGCACGTTCGTCGCGTCGTTCGGCTGTGGTGCTGATCATGGTGGTGGCGCTGCTGGCGATTTTGTTCGTGTCGGGTGCGGCGCTGTTGACGACGGTCACCTTTGAGACCAAGACGCTCAATGTCGTTCGCGAGACGAATGAGAACGAGGTCATGGTGGCGTCCATCGAGCAGTCTGTTCTTGAACTTCTGGTGCGGGAGTTCCTTGGACCGGATGGACTGCCTTACAATCCCGAGTCGCGCGAAGTGATCGACCTGGCGGGTCGGACCGTGCTGCCGACTTACGGTGAAGTTCCCGGTATTCACACGTTGATCGACCTGACCGAGCCGCAGGAAGACGGTACCACCGCGAAGATCGTGTTCTATTCGGATTTGAATCGTGCGCTCAATCGTCGCACGGGTCTGGCGCTCGCTTCGGGCATGAACGTTCCCGACATCAATCGGCGACAGGTTCCGATTGTGTTGAATCAGTCGTACGCGGACCTGGACGTCAACAATTACAAGTCTGACATCAATTTTGATCCGTTCGACCCGGTGATGGCTGAGCCACGGCTGATGCGGATGCAGGATGCCGATGGCGATGGTGTGGCCGATTCGATCGCGATCAACCTGAGCGACAGTTCAATTCCGCCGGACATCAAGGCGGCGGTCTCCGAGCGTTTGCGCGATCCTGCGGTGCTGAATGTTGACGATCCCAATGCCCTTTGGTTGACGATCAAAATCGTACCGCATGGGTCGATGGTCAATCTCAACACGCACATTCCTTACTGTGATGTACTCAGCATTCCGGGCAATGAATATTACCCGGACACGCTGGTCGAAAACGCACTGGGTTATAACGATTTCATCTGGCAGAATCGTCTGACCAATGGCGAGATCAGCCAGTCGTATCTGCCGGAATCGCACGAGTGGGCGCTGCGCAATCGCGGGTTGATGTTGCCTCGAAACCTGCCGCAGACGCGCATGTTCACGGAGTTGGCTGACCAACTGCTTTATCCACACTCGACGCTGCCGCAGACGCATACGCCGGTGAGCGATTTCTTTGTCAGCGCGAATCGTCGATGGTGGCAGTACGACTCGGCATCACTGCCCAATTACAACAACAGCACGTGGCGCCAGATGCTCGACCCGATCGGTGTGCCCGGTGCAGCCCCTTATGATCGCACGCACCTGGTGACGACGATCAATCATGACGACAACCTGATTCGCTCCGCGTCCGTCGGTGGCATCGACATGATCGCCGACTTGAGCACCAATGGGATCTTCGGGTGGGGCAACTATCCGGATTTCCTGCCGTTTGGCGATCCGCGCAAGGGTCGGTTGAAGTTCTCGTTCCCGTATTTCAGCAAGACGCAGGCTGAAGGCGGCTGGCTTCCCAATGGTACGACGCTCGACACGCTCACGCCGGCGAAGAAGACCGAGTTGGCCAGCCTGATCCAGGAGGCGTTTTTCCTTCAGCTGCGCAACTATGCCGGTGCGATCGACTTCGATTCCAACGGTGGCGCGACGGTGATCGATCCGCCGTTCGGACCGTTTGCCGGTGACAACAAGCGCATCTCGATCCTGGCCGCCGCGTTGGCAGCCAACCTGATCGACTTTGCCGACAACGACCAGACTGGCGGCGCCATTCCGGATGAACCGACCATGGTCGAAGTGCGCGACTGGCGAACGGGACTGGTCGATCCAGCCGAGCCGAACCTGAAGGTCTACGGTTTGGAACGCCAGCCGTATATCACGGAAGTGTTGATCGACGTACCGCCGGCGACGGGGCCATTTCCACAACAACAAATTGTCGAGGGTGAGAGTGTATTCGCGGTTGAGTTGTATAACCCATACGACGTGCCGATTGATCTGTCGGTGTTTGAATTGACCGATCTCGGCGACGATCCAGGTACGACTGATATTTCAGCGACAAAGCCAGATAGTTCGCCGCTGCGGCGAATCGTGAATCGCCCGTTGGGTGGCGTGCTGGCTGCTCGATCCTATGCAGTTTTTCATGGCTATGGTATTTCGCAGGGCACGCCTGGCGCGGTTCAGTTGGATCCGGACGGTGTTTTTGATAACAGTAGTATCATCGCGCTGCAGCGCGTGGTTGGCACCGGTGTCAATCAGGTCAAGATCACTGTGGATCAGGTCAAGTTTGCGGATTTCAATTTCATACTTGAGGAAATCACAGATATACCGATCGATCCAGCAGTTGATTTGCCCGACTTGGTCGACGATTTTCCGGGGGCAAGGGTCACGGCATCGATTCAACGTGACACCACCGCAAACGCATGGCGATTCCCGGTTCCGAAGTATCGATTCAAGCCGGGTGACGTGAACTACCATACGCTTGGCGTCGACAATTCGATTCGGCCGACCACAGTCGATTCCAGCATTCGTTCGGTGCACATCGACTTTGCGGATTCCGGTTCGCTGCGGACGGCATTCCCGACGACCGGAACGATGCTGCTGTTGATGCGACACGCCAACTTGGATGACGGTACGAACATCGTTCCGTTCAATCACGTGCATGATACGTTGATGGCCAAGCAGTATGCGATGATCGACAACGGCCGCATGCCGGTCTTTGACGAAGCAATGAACTATCACCTGCCGCCATCGCAGAACGCGGACGTCGTTCAAGGTGTGGCCGCGCTTCCGTGGGGGCAGTTGGTGTTCGACTACTTCACGGCGCTTCCGCTTCGCACCGAGAAAACCCCGTGCAACGATCCGAATCTGCAGGACATGCAAGGGTATCCGCCGGTGGACATGGACGGCCTGCGGGTGTCGGGGCGTATCAACCTGAACACGGCTCCCTGGTCGGTGCTGTCGGGTCTGCCGCTGATGGACATGGACAAGTTCAAGTTCCCCGATGCGGCAGGAAGCATGAAGGATAAAATCCGCAGCGCGATTTATCCGTCGGCGCTTCCGAAAGCCAAGCGTGCATCGGATCAGTCGGATATCAATCAGCCGCTTTCCGATCAGCCCGGTGAGATTGGTCGTGAGTTCGCCCAGGCGATCGTGGCATATCGCGAAGCCCGGGCTGTCCCGAGCGTTGATCCGGTGATCGTAGCGACGGTGGACTACGGTCCGCAGCGCGGGCCACTGACCGGTGGCATGCGTACTGAACGTGCGGGATATGGATTCCTGACGGTCGGCGAATTGCTGAACGTTCGTCACAGCAATACGGCGGGTTCGGGCGAATGGTTCTACAACGCTGACGTCGGCGCCGTCGCCAATGGCGGTGATTATGTTTCGGCTGTCGCGCGTGTGGTGGCGTTGGGCGATTGGGTCACAACCAAGTCGCACGTGTTTACGATTTATGGAACGATTCGCGGGCAGTTCCTGGAAGACGATACGAACATTCCGAGTTCGCGTGCGAGTCTTCGGACTGTCGATCAGCGGGCGATTCGATTCCAGACCACGATTGACCGACTGCCGATGTTGTTTAATCCACGCGGCAAGCCGACGCGAATCGGGTCGCGTTTGATCGGGCCTTACGCAGACGTCCGCGCGAACTAGAAGCCGATCGCCAGCGCTTGTGATCACGCTGAGTATCCCGTACCGGCCCGACTTGGGTCGCCACTGTATCGGTTACGATATTGCTTGATTGTGCCGGCCGGATTGATTCTGTCAGTTGCCGGCCCGATCACATTTCAGATACTTTTCCCTTCGATTCATACCTTGCGATTGACGTGAAGCGTCAGTTGGGCATGCGTGCTGCGCCATGATCGTGAGATCACCCGGCGGCTTCGGAGTTATCGATCGTGCCAACGTCCGAAAACGGAAAATTTCGCGTGAGAAATAGGCGAGTTCGTTCATTTTGTCGGGGCAGGTTGGGCGATGTGCGGTAGCTTCACGATATCCGGCCTGCTATAATGAGAAACGATTTGCTGTCGACACAGACGGAGGGGGTACACCCATAATTCTGGAATCGACCGACGTTCGGGAATGACCGCACAACATTCGCGAGGTTGATTTCGAGCCCGAATTCTGATTCGGGATTGAGCCGTTGTCGTCAGTTCAACCGACGTTGGCCTATTGACGTTGGCTGATAAATCGATGTGCATTGCGGGGTTGGGGATTCTTTGGGGAAGGAAGCTCCACCCAAAAACATTAACGAGTTGGATCAAACTGGGAAAGTCACGATGCGCACATGGTGTAAAGGAATGTGGGCCCTTCGGGTGAAGTTGGTGGTTCTGACGATCGTGTTGACCGCGTCGGCGATGATCGCAAACGCTTCCGATCCGGATGCCAAACCGCAGGATCGTCCTCTGGAATCAATTCAGGCAAGCATCGCGCCGACGGTTGACCTTGTGTCAGAAAATGACACGGTGTCAGAATATGGCACCGATCCGTTGATCGGGTTGGCCGACCTCCGCGACGTGTCGCCAAGACCTTACGATTTCGACCAGGACATCGCCGGTTTAAGGGCGGCAGAAGAATGCTGTCCGATCGGCGTCACCAGTCAGCAGCCGGCGCTGTCGCGATTCTTTCATGGAAACGTGATTGAGATTGACGAAGCGGCTGAGCTCACCGAAATCAAGGTGGAACTCAATTTCAACTTCCAAGCCGACCTGACGTATGTCGTCTACCGCCGCGATGCCGGTATGACCGCCTACACGCCGATTTATGTTCATCCGACAACGAAGAACGGAACGGGGCTGGGTCTTTATGCACATGACATTCCCGGTGGGCTGACGTTGACGCCGAATATGAATGCCGGTGTTCCCCAACCGACGCGGTTCCTTGTGGGCATCGGTTGGGATGAAGGGCAGTCGATCACGTTCTCACGTGATACCGTCAATGGCGCGGGCCTGTTCTGTCGCGGCAACACGCTCGGGTATTGGGGCATCAATCAATCGCCTCCGTCACCGCCACTGGGAACCGTACCGAATCTTTCGGTGTCGATTTTCTCGGGTGCGGTCATGGTCATGCAGCTCTGTTTTGAAATTCCCCCAGGTGCGTGCTGCAACGGCACCTCGTGCAGCGTGGTCAATGAAGCCGACTGCACCGGTGTGTTCTCCGAACCGGGCACCTCGTGCGACGATGTTGAATGCCCGCTCCCGCAGGGGGCTTGCTGCGTCCCACCCGACACATGCATTTTCACGAACCAATTCGCCTGCGAGAACGATTTCTCCGGGACGTTTGATCCGACCGAGACCTGTGCGATTCCCAACCCATGCGCAGAACCGTTTGGTGCGTGCTGCTTCTTTGACGGTACCTGCGGAGACGACCTGAGCGAATCGGAATGCACCGCGCTGGGTGGTTCGTACAACGGCGACTACACCGTCTGCTCAACCGCGACCTGTCCTGAAACGGGTGCGTGCTGTTTGTTGCAGTCGGGATGTTTGCAGCAGGAAAGCGCGGGTGAATGCACCTCGATCGGCGGCGTGAGCTTCCAGGGACTTGGAACGCATTGCCAGGACGCACCGCTGTTCCCGCTCAACCCCTGTGCCGACAACGTGCTCGGTGCATGCTGCCGTTACGACGGTACATGCGAAGATGGTGTTGAACAGTTCGACTGCGAAACGTCACTGCTCGGTCAGACGCCGGGCATCTGGAAAGGACAAGGCACGTCCTGCGACGTCCAGACGTGCGATGTGTTGGGCGCCTGCTGCGAGAATTCGCAAACATGCAGCGATGTCCCGCTCGAAGATTGCAACACGACCTTCTTCACCTGGACCGAGGCTCAGCCGTGTCTCTATGACCCGTGCGGCGCGACGGTTGGTGCTTGCTGCGTGTTTGGCGAATGCCACATCATGAATTCCTTCGATTGTCTCCAAGCCGGCGGGATTTTTGAAAATGTCGGCGTGGATGCATGGCGTGCATGTGAAGTCGCGACAGCATGTTCCAACGGTGGACAGGGTGCATGCTGTCTGCCGAGCGGTCAGTGCGAGATTCATTCGGCTATCGATTGCGCAGCTTTGGGCGGCGTCTATGATGGCGACGGTGTGTCGTGCGCTTCACTGTCGTGCGTTTCGGGAACGTGCTGCGATGATTCCGACGTTTGCTCTGAAGAGCGGCAGTTCGACTGCATCGCGTTGGGATCGACGCCGGGCGAACCGGGAACGGCGTGCGATGATACCGATGCCAATCCCTGCATTCCGAGCGGAGCGTGCTGCTTCGGCGACGGAAGTTGCGAGATTCTCAACGAAACGCCATTGGTTCCGCAGTGTTCGTCCATGGGCGGAACTTACCAGGGCGACGAAACGCTCTGCGGTGAATCGTCATGTCCGGAAGTTGGGGCCTGTTGTTCCGAATTGGTTCCCGGTTCCGGGTTCTTTGGTTGCGAAGAGGACGTCTCCGAGTTGGACTGCATGGCCCGACCGCTCAGTTCGTTCGGTGGATTCGGAAGCGACTGCTTGGGCGATCCGTGTGGCCAGGGTGCGTGCTGCTCGCTGGATGGCACTTGCACCGAAACGTCGCGTTTGGCGTGCGAGGCAGATCCGACGGCCGTGTTCTCAGGCAATGGAACCGACTGTGCTCCCAACCTCTGCGAACCGCGCGGTGCATGTTGCACGAACGGATCGTGCCAGATTGTGACCGAAGACATCTGCACCAATGGCGGCGGAACGTACTTCGGTGATGCGAGCACTTGTGAGCCGAACACCTGTGATACGGCGCCGTGCTGCGTTGGCGGTGAATGCAAGGATCTCTTCCCCGGCGAATGTGCGACATCCAATGGAGTCCAGGGAACGCTGGGTGAGTCGTGTTCTGGCGGCGATTATTGCACCGATGGTGCATGCTGCCTGGGAACAAGCTGCTTTACGGCTGGCGGTCTGCATCAGCTCCAATGCGAAGACCTTGGTGGAACATTCGTCGGACCGGGCAGTACATGCGCCGGTGATCCGTGTGCACCTGAAACGGTTGCTTGCTGCCTTCCCGGTGGATCGTGTCAGGATTTGACCGAAGCCGGTTGTGACAGTGCCAATGGCGTTTCGCTCGGCGCCGATTCCGAATGTGCGACGAGCAATGCGTTTTGCCAAGCCGAACTCGGTGCATGCTGCCGACCGGGCGACACGTGCGTCGAAGATGACACGCCCACGAACTGTGCGGCTCAGGGCGGTACGTTCCTCGGTGTGGGTTTCGATTGCACAGGCAATCCATGTGGCGTGACCGGAGCCTGCTGCGAACTCGATGGCGGCTGCATTGACGGTGGGACCGAAAGCGAGTGCGACGCGATTCCCGGAGGCGTCTTCACGTCGGGCATTCCCTGTGGATCGGTGACCTGTCCGGACGTTTGCAACAACAACCTGCCGGCTGACTTTGACAACGATGGCGATGCCGACCTCGAAGACTACGCAGCGCTGCAGGTTTGCATGGGCGGACCGACGCTGGCCCACCCGACCGTGGATCCGCGCTGCTATTGTGCGTTCGACATCGACACCAACGGCGTGTTCGATCAAAGCGATCTCGATACGGTGCTGCCGATTCTTGATCTGGGCGACTGCGTTCCGTTTGCGTTGCAGGCGGCGGGCGATTTCGACAATGATGGCGATGTGGACTTGATCGACTTCAGTTCGATGCAGGCATGCGTCGCGCCGGGGGCGGTTGCTCCCGATCCGTTGGCGTGCCGGTGCATCTTTGACGCTGACTTCAACGGTACTGTCGATGAAGCCGACGCGGATGAGTTCAACAGTGTGTTGGTTGGACCTTAGGGCATTCCTAATCCAATCGTAACGGAGCGACAGCGCTGTCATTCCCGTGCAGCGCCGTCATTCCCGCGCAGGCGGGAATCCAGGAGAAAAACGAAGTCAATTCAGGGGAGTACCGGCGCTCGTGATGTGAAGAGTTGACGAGCAAAACGCTACGCTTGGATTGGGATCGCTATAGGTTTCCACCGCAACAATCCCAATTGCAAAGAGGCCATGCTCAGTTGCTGCTGGGCATGGCCTCCTTATTAAGTTCTTGATGAATCTGTTGTCTTGATCGCTCGGTTATTTCTTGTCGACGTCGCTGCTGGTGCTTGATTCGTTTTCAGCGTCGGCGAAGTTAAATCCATTGTCGAGCGCCTGCTGTCGAAGGGCTGCGAGCATCGCATCGCCCAGTCCCTGCTTGTCGCCTTTCTTTGATTCCTTCCGCTTCTCTTCGATGAATCGCATCCGGTCGGCGTTGATCGATTGAATCTTCAACTGCACATCGGCCCGCTTGTCGGCTTGCTTCTTGACGTAGGCGAGTTGCTCTTCATGACTCATCGTCTGCATCGGTTCGGGGAGATCCTTTGCATCGATCTCGCCGAGATCGAAGTCATCCTCGTTGGACGCATCGACAAGGTCCCAGATGCTGTTCGAGTAAAGCGGCGTGGCTTTTGCCGCGGCTCGGCTCGCGTTGGCTTCCGCGCCCATGTGCTCGGCATTTTTATCCTGCAATAGCTGCCTTTGCTGGGATTCATAACCGAGCCGGCCATAGGCGATGTACGTGCTGTTCAGCTCTGAGTTCAACACCGAAAGTCGATCGTCGTAGGGCGTTGGAATTTGATAGGTCCCTTCGGCCATATCGATGGCGGAATATGAACCCTTGCCATAACGGGCGACTTCGTGCCAGGCTTCGTTGATGCCTTGCTGTCGATTGCCGGCGTAAATCGAGTTGATGATGATGCGTTTCGCCTGCGCCGTTTCAGCGACGTAGCGAAAATCGTAACTGCTGCAGGCCTGATCCGCCGACTCGTTGCCCGCGACGAACACGATCTTCAGCGCACGCGGATCGCTTGACCAAGACAGCTTCTCCACCGCATCGTTCAGCACCCAGCCGACATACTCATCTCCGCCCGACGTACTCATGGCCATCATCTTGGCGTACACTTCGTCGAGGTCGTTCGTCAAATCGAGTTGCCGCACCACCCACCCGTCCTTTGCAGAGGAGTTTCCGGGCGTGCCATAAGTCAACAAGCCGACGCGCAGAATCGGGGCTGGCTTGATCGCCGCCAATTCGTTGACCACATCCCACAATCGCGAACGGGCTGAATCGATCAATTCCGTCATGCTGCCCGACGTATCGAGACAGATCACCAGATCGACCGGACGACGACATTGGCAGCAACGACATACGTGGTGGTGACAATGGCACGCGCACGTTCCGCACTTGACGTAACCGGGTGGGGCGGGGCGAAGTTTGTCAGCCGACGCGGGGGCTGCGATGCCGCACGTCAACGCGAATATCGAAACCAACACGCCCGACATGGGCATGCGCTGGATCGAGCGGTATCCGTTGCGAACAATGGTCTTGAAGGTCGTAGGGATCATGGCAAAGTCTCCGTGCAGGTTCGTGGTTTGCGGTTCCTTGAAAACACGCGATCGGTTTCACTGCTTTGGACACGCCAGAAGTCGAGCGGTTCCCGGTGAAGTCGCGAAGTTGGCGGTGGGGATGGCGATTGCCTGCGAGTCGGGTTCGGAATCGGGGTTTGGACGTGGAAAAACGTCGATCGGGTGCGTGTCACGCAAACGTCACAAACGCGCATGCCGCAAGGTGTACCACGGCTCTGTGAGCCGTGCTGGATAGGTAATGCGTGTTGATGCGTATCGACGTTCCCCACTGCTCACAGAGCAGTGGCACGGTCGGGATGATTATCGAGGAGATATTTATCGGCTAATGACGTTCAGCGGGATGCTGCCATCCGCCCTTGGGAGCGGATCGGGCGGGACGATGCTGACCTGACCGGACGAAAGCTGGGCTTCACCGCGTTCGACTCTTTCGGCGAAGGCTTTGGATTCTTCGTACAGCGCGTCGAGCATTTGATCTTCGGTGACGGTGCGGGTTTGCTCCCCTTGCACGTAGATGATCCCGCGGCCTTTGCCCGCGAAGACCGCGACGTCAGCCCCTTCGGCTTCACCGGGTCCATTGACAACGCAGCCCATGACAGCCACCTTCACCGGCGTTTTGATCGTCGCGAGTTTTTGACGCACTTCGGAGACGAGTTTGATCAGGTCGATTTCGATGCGGCCACAGGTGGGGCAGGCGATCAGTTCGGGTTCTTCGCGATTGCGCATGCCCAGGACGCAGAGCAATTCCTTGGCGTCTTCGACTTCGTGGATTGGATCGGACGCATACGAGATGCGAATGGTGTCGCCGATCCCGTCGGCCAGTAGCGCCGAAAGCGCCGAGACGCTGCGGATGCGTCCGGTTTCGGGCGGGCCTGCATGGGTGACGCCGAGATGCAGCGGGAAGTCGAACCGTTCGCTGATGGCACGGTAGGCATCGATGCAGATGCGCGGGTCGATGCTCTTGGCGCTGATGACGACATCGCCAAAATCGTTTTCATCGAAGATGCGCAGGTACTCTTCGAGCTTTTGAACCATGATGCGGATCAGGTTGGCGTGGCGGTCGCTGGCGATCGCGCCCATCTCTTCGGAGCGTTTGGATTGATCCTTGCGCTCGATGATGCCGCCTTCGTTGACGCCGACGCGAATGGGGATGCCGCGTTCCTTGCACGCCGCGATGACGCGATCAACCTGCTTGCGATCGCTGATGTTACCGGGGTTGAGGCGGATCTTGTGGACGCCGGCTTCCACGGCTTCGAGCGCGCGTTCAAAATGAAAGTGCACGTCCGCGACGATCGGTACGGGCGATTGCTCGAGGATCGAAGGGAGAGCCGCAGTGTCGACTTTGTTGGGCGTCGCCACCCGGACGATGTCGCATCCGCCTTTTGCGAGTTTGCGAATTTCGGCGACGGTCTTGTCGATGTCGTAGGTGTATGTGCTGGTCATCGATTGGATGACGACGGGGTTGTCGCCACCGATCGGGATGTTGCCGACATAGACCGTTCTGGTTTTTCGTCGAGGCTTCATGCGGATTTCCGGCTAGAATTCCCTTACGCGTTTCAGATGTCAGGATCATATCGATACTGACGAATTGAGCCACTCTTGAGGCAGGTAGAAATTGATCTGGCGTACTTTCAAACCCATGCGGATGTTTCAACCGCTGGTCATCTGGTTATTGGCCGTCGCGGTGACGCCGATCGCATATGCCGGAAGCAGTCAGCCCGCGGCATACACCGATGGGGTTCGCCAACTCACCGGGCAGGTTTTCGACTGCCGGCTGGCAGATGGATCGAGCGTCGCCCAAGCGATTCAAACTGCCGGTGATGACCTTCAACTCCGGCAACTTCTACGCAAGCATGCGGTCGCGGTTTCCTTAAGCGGCGCGATGACCGGATCAAACGGGTTAGCCGCAGCGAACGATTCCGAGCGGGCGGTTGTCGTCCAGGTGTCGATCGCGGACATCATCGAATCGGATGTTGCATTGGCATCTGATCGAACGCTTCGTCCCGTGCTTGAGCGCATCGCAGACCGGCGCTTCGTCGCGCTGGGGATTGCGGATCGTGCAGATACCGAATCAGCGACTGTCCCTGTCGGCTGGGAGACTGTTACACCGGTTGGCCGATCGATGGCGATCGACATCGCCCGCGACGATGCCCTTCGCCAGATGTTCGCCGCCCTCGACAAACACCAGCAAAGCCATCCATCGGACGACGATCTGCAATCGAAGCGCGACGCGTTCAAGACTGAAGTCGCGGCCGCCACCCCAGCCATGCATCCTTGTCAGGTTTGTACGATCGACATCCCGTTTGAGATCGGCGGCGTTCAATACAATGCCGTTGGGTACGGTGTACCGCCGTGGCGCGAGATACGCGCCTGGTCAGGTTCCTCGCACATCGAAGCCCCTACCTGGGCGACCCAAACGCTGGTCGCAAAGGGCAAAGGGGCAACCAATGCCAACGAAGTCGACGAGCGAAAGCTGGCGATCGCCCGGTCCACTGCGTCAGCCGACGCGCTCATCAAGATTGCAACCAAGGTGGACGAACTGCCGCTACCCGGTGATTCCGCGCCGACGTTTGGCGAATGGATCAAACGTTCGCACCAGTATGACGCCCTCTGGTCGGCATACCTGCACACCGCGCACGCCACCCGCACGGACGTAGCCGACGGCGTCTGCACCGTCGAGATGGCGCTCGAACTCGACCGACTCTGGCCGCTCATCGTCGCGGTGGATCATGCTGAAAACGCGACAATGCAACTCGCCGACCCGGATGTCCGATAATTCAGGCAGGGCTCAACGTGCGCCCATTCGGACACGGGATCGGTAGAGAGCAAACCCGCTTTGAGTACCACATCTGCAAATTGGCCCGACACGCACTGCGACGCGGTGACACGTTGTGACGCTTTGGCCATGCCGCATGTCGCGCACCGACTGCGCCTGCCGATTGTCTGGACGGTGGCGCTGGTTGTCGTGGTGGCGGGTTTGTGGTTCATGCCCGGCCGGGCAAGCATCGCCCCGCGGATCGAACAGGACAATGCCTACATATACCTGGCTGTCGATCGGTTGTGCGATGGTCATGGCCTGACGTCGATTCCGCCGAAAGCGCCGTTTCAACCGTGGCAGTGGCATGGTGATTGGGCGGTGCTCACGCAGTGGCCAGCCGGTTATCCTTTGCTCATCGCAGCCGCCCGCATGCTCTTGGGTACGACGACCGCACAAGCGGCGATCGCTCTCAACGTGTTCTTTTGCGGAATTGCATTGGTGGCGTGGTTTGCACTGGTACGGGCGTGTCTACCGCGCGGTCTTGCGGCGTGGATGCTTGCATTGGTCGCTTCCGCTTCATCTGTTTCGATGGAACTGCTGATTCATCCAAGCTCTGATACGATTCTCGTGGCGATGGTGCCCGTTGTCTTGCTGCTGGCGATCAAGCTGCTTCGATGTGAATCCGTGAAACCGGCAGGCGACGGAAGTGAATCGATCGCATCGTTGGACGTGAAAGCATCGGGATACTTTATTTTGGGCATCGTAGCCGGTTCGCTCGTTTGGATACGCTATGCAGCCGTCTTCGTGCCCGCGGCGATTGGTGCGTTTCTGCTCTTTGATTGGCTTATGATGCACCGTAGGACGCTGCGCGATGTTGCACTTTTTGCGATGTCGGCTGGCCTGCCGATGATTGCGCTGGTTGCGTTCAATCGAATTCTCGGTGACGGCGTTTCGACGCAGGAGCAGTTCAATCTTGGCAATCGGTTCGGCTTTGATTTTTCAACGTCGATGATCGCGACGGCATGGACGCACTGGACATCGCAGACGTTATACGCGTATCGGCCCGAGGCGAAGTGGTTGTTTGTCGCGGGGCTGCCCATCGCGGCGCTGGTTGGTCCGATGCTGTTTTCAAATTCGCGAAGCCGACTGCTGGCGTTGTTCAAGAATCAACGGATGCAGTTGGCGGTCATGTTCGTGGTCGCGCTGGTGACAGTGCTTGTCACTGCGAGCACATTGTTTAAGGGCAAGTTCCACTACGTTGGGTTGGCCCGTTACTACGAACCGATCAAACCGATCTACTTTCTGATGTTCGTTGGACCGTTTCTGGTCTGGAAGCACCGCATCGTTCGCGGATCGGTTGTGGTCGTTTCGCTCCTAGCCGTTTCGTGGTTCGTGCAGCAGGATGCGATGCGAACGCGCGATCGGTGGGTGGCGGCTGACCGTCCTTTCACCGAGTATGGCCGGTGGGACCACCGCTTCGGTCCGGAAAGTCGCGAACTCTACCAGTGGGTGGGCAAACAAGCCGCGGCAAACACGGTTGTGTTCAGCAATTTCCACGACGACATCGCGCTGGAGACCGGCACGCCCGTCAGCCCAGCCCCCGAAAACGCCGAAGCGCTGCGGATTTGGCTCGAAACGGCCCGTAAGGTCAGAAATGTCAATCATTTACGCGCAATCTTCGTCTTCGAGTTCGACGATGACTCCCGCGATTACTTCCAACCTCGCCCCGAAATCCTGATTTCGGACTTAGGCTTAGTCCGGGACGAAAACGCGCCTGAGGGTATCAAGAAGTACGTTTTCGTCCCCGATTCCGACCTGTTGGCCGGAATCCAGAACCCATCCTGAAAGATCAGCCCCCTCGGTGGCCAATACCGGTCAGAGACGCCTGCTACGTGGCAGGCATGACACTGAACCGGAGACGCCGCCATGTCAGCCAAACTCGCCCGAGCCATCCGACGCCGCTGCCAACGCAACAGCCAGGACCGCAACGGCATGGGGATCAGCGAGCTGTTCCTCGCTCCGGCAGAAGATGCGGCTGCAATCCTCGCGGTGGCTGACCTGCGTTTGAAGCAGTACCTGCTTGGTTACACGCCCGCACCGGTGATGGTGCGGAGCAAATCGAAACGTCGCTAACGGTTGCGGTGTTTCACTACCACGAGTAATGCACTTTGTACTTGATGGTTTTCTCTTCGTCGGGCGCGAGCGTCACGTCAAACTCAATCGTATCGCTGTCTTTCTTCTTGAAGTCCTGATCGTTCTCGCTGATTTGCCAGTTGCGCCACCGGAACAGGTGTTCGACGACGGTGATCGTGACCGGTTCTTTTTTGTGGTTGCGCAGTTCGATTTCAAACCATTCGTCGGTGAAACGCTTGCTGCTATCGGTCTGGAAGTTCGTCCGGTTGCGCTCGCCAACCAGGTCAAATGCGTTGCCGGTGGTGACGCGGATGACTTCATCTTTCGGCGTGTGGTCGATCATGTTTTCGCCGGTGAATTCGAGTTGGCCATCATCGTCGCGCCGATAGAAACGAAGTTTGCCAGCCGGCAACGGCATGCCGAGGTTGTTTGATTCGCAGTTGGAGAATTCGCGAACGACGCTGACCTTGGTGGTTCCTTTTGCACCGAAGTCCGAGTGCGTGCGCAGCGCGTCATAACCCCAGCCGCGATATTGCTGCCAGTTGACTTCAGCGCCGTCATAGATGTATTTGCGCGTGGCTTTGATCTGATCGGCGCGGATGAATTCGATCTGCTTGGTCTCGCGGTCGCGAATGGTGGATGGGCGGGCGACGGTGTAGAGATGGTAATCCTCGAACGATTTCTCGGTGACGCCCGGTTCGCCGCCGGCAACGCTTCTGGCCCTTGCCAAGCCCATGTAAAGTTGATCGTACCCTTCAGATCCAGGGGCAATTCGATTTACATCGCCGGCCATCAGCTTGATTCGGGCGTTTTCAAAGGTCGTTCCGCACTGGTTTTCGATGGTGACCCACCCGAGCAGTGATACGATGTCGTCGTCCGATTCGGCGATCACGTTGTAGTCCGCCCGCCAGCGCATACCGCCGGTTTGGTAAGCCAACTCGGCCAACACGTCTTTGGTCTGATCCGAGTGGATCTTCCATTGCAGCGTCGGTTTGAGAATGCTGTCGTCGGTGAGGCTTGGGAAGATCGGCGTGCCGGGTAGTCCGAAGCGCAGCTTGCCATCGATTTCGATGAGCGGTTCGCTTTGCACGTTGTAGGCCATGCGCATTTGCTGCTGGTAATACTGTTGACCAAAACTCGAAATCGAATCGAAATGCGGAACGTATCCGCTGCGAATGATCTTGCCTGACACGATCTTGGGATCGTCAGGCGTTCCGCCCATGTAGAAATCGATGGTCTCGCCTTCGTAGTGGCTCAACAGCAGCGCCTGCGAGATGGGATCGGCCCGATAGTTTTGTTCGAGAATCTGCAGCGATGTTTTGCCGGTCGGGTCGCGCAGGATGACCGAATGCGGTTCGACGTGGGCGGAGATGTCCGAGATTGAAATGTCGTTGACGCCGGACGTCAGCTTGAGCGGAATGTGGCTGCGGACCACGCCGAAGTCCTGGTTGTAAATGGTCAGCGACGGCGCGGGAGCATCGGACAATCCGGCCAAGGCGAAAGCGGGCTGGCTGACGATTGCAGCCACGAGCAGGAACGACTTGAACAGCGCGTGCATGATGACTCTCCAGAGTGTTGTTTGTGGGGACCAGGCGCATCGCGTGCGTCGGGCCGAAACATTGGCAATAATCACTTTGACACAAGTTGCAGGTCACGGTTCCGGCGACATTCAGTTGACAACAATTCGTTACGCAACGCACGTGTTGTGGTCGCAGAATCTATGGTCGCAAGCCGGTGCGATGCCTCGGCTGAGGCCTGTGATTTTCGCCTCATGGGTGGGCCAATCGGTGGGGCTGGCGTGTACAAACTGCAATCAACTTTGCGTTAAGGTCTTTTACCGATGGAAATTGGAAGGTCCGATATGCATAATGGACCTGAGCGCTGAGACCGTTTTCTGTTCAGAATAGCCCGCAAAACCCCTACAGACCGAATCGGTTGTATAGCGTCTGGTTTGATTTCAAAGGCGGGCTTGCAGGGGAAGGCGAATGCGGACGTGGTGGTCCGCTGGCCTTGTCAGTGGGCAGAACACTCGCGCCATCAGCTTGGGGAGGTTCCCCTCAGCTTGGGAAGGTTCATCGTGCAACGATTGGCTGCTTCAACCGGATGCCCGACCATTGACGCCGAGCGGGCGACGTACAAGGACATCGTCCTCCGCGCGGACGACGATGAACTGCTGGTGCTTCGCTACTCGTCGTACTTCCGACTTTGGTATGCGTGCGGATGCATGTCGGTGAAGGCGGCGTCGAACGGGGTGATCCGCGGGGCTGACATTTATTGGCAGGGCGTCGGTTATCTTGAGAACGCGACGTTCGGTTACGCGATCTTTGAACAGAAGCCGTTGTGCCAATCGGCCCGCTGGAACGAATTCTACGACCGCGTCAACGCCACCGATTCACTTCGACTATTACGCGAAGAAGCGTAGTGACCTTGCGGGATCATTTTCCGTCGCCACTTCCTGCGGCTTGTCTTGCTTCCCATTTTTCTTCTGCATCAGGCTTGCGGATGTAGATGGGGATCAGTTGATCGAGTGAGATGAATTGATTCTGGTTGGCCATCTTTGCGCCCAGACGCAACACCCATTCCGCTTTTCCGAAATCGTAATCACTTCCCGCGACGGTGATGCCTTTGGCTTGTTCGATCACGTCGCGATGGCGCTCAACGCCCGCACCGAGGATCGTGGCTGGCGAATGCTGCGCAAGGTACTCGCGCGGCGAACGTTCCTTGGGTTCGTCAATCGGTTTGTAAAGCCCGTCGTTAAGTTCAAATGTTCGCCCGAAAACGTTACCGCGTTTGGCATCGAAGATTGAAATAACCCTGTTGGGTTTTGCGGGAAGATCGAGGGCGTTTTGCGCGAGCACATCGAGGCTCGGGACGCGCACGACCTTACATTCGAGGGCGAAGGCCATCGCCTTGGCGAAGGTGATGCCGATGCGCAAACCGGTAAAGCTCCCAGGTCCGCCGGAGACGTAGACGGCATCGAATTGTGCGGGGTCGATGCCGGCTTGCTTGGAGAGCGCGTCGACCGTCGGGAGCAACTGCACGCCGTGCTGTTGCTCGACCTTGAAGGTGGCGTTGGCCAATATTTCAAGGCCCCGGGCGACGAGGACGCTGCCCCGAGATCCGGAGGTTTCGACGGCGATCGCCAACATGGATTCTGCTGATGCGTTCATGCGGGCGATTGTAGAGAACTCTGAAATCCTGACACGGTCTGAAAGGGAGGGCGAGCGTAAAAATGCA
The DNA here is from genome assembly GCA_002338715.1 of Phycisphaerales bacterium UBA1845. Lineage (GTDB taxonomy): Bacteria > Planctomycetota > Phycisphaerae > UBA1845 > UBA1845 > UBA1845. Next base: position 6,260 of record DDIR01000061.1, on the reverse strand, counting down.
GCGGGGCGGCATCAATTCGCCGCCCCGACATTGCATTGGGTCATGAAGGAGGAGGAGGGAAGCAACGTTCCCTGCCCTTTCTACGCGGGCGGTTCAAAAAGGTTCGCAAACCGACGAAAAAAAATCGGAGGATCGTTTGGGATGTTGTAACTTGTTTTAAAACAATAGGTTATGTCTGTGGCGAATGTGGTCCTCGCGCTGCGTTTTGGTCGAACATTCTTTGCATTACTGGGGCGGTGCTTCCCCGGATTGGTTCTGATTTTCCCCTGGATTCCCGCCTGCGCGGGAATGACGGCCCGGGGGGCGTCGCGAGCTTCTTCTGAACCAATCGCGCTCTATCCCTGCTCATCCAGGGCTTGCTGGTACACGTCCATCACGGCGTGGCGTGTGATCATTGATCGGATCACATCATCCTGTCCGGTAACTGGAAGGGCGTTGACCCTCAAGCGGGCGAATTTGTCGAGCACGCTGTCGAGGGTGTCGGATGGGCTGACGCAGGGGACGGGTGGTCGCGCCAACTCGGCCACCACCAAGAGCGGGACGGCTTCCGGTTGCAGCAATGCCGTCCGGATATCGTCAGCCACGACGATTCCCACGTAGTTCGCGTCGTCATCGACCACCACAAAGTCGGGCGATTGATACTCCTCTGCCATCCGCAGCAGTTGCTGGAGCGGGGCGTCGGGTTTGACGAGCGGTGCGGGCACCGTGGGGACACGATCGGCGTGCAAGCGTCTGAGGATGGTTGCGTCGGCAACGCGTCCGATACGAATGCCGCGGCGAACGAGCTTGAGCGTGTAGATGCTTTCGCGGAGCAGGTACTGCGCCATCGACGTCGTGACGATTGCGGCGAACATAATTGGCAGAATCACGCGCGGTTGGCGGGTGAGTTCATAGAGGATAACGATGGCGGTCAGCGGCGCGTGGGTTGTGCCGGCGACGAGTGCGGCCATCCCGACGATGGCGTATGCACTGGCGCTGGTTTCCTCGATCAAACCGAGTTTGTGCAGGGCGATGCCAAACGCGCCGCCGAGGCACGCGCCCATAAAGAGCGACGGTGCAAAGATGCCTCCCGATCCACCGCTGCCCAGCGTGAACGTGGTGGCGAGCGCTTTGAGAAATCCCAATCCAACCAGTGTCCAAAGGCCGACACTGAGAAGGTTCGGGCCGATCGCCTCGCGAATCAGCGGATAACCGTTGCTGTAGAATTCGGGCACGAGGTTGGGATGTCTGAAGTGAACGTAGATGATGCCGGAGATGCCGAGCAGCAAGCCGCCAAGCGCCGGTTTGAATACGTTGGGGATTTTAATCTTGTCGGTGACATCTTCCGCGAAATAAAGAACACGAATGAATCCGACTGATGCGATCGCGCAGAACACGCCCAGTACAAGATAATAGGGCAATTCGGCGCCGCGGAACGTGTACAACTCCGGGTTGACAACTTCGAAGATTGCGCCTGCATCGGGTCGCAGCGCGTGCGTGAGCGACGTGCTGATGACGCTGGCAAAGACGATGGGCGAAAACGTGCGGAAGGAGAAGTCACGAAGGAAGATTTCCAGGGCGAAAAGCACACCGGCGATGGGCGCGTTAAAAATTGCGGCGATACCGCCAGCCACCCCGCACGCGACGAGCGTATTCATCTGGTGTCGCTTGATGCCGAGGATTTGTCCGGTGCTGCTTCCGATGGCGGCGCCGATTTGAACGATCGGGCCTTCGGTGCCGGCCGACCCTCCGGAACTGATGGTCAGGGCGCTGGCGATGGCTTTTGCGAGTGCGACGCGTGGTCGAATTTCGCCGCCTTTGCGGCAGAGTGCATCCATGACTTCGGGGACGCCGTGCCCTTTGGCTTCGCTTGCGAACGAGGTTGTGATGATTCCAACGAGGATCGCCCCCACGACCGGGAGCAGGACGAGCATGTAGGTCCCGAAAGAGAAGTACCCGCCTTCCGCAGATGCGTGGTCGTAGGCGAATTCGAGCAGTTCATAGAAGAGGTGGGCGCCGAGCCCGGTGGCACCTCCGACCAGGATGCTCAAAAGGATCAGCAACCGGTCTTCGTTTATGCCGAATCGTTCAAGTGTACGCATCGACTGAACACGCCAAATGCTGGTTCGGCGTCCGAGTTCACCCATTTGGTACTCCAATCAAGGTCCGAACCCTCAAAAACCCCGGAATTCAAAAAGAAAAGAACGGGCGCCATCGTGACGATTCGGACCCGGTCAGTACAATCATAACAATGTCAGTAAAATGCAAAACACCTCGAATCGGCAGGGATGTCTACATCTCGCCGACGTCGTATGTCTGCGGCGACCTCGAAATCGGTGACGGCTGCACGATCATGCATCACGTGTGCATAAGAGGCGATATTGCACCGATCAGGATTGGCCCAAACACGAATATTCAGGATGGCGTTGTTCTGCATACGCGCTATGGCATACCCCTCGATATTGAGGAGCGGGTCGTCGTCGGTCATCGAGCGGTGGTTCACTGCCGGCGCGTTGGTGCGAATTCGCTGATCGGAATAGGTGCGATTGTGCTGGATGAAGCCGAGATTGGCAAGGGGGCGATTGTGGCGGCTGGTGCGGTGGTCCGACCCGGAACCAAAGTCGCGCCCGGAACCCTTGTCGGGGGCGTGCCGGCCAAATACCTGCGCGATCTGAACGAAGAAGATCATGCGGAGATCCAGCGAATTGTTGACAGCTATGTCGAGATGGGGCGTCGGTATGCATCGGGGGAATTTCCGCCGGCTGGCCTCACGCAATCGGCGAGCCCGGACCGAATAAAATGATAGGAAGAAAGCTCCGTGGCCAGTTGCCTTTCGGGTCGTTTTTGACGTCTTGCCCCGCCAATTCCGCCGGGACACACCTGAAATGTTGTCGTTATAAAACCGGTCGTTTTTTCACATTGACCGCCGCAACCGCACGGTGCAGATTAATACCGTTGGGGTCCTGTTCGACTCTATCGGGAAGGGGGAGCCATGCACCTCTGGGCTGAAACGGGTCACTCGCGATCGAACAACGAGCCGCAGTTTCGGGATATGAAGCGCTCGCGGCGGGTTTGGATCGGGCTCCATGGAATCTCAGGTTTCCGCACGTGACGGAAGCGAAGTCGAACGGATTGCTAAGAAACAGATTATAAGAAACAGAATAAATGTCCGCCCAGGAACACAACCCAGCCTCTGAGAACCGCGCGTCGATGCACGGTCTGACCATCGGGGATTTTGAAATCCTCGATGAGATCGGCCGCGGCGGGATGGGGGTTGTGTATCGCGCGCGGCAGATTTCGCTCGATCGGATCGTCGCGTTGAAGATCCTCGCGTATGGACGCGGTCTTAGCGATCAAGCCGTCACCCGCTTCCGCCGCGAAGCACAAGCCACCGCGAAGCTGCACCATCCCAACATCGTTCCCGTCTACGCGCAGGGGCAGCAGGACAACACCTACTTCTATGCGATGGAATTGGTCTCGGGGACCAGCCTCTACGATGAGATCTGCCAACTCCGGCGGGGTGAAGGGCCGGGGTCGGGAAAATCGCGCGACCGAAGTCCGTCGTCGAGTGATCCCGGGTTCGCTGGCGGGTCGTCGGATATCCTTGCGGAGACCGAGATCATCGAGCGACCGCTTGGCGAGGAGACGATCGACGCGCCCGGGCACATCGTCATTGATGACGATCGGGTTCGTTCGCGGTTCGGATCAGCCAGTGGGGTAGGGGCTGACGCTTTCGCGAGTCATACGCCCGACTACTTTGACAGCATCGCGCGGCAGACCAAAGCCGTGGCCGACGCCTTGGGGTATGCCCATCAAAACGGCGTGATCCATCGCGACATCAAACCGCACAACCTTCTGTTCGGCAGCGGTGATCGGTTGTGTCTTTCTGACTTTGGGTTGGCGCGAATTGTTGAGCAGCCGGGTGTGACGCAGACGGGTGACTTCGTCGGTTCGCCGCTTTATATGTCGCCTGAGCAGATTACCGGCAAGGGTGGCGAGGTTGGCGTTCGCAGCGATATCTATTCGCTTGGTGCGACGCTGTACGAGTGGATGACGCTTCAGCCGCCCTTCCCCGGAACGACCCGCGAGCAAGTGATTAGCCGCGTGATCACCGAAGATCCGCCGGCACCGCGCAGCATCAACCGCCGTATCCCGCTCGATCTTGAAACGATTTGTTTGAAGGCACTTTCGCGCGACCCATCGAGGCGCTACGCGACGGCGTGGGATCTGCGCGATGATCTTGAGCGATTCTTGAATCGCGGCGTTATCAAAGCGCGGCGGACGAGTCTGCTTGGGTCGATTGGCAAGACGATTTCGCGCAATCGGGTTGCGAGTGTGGTGGCTGTTGCGGCTTTCTTGATTGCGGTTCTGTCGTTTGCATTGTTGAAACAGAAGTCCGACAACAAGACGGCAGAGAAAGCGGTGGCTGAAAAGCAGCAACTGGTTGAATCGGTCACGGAAAAGAATAAAGAGTTGGAGCAGAAGTTGCGCGAAGGCGACACGTCCCCGCCGACAGAGAATTCCGGTGCAGATGCGTCAGCCAATCCGATCAGCGAGCAGATGCAGCGCGGCGAGCAGTTGGCTTCGATGCTCAAAGGTCCGTTGGCGAGTTTGCTGTCATCGGGCGAAGAAGAGTCGGATACGCCGATCAACGATGGTCAACGAATCGGGGCGTTGTTTGTCGACCGGATGCGGAAATCCGAATCGGTTCGGTTGGCCGACGTCTCCCCCGGTACGATCGCCCCCGAATCGCCGGAGGGTTTGTACATCGCGGCGCTGGCTGAAGATCGTCCCAAGACCGCCGTCGCAAAACTGGATGAGTGTCTTCGGTTGGATCCGGGTCATGTTCAAGCGCACCTGCTTCGGGCGTGGCATCAATGTCGACTCGGCAATGTCGACGCCATGCGCACGGATGCCAATGCGGTGCTTGCAAAAGATCCGAAGTCAGCCGAGGCACTGCTTGCAAGATCCGCGGTTCGATTCCTGCGAAATCGCCACAAGCTGGCCGTCGACGATGCGGAGCAGGCCGGACTTGAGTTGAAGGGTGATGTTCGCGTGGATTTGCTTCGGGGTTTGGCGCTGGCGGGGATGGGGCGTTGGCCGGCAGCACTTGATGCGATGAATTTGGTTTTGATTATAGAACCGAACAATGTGCTGGCGCGAATGGTGCGAGCGCGGGCGCTGTTTGATCTGGGCCGATTCAACCATGCGATTGTCGATTTGAATCGAGTGATTGAACAAGAGCCCAAACGGGCGGATGCACTTGAACTTCGCGGTGATTGCTATGAAAAACTTGGCGAATATAAATTGGCCAAGGATGACTTTGCTGCTGTCATCAGCGCGAATGGAGACGTGACGTTCTCTTTGGCGACGAAGCTCGTATTGCTCACTCAGAAAATGGAGTCGCAGGACGAAGAAAGTAAGCAGGATGTTGCCAACTCAAGAAAGAACGGCACAAATCGCGACTCCACGACCTCCTCGCCCGCACAGGGCGCGGTCAAAGGATGGCTGGAGAAACTTCTCGGAAACTCAGATGGCGAGAAGAACGAATCTGGCGGACTTCGCATGATTGCGCCCGATTCTTATTGATGTACATTCGGGCCCTGCGATCATGACCCAACTTTCACCTGACAATTTCCATGACGGACCCGAAGGCTTTCGCATTGCAGCGCGGACGGTGATTCCGGCGCATGAAGTCTGGTTCACGTTTGATCGAAGCAGTGGACCCGGTGGGCAGAACGTCAACAAGCGCAGTAGCCGCGTGACGCTGTGGTTCGATGTGTTGGCCAGCCCATCGCTGAACAATCGACAGAAGGCGTTGATCCGGTCGCGCCTGAGTACCCGCATCAACAAAGACGGCTTGCTGCGGATGGTTGCGTCCAGGCATCGCACGCAAGCCGCCAACCGCAGGACGCTGGAGGGGCGATTCGTCGAGGTGATCGGCGAGGCGCTCATCGAAGAAACCGTCCGCAAGAAAACGAAGGTACCCAATGCGGTCAAACGAAAGCGATTGACTGACAAGCGGCACAGAAGCCGAGTCAAAGACGCCCGCCGATCGCCAGGTGGCGAAGAATAAACCGCTGCAGCCGACAATGGCGCAGCTTGCGGATAAGGCCATGCTTCGTCGAAAAAGCCGCAACGATCAGCCACAAAGCAACATGTCCGGGCTCGGTTGTCGCCCAAGTGCCCATTTGCTAGACTGCTCACCACTGCACGGGGCGTAGCTCAGACTGGCAGAGCGCTGCGTTTGGGACGCAGAGGCCGGAGGTTCAAATCCTCTC
>DDIR01000001.1:46457-56181 GCA_002338715.1 Phycisphaerales bacterium UBA1845 | reverse complement strand
TGATGACGGCGGTACCGATGATGGCATGGATGGCGGAACCGACGACGGTGGCACCGGTGATGACGGTGGTACGGACAACGGTTCAAATGACGGTGGATCAACGGACGGTGGAAACACTGGCAATGATGGCGCCGGTAATGATGGCGGTGACAATGGGGATGGCGGCCAGGGTGATAACGGCGGTGATAATTCCGGTGGTTCCAACAACAACTCAGGCAACACCGGCGGCGGTTTCTGCGCGGTCGGCATGACGAGCACCACGATGTCAATTCTGTCGGGATTGGCGATGATGTGGGGCGTGACACGACGCAACAGGTACCGTCCGCGAATTTAATCGCGCCGCTCCTTTCTATCGAATCCAATTGCAGCGACACAGCACCCGCGGTGGGTCACTTCCGCGGGTGCTTTTTTATTACGCAAGGGCGTCAGTTGGACAAACCGGTGACGCGGTTTGTCGCTGTCGGTCGATGGCGATAGACTCCTGTGGCTATTCCGCAGTCAGCGCGCCAATCGGTTAACGCGATGCCGCGAATCTTGCGAGACATTCGATTTCGCAATTCCTGGACATGTCTCTTAAATGGATGGTAACGATGATTGATACCCTGACGCAGTTCTCCGTATTCCTTGGCAATAAACCCGATACGCTGGGACGCGTGTGTCGCGAACTTGCCACCGCGAAGATCAACATCGTGGCACTGACCATGATGGACGCGAGTGAACACGGTGTGCTGCGCATCGTAGCCCGCAATCCAGACAAAGCCCGGTCCGTCTTCAACAACATGAACCTCTCAATGACCGAGGCAACAGTCCTCGGGGTTACCATGCCAAACAAACCGGGCATGCTCGCAGACGTTTGCGAAAAGCTGTCGGCCAACCGCGTGCCAATCTCGTACCTGTATTCCACCACCGGAGCCGCCGGCGGAAAGGCCATCGGTATTTTCAAAGTGCAGAACATGGCCAAAGCCATCAAGGTGCTTGAATCCAAACGTGCGTCGTCGAAAGACATGAAGGGCAACCTGCGAAACATGCAGCGTGCTGCGGGCGCAGCGAAACGATAGGCAAGACAAGGCTTACGATGACCAAAAGTTTGCTCTCGAATCGTACCGGCGCATGGCTTGGCGTATGGATGTGCTCGATTGCAGTCGCAGTTTCCGCAGATGAACCACCAGCCGGAGGAGAAGTTAAGGATATGCAGGAAGCGCAAACGCACGCCCACACCAATCGGCTGATCCATGCAACGAGCCCATACCTTCTGCAACACGCCCACAACCCGGTCGACTGGTACGAATGGGGCGAGGAAGCGTTCGCCAAAGCCAAGAGCGAAGACAAACCCATCTTCCTGAGCATCGGCTATTCCGCGTGTCATTGGTGTCACGTGATGGAACACGAAACGTTTGAGAGCGAAGAAGTGGCGGACTTCGTCAACGAACGGTTCGTGTGCGTCAAGGTCGATCGCGAAGAGCGGCCCGATGTCGACGAAATCTACATGCACATCACGCAGTTGATGAACAAGGGGCAGGGTGGTTGGCCCATGTCGGTGTTTTTGACCAGTGATCGCGAACCGATTTACGCGGGGACGTATTTTCCCAAGCCGCATTTCATGCAGCTATGTGGGCAGATTCATAACCTCTGGACCACGGAGCGCGACCGAATTGCCGAGCAGAGCGTGCAGATTCGCGGCATCCTCGACGAATGGGCGAAAGGCGATGCGCCCGACAAAGACGTGATTTCCAAAGAGCAGGTGACCGAAGCCGCGACGATGTTGGCCCGTTACTTCGACCGTCAAAAGGGCGGGTTTCGCAGCGACGGCAACAAGTTTCCGCCCAGCATGTCGATGGAACTGATGCTTCGCACGTATCGCCACACCAACGATGCGGCGCTGCTTGATGCGGTCAACGTCACCTTGCAGAACATGGCCGACGGAGGGATTTACGATCATCTTGGCGGCGGCATCTGTCGCTACAGCACTGATCCCGAGTGGCTGGTCCCGCACTTTGAAAAAATGCTCTACGACCAGGCGCTCGTTTCGGCGATCTACCTCGATGCGTTTCAGGTCACGGGCAATCCTCGCTATGAAGCCGTCGCCCGCGACATCTTCGCGTACGTGATCGATGACCTCCAATCCAAAGAGGGCGGGTTCTACTCCACGCGCGATGCCGACAGCGAAGGAATGGAAGGCGCGTTCTACATCTGGAAGGTCGAGCAGATCAAATCCGTCCTCGGTGAAGATCGCGGGGCGTTGTTCTGCGAATTCTATGACGTGACCGATGGCGGCAACTGGTTCGAGTCGCGCGGGCACGCCCCTGCTGGCGCGAAGAATATCCTGCGCATCAAAACGCCAGCCGACGACTTCGCCAAATCCAAGGGCATCGAACCGGCTGAATTCGAAAAGCAGATGGCCCAATGCCGCAAGGAGCTTTTCGTCGAGCGCGAGAAGCGCGTTCATCCCGGGTTGGATGACAAGATCTTGACCGGGTGGAATGGCCTGATGATCGCCAGCCTCGCGAAGGGGGCTCGGGTGCTCGACGATCCGCAATACGCGAAAGCCGCGGCTCGGGCGGCTGACTTTGTCCTGACGAAGATGCGAAACGACGGGCGACTGCTGCGGACGCATCGCAACGGTGAATCGCGGCTAACTGGGTACCTCAGCGACTATGCGTTCATGATCGAGGGGCTGCTCAATCTCTACGAAGCCACGTTTGATCCGCGCTGGCTGACGGAGGCGCAGGCGCTGACCGACATCACCATCTCGCACTACCTGGATTCCGCGGGCGGTGGGTTTTTCTTCACAGCCGACGACGCCGAGAAGCTGATCGCCCGGTCGAAGAATCCGCGCGACAGCGCCATCCCCTCGGGCAATTCGGTGCACGCGATGAACCTCGTGCGATTGGGGGTCATGCTCGATCGAAGCGACTATCGGGCCCATGCCGAGTCGATTTTCAAAGCCTTCAAGTCGACGGTCGAGAATTCCCCGTCGCAGTTTGAACGCCTGCTTTGCGCCACGGACATGTACCACGATCGCGTCAATGAGATCGTGATCGCGGGCAACGGGGCTGAGGCCTCGACCGATGCGTTGGTGCGTGCGGTTTACGCTGGCTTCCTTCCCAATAAGATCCTACTCTTAGCCGGTGACCCCGGAGCGGGCCGACCCGCACTGGCTGAGGATCAGTTTGCACTACTCAAGGGCAAGAAGCCGGTGGATGGCAAGCCGGCTGCTTTTGTCTGCGAAAACAAGGTGTGCAAGCGACCGGTGACCGACGCGGAAGCCCTTCGCAAGGAACTGGGGTTCCGATAATCTGCAAGGTTGGATAATCTGATGCAGGTCAGCCGATGATATCCCATTCATTGGGATGTATTGGTGGTGTATTGGTTGTGTTTTGACGACGACATTTAAGGACAGTTCGCCGTCTAGGGCCTCAAACCCTCGGACGGTTGCGGCTGGGAGGATGCACGATGATGTTCATGGCGATTCCAACAATCAGGAAACCATCTCGGTGGGCCATGTCGTTGGTCGCGACTCTGATGATGACCGTACCAGCATTGGGGCAGGAAGCGTCTGCGCCCGCTACCGGTGACGACCCCAAGCCGATGACGGAAGTCAAACCCGTCACCAACAGCGATACGCAAACGATCGAACCGGGTGCCAAGTCCGATTCGGGTGAGATGACGCCTGCCGCCGACGAAGGCGCATCCCGCACACCCGATCGTCGCCGCCGGTCGGCTGAGCGGACATCGCCGGATATGCAGAGTGCTCCGAAGGTTTCTGCCGACGATGTGTTGAAGCAGTTTGAGCGCGATCGTCCCAAAGCCAGACCGCTTCTTCCCGGATCGCGTCCCGGTACCGATGTTGTTCGCGACACGATCGTCGATGACGATCCGCGGCGCACGCCAGCCCGCCTGCCCGAAGGTTACTTCCTGGTGGACCGCGCCGGTCGGGTGACCAAAGAAGGCCCCTGGTTTGTGTTCAACTTTACGGGTGACAACAATCCCGGCGCCACGCCCGATCCGCCGATGCGACTGCTTCCAAACCGAATGTTGGAGCGGATGATTCGCGAGTCGAAGGGTTCGACGTCGAGTGTTGAGTTTATCGTTTCAGGTGAAGTGACGGATTTCATGGGTGAGAATCACCTGCTGCTGCGCAAGCTCTTGCGTAAGCGCAGCGTGGGTAATCTCTCCAATTGATCCGCCACGTTGTTTGTGTCGTCTCAGGATGAATGCTGATGGACATCCACATCAAAGAATCCGTAGGTGGTGTTTCGGTTGTCGGGCTCAATGGTGAATTGGGTTCGCACGCTGAAGACTCGATCCGCGAGCAGCTTCATCCGGTTGTTGGCGAGCGACACGCCAAGGTGGTGATTGACCTGTCGAACGTGCGAACGATTGACTCGTCCGGCTTGGGTCATCTGATCTCGCTGGTCACCCATTCGCGAATGACGGAGTCGCGGGTGATTCTGTGCGGGGCGTCGTCGTTTGTACGCGGCGTGTTGGATGTGACGCAGTTGGATCAATGGTTTGAGCTGGCCGACAGCGTCGACGCGGCATTGTCGAAGTTTGGCGTGACCAACTCGAAGAGTCTTTCTTAGACAACTACAACAAATCGAATCGCCAAGGATGGATGCCGATTGACCGGCCAAACACGCGATTCAATCAAGGCGGAGCCCCGAATCATGTCGCTGCTACTGAGCATCTTCTCATCAATCTTCTTCTGGTTCTTCAACATCTTCGGATCTGTCGCCCAGGGCGTTTGATTGGGCGCTGACCGCTTGTCCAACTGCCTGTCGTTCATGCTCATTCGGCTTCGATCTTTGCGGCTTTACGGAGCCGTTTTAGGATTGCTTTGCTGAAGGACTCTGGCCTGACTTCGTTGAGTGCAAGCAGACCTTTGGCAATCGCCGCGATTCCCTCCGGTTTCATGTCGCCGATCAATGTCGACTCCCTGAGTATCGATTTGTCGATCTTCAGGAATCGCTCCACCAACCAGTATGCCCTTTTGCCTGTGTATCCCTTGGCCGTGAAGTTGACAACCTTGCTGTTGTCCAGCTCCACACATGCAATATCCTTTGAAATCCCCAGCGATTCGATGTTCGCAAGATAAAGATTAACTTCGGCGCCTTCTATCGAGAAAGCGGGAACACAGATGGATTCCTTCGAGCCTGAAATCTCGATGACGACAACGTGAGGATGTGGGTATTGGTGATGTGCACCTTTGATCGGAATGGTGTAAACGTCACCGATCATCAGAATCGAATGAGGGCCTTGATGTGTTGATGGTTCGTACCGTATTCCCGGTCGTACTCATCAATGATGTCGTCCCAATCGATGTTGCGTTGCTCTTGGCGTGCCTTCAGCCAGGCTTGGCCGACAAATGAGTCTTGATGGAAGAATTGTTGAGACTCATTCCAACTCATATGCATGAAAGAATCCCACGCCCTCTCCATCGCGTTTAGTTCCGATTCACTGAACTCATCGCTGTCAACGGACACGGAATTTGTGAACTTGCACGAACTGCCGCTGCGATTCGAAATTCTCAGCGTCTCGGGGTGAGATCCAGTCTCATCGTGTGAGTAATCCCAATGTTTGACGCGGCGGTATGCCTGATCGATCACGGGGCCAAAATCCCACGCTTGCACGGAGCCACCGATGACAGGCTTACCATGCTCCAGCGCGTGGAAAATATCCGTCATCAAGTGCAGTTTGACCATGTCGTATTGGGTCAACTCGCGCCCATGGTGCTCACAAAAGTACGCCATACACGTGTCAAAGCGAGTCGCATTGAAGGGCGCGATCTGATCCAGAATTGGGGAATTTCTAATTGCCATGGTTTGCAGCCGCCATCCGTAACCCTAACAATATCCTACCATGCGAATTGGGCGAGTCAACCAATATTAGTATCGTGGTCGATGGCACACCAAATCAAGGGCAAAGACAACGCTGCGTGGATGAAATGCGTTCAATGATTTGACTCATGCCCATTTTCAGCATTGTCGTTGGCGATCAAGACACCATCGCCTCCAAGCCCGCTTGATGATCGCTGCCCGAAACTCAGATGCATGCCAAATCGAACCTACGTTTCGGTCCAATAACTCAATTCGGTTCGTCGACCTTCCGATAACGATGGTACGAGATGCCTTGGGGTGAGTTTGGCCGACCTGCGCCTGTCGACTTGTCGGGGCGCGAAGGAAATGCAAGCTGCGATGGATGAAAAGCTTCGCCACAACTCAATGATGGATTCGACCGTACCGCCAGAAAGTGCGGCTGACGAGGTGCTCGCGCCGATCGCGGAGGCCAACCCGATGGATTCGGGTGCGTCTGCGGATGGTGAAGCGCTTCGGGGCCGGCGCGAGTTTCTTGGAAAATCCGGGAAGCTTTTGATCTACGTTCCACCGGTCATTCAATTGTTTATCCCCACCAAGGCGCTGGCTGCCAGTCCTTCGTCCTAGTCGCGTGCAGACCAAATCCGGAAAGGGATGGATCCCTTGCGCATCAAAACGACAAGCCTGCCCGAACGTCGGACGGACGTCACCTTTCACATCATCGATGATGAGGCGCTGATCTACGACCCCGATCGCGGCGCAACGCACCGTTTGAACTCGACCGCACGATTCATCTGGGAACATTGCGACGGGACGTCCTGTTGCGAAACCATCGCCCGCGAAATGACCGGCGTATGGGATACACCGCAAGACCGCGCCTGCGATGACGTGGTGTCGGCGGTCGGTGAGATGGTGGACAACGGACTCTTGAAGGTAAAGCGCAACTGATGGGAGCCGCAATCACCAGCCAACTCGAAGTCGCCCCCCTGTCCGTTGAGCGCAACCATCCCGGCGCGGTGCGCGACTACGTCGCCGCGTCTGCGCCCGATTTCATTCGCCTGCGCCTCGGCGTGATCGACATCGAAATCGAAAGCACCATCGCCGGACTCGCAGACGAATACGCATCGCTCTATCACGGATATGCAAACCACGACAGCGACGCACACATCGCGGTGCGCGTCGAGCGCGGACGGTCGCATTACACCATGGGGCGGCGGTTCATCGTCAGCGGCAGCGAAGGACGCATGTTTTCGGTGCGGCGGGTCGAAGAAGTTCTGCCACACGTCGAATGGGCGCTGAATTGGGAAGTTGTGCGGCGGATGGATTCGTACCTGCAACTGCATGCCGGCGTGATGGAGCGCGACGGTGTGGGAGTGGTGTTTCCGGCATCGCCTGGTTCGGGAAAAACGACACTTTGCGCGGGCTTGCTTTCGCGCGGATGGCGCTTCCTATCGGATGAATTTGCCTTAATCGACAGCGAAGGCATGATTCACCCGTACCCCAAAGCGCTTTGCATCAAGGAAGGTTCGTTCGAAGTCATGGAGCACTTGGGTCTGCCAATGGTGTCGCCGCGACGCTATCGCAAGGGCAAAAAGGGACGCGTCGCCTACGTGAATCCGCGCGTGGTTGGAAGCAACGGAATCGGCGAGCGTTGCCAATTGCGACACGTGGTGTTTCCCAAGTTCGAACAAGGAGCGACACCACGCATCCGCTCGATCTCACGCGGTGAAACCGGATTCGAGTTGGCCCAGCTTTCGTTTAATCTTCGCAAGAAGGGCAACGAAGGGATGGGCATGATGATGTCCGCCCTTCAGCACGCGGATTGCCATCGGCTGGTCAGCGGCGATATCGACGCCACCTGCGAATTGCTCGAATCGTCGCTCGATGGAATAACGTCTTAGGGGCCGAAACGGTGACGCGAAGCGCTATCGACAATTCCAACGCCGAACAAACGGTCACGCAGATCGTCGGTGAACTGCTTCGCGAAGGTGCGCCCGAAACCATCGCCCCGCTTACACCTGATTCAGAGAACACCGTCACTGAGTACGCTTGCACGCACGGGTTGGCTGGCCTTATTCAACATGCCATCACCGAACGCGGACTCAAGTTCACTGACGCCAATCGACAAAAGCTGGCGGAGTCGGCTGCCCAGATTGCAGCCCGCAACCTTCACCTTCGACATCACCTCGAGCGCGTGGCGCAGCGTTTGAACAATGCCGGTATCGACGTGATGGTTTTGAAGGGGATGGCCCTCAATCACCTGATCTATGACCGCCTCGATCTGCGCCCGATGACCGACGTCGACCTGCTATTTCGCGCCGACGACATCGCATCGGCATGCCGCACGCTAAAGGAAGCCGGTTGCGTCGACGGCGAGACGCTCCTTCGCGAAGACTTCTTCCCCCGCTTCTACTACGAGCGCGAGTTTCGACCGGCTGACGCCCCCAACGTAAAGTTCGACGTTCACGCTCGGCTTTTTCGACCTTGGCGCTATCGAAGCGTTCCCCTCGAATCGTTCTGGGATGGCTCAACGTCGATCGCGATCGGCGGTGCCAGCGTTCGCGTCCCGGGGCACGAGGGCATGCTGATCCATCTGTGCGTCCACGCGGCATGTCACGGAGCCAGTCGATTGCTTTGGCTGCTGGACATCCACCGTTACGCCCGCCAATTTTCAGACGAGATCGATTGGCCAGCGTTTGCCGATCGGGTAGCCTCGATGAAACTAGCTTGGCCAACCTTGGTGGCAATCCGGGCTGCGGCCAATGCCTTCGGCGCGACCGTGCCCGAAACGGTGATCTCAACGCTGGAATCGACGCCGGCTGATTGGGCGGATCGGTTGGCGCTTTGGCAAGCCCCCCGCGACGACCGGCACCCGGTGGCGCGGTTGTGCGTGGACGCCCTGGTTGGTGGTGGGGCCAAGGACCAATTGGCCTACCTGGGGGCGTTGCTGATTCCCCAGCGGGCGCACATGGCCGACCTCTACAGGATTCACCACCCCGGCTGGCTTGTCTGCGCTCACATCTGGCGGGTCGTCCGGGCTGGCACACGCGGAATCACCCGTTGCATCCCTCGCACTTGCATCCCATTTCGCCACGTATAAGATGTCGGGCTGCGCACGGTTTGAATTCACAGGCCGAGCAGCACGATTCCCCCGTACTCAATCGCGACAGATACGACGATAGCGAGGCAACGCATGACCACCGCATTTGAGAGCATTGCAAAACTGATCGATTCAAACGAACTGGAAGCCGCCGCAGAGCAATTGCGCGGTGTTTCTCCAAGCAACAATGAAGAGCGGGTCGAGAAGTACTACCTTGAAGGTTATCTCAGCGAACGTCGCGACGCGTGGACCAATGCGGTGGCTTCCTACCGACTCGCCCTTGAAGCCGACCCCGATCACAGCGAGACAATGTTCCGACTCGCGTACATTCTCGACATCCATGGCGACGACGAAGAGGCGATGGCGCTTTACGAGAAGTGTGTGGCCGAAGCCCCTGCCCACGTCAATGCGATGATGAACCTCGCGGTTCTTTACGAAGATCACGGAAAGTATGACGAAGCGATCGGGCTGTTGGGCCGAATCGTTGATGAGCACCCGAACCACCTTCGCGCCCGTTTGTTCTATGCGGATGTCGAAAGCTCGCTGACCATGTACTACGACGAAGACCGTGAGCGCACTCGCGAGCAGCACGATGCCGTTCTCGATATTCCGGTTAGCGATTTTGAATTGAGCGTGCGTAGTCGCAACTGCCTCAAGCAAATGAACATCAACCACCTGGGCGACCTGCTACGGATCACCGAGCCGAAACTGCTCGCCTACAAGAACTTTGGCGAGACGTCGCTGAATGAAATCAAAGCGATGTTGGCTCAAAAAGGTTTGCGTCTCGGTCAGTTGATCGAAGAGCGACCTG
>DDIR01000001.1:36438-46343 GCA_002338715.1 Phycisphaerales bacterium UBA1845 | reverse complement strand
GGCTGCTGCCGCCCCGAGCGGACATCAGCCGCTGTTGACGGCTGGCGATGCCAACCTGCTCAATCGCAACGTCGCCGAATTGGAACTTTCGGTGCGTAGTCGCAAATGTCTGCAGCGTCTCGGGGTTCTCACCCTCACCGACCTGATTCAGCACAGCGAACCGGAACTCTTGTCCATCAAGAACTTCGGTCAGACGTCGCTGGATGAGATCAAGAAGCGTTTGGCTGAGCTTGGCCTGTCGCTGCGTCAGCCGAACTAGTCACCCGTTCGCGCTTTCGGTTCACCGGAACGGCACTCGCCTTGTGCGAGCGCGTCCATTCACATGCAACAATCCAGACCCGGTTTGCGCCATCAATTTCAGCGGGCGCCCACTGCTTGCCCGTTGAGGTTTGTTCCAATCCGGGGGAAAGACTTGCATTTTATCTGCGAGGCTCATATCCCCTGATATATATGCGGCGCTTTGACCGGACATCTCAATCGCAATCGAACGCGCTAAATCGCAGCCACAATCGATCTGTGTTTGCCCGCGCGCTTTGGTGCGGTATCGCCACGGCGTTCTTGTCGACGGGTTGTGCGCCCGAAGAAGAACCCGTCGAACCGCCGCTCGGCGTGCGCCCGGTACGCGTGCTGCTGTTCGATTCGGATGAAGGATGCGAAGTTTGCGTCAACGATCCGTTTTCTTTGGAATCAATTGATGGTGAAACGATAGCAGCCGGCGATGCGCTTCAGTGCGTTAACGTAACCAGCAGCGACGGTCTTCGATTTGGCGACCTCGATCCCGTCGATGGGCCGGTGACGCTCAGTGTGCAGAACCATGGCCGCTCGCGCATCGCGCGCATTCGCGACGGAAAACAAGAACCGCGCAATTCCTATCCCGGTGCGATTGAGTTTTCGGTCCAGGACGACGGTTCGTTGCGCGTGCTCAATCTTGTGGACATCGAATCGTATATCGGGGGCGTCGTCGCGTGTGAGGCGTCGTCGGCTTTTGGCGACGAATCACTCAAGGGGCAAGCCGTCGCCGCACGTACCTATGCCATGTACACGATGGCCCGACGCAGCGAACGCTCCTACGACCTGCGGGCGTCGGAAGGCGCACAGGTGTATCGCGGTTGGGCAAGTGGCGCGTTTGGCCGACGGGCTCGCCGTGCGGTCGAAGCGACGCGCGGACTGGTGTTGTCCCACGCGACACCCGACGGTCCTCGTATCTTCTGCGCATTCTATTCCTCGGCATGTGGCGGCAAATCGCAAAGCCTCTCAGACGTCCAACAAGCCACCGTCCCCGAACCATTGCAAGGCGGAGTCGAATGCCATTTTTGCAAAATCGCCAAGAAAAACGTCTACGAATGGGGGCCCACCGAGATCAAGAAAAGCCGTCTGCTCGAAAGGCTTCAATCGCGCCGCAGCGATTTCGATGACTGGAAGGACATCGCTTCAGTCCGCGTGGTCAAGGAGACGGAGTTTGGCCGCGTGCACACCGTCGCGATAACAAACAGCAAGGGCGAAGAGATCCAGATGCGTTCGGAGCCGTTTCGCCTGGCGGTGGGCAGCCGAACGATGAGAAGCACCGACTGCACGGTCATCGATGACGGCGATGTCATCCGGATGACCGACGGTCACGGTTTTGGACACGGCCTCGGATTGTGCCAATGGGGCATGGAAGGTCTCGCCCGCCAAGGTCGGTTGGCTGGCTCGATCCTTCGATACTACTACCCCGGATCACGCATCGTCCGCGCGTTCTAAGTCAGGACGGCTTCGCGCTGGGGTGCGCTGGATTGACCCGTCGCGTTGCCCCGCACTTTTTCCATCAAGCTGTCAATCATGTTGACGAGATGCCGAAGTTCCGGCTTGGTGATCTGACCGTCGGCTTTGACCTGTTCGATCTTCTTGGCATTGTCCGGACTCACCAGCGAACTGAACACGATGACCGGCATCTTCGCGAGTTGTGGCGTCTCCTTGATGCGTTTTGTTAGCGCCAGTCCGTCGAGTTGAGGCATTTCAATGTCGGTGATGACGACGTCAAAGGTTTCCTTCAATTCGCCAGCAGCCTGCTGTTGAAGCTGCTTCCAAGCCAGCGAACCATCTTCAACCGCGACAAAGTTGGAGTAGCCCGCGCGGCTGATGTTCTTGGTGATGAGGTTGCGCATGAGCGAGGAATCTTCGGCGAGAAGAATGCGAGTTTTCTTACGCAAATTGCTTTTTTCATCCTGATCGACGGCGATGTTGAACAAGTCGTGACCGGTGATGTCGAATACGATGCGCTCAAAGTCGATCATCAGCACCAGGCTCTCACCGATCGTGCAAACGCCGGTGACCGGGGTTTCCGTTGTTCCGACCGAGGGCATGGGCGACACGGATTCCCAGCTGACACGATAGATCTGCTCGACGGAATCCACCAGAAACGCGATACGAATCTGATTGAATTCGGTGACAATGATTCGACGTGAATCATACTCGGGCGGGTCGGACTTCAGGTTGAAGTAGGTGTGCAGATCGATCAATGTTGTGATCGTATCGCGAAGCTGAAACACGCCGATCGCCGACGGATGACTTTCCGGCACCGGTGTGAGCGGTACCGGCCGAATCGCTTCGCGCACCTTCGCGACATTCACACCGTAGCGATTTCCGCCAAGCGTGAAGACAAGCACTTCCAGTTCATTGGTTCCCGATTCGAGCAGGATATCGGTATTAGCCCGCATTTGAGTTCTCCGTCCAGTGGCGCCGCTATTGGACCGCACACTAAATTGGCACAATGGTTTCCATAGATTTATCGGTTACCTGCGAACTGGAATTCGTTGCCGAATCGGGTTTCGCTCGGAGTGAACCGCGTTATCGCGGACGCTCCTTGTCCGTGCGCCAGATACCGCTGATCACGCGTGCGATAACCGAATTGTGGTCGCGTTGACAGCCGTTGTGTGCGTGGCTAGAGTCGCAAATCGCGCCAAAGCGGCCAACCGTTTAGCGCGGTTGAACATGTCGCATTGGAGACGACCCACCGTGCCCAAGTCCCTTTTTGTCATTGATGGTCATGCCCAGATTTATCGCAGTTACTACGCGCCGTTTCGGCCGCTGACATCCCCCACCGGTGAACCCACCAAGGCGGTCCACGTGTTTTGCAGCATGCTGTTTAACCTGCTCCGCACCCGAAAGCCCGACTACCTGGTGATGACGCTCGACGTCAGCGACCGCACCGTCTTCCGCTGCGACATCTATCCCGAATACAAAGCCCACCGCGATCCCGCGCCGGATGATCTCTCCCCGCAAGCCGACCGCATCATTGAAATCGTCGGGGCGATGGGCATCCCGATTTTGCGACAGGAAGGATTTGAAGCCGACGACTTGATGGCCACACTGGCCAAACGCGTCGCGGGCGATGAGCTGGATGTGTATCTGGTCAGCAAGGATAAGGATCTCGAGCAGGTCATATCCGATCATGTATTTCTGTACGACCCGGCGAAAGATATCGTGCTGGATCGCGCGGCGCTGCTTGAAAACAAGGGGTATGCGCCCGAACAGGTGATCGACATTCAGACGCTTTCCGGCGATTCGGTGGACAACATCCCCGGGGTCGCGGGCGTCGGACCCAAGACCGCCGTCAAACTCATTCACAAGTACGGCACCGCCCAAGCCGTCGTGGAGCACGCCGACGAACTCACCCCCAAGCAGAGCGAAAACGTCAAAGCCTTCGCCGAACAACTGCCCATCACGCGGCAACTGGTGACGCTGAAGGATGACGTGGAATTCGACTTTGATCTTGCGGCGGCGAAGACCGATTCGCTGACGTTTGGACATGCCAAACCGACCTTTGAACTGCTCGGTTTCAATCGTTTGACGGATCAACTTGACGAGTTGTCGGGAGCGACTGAAGAGCAGGGCGAACTGGCGCTGGGGTCTTCAGAAACGGCTGGCGAATACATCTGCATTGACACGGAATCGGCGCTGGATGCGTTGGCGCAAGCGCTTGCGCGGCAGAGCGTGTTTGCGATCGATACGGAAACGACCAACATCAATCCGGTAGCGGCTGACCTTGCGGGCATTTCGGTGTCATGGGAAGCGGGCAAGGGATATTACATTCCGATCCGCGCCGCGATGTGCAAGTGCCTGCCATTGGAACTTGTTCGATCAAAGTTGGCCGACGTGCTGGGCAATGCGTCGATCGGCAAGGTCGGGCAGAACATCAAGTACGATGCGATCGTGTTGGAGCAAGCCAAAATGCCACTGGGTGGCATTGTGTTTGACACCATGATCGCGAGCTTCGTGTTGGAACCGCTGCGCCGCTCGCACGGGATGGACGCATTGGTCTTTGAACTGTGCCGCCATCGGATGATTCCGATTTCCGACTTGATCGGCAAGGGCAAGGATCAGTTGACGATCGATCAGGTCGATGCCGCCCACGTGACGGAATATGCCGGCGAAGATGCGGACTTCACCTGGCGATTGTACGAGATTCTTTCAAAGCAATTGGAGGACAGCTCGTTCAAACCGTTGTTCGAAGACGTTGAGATGCCGCTCGTCTCGGTGTTGGCGCGGATGGAATCCAACGGTGTCAGCCTAGATGAAAAGCTGCTCGGGAAGATGAGCGACGAACTTGGCGATCGGCTGTTGGAACTGACAGCCGAGATCCATGCAGCAGCCGGCTATGCGTTCAACATCGCGTCAACGAAGCAGTTGGCGGTCGTATTGTTCGACGAGCAGGAACTTCCCGTCATCAAGAAGACCAAGACCGGCCGCAGCACCGACGCAGCCACCTTGGAAGCATTGGCCCAGCAGACGAACCATCCGATCCCGCGATTGATGCTGGAATATCGCGAGTTGACCAAGCTCAAAGGAACCTATCTCGACACGCTGCCGCAGATGGTCTGCAAGAAAACGAACCGAATCCATGCCGGTTTTCATCAGACGGGCGCGGTGACCGGGCGATTGTCGTCGAGCGATCCGAATCTGCAGAACATTCCCATTCGAACGGAACTCGGCCGGCGGATTCGCGGGGCGTTTGTCGCCAGCGGGGCCGAACGTACGCTTGTTGTCGCCGACTATTCGCAGATCGAGCTGCGCGTGCTTGCCCATTTTTCAAAGGACGAAGCGCTGCTCGACGCGTTCGAGAACGGTCTCGATATTCATGCAGCCGTCGCCGCTCAGGTCAACGATGTTGCGATCGACCAGGTGACATCTGAGCAGCGCAGCGCCGCAAAGGCCGTGAACTTCGGAATCGTCTACGGTCAAACCGCGTTCGGGTTGGCCCGTTCGCTCGGTATTTCGCAGGCGGCTGCCAAGGATTTCATCGAGCGCTACAACGAACAGTATCCGGGGATCAAAGGTTTCGTTGAACAGTGCATCAACGAAGCGAAAGAGAAGGGTTATGCCGAAACGATCCTCGGGCGGCGTCGACCCATCGACGAACTGCATTCGCGCAACAAACAGCAGCAAGCGCTCGGCGAACGGTTGGCCGTCAACACCGTGATCCAAGGCACAGCCGCCGACATGATCAAACGCGCGATGATCGACATTCATGGCGAGATCGAGGCGAATGATTTGGATGTGCAGATGCTCATTCAGGTGCACGACGAACTGGTCTTCGAGGTGGCCAAATCCGAAGTCGATACGCACATGGCGATGATTCGCGACAAGATGATCAACGCGATCGCATTCGATGTGCCCATCGTGGTCGACATTGGCGTGGGTGCGACCTGGCTGGACGCGAAGTAGGCCCGCTACCTACTCGGATGACGGCGGACTGGTTGACAGCGGGGTGAGCTTTTGCTGCAAGTTCGCGAGGCGCGCTTTCGATTCGTTATCCTCGGGGTTAATCCGCAGCGCTTCGGTGAAATGCCATACAGCCCGATCAAGTTGGCCCATGGCTTCGTAGATCGTTCCCAATTGATAATCCACTTCGGCCAGATTCGGGTCGATTTTCTTCGCGGTCGAGAAATGCTCGACGGCTTTGGTTACATCCTGCTGCATCAAATACGCCAACCCGATGTTGTAGTGCAGTTCACGCCCAGCCGGATTGACCTCGAGTGCGATCGTCCAGACATCGATCGCCGATTGCAGATTCCCGCTCTGGGCAAGGGTCGTCGCCAAGTTTGAGTAGGCCATCGCGTCGAGTTTTTTCTGCGGATTGATCGGCCAATTGCACGCGATGGTCGCGATGATCACAGCCACTGCCGGCGCTAGAAGCGAATCGCGCTCGCGGTAGCGTTTACGAACTTCGACGACGGCGTATGCAGCGAACGGAATCAGCATCGGTACGAGCGGAGCGCGATACCGTGCGAGCACAAAGAACGCCGCGACGCTGATCGCGAACGTTGCGGGCAGTATCACGAAGACGCCGAGACTTAAACGGTTAGCCCGCGCAAGAACCATGCCCGCAATGGCAACGGGGCAAAGAATCCCGAAGTGCCCGACTACCGAAAGGACCGACATCATGGGCGACAGGTCGCGGTAGACGTTGTAGCCCTCCACATCGCTGATTTCGTAACGGTTGATAACGAGCAGGAATTTCTGCGCGCACAGCGAAAACCATCGGATCGGTGCTTCGCGGATGAAATCCCACGAGCGACTGAACCAGAATTGCGAAACTTCCTTCGCTGAAAGCTTTTTCCCACTTGCGGACTCTGCCAACCGCACGGCGTCCGCCCGTTCGAACTCGGGTGTTTCGTGGCCGGGGACGAGGGGTGCGTACCTGCCGCTGGCTTCGGCATTGTTGCCAATGTAGAAGTTCGGACCGGCTTGCGATGTGGTGATGAGCCATTCACCGCCAACATGATGATTGCGCAGCGCCACGGGAAAGAGAACCACGAACAACCCAGCGCACAAACCGGCAAACCATCGCGCTCGCGTTGCCAATGGCGTTGATCGAAATCCCGCACAAACCCAGATCATCACGATCGGAACAAGAGCCAACGCATTTTCGCGCGTCAAACCCAACGCGCCGAGTATCGCGCCGAGACCAAGCCATTTCAAAATGCCCGGTCGTTTGATGATGTGCGATGCTGTCCACACGAGTAGCGCCATCAAGGCGATGTTGACCGAAGCTTTTTGAATCAAACCGTCAAAGAAAATCGCGGGCGGGTAGAGCGCAAGGATGCAGGCAGCCAGCAGTCCAGCCCCGCGCGAAAACAGTCGAGCCGTCGCAAGCCCGACAAGCAGGCATGCCAGCGAACCCAGCGTGATCTGAACAAGACGGGCGGCCAACAGGCGATTCGCTTCGCCCGCGATGGTGTACACGACGGCCAGAAAGTACGGGTAACCGGGCGCCTGGTAGAAAACCTGATCGCCCATCCATTGACCGTTGGCGATGTCCCGCGCCCATGCGTCGTAAGAAGCCGCATCACCGACCGGTTGGTTGAAGAACGGAATCGTATGGACCTGCCACAGGTATGCACCGCGAATGCTAAGCGCGATGATGAAGATGACCGCCCACTGCCAAATGCGCTTGCGCCCGGCTGCCTGCACGGTTTCGCTCGAATTGGGTTGGGGCTGCGTTTCGGTCACAACGGTCATCGTAGCGGATTGCTGGCGGCTGTCATTTGCACAGAGCGCTCGGCCCGACCAACACCGAATCCCACCGCTCTCATGGGTGTCATCTTGATTCGATGCCGTTATTGCTATATAGCAATATTATGGCCAGCACGAATCCCATGATTGCCCGTCGGGCGGTGGAACGGATCGGGGATCGGGTGCGCGCCCGGCGTCGCGAATTGGGCATGTCGCAGGTGAAGTTGGCTGACGTTGCGGGGATCAACCAGGGGTATCTGTCAGCCATCGAACGGCACCATCGCAAGCCAGCCGCTCGGACGATTCTCGCGCTCGCGGTGGCTTTGGACATCCCCCAAGCCGTGCTGATCGGTGAGGGCGAGGACCACGACAATCCGCAGCGGTTGGAGATCCGCCACCTGCCGACGTTCGGGAGCATACCAGCCGGCCCGCCCGCTCAGTCGCAGGAACAGATGCAGATGTTCCCCGTGCTCAAACACCTCTGGTCCCCCGATTTCTACTGCCTCAGGCTCACTTTTGACAGCATGGAGCCAACGCTCAAACCCGGCGACATGGTGCTCGTTCACTACCGCCCGGAAGTTCAGCCGGAACTCGTGCAGGGCAAGATCTGTGCGTGCCTGGTCGATGGCGAACCCACGCTCAAGCGCGTCAGCGTCGACATGAGCCGCGGCCAACGCACCATCATCCTCCGCGGTGACAACCCAGCCACCCAGCCCATCGTCATCGACGAAAGTCGCGACTTTTCAATCCAAGGCGTCGTCACATCGCTCGTCAGCCGCGACCTCTAAACGGCCTTTCCACCCGATCGGACTGAACTGCAACCGAGCCGATCGCGAATCCGAAAACCCCTTTGACAAACCATTGCGCACGTTGTAATATTCGGTTCTTGTTAGGGTATTGCTTGGCTGGGTTGAGCCTTTGAGGAGGGGAGTTTTGGCCGCGACTGTTGGAGAGAAGCCTGGGGCGGCTGGTGTCGGGGTTGGCTGCGAGTTGGTCCAGATCGGCTGCTCGCTTGAGCCAACCCGCACGGGTCCGTCGAGTCGATCAGCCGAGGTCGCGCGTTTCTTCGGGGTGGCGCCGGCAGGTGCTCGCGTGGTGCTGCCCGATCGATCGATTGAAATCGGGCCCGGTCGAATCGTGGCGTTTGTCGGGCACTCGGGGACGGGCAAGTCGACGGCACTGGACATGGTCGAGTCGCAGGTTCCCCGTGCACACAATATTTCGCGGATGACGTTTCCTCCCAGTCGAGCGTTGATCGATTCGGTGGCGCCGCGAGCGGCGCTGTCGGAAGCGATGGCGGCTTTGAGTCAGTGCGCGCTGGGCGAAGCGCAGCTTTGGATGCGCGCATACGAGGAATTGTCTGATGGGGAAAAGTTCCGGGCGCGGCTGGCGCGGGCCATCGGGTTCGCATCGGAGGGGACCGCGCCCGGTCTCCTGATCATTGACGAGTTCGCCAGCGGATTGCATCGGCCGTCGGCGCAATCGATCGCGTACAACCTGCGCCGGTTGGCGACGCGGCGCGGGTTGGCGATCGTGTTGGCGACGAACAACGAAGACATGCTCGCCGACCTTCAGCCGGACACGCAGGTCAATCTCAAAGGTGGCGATCAACTTGCCGTCGTCGAGCGCGCACCAGTGCATCGCGCACCGAGTATCTGGCGACGACTTCGCATCGATCGCGGAACGCGCCGCGACTACGACGCGTTTTATCAGATGCACTATCGCACGAGCGACGAGTTGGGTTTTGTCAGCAAGGTGTTCGTGCTCCGCGAGGGCAAGGGCGGTGATCCGTTGGGCATCTGCGTGTATTCGCACGGTCCCGCAAAGCTCGCACTGCGAAACGCGGCGACTGACGGTCGATACACGCGCGATTTGAAGCGGTTGAATCGGGAAGTGCGCATTTTGCGACGATTGGTGCTTCATCCCGATATTCGCGGGTGCGGTATTGCCCATCGGTTTGTGCGGCGGACGCTACCGCTTGCGGGCACGCGCTACGTCGAGTGTCTCGCGTCGATGGGCGCGGTGAATCCCGTGTTTGAACGGGCGGGCATGAAGCGCATCGGTGTGTGCAAGATTCCGCCGAAGCGGCAACGGGTGATCGATGAGGTTCACGCACTGGGGGCCGATCCGCTGTCGCCGGATTTTGAAGACGAGGTGTGTCGCCGTCCCAAGTTGCGAGAAGCGGTTTCTCAATTGGTGGCTCAGTGGTACGAAGCGACGACGGCTGGCGGTGAAACGCGGGTCAAAAGGCAATCGTCGCGGATGTTGGCCCGGTTGTTTCGCAATCTGGTCGGCAGCAAGCCGGTGTATTACCTGTGGGAGCGCACCGGGCGAGATGTCGCATAAGCGCCGTTTGTAGTCGGACGTAAAACAAAATTGCATTCTTCATCCATCCTCCTCCTGGCGGTTCG
>DDIR01000001.1:18182-36341 GCA_002338715.1 Phycisphaerales bacterium UBA1845 | reverse complement strand
CCCCCTCCTGGCGGTTCGGCGGGCATCGATTGGGATGACCCGCCGAGTCGCCCACGCCTTCGGAGATCGTTGGCGCAGTGGAACGTGGATGATCGGAGTCTTAATGATGGGGTTGCTCATTTGGGGGAAAGGCGATGGCGAAAGAAGCATTGTGGCGGCGGCTGACGAATCCATTGAAGTCGCGAAAAACGCGGGTGGCGCTCGCAACGATCGCCGCTGCCTTTGCGGCTGAGTTCGGATTGCATGTGTCGGAGGAATTGGTGTTGACGATTTTGGGCGTGGGCGTGTCGCTGATTTTGGGGATCGCGCACGAGGACGCGGGCAAGGCAATCAAGAACGCCTCCTAGGCGCGGTCAGTGCCGTTCCAGCGTTCACCATTGCTTTACTGGAGAGTTTGGTCGTTCCTGACGAGGATTCAGTGCGCAAAGAATTCTTTGCTAAAAGGATGGTTGTGCCATATCATTGATATTGGTATCTGACCCCCGGCTGGACCGGGCAGTAGGATACCCCTGGGCGGCATCATTATTGATGTCGCCCTTTTTCATAATCTGACCACGCCGTAAGGGTCATCTCTTGACGCTGCTTTGCAAAGGATCGGTTCCAGTTGAAGACAATATCGATGGGCCGATTTCTTGCGCATGTATGTGTTTGGCTCGATAAACTGCTTCATCAGAAATGCGGCCAAATCGCAAGCCTGAATGAAATACGAATCCCTTGAGTCTCTGAAGATTGGATCCTCGATTATCTTAGAAATCACCAGGTTTCGATATCCCGACCCGACCGCTGATCTGTTTGGAATTGGATTGTACCTGCGCATTTTCCGCAGAAGTTTCGTGAGTTTCAGGTCTTCGCCTTTGTCCGCAACAATCAAGCCCCGATCGTCAGCGTTCCGCGCCCCTGAAAAGTTTCGATAGGAGATCGTGTTTTCAAATCGCTGAATCAGAACCGTCCACGCATGTTCAAAAGGATCATAACTTTCGGGCCGCACAGACTTATCCACAACGACATTGATGATGTTCAAATCGCGCATCGAAGAGAGTTCGCGCGCAAGAAACCTGATAATTGTTAAGCGATCATTTTTTTTGATCGTCGAAAGTTCTCCGGGATGACGCGAAACGAAGTCATACGCATGAATCTCTTGCCTCAGTTTCAACCCAAACGCATCTCGCATTCGTCTTCGAAAATCAATGAGCTGTTCAAGGCAGGCTTGCTGATTAAGTTCGTGGACAACCAGCCCGGTCAAGATGAAGTACCGCGAAGGTGAGTCCTTCATTCCAGGGTCACCACTCTCATCGACATACATTAGGTACATTCGAAGCCCTCACGACACGAACTGTATCCATCACTTCGTAGTGAATGCTTAATGAGAGTAGAAGTTGAACGCAAGCCCTTGATTTATTAGTCAAATCAATAGCTCAAATTCAAGGGAGATTCGCTATGTTCATGATCTGGATTCGTCGGTATCGACGAGAAGTGCGTTGATTGGGTTGAGGCGCGTGTTGTCGTAGATGCCCTCTAGCAGCAGGCGCATGGTGTGGTAGATTTTCATGCTGACGGTGTGTTGCGCGGGATTGCTTAGCAGGTGCGCGCGGGTTGGGTTGTGCGACTTATCGAAGTGCGTCTCGACTTTGCCATCGATAAAACAGCTTTCGCCTGAGCTTCGATCGACGCGCAGCAGGTATTCGTTTCCTTCGATGCGGCCTTGGATGGTGTCGTGCGTGTTTGATCGCTGCGCGAAGAATCCATCGTGATCCCGACGCAGTTTGAATTCATCCAATCGGCTAAAGAACGTGGGCTTCTTGATAAACGGGCCGCCGTATTCCGGGCAGAACGTGTCGCAGTTACCGCACTCGTTGCAGTAGTCGCCGAAATTCGCGATCTGCATGGATCGTTCGATCTTCATATGCTGCGCATCATCGGCGAAGCTCGTTGATCCATCTGGCGAAACGATGATGTCGCGATACGCAAAATCCTGCTGGGCAAGTGGATACGTGAAGTTCGCGTCGTTCGGACACACGGGGATGCACTTGTCGCACGTGATGCAATCGAAGACGACCAGATGCGAACCGATGCGCTTGGGAATCGCCCCATTCTTGTCGCGATGATAACGCGGATCGGCGGCGGCTTGCTTGGCGATGTTCTGCGTATTATGCCAGCCGGCAAGCTTGGCATCGGTGATTGACGGCGTTTCGCAGCGTTTGAGAATGTATTCGTCGACATTGGCGGCGCCGAGTTTCGACATGTCAGCCGCCATTTGATGCAGGTATTTGGGCAGTCGTGCATATCCACCGGGCCGCAGTAAATCGGTACACACCGTCACCGGCGCAATGCCACACGCAACCGTATCCGCGAAATTCTTCTGATCGATGCCCGCACTAAAGGTGATCGGAACGTCAGCATCCATCTCCGCGCGAAACTTCGCCGCAAGCGATAGCGCCAAAACGTAAAGCGGCTGACCTGACAAATACATAACTTCGTTGTCGGGCGTGAAGAACTCGCGATGGTTGGCGACCTCCAGCGTGTTCGAAAACTTCGCCCCGCAGCGCAGTCCGCGTGCCTTGGCCAACCGGTCCAGGCGGCGAACGATGTCGAGCGATTCGTCGAATTGCAAACCGCTCGTGTATGCCGGCGGATGCACGGTGATATCGCGATAACCCATCACATCATGCAGCAGATGCTCAAGCTGGTCTTTGCCAAGCATCGGCGGGTTCATTTTCACGATGACGTTGACGTTGTACGTTTCGATCAGGTGTTCGCAGATGCGTTCGATTTCGTCGGCAGGGCAACCATGAAACGTCGAAAGCGTAATCGATCGCGAAATCGTCGTCGGATAGTCGAGGTCGCGCAGGTGCTTGTACTTCGACGGGATTTGCAACCGCAGCGCGTCGATGATGGATGAGGCGTCGAGCATGCCTTCGATGAATCGGCAAACGCGCGGATGTTGGATGCCCTTCAGATCGTACCCGACCGACATGTCGTAAATGACGTCGCCGAGCGGTCCGGTCATGTCCACGTCGTCATAAAAGCCGCCGCTGCGCAGAATGTGAACGAGCATCGCCCCGCTGACGTATTCGTGCAGCGATTCGTACAGGCGAAGTTCCTGCGACCATTCGACGTTGTAACCGATGTTGGTCGCGTCGATGCACGGGCGGGGAATCTTCAATTCATCGTTGATCTGAACGGTCTTGAGTTCGAGGATGCGCCCACCGGCTAGGTAACTGAGGACGATGTTTTGGGCCATCTGCCCATGCGGGCCAGCCGCGGGTCCGGAAGCGTTGGCCGCCCGCTGATCGTGAAACGCGACCGAGAGATCGGGACCAGCGGGATCTGGCGTGAACCATTTCGCCTTGGGCAGATCGAACACCGCCGACTGCGTCTGCAATTCCTGGTGCAGCCGGACGACATGGTCCGCGAGATTTGTACAGACGAGTTCCACCATCGGGCGTTCGATTCCACTTGGGTTACGTGCTGTTGGCCAACGTGCAAACCCAATGTTACCAACATCTGCAAGGCGCATAAAGGTATTGGCCATAAGCCGTCCGTGCAGAATCGCTGCATGGTTCCGCCGCACGTGGATTTGGGCTAGAGTTAGGTATTCGCAATTGAATGGATGGATCGATGTGAGGTGAAAGCCCATGGGTGATTCAATTTGGATAACCGGCGGGACCGTTGTCGCGCTCGACGACGCGACGCGCGTGATCGAAGACGGTGCCGTCAAGGTGCGTGGGGCTGAGATCGAGTGGGTTGGTCCGCGATCTGATGCCGGAGCGATGGATGGAGAGGTCGTCGACGCGGGTGGCCGGCTGATCCTTCCCGGTTTCATCAATGCGCACAATCATTTCTACAGCACGTTCGCGTGTGGACTGAGTCCGCACGATCCGCCGCCGGCGAACTTCAAGGAAATCCTGAAAAGGTTGTGGTGGGCGCTGGATAAGGTGCTGACGCTCGATGACGTTCGCTACAGCGCACTCGTCGCGATGACGCGGGCGATTCGAGCCGGTGTGACCACGATCATCGATCACCACGCCTCGCCCAATGCGGTGACCGGCAGCCTCGATGCGATTGCAAATGCGTCGCGCGACGTTGGCGTACGCTGCGGGTTGTGCTACGAGGTTTCCAACCGCGATGGTCAGGCGATTGCG
Organism: Phycisphaerales bacterium UBA1845; assembly: GCA_002338715.1. Taxonomy (GTDB): domain Bacteria; phylum Planctomycetota; class Phycisphaerae; order UBA1845; family UBA1845; genus UBA1845. The sequence goes on along the minus strand of DDIR01000001.1, from coordinate 32,199 downwards.
AACGAAGGTGTCGAAGAAAATCTGTCCTTTATGAAAAGTACCGACGCGAAACCGAATGGGTTGGCCCGCGGGATGTTCGGCTTGCACGCTTCGATGACGCTCGATGAAGATTTGTTGGCCGGCTGCGTCGACGCGATGGCTAATCGGTCGCGCGGTTTTCATATCCACGTGTCCGAATCCGAATTCGATCCTGCCAACAGTTTGAAGCGTTGCGGCAAGCGGGTTGTCGAGCGGTTGGCTGACGCCGGTGTGTTGAAGTCGGATACGATTTGTGCGCACTGTATTCACCTTGACGACAGTGAGCATGAACTGCTTGCGGACACGTCAACGTGCGTCGTGCACAATCCGCAGTCGAACATGAACAACGCGGTGGGCCGGGCTGACATTCAGCGGATGCTGGCGTCGGGCGTCTGCGTGGGGCTGGGGACCGACGGGATGTCGGCGACGATGCTCGATGATGTGCGGGCCGTCAACTTGCTGCACAAGCACGGGACGGGCGATCCGCGCGTTGGGTTTATGGAGGCTGGGACGCTTTTGCTGCAAAACAACCGTGAAATCGTGCGGCGGTGTCTGGGGTGGGATGTCGGGCGGTTGGCGGCTGGCGCGAAAGCGGATGTGGTGCTGATGGATTATCTGTCACCGACGCCGCTTAAGTCGGAGAATTTTCTCGGGCATGTGCTGTTTGGATTGCCGAATGCGCGGGTGGATTCGGTGATGGTCGATGGGGCTTGGCGGCTGCGCGATGGTGCAATCGTTGGTGTCGATGAACGCGAAGTGTTTGCGAAGGCGCGGGAACTTTCCGCGCGGATGTGGGAGCGATTCTAAAGGCATTTCGTGGGGATTCGTTGGCGATGAGAATGTCAGCGACGAAGATTCGCCGAACCGAATCGAGATTACTTAAGGCAGCCGCACCGTCTCCAGCTCCACGGCAAACATCCCCAATTGATCGTGCAAAACGGTGTGCCCCTTCTCGATCGCGTCTGGGCGCGGCGGTGAATGCAGCAGCGTTACTTTCCGCACACCCGACCGATACAACCGCCGAAAAAGCGCTGCATGATCCTGCGACGCGCGATCCAGATAGATCGTCTTCGACCCGAAGCAGTTGTAGAGTTCCATCGGGATCCACCAACTGTTGGCGATGATGGTGTCCTCAGACTCCTGCGTGACCGCGGCATTGAGTCGCACCCGAAAGTCCTTCATCGTCGACATCAGCCGCAATGCATAAACCTGCGCTCCGATCGACAGCCCGAAGACAAGCACGACGGCTATACGATCCAATGCAAACCGGCGATCCGCCCCACACCACCAAGCCACCACATGGTGCGCCGCAAACACAGCCAGCAGTGGATACAACGTCAGCAGATACCGACATCCCCAATGCACACCCTTCGCATGAATCTCTGGTGATAGCAGAGCGTAGAGCAATGCATACACCAACAGCACACGCAAGCTGACGCGGATCCATCGATCGCCTTCACCTGCCACCCCGCCCGATTTTGCAAATGCCAAAACCAGCAACGGGCACGCGGCAAACAGGCTGTTGCTCGTCAACAGCCAAATCGGCGGACTCGGCGCAATTGCCTGAAAATAAAGGACCGCCGCCCCTCCGACGAGTCCAAAGTAAGCCAAAATCGCTATCGATGACGCACCGGATTGACCACTATCTGCCGACACCATCCGACGAAGCCAAAGCACAAAAATCGGCACGGTAAACAGAAGCGACCACAACCCCGAACTTCCGACATCGAAAAACAAATGTCGAAGCACCAGCCAACGGTCCTGAAAGAAACCATTCTGCGCCACACCGTCGGCTTCGGTCGGCGCGAAGTGATGCCCCAGCGGATTACCCAACACCTTCCATTGAAACCACCACAAAGGCACAAGTGCAATCGCGGCCACCACACCAAACACCACCGCGCGATGCCATTTCTTCGGGTCAACCAGCGCCATCCCGACGGCCAATACTGCCGTCAACACGTATAGATCGTCGCGAAAATAAATCGAAGCCGCACACGCCAAACCGGTAAGCGCCGCCCAGACCACGCGTGAGTCGCGCATGTACAAAAAGAAAAACACAAACGCCCAGCACGCCAACCCCGTGCCCGGTGTGTGTTCCCAGAATTCAACGCTGTAAAACCAGACCGGCGTCCCCAATCCGACCAGCACAATCGCCAGCGCAGGCACGATCCGCAACTCACGGCGCTCGCCAATCAGGATCGATGCAAGTTTCCATACGGCAACCAGCGTCAACAACACGCCCAACAGCGGAATCACATAGAGCCCTGTCATCCCCCAAAGGCGATATGGGATCGTCGAAATCAGCGGAAAAAAAGGGGCGAACGTGCCATACAGCTTGCCGTCGATCACGTGACCGAAGCGCGGAATCAGCGGGCTGTACTTGTATTCAGGGTCGATCGCAGACCCGGGCCAATCGATGGCGTAGTCGGTGTAGTCGCTGCGGATGATGCTTTCCATCTGCACGAACTTGCATCCGTTGTCGACGATCCAAAAGCCCTCTCTCGGCAAATTCGCCAACGTCACCACGTACACGCAAGTCACCAACAAGAACGCTGCAAGCGCCAGCATATGCGAAGACATCCGGTGAGCGGAGTGACTTTCGGTTGCATCAAGTTTTGTGGGATTTGTTTCCATGCATTAACTTCTGCCGCACCAAGCCATGCCGCATTCAACGATCTCGAAAAGGCCGACCGCTATCATAGAGCTTGATGCGTTCGGATATTGCCCTGCGAATCGCGATTTCTTCCCGCGACATTCCGACGGAATCGAGCGCCGACTTCGCGACGACGGTTGCCTCCTGGTATCGGCCCAGTTCCGCAAGGGCAGCCGCCTTCGCATCGAGCAGCGGAACCAAAAGCTGTTGACTTTCCAGTGCATCGTTGGCGATCTTCAGGGCGGCTTCTCCATCACGCACCCGCACATTCGAACACGTCGACAGAAGCCACGCCAATCGGAATTTCAACTCGACTTGGCCGGGGAGCGCTATAACGCCCTGCTCCAAAACACGTCGCGCCTCGCTAAGTCTATTGGTCGCGATCAGCGCGTCGGTCAGCATTCCATAGACCGGACGATCGGCATCCAGCTCAATCGCTCGCTTCAGACTTTGGATTCCGCCGCGAAGATCGTTCTGAGCAAGCTTCAATTCCCCTTCGACCTCATAGGCGAGCGGATTTTCAGGTTCTTTCTCGATCGCACTGCGGCACGCGGCTTCCGCTTCTTCAAAACGCTTCTGCTCGCCCAGTGCCCGCGCAACTTTGCAATACGACACCGCATGATCCTTCAGCCCGGCGATGTCCTCGGTGTGCAGGAACGGCCAAAGCAACACGACCGCCAACACGCACGCCGCCGACAAAATCCACTTGCGATTCGCGATCGATCGCAGCAATTCGACAAGCCCGAATGAGGCGTACAGAATCACGATGGGTACGATGGGCAGTCGAAAACGCGACGTCACAAAAAATGCCACAATCCCAACCATGTACGCCAAACCGTATCCCCATAGCGGAAACTGCCCGACAAGCCGGCGCCGGCCTGACAGCAACACACCGACAAACGCAAACGGAACGAGCAGCCCAAAACTCACCGGCAGGAATCGAACGATCGGCGTGTATTTGTCCGCGAAGAAATACAGATTGTGGGGATTCGGAACTTCGACATCGTTCCAGAAGTACCGCAGCTTGTGCATCATCAAACGAAATGCCTGCCTCGGCTGATCACGCATGAATCGTAGTGCCGCGCGATAATAGAAACTCGACACCTCGCCAGCCGACAACTTCCTCCCCATATTGGCTTGCGCGATCGATGCCGCATCCTGCATCCCGCCCCACCAGTCGGGCCTCACGCCAGGCAGGACGGCCATCATTCCATCGGACTGCGGATTGTTACCGATGTAAAAGTTAAACCCACCGTTCGACGCGATCAAAACGGCTTCACCACCTTTGACATAGTTCCGCACCGTCACCGGTAAAATCACGATCACGCACGCAGCGCCAAATGCCAGCACCCGCAGCCACCACTCGCGCCACTGCTTCAACCCATATGTCACGATGGGCCAACACGCCAACACCGGAACCACCAGCAACACGTTGGGCCGATTCAGCGCCGACAGCCCAAAGCAAACGCCAGCCAGCGCCCACGACGCCAACCCCGGCCGCTCAATGCGAACCAGTAGCCAAAGCCCCAGCAGATTCAGAAAAACAGTCAGCGGTTCAACCAGCAGTTCGCCGTCGAAAAATACCGACACCCAGTACGTCGCCGCGACGAGTCCAGCCAGCACAGCCACGCATCGACCGAAGTATCGATGGGCGATCGCATAGAGCAGCCCGCAACTGCCGGCACCCATGATCGCTGCGAGCACGCGCGGAATCACAAAGTCGACGCCAACAATTGAGTACAAGATTCCCAGAAGCCACGGGTAGAGCGGCGCCCGCGGGTAGACGCCTTCAAACAAATTGCGCCCTTCAGCAATGGCGGTGGCCCAATCCACGTGCAGCTTTGCGTCGATTGACGGGTGGTCGAAGAATGGACTGCTTTGCAATTGGTGGTTGTAGATCAAACGGATGACCAGCGCGACCAACGTCACCGCGATCAACCAAGCCCAATCAACACCCGACCATCGGGACGGACTTTCCGGCCCATCCGCTTTGAGTTCCAGCGACTCGTCTGGTTGTGGAGGAGTTTCAGGGGAAGACATGGATGCTCAAAGCCACCGCGCATTCTTGGGTTCGTCGTGACAACAGCTTCAGATCAGTTGCGTCCAACGCATTGTCACGGACCAAGCCGCCCAGTGCAATCCAAACAGGGGCAATCCAAACAGGGGCAATCCAAACAGGGGCAATCAAAGTCTGATCGCGGGCTGCGGGCACGGTGCATCAGGCCTGGGCAATCGTATCACCGAAAACCACCGCACGCTTTTTCGGGGTGCCGGCTGACTCGTCCGCGATTTCCAGCACGACCAGCGTCACATCGTCGCGCGGATTAAGCGATCCGGACTCGGCATCCAGCGATTCGGCGAAGGAATGCACCAGCGCGTCGGCTGACAGATGGGCGATTTCGTTGAGCACGTTGCGATAGTGGCAATATTCGTCAGCGCGTTCTTTCGACTCGGCGAACCCGAGTTCGACACCGTCGCTGTAAAGGATGATCTTCTCACCCGGACGAAGCGTCACAGATTGCGTTTCGAAGTCCTGCTCGTCAAAAATCCCCAGCAGCCCCCCGCCCGACTTCAACTCCGTGAGACAACCATCGACCGAGCAATGGAACGGATACGGATGACCGGCTCGGGCAAACTGCAATTCGAGCGTCTTGATGTTGAGCAGCAAAAACCCAGCCGTCACAAACTGGCTGTTGGGCAGATGCTGCTCGACCAACTTCGAGTTCAACATGCCCAGCGTCTGACCCGGTGAGTAGATCGTGTAGCCCTGATCGTGAACGTTCTTGGAGGTCACCGCATTTTTGATGAACATCGTCAGCAGGCTGGCGGCCATCCCGTGCCCCACCGCGTCAGCGACATAAAACGCAACGTGATCTTCATCCACGCGATAGATGTCGTAGATGTCGCCCGAGACGAAAGTGGCTGGTCTGTACATCGCGGCAAAATGCGCCAGCCCCACGTTTTCCACGTGCTGCGGCAGGAACGCAGACTGCAACCGACCCGCCAACCGCATCTCCTGATCCACCTGGGCAAACTGCACGTTGAGCTGTTTGAACAACCGGTGCATGTTGGCCAGGTCGTTCTCCATCGAATGAACGCGGCGCTGATACAATTCAATCGTTGCCAACCGCCCCTGCAGTTCGTCGAGCGACATGTCCACATCGGCATAATCGATGCAATGACCGTCGCAGTGATTCACGAACCCTTCCGATCCGCCCATGATGATCGTGGTCGTCGCACTCATGTCGACATGGCGCACGAGATCACCGAAGGTTCCTCTCAAGGCGTCAGAAGCGCTATCCGGAGCCGACAACAGAAGCGCATCAAATGACTGATCCTTCGCCCGCGCCAAGGCGGACGCATAATCGGGGGAAACTTCGACGAAGTGACCGCGTCCACAGAGTTTCGTCTGAACGTCTGGCGCCAGTCGCTGCGCGGGATCAACCAAGAGAAGGTGCATCGCAGGGTCCTCGATTCGTTGCGCCGTATTGAATTGAACATCGCAACAATGTCGCGAAGGTGCCGACCGCCCGAAAAGGCGCTCAATCCGGCAAGACGAAAAACCTGTCATTTGCGAATCGACAGTTTCTCCACCCCCAATATACGGTTCAGAATGTGATTCGGCGGCTTATTGAACGTTGTTTAGGACGCTGTCGGGAAATTCGAGGACGTTGCCCTCTTCGACGCCAAGCTCTTTGAAGAGTCCAGCCCGAACTTCCAGCGCGTAGCGGTAGGGCGCATCGGAGTAGGTGTTTCGCTCGTCGTACGGTGCCATCGTCTTGATCGTGACGATCGTTCGATCTGAATTGACGAACGCAATGTCGAGCGGAACGGGCACGCGCCGCATCCAAAAACCCTGGCGCGTACTATTATCAGACTTAAAGATAAACAACATCCCGGGATACCGACCGTCGGGCAGCGTCTCGAGGCGCTTGGCTTCAACTTCCATGAAACCCAATGCCCGCTCGTTATCGGTCTTTGCAATCCAAGCCGCAAATTTCTCATCGCCAATCGTCAGGTCGGCTTGTTCCATCTGATCAAACCGGTCGGGATCATCCGCGCCTGGCGGGGTGCAACCCGCAAGCGGCGCAATCAGACACGCGCCGAGAATGATCGTTCCGAATCTCTGTGTTCGCTTTGAATGCGGCGTGTGCATGAATGACCTCGCTCGCTAACCGGCTTGCATCTCTTTGATCTTCGCGGCGATCAACTGCCCGACAATCTTGGGATCGGCTTTACCACCGGAAATCTGCATGACCTTGCCCGTCAGGAAACCCGGAGCCGCCTTCGCTTTCTTCGGATTGCTCAATGCGTCCTGAACAGCCCCGGCATTGTCTTTGAAAACCTGCTCGACCCATGCTGACATCTGCCCGACGTCCTGAACCTGGATGAGGTTGCGATCCTTGGCCATCTGCTCGAAGTCGACCTCGGCCGCGTCACCTTCCATCGCCTCCAAAAGCAAACGCTCGCCAGCCGACGCATTCACCACACCGTCTTCCAGCATGCGAACCAGCTGCCGCCAACTCGCCGCATTCGAAAGCACCGCACTGACAGTCAAATCACGATCGTTCGCGGACTTCTTAGCCGCTCCCAGCATCAGCGACGTCATTCGCTTGGCCAACGTCTTGTCGCCATCGATCGCGGCATCAAACAAATCGGCATCACCACGATCGGCGACGATCAAATCCGCATCGCCCGGAGACAATCCGAATTCCGAAACCAGTCGATCGCGCCGCACCGTCGGCGATTCGGGCAGTTCGCCGCGCACTTTCTCAACCCAGTCTGCCGACGTCGTGACCGGCATCAAATCGGGGTCGGGAAAATAACGGTAGTCGTGGGCGGCTTCCTTGCTGCGCTGATACTCCGTCATCTGTTTATCGGCATTCCACCCGCGGTTTTCGTTGGCGGCTTTTCCGAAGACGTAATTCTCATCGGAGAGCCAGTCCTGCACCTGCCGCTGCGTTTCGTATTCGATCGCATCGCGAACCGCGCGGAAGCTGTTGAGGTTTTTGACTTCGGAAATCGGCGTGCGGTACACATCGCTGCCGCGGGTGATCTCGACGTTGATGTTGGGCTCGAAACGCATGTGCCCTTTTTGCATGCTGGCTTCGCTCACGCCGAGATAGACCGCGAGCTTTTGCAAACCGGTGCAAAAATCGAACGCCTCCTGCGCCGAGGCGATGTCCGGCTCTGTTACAATTTCGAGAAGCGGCGTCCCGGTTCGATTCAAGTCCACCAGCGAACAGCCCGGCACATCGTGCAGGTTCTTGCCCGCGTCCTCTTCGAGGTGCGCCCGGCGAATGCGGATGCGTTTCGACTCGCCGCCTTCGACATCGATGTCGCAGAAACCTTCATAACCCAGCGGCAGGTCGTATTGGCTGATCTGATAATTCTTGGGAAGGTCGGGGTAGTAATAACTCTTGCGATCCCACTTGGTAAATGCCGCGATTTTGCAGTTCATCGCGAGGGCGAACCGCACCGATGCCTCGTAGGCGGCTCGGTTCATCACCGGTAGCGCCCCGGGAAGCCCGAGGCAGACCGGGCAGGTGCGGCTATTGGGCTCCGCGCCAAACTCCAGCGCACACCCGCAAAACAGCTTGGTGCGCGTGGCCAGCTGCACATGAATTTCCAGGCCCACAATCGTCCTGGTCGTCAAACCGGCAACCACGTTCCATTCCCTTCCGCGCGGTACGAAAGTTCACCGCGACTTGCCTGCAACCAATGTTCTACGCTAGATTATCCGCAGGAGGCCGAATTTCGGCAAATTCACACCCGCTTTGGGTCAGCAATACGCCTCAAGACACCCGCAAATTAAGGCGACACACCTACTACCATTATGGAATCTTTCAAAACCGTATCAACCGTCGAACGAATCGTACGCAACGGAATCGTCACCGCCATGGTGATCGGATTCTCCGGATGGTCGTTTTATGACGGCTACGTTGGCTATCCACACGACAACCTCATGGAAGCCCGCAAGGAACTGCCAGCCGAGCAGCAGAAGTCAGCCACCATCAACGAGCTTGTGACCGAAGATGTCGCAAAGAGTCTTGAGAAAGGCGTGAACATAAAGGAGCTTTCCGAAAAATTTGGAGCGCCGGCATGGCGGGGCGATTTTGGTGGCGTGCACGAAAAAGCCGTGTGGTTTGGACGCGGCGGCTCGCTCATCGCACTGGTCGACAAGATCGGCATCACGCGTACTGTCGAATGGAAATCGGGAAAGCACAAAGAGACTGACTTGTGGCTTCAAAAATTGATGGGCCTGGTGCTCGCACCGCTCGGCATCTTCATGCTGATTCGCCTGATCGCGATGTGCACCCGCGGCGCCGAGTTCTCAGATGAAGGTTTGAAACCGTCGGGCCAAGCGCTCATCCCCTTCGATGCGATGATCGGCTGGGATGCGGAAACGTACAAAGACCGCGGGCAAATCACCCTCCAATACGAAACCGGAAGCGGCAAAGGCGAATACATCTTAGACGACTACAAACTCGCCGCCTTCAAAACCATCGTCAACGAAATCAGCAAGCGCAAACGTTTCGACAACCCCATCAAAGAAGAAGCACCACAAACAGAGAGCGGCACATGATCGTGCCACTGCTCTGTGAGCAGTGCTGAGCATAATCGTTTTCGTATTTCTTCACTGCTCACAGAGCAGTGGCACGGCCCACCCTACACATGGTCGTCGCGTTAATGCGGTTCGGTCATGTGCATCGCATTGAGCGCTTCCATCAGCACATCCTCGCCCAACACGCCCTGCTCCAACGCCACCTCGCGAACGGTTCGCCCTTTCGCATAGGCTTCTTTTGCAATCATCGCGGATTTGTCGTACCCGATGTGCGGCACCAAACTTGTGCACATCGCCAGCGACTGCTCCACCATCGACGCGCAGCGCTCCTTGTCGGCTTCGATGCCCGACACGCAGCGATCGGCAAACACCCGAGCCGCACTGGCCAACAACCGAATCGACTCCAGCATGTTGTGGGCGATCAGTGGCATCATCACGTTCAATTCGTAGTGCCCGTCGCGACATCCCATCATGATCGCGGTGTCATTACCAATCACCTGAGCCGCGACCATCACGACCATTTCGCTCATCACCGGGTTGACCTTGCCCGGCATGATGCTGCTGCCCGGTTGCGTTTCCGGCACGCGGATTTCACCGATCCCGCAACGCGGACCGCTCGACAGCATGCGAATGTCGTTGGCCACCTTCGACATCGCCACCGCAATCGTCCGCAACTGACCACTGGCTTCACACACACCATCCTTCGACGCCTGCGCTTCAAAGTGATTCTCGGCTTCGACAAACGCGATGCCCGTCTCGCCAGCCAACCGCTCGCACACCGTCGAACCGAACGCGGGGTGCGTGTTGATTCCAGTACCGACAGCCGTCCCGCCAATCGCCAATTCCGAAAGCGCCTTGATCGCCTTCTGGGCGCGCTTCACACTCAGATTCAACTGCGCCGCGTAACCACTGAACTCCTGCCCCAATCGAATCGGCGTGGCGTCCTGCAGGTGCGTTCTGCCAATCTTGACCGTGTCATCAAACGCGGTGGCTTTGCGCCCCAACTCCTGCGCCAACTGCTGAAGGGCTGGCACGAGATCATTTTTGATCGCTTCTGCCGCGGCAACGTGAATCGCCGTCGGAATCACGTCGTTGGACGATTGCCCCATGTTGACGTGATCGTTCGGATGCACCGGATCACGGCTTCCAATCTGCCCACCGGAAAGTTCAATCGCGCGGTTGGAGATCACCTCGTTGGTGTTCATGTTCGTGCTGGTGCCCGACCCGGTCTGAAAAACGTCGAGCACAAAATGGCGATCGAGTTTGCCTGCGATGACTTCCTCTGCCGCTTGCACGATGAGATTCATCCGCTTGGCATCGAGTCGACCCAACTCATGGTTGGTCTGAGCCGCTGCCCGCTTGATCAGCCCCATCGCCCGGATGAACGATCGCCCAAACCGGTATCCACTGATCGGAAAGTTCTCCACCGCCCGCTGGGTCTGTGCGCCCCAATAGGCTTCGCTGGGCACGGTCATTTCGCCCATGCTGTCTTTTTCAATACGCGTATCGCTCATCGCCTGGCTCCTATGTTGCTGACCACGGATCGAGTTTACCAACGGTGCATGTTCATACATCCGCCACAAACCCGCAACCCCCGGAAAGTAACGGGGCGTCGACTCTGCAAATCCCGTAACCTTGCTGGCCCGCAGGACTTCTGCTCCAATTCAAGCTCGTCGTGGTCGATAGAACAGGATCGGTTTACGATCCATCAAATTACGACCCAACTGGCGCAACGGACGTCTCTGAGCAACCAATCAAGCATGCCCATCATTCGCGCCAACCAACTCCGCAAGTCGTTCCCAACCCCCAACGGCACGCTCAAGCACGCCGTCGATGGCGTCAGCTTCGAAATCGAAGCCGGGACGATCTACGGGCTCCTCGGCCCCAACGGCGCCGGCAAGACCACCACGCTCCGCATGCTCGGCGGGCTCATCGCCCCCACGTCGGGCGAGGCGATCATCGACGGCCACAACGTTGGCGAAAACCCCTTCGCGGTGAAACACAGCATCGGATTCCTGACAGCCAACACCGGGTTGTATCAACGCCTGTCACCACGCGAAATCCTCCAATACTTCGCTCGACTTTACGGACTGGCCCCCGAGCGCATCAAGAATCGCGTCGACCATCTGATCGATTGGCTCGACATGCACTCGTTTGCCGACCTGCGCTGCGGCGCACTTTCAACCGGTCAGAAACAGCGCACGAGCATCGCCCGGGCATTGGTCGGCGACCCGATCGTGCTGATCATGGACGAACCGACGCTGGGGCTCGACGTCCTCAGCAACCGCATCATTCTCGACTTCATCCGGCGCGAGCATGACCACGGCAAGACCATCATCCTGTCCACCCACTATCTCGACGAAGCCGAAACCATCTGCGATCGAATCGGGTTGATGCACGGTGGAAAACTGATGGCCGAAGGAACCATGCAAGAACTGCAAGCCCTCTCCGGTGAAGAAAAACTCAGCGCCATCTTCCTGAAATTGTTCGGTGAAGCGCAAGGCGAAGACGAAAACGGACGACCGTTGGCATAAACGCGAGACGAAAAAGAACTCAAACATGCTGATGAACCGGCGCATCTTAACGATCTACACCAAGGAGCTCACCGAGCTTCTGCGCGATCGGCGCACCCTCATCGCCATGATCGTCGTCCCCATCGCCCTCTACCCGCTGCTCATCATCGGCTCCGTCCACTTACTCAGTGTTCAGGACGGTGAACGCAAGACCGAAAAGATGACCATCGGTATTCAATACGATCCCGAGTATCCCGAAGACAAGCAGCCAGCCGTCCGGCATCTTCAACGCCAACTGCGAACCGCCCGCAACATCATCCACGACAACCTCGACGACGAACCCGATAACGTCGTTTCAAACGGACTCATCAGCATCGAGCGCATGGAGATCGTCGTCGTCAACGACGTCGAGCAAGCCGTCGCCCTTGGCGCGTGCCATGTCGGCGTCGTGTTTCAAACGGACGACGAACAGGAAGATCATCCCGCGCAGCAGCGCGTCATCATCAAGTACGACAAAGCCGAGCTGCGCAGCGAGTCAGCCGCCTCCCGCCTGCGCGACGTGTTCGACACCCTCTCGCGCAACCTGACGAAAGAAATCCTAATCCAGCAGAATCTCCCCTTCTGGATCCTCGACCCCATTCACGTCAGCGCCGAAAACGTCGCCACCCCGCAGAAAGTCGGCGGAATGCTGCTGGGCAGCATCGTCCCGCTCGTCCTCGTGCTCATGACCATCACCGGTGCGATCTATCCGGCCATCGATCTGACTGCCGGCGAACGCGAACGCGGCACCCTTGAAACATTGATCGTCTGCCCCGTTCCACCGGTGGAACTAATGACCGGTAAGTACCTCGTCGTCGCCACCGTCGCGATGATGGGAGCGGCTCTTAACCTCATCAGCATGGGTGCGACGCTGCACTTCGGCGGATTCACCAAGATGATCAGCGCGTCGGGCGACACGGAACTGCCGCTGGAAGTGCTTCCCGTGATTCTCATCGTGCTCATACCGTTCGCGATGCTGTTCTCCGCCATCATGGTCGCGGTGTGCAGCTATGCCCGAACGTTTAAGGAAGCACAGAACTACATCATGCCCGTCATCCTCGCGGCACTGATTCCCGGCGGGGTCGCGGCCATGCCCGGCACCGAACTTTCCGGCATCAATGCTTACGTCCCGGTGATGAACATGGTGCTGCTCGCCCGCGAGATGCTGCTCGGTCATTTCGAACTGCTGACCATCACCAAAGTCATGCTGAGTACCTGCGTCTATGCCGGGTCGGCTGTCATGGTCGCTTCGCACGTCTTCAGCACAGAAGCCGCCATCTTCGCAGACTCCGCATCGTTGAAAGCGAGCTTCTCGCGGCGGTTCATGCAACCGACCACGCTCCCGACGTCCACGCTGGCGCTGATCACCACCGCGATCCTCTTTCCCGTGTGGATGTTCGTGCAGTTTTCCATTCAACCTACAGCCGACCAATCCGCGCTGCACACGTTTCAGATGACCGCATGGCTCATGCCCCTCGCGCTCGTGTTGGTCCCGGTCATGCTGCTCGCGTACTTCAAGGTGCAGATCGTTTCAGCGCTGGGCTTAAGCGGCGCGAAACCGCGCTACATCGTCGCCGCGATCCTGATCGGACTGGGCGGATGGATTCCCGCGCACGAATTGTTCGCCTTGCAAAACACCATCAGCCCCGTGCCCAAAGCCATCCTCGAAAGCAACAACACGCTGATGAGCGCGTTTGAAAACCAGGGCCTCTGGGTGCCGCTGCTTTTGATCGCGGTCATACCAGCCGTCTGCGAAGAACTGTTTTTCCGAGGCTTTCTGCTAAGCGGATTGCGCAAGTCCACGAAGAAGTGGACCGCGATCATCATCGTGGCCTGCGTGTTTGCGATCTTTCATATCATCCTGATCAAGTTCGTCATCACTGCCGTCCTCGGCATCGTTCTCGGATACCTCTGCTGGCAATCGCGATCCATCTTCCCCTCAATCCTTGCCCACATGCTGCACAACGGCATCGCGGTATCGATCGCGTTTGTTCCCAGCATTGCCGAGAGAATGGGCCTCGACAGATTGGCGCCCACTGATCATTTGCCAGGGCACATTATCGCGATTGGCACTGCGATGGTGATTGCTGGTATAGCGATCGCGAAAAGTGATCGAGCGGAAGTGACGTAGTAACGAAGTGACGAAGTGACGAAGTAACGAATCGATGTAGGGTGGGCCGTGCCCACCGCCGTAAGATTCAAACGCATCCGTCATTCCCGCGCAGGCGG
>DDIR01000001.1:665-18080 GCA_002338715.1 Phycisphaerales bacterium UBA1845 | reverse complement strand
CATTCCCGCGCAGGCGGGAATCCAGGGGCAAAACGAAGTCAATCCAGGTGAGTACCGGCACCCGTGCTGCAAAGAGTGGACAAGCCAAACGCTACGCTTGGATAAAACTCGCTATAGACCCTTCGCGCACAAAAAAACCCAGGTGCCGACCTGGGTTTGAAAAGTCTTTCAGTCGCGTGCATCAACCTTATGTGCCGGTCGGTCCGCTGATATTCCCAAGCAGGTCGGTCAACCCGCCAACATCACTTGGCAGTTGCGGATCGAGTCCGGCATTGATGCGGATCGCATTGTTCAAAAGCGTCAGCGCTGCATTGAGGTTCGTAAACAGCGTGTTGATCACTTCGATTTTGACTTCCTGCTCCAGCGTCAGTTCCGGTTCGATTTCGGTGATGTCCGGACCGGTGCGGATGCGATCGATCGTCTGGTTGTGACGCGTGTTGAAATCGGCGCGTGCACCGGCAACCACATTGCCCGGCGAACGAAGGGCCATCACACCCGGTGATGCGGTGTTCCAAGGCGCTTGGATGGCCGGCGTGACATCATCGCCCACAATCTGAGCCCGCTGAGCATTCGCTTCCGACGCGAACAATCCAAGCCCCAGAACCAAAACCATCGCCTTCAAAAATCGCATCGCATCACTCCTTCGAGCAAACCATCCACATCCAAAACCGTCAGCCTAAAACCGGCCCAGCCGCCTTAAACCCTACAACATCTCCACCGGGCTGCATTGCTTTATATCGTCGACCAAGCTTCCAGTTCACCCCTAATTCCAGAAAAAACCGGGGAAATCTCACCTGGCAATACCCAAAAACGCCGCCAAATCACGCCTCAGCCTCGTCGCCAGCCCCTTCCGCATCACCGGCGTCAGCCCCCGGGCCGGATGGCTGGTCGGCTGACTTTCCGTCCTCGGACTTGTCTTCCTCCGGAACGATCCGCGCCACCGCGACGACTTTGTCGTCATCGTTGGTCTTGATCAACCGCACGCCCTGCGTCGCCCGGCCAATCTCGCGAACCTCAGCCAGGTCAGTCCGCAGCATGATGCCGTCCTGCGTGATAAACATCAGCTCGTCGTCATCGTTGACGGCTTTCATCGCGACAACGCTGCCGTTGCGATCGGTGACCTTGATGTTGATCACGCCCTTACCGCCGCGCTTCGTCAATCGATACTCGTCGATGTTCGTCCGCTTGCCAAAACCGTTTTCGCAAACCGTCAGCACCGATGCCCCCGGACGAATCGCAATCATATCGACGACGCAATCGTCCTTGCTCAGCGCCATACCGCGAACGCCAGCCGCCGAACGACCCATCACGCGGACATCGTCCTCTTTGAAGCGGACGGCCATCCCGTCTCGACTGGCGAGCACGATCTCATGATCGCCGTCGGTCATCTCGACACCGATCAGCGCATCCGACGGATTCAGCACAATCGCGATGATGCCGTTGGACCGTGGCCGGCTGAATGCACCGAGCGCGGTTTTCTTGACCTTGCCTTCTGCCGTCGCGAAGAAGACGTATTTTTCTTCGAATTCCTTGACCGGCAGAACCGCCCGATGCTCTTCGCCTTCCTGCATGTTGACCAGATTGGCGATCGAGCGCCCGCGTGCAGTCCGCGCACCAGCCGGAATATCAAACACCCGCGCCCAATAAACCCTGCCACGATTCGTAAAGAACAGCATGTAATCGTGCGTGTTGACCACGAACAAGTGTTCGATGAAGTCGCCGTCTTTGGTGTTGCCACCGCGCACTCCGCGACCACCGCGACCCTGCTTGCGATAGCTGTCGGTGTCGGTGCGCTTGATGTACCCCTCGTGCGAAATCGTCACGACGACCTGCTCATCGGGAATCAATTCCTCGACGCTGAAATCACCGACGGCTTCGGTGATGGTCGTGCGACGCGGCGTGCCGAACTTGTCGCGAATCTCGTAGAGATCCTCGCGGATGATGTC
Organism: Phycisphaerales bacterium UBA1845; assembly: GCA_002338715.1. GTDB lineage: Bacteria > Planctomycetota > Phycisphaerae > UBA1845 > UBA1845 > UBA1845. Next base: position 16,134 of record DDIR01000001.1, on the reverse strand, counting down.
GAACACCAACGCATCGTCGGAAAGAATACCTTCGTAATCGGCGATCTGCTCGACGAGCTTCGTGTAATCGCCAGCCAACTTTTCGATTTCCAGACCGGTCAGCTTCTGAAGCTGCATCACCAGAATCGCCTGCGCCTGGACAGCCGTCAGGTAGTGCGGCTTGTTCGCATCGCCAAACCGCTCGATGAACGATTCCGGCAGCAGGTGGCGCAGCGTGTCGGCTTCGGTCAGCGTCAAAGGCCGCTCCATCAAGCGCTCTTTCGCGGTGGCCGAATCGGGCGATTTCTTGATCGTTTCGATGATGCCGTCGATGTCGCCGATCGCCAGAATCAACGCTTCCTGGATGTGCGCCTTCTGTTTGGCCCGCTGCAACAAGAACTGCGTGCGACGACGGATCACGTCGCGGCGATGGCGAATGTAAACATCGATCATCCGTCGCAGCGTCAACGATTGCGGTTTGCGATCGACGAGCGCCGTGTTGGAAATATTGAAATTGCTTTGCAGTGGGGTGTACTGATAAAGCTGATTCATCACCACATCGGCATTCGCCCCCTTGCGCAGCTCGATTTCGATGCGAATCTCGTGCTTGCGGTCGGAAGCGTCGTTGATCGACGCGACGTCTTTGATCAGCCCGCCCTTGACCGCTGCCGCTGCCCGTTCGGTGATCGAACTTCGCAGCACCTGGTACGGAACCTCGGTGATGACCAGCGTTTCCTTACCACCGCGACCCTCTTCAACGTGCACCTTGCCGCGGACCATGACTTGGCCCTTACCGTGCATGTACGCGTCGAGGATGCCGCGCCGCCCACAAATCTCGCCACCGGTCGGAAAGTCCGGACCGGGAATAATCTCAATCAACTCCGCGATCGAAATGTTGGGATTGTCGATCACCGCGATGATGGCGTTGCAGACTTCGGTCACGTTGTGGGGGGCCATGTTGGTGGCCATCCCGACCGCGATTCCGCTTCCACCGTTAACCAGAAGGTTCGGGAACTTGCTGGGGAGCACCGTGGGTTCGGTGCGGGTGTTGTCGAAGTTGGGCTCGACATCGACCGTTTCAAACTCAAGGTCGGCCAGCATCTCCATCGCTGCGCCGTGAAGCCGCGCTTCGGTGTATCGCATCGCTGCCGGCGGATCGCCATCGATCGAACCCCAGTTGCCCTGCTTGTCGATGAGCACCTGGCTCATGTTCCAGGGTTGGCCCAGGCGGACCATGGTCGGATAGATGACCTGGTCGCCGTGAGGGTGATAGTTGCCCGAGGTATCGCCGCTGATCTTGGCACACTTACGAAATGCCGAACGCGGTCCGAGGTTGAGGTCATTCATCGCGACGAGGATGCGCCGCTGCGAAGGCTTCAAACCGTCCCGCGCGTCGGGCAGGGCGCGGGCCATGATGACGCTCATCGAGTAGGTCAGATACGACCCTTTCATCTCCTCGATGAGCGACTGATTAACAATATTTTCCTGCGGAAAATCCGAGGTCGTGTCAGCCATATGCCTGCCAGCTCCAATGCAAAAGAGGCGCGGAAAAAAGCGACTGCTTCAAGCCCAATATTTTAAGCGATTTTGACCAATCAGCCAACCAAAGAAGCCGCCCAATCAAGCCAGAAAATCACCGCCCAAAGTCGCAGAAAACCACTAAAAATAAAGGTCAGAATCGAAAGAAAGGCAAAATGGGTGCCCCGCCCTTCCAGGGTGGGGGACGGAAGGTAAGAAACCAGGCAAGATTCCTCAGCGACTGTCGCGCGCGGCGTAGCGAAATGCCTGCTTGATCGTGTCATGCATATTGGGTGAGATCAATCCATAGGATGCAATCACCACGCCGCCAACTCCGGATGCCGCCAATCGCCGCACTTCACTGACGAGGCGCTGCGGTGTATCGCGATCGATGCCGATCGCAGGAATCTCCCGACCCGTATAAGAACGCTCCAGATTCATGGCTCCCGCAAGATCTGGATTGCATTCACATTCATCCGGACAAGCAAGAAAAAACTCCGTAATCACGCCGCGATCGTGTGCAAGCGCTTCAAGATTCACGCGAGGCATGCACCCATATCCCAGGAAGGCGCCCATTCTCAACGAGATCGGACAATTCGCCGCTCCAGACATTTGCTCCACAAGACTGGTGACGTCGTCGATTTGCGAATCGATGTATTGCTTGAGCGGCAGAGCTTCCGCCGCCATTTCTTCAAGTGATGTCTCCAGTGGATCGCCGCCATCCAACACCTTTTGCAACGCGACGCGCACCCAGCGCGTGACCGCCTCAACATCGACGCCTCGTGAAATTGCAGATTGTGCAGATGATTCGTCGAACGAAAGCTCCATTAATAAATGGAATCCATTTCCCGCGTCGAATTCCTGCTCGTACATCGCACCGGAATGGAATGTTAGCCCATCGACCTCAATAGCCGCAGGGGCAAAGCGATTCGACAAGTCGATAACCGTCGCGCGAAACAACTCCACCACATCGCGATTGGCCGCCGAAAGAGTTTCGGACGCCACATCGCCAAAAACCGTCTTACTTGCGGCTTCAGGATGTCGAGCGGCAATGACAGGCGATTCCAATGTGCTGATCCGCAATCGCAGTTCAATGTCCCGCTTCTGGCAGGCTTCGACAATCTGCTCCAGCGGATCGCGACTCTTCAGCCAACTGGCCACCACCGGCTTGATTCTCGTATTGGAATACTTGGACTTGTCCGGCTGGAAGAAGTACCCACCGTCGCTTCTGAAAATCCGAGGCGCGTCGAGTTCACCCGCCCGCAACTGCGACACACGCGACGACGTCACCCGCAGCGAGATACTCTGCGCCCCCAATGATTGAATCTGATCAAGGCTTTCCTCGATCCCGAAATCAACCACATTCCAGATGTCAGCCAGAATACCCGTCGTGAACATGCCGCGATCAAACCCTTACCCGTCTCGCCGCACGTCGCATCCAGCATGATGCCATCACATCCGTGCAGCCAACAGCTAAAGGTGCAGCGATCCTGGGGATTGTCAAGCGCGTCGGGTCAGCGATCGTCTGCAACCTGATCGCCGGGAGTCCGCTGGTCTGGTGCCTGATCACCGGTCGCCTTCGCCGATGCCGGCAGCGCCTGAAGTGGCGGAACCAATACCCGCTCGACAGCCAACTTCTGCGAACTCGTCGGTATCCGATCAAGCCGCCGGCAAAGCCCGTCGAACAACCCGTGGATATCCTCCAGCGCCGATTCCGGAAGCGGCATCGCCATCGCCCCCATCCGCCCCATCAACACCCGCTCGCGCTGCATCCGCCGCTGCGCCGACCGCCGAACATCGCCAGCCAACTGCCGCTGCTCACGCAAAATCGACCATGCCGTCTCGGCTTGGGCCTCGTCAAAACCGTATTGATGGATGTACTGTCGAACGTAAAATTCCCATGCCGATTCGTTGTAGGGCGTCTCCTGCGACTTGGCTTCGTACACGCGGTAGGCTTTCTGAAGATCGTCGAAACGCCGCCACTTCTGCTCATCATAACGGCCATCGCGAACGCGCTGCTCCATCATCCGCTTATACTCCGGAACCTCCTCCAACCCCCATTCGCGCGGATGCCAACCGCCGGCTTTCCACCGCTCCCGCATGTCCTCAAACCGATCCATCCGCTTGCGATAGCTGGCTCGGTCCCGCTCGAAGACTTCGCGCTGCTCGGCGTTCAACTCTTTGGCGATCTGATCCGAGATGGTCTCAACCTGCTCGTGGGCGAATTCGATCATCTCCTCGCCCTCGTCCATCCAGCGGGAAATGTCTTCGGGCGTCACCGGCTCGCCGGATTTCACGGAATCCACCATCTCCGTGACATGCTTGAACATCGTCCCACCGTGACGGACTGCCACGGCTCCGATCATCTGATACGTCTTGGCCTGCAAATCCTTGATCTGCGCTTCGCTCATGTCATAGCGCGCGCCGAATTCATTCGTTAAAAAATCAACCCGCCGCGTGATCTGCCACGGTGGAATCTCCGCGACCCCGCGAACGGCTTGAAGCGCAAACTGGTCGGCTTCCTCGTTCCATTCGTTCTCTTCCCACAACCGATCGATGCTCTTTTCGATGTTGGGGACTTGATCTTCCCAATCCCCAAGCCGCGCCACCTGCCGGGTTGCGAGCGAGATGCTGCCCATCCCCCAACCGCGTTCCGGCTGGTCATCTCGTTCAGACTGTTCGTCTCGTTCAGACTGTTCGTCTGTCGACTTGGCTTTTGAATCTTTGGAATCTGGCGACGGTGTGCGAATCGGTTCAGCCGCCCAAACAGCGGCGGTAAACCCCATTACGATCAGTGCGGTCTTCATCTTGAATGCGTCTCGTTTTTTTGAAGTGATGGAACCTATTTCAGATCGGCGCAACCCGACTGGATTCATCACTTCGAATCGGTCGCTTACAAGATTCTACGACAAACATCTCAACCGCCCACAATGAATTGAAACCACCGAACCACTGCGCAGTAATCAACGTGCCACTGCGCAGCAATCAATGTGCCACTGCTCTGTGAGCAGTGCTTGATTCGAAGATCAAAATCCCCCCCCACACTGCTCACAGAGCAGTGGCACCTAACAACGCTAAATCGTGAAATGAGTGTTGTTTGCGCGGATTAGTTTTCGCGCTGGATGATGAACTCAGCCATGCTGAGCAGACTCGAACGGCTGGCTGATTCGGGAAGACCTTCAAGCATGCTGATCGCCCGCGACACATGCTGCTCTGCAACAGATGTTGCATATGCAACGCTGCCAAACTCCGTCAACTGCTGCGCCACGTGTGCGCGATCGTCGTGCTCCGCACTGGCCAACTTCTTGAGCATCGCTTCCTGCTTGTCGGTTGGCGCCTCGCGCAGATAGTGAATCACCGGAAGCGTCATCTTGCCCAACTCAAGATCGCGCCCCAACGTCTTGCCCATCTTCTTCTGCTCACCCACGACATCGAGTATGTCGTCGACAATCTGAAACGCGATGCCGGCGCTCTCACCGAACACTTCGAGTCGACTCGCGAGCGTCTCATCCGCCCCCGCATGGGTCGCACCCAAACGACAGCATGCCGCCGTAAGTGCCGCCGTCTTGCGGCGAATGATCTCGATGTAATCGGGCTCGCTCAGTTTGAAATGACCGCGGCTATGAATCTGCATCAACTCGCCTTCGCAGACCACGTTTGTCGTATGCCCGACCAATCGCGACGCACTCTGCGAATCCAGACTGCTGCAAAGGTGGAACGCATGGCTGATCAGATAATCGCCCAGCATGACCGCGGCTTCGTTGCCGTTGGTCGAGCTGATCGTCGCCTGCCGCCGCCGTTCCTCGGCTTGGTCCAAAACGTCGTCGTGAACCAGCGTCGCGAGGTGCACCAGCTCCACAACTGCAGCCAGCGTATGATGTTCCGACGTCACCCCGCCCGCAGCCGGCCCTCCCAGCACGCTCTGAACCCCAGCCACGCTCTGACCGCTGAGCAGCAACAATGCGGGCCGCAGCATCTTGCCCCGATATCCGCGCACCCGCTCGCAAAGCTGAGCCACAAACGGCAACTCGCTTTGCAATTCCTGATCCATGATCGCCACAACCCGCGCAAGGTCGGCTTCGATGGGCCGATAGAGGTCAGGAAGTTGGAGAACGGCGGGGTTCATCAATGTCTACCTGCGGGAGTATCAGTCATTGGAAACCACCCCGACACAAGCAAGCCCCCAACGCACCGCAACAACGGATCGCGCGGGGGTAACTCGCCCCGGATATGATTCTCACCGGGTCGGTATCTGCTATGCTAAGCACTCGTTCACCGCGAACCAACGGCTTTCAAATGTTTTGAAAAGATTAGCACTTCAAAAAGTTCACCCGCGTGTGGATCAGCGATGATTCTGCCAACCCCCGTCAACAATCCGTCACCCAAACGGCGACCCAACCTCCCAGGAGTCGCCGCACTGATCCTTTGCCTCCCGATCATCGCCCTGTCGCAATTCATCGCCCACATTCGCATCGACGACATCGATGGGTGGTTCTTTCTCCACTATGGGCGCGAATTGCTCGGCGGCGCCACACTCTATAGCCAACTGTGGGACATCAAACCGCCGGCGATCTTCTGGATCAACGCGCTCGGGCTTGGCCTGTCCGGCGGATCACCTGTGGGCGTATGGGTGTTGTGCGGGTTGGCGTCGATCATGTCAGCCGTTTTGTTCTACCGCGCCGCTCGACGGGCCTACGGGCCATCTGCGGCTGCGATCGGCACGGTATTCGCCGTCATGTATTTCAACCTCTGGACCTTCCATGTCGGGTGCAACAGGCCAGCCACCTTCCTGATCGTCACCGAGTTGGGATGCATGGGCCTCTATCTGAAAGCCATCACCCAATCGACAAAGTCAACCCGCATGCTCTTTTGGACCGGTGTGTGCGGCGGATTGGGCTTGTGGTTCAAGCAGACCGCGTTCGCAGCGCCTGCCGCCATCTTCATTCATCTGCTGATCGCGCGATCGGGAACCGGACCTGCCAACACAAGCCGCTGGAAAAAAGTGTCACAATTTGTCACTGGATACATCGCATCCGTCGCACTGCTCGTCATCATCCTTGCCCTCACCAGCGACAGCCATTGGGCGTGGGACGCGATCGTCGGGTTTAACCGAAACTTTTTCGCGCCCGGCATCGCCACATCGTTTACACCGTCGCTTCGCTGGATGCTCCCGCACACGCGCGGATTGGAGTTGCCTTTGATACTGGCTCTGGCCACCCTGGCGCAACCAGTCATTGGGCTGTTCCAACGACACCCAACGTCGGACACCCCGCCGCAGCTTGAAGCCAACAGCCGACCGCCAGTCCTGCTGCTTTTTTGGCTGTGGATGTTTTTGGCTATCTATCTGTCAGCCGTCGGCCCGCACAACCGACCGATGTATCTCGCCGTTGCCCTGCCGCCGTTGGTCGCACTCGCAACCCACAGCGTTTCTTTGCTGATCAACCCCGGACCGGGTCAATTGGGCCGTGCACCAACCCACTATGTGGTCATCGCTATCCTCTGGTTCGCTTTCATGATTTGGGCACCATTGCGGATGCAGCTCGAATTCGCCTTACGCCAATACCATTGGAAAGAGCGCGGGCCCGACCCCAGATTCATCGAAATCGTGGAGGCCATCGGGCGCCACACCCGACCCGAAGACGCCATCTTCGCCGACGGTTACGCACCCGAACTCTACTGGCGGGCCAACCGAAAACAGGCCATCCGCTACATGGGAACCGAAAAAATCGTGCAGCTCCAGAAGCTGGGTCAACCGCTGATGGACGAGACCACCCGCAGCCTCATCGCCGCCCGACCGCGCGTCATCCTGTTCGACTTCAACCGCTTCCACGCGAAAGATCAGCCCAACCTCGCCAGCGTCGAAACGCTTGAAAACTGGGTCCGCGATCACTACTTCCTGCCCGAACCCGACCGCTTCCCGACGCTTTGGGTCCGACAATCCGAACCCGAATAAACGATTCAAATCAATCTGCTATAATCGCACCGCAGCCAGGAATCGCGATCGCTGACGAATCGGAAAACAATGTCGCCCATCAAGATCGGTAACATCCAGATCGAACACCCGTTCACCCAAGCCGCCCTGAGCGGGTACAGCGACCTGCCCATGCGCCGCATCGCCCGGCGCTATGGCGCATCCTACACACTCAACGAAGTCGTCCTCGACAAAATGGTCCTCCAAAAAGGTAAGGGCCAAAAACGCATCCTCGCGCAGATCGAACCGCAGGATCAACCCGTCGGCGGACAACTCATGGGTTCCGACCCCGACCAATTCGCGCCAGCCGCCCGCCTCCTTGCCGACGCGGGATACAACGTCATCGACATCAACTTCGGCTGCCCCGTGCGCAAAGTGCTCGGCCGCTGTCGCGGTGGATTCCTTCTATCGCAACCCGAACAAGCGCTCGACATCGTCCGCCGCGTCGTCGATGCGGTCGCGGCTGACGTCCCCGTCACCGTCAAGATGCGCCGCGGACTCGACGACACGCCCGAGAGCGAACGCAACTTCTTCGCCATCCTCGACGGCGCATTTGAAGCCGGTGTCTCCGGCGTCACCGTCCATGGCCGCACCGTCGAACAGCGCTACATCGGCCCGAGCCGATGGGAGTTTCTGACCAAGGTCAAACGTCACGTCGGTGACGGCTTGGTCTTCGGAAGCGGCGATCTATTCACCGCGCAATCGTGCATCGACATGATGAATGAAACCGGCGTCGATGGCGTGACCGTCGCGCGCGGCGCGATCGGCAACCCGTGGATCTTCAGCGAGTGCGTCGCCCTCGCAACCAATCAACCGCTGCCCGATCCGCCAGGCATCACCGAACAACGCGAATGCATCGAAGCCCACTTCGCCGAATCCAGAGCCCACCACGGTGACGGGTTAGCCGGCAGACTCATGCGCAAGTTCGGCATCAAGTACAGCGAACTGCACCCGTGCAAGAAAGATGTCCGCGACGCATTCATCGCCGTCAAGACACCCGACGATTTCCTCGAAGTGATGAACGTCTGGTACGACAAGGACAAAGATTGGCCACCCGTCACCCGCCACGACGGAAAAGGCGACCTGGTCGCTGCCGGCGCGGTGTAATAAAAACAATTCCCATAGCACCCGCGCGCCGTCATTCCCGCGAAAGCGGGAATCCAGAATAAAACGAAAACCACCAAGAGCCGTCACCGCACTAGTCGTCGCGAAAGCTCTCCCAGAGTCTGCAGCGCACCGCAACGAGCACTGCGCTCGCCCTGGATTCCCGCCTGCGCGGGAATGACGGCAACGCAAACCACCACCCCACATCCCCCGCCAAATCAAAAGCGCGCAAAACCACTGGGTAATAGTTCCCAATTCCGGGCAAAAACGTTTCGTTTCCTGAAAATCGTCCCCAATCCGAACTACCCACCCAAAACCCAATGCGCCCATAAACCCCTAAAAACAAAGCTATTAAGACAATTCCCAACAATCGTTTTCCGAATGGCACGCCCCTTGCCACTTATGACCAACGGTGGTGCGGAGTGGCTGGGTGAGCCGAAAAAATTTCGGCAAACCAGCCCGGCCCTGAAAGGTGGCCACGACCAGCCGACAATAACCATTTATTTCCGTGGTGGCGTTCTGGGGAGCGCGTCGTTGCGGACTGAAGATGGTTGCGGATGTGAAAGCATCTGCAATCGCAAATCGACAATGTCGGTTTGCAGATGGGGGGTGGCGCTCTTGGGGGAGATGCCGCCACTCCCCTTCTTTTTATGCGCGGTGGGCGATTAACTTTTGCAATTCAATTCGCCAGGAAGTTTCGATCCAATCGTCACCGATCGGCCCCACGCGTTCGACATGCCAGCCGGCATTTTGCAACAGGTAGATCATCAAATCAGCTCGTTCAACGTTCGAAGAATGCACGATAACCGGACACACAGGTTCGCGCTCGGCAAGAAACTGAGCAACCATGGTTCCATCACCCGGATCAACGTCATCACTTGGAGATTCCAAATCATGATCCAGCGAAATGAGGCACGCGCGCTGATGGAGAACTTCGTATTCGCGCATGAACTCAGCCGCAGCCGGAAAAATAAATACGCGAATCGACGAATCGAATTCATCGAGCACCGCAGTCATCCGCTCACGCCGAGATTGAGCATCTTCAAGGATCAGAATCAAACGTTCATTGGGCATAGCTGTTCGGTGACGTTCCTAGAGCCCGAAATGCAGGAGGAAATGATCACCCCTGCTGACCTGCGTAGCCATCGCCGCAATATCCGACAACGCGCGAACCGTAGAATCACGATCCACGTCAAAGCGGCTCGGACGCGGTTCCTTGCTTCTTGCCTGATGCTTCCAGTTGACCGTGAGTTCGAAACTGGCAGGAGCTTGACGAAACAGGTCGGCCCACCCCTTGAAGATTGCCGCGGCATGGGACGCATGCTCGGGAAGAATCACGGTCGGACCATGGAAGTTCAAACCAAGTTGCGGCGGATGGTCGTTGACCGTCGGATTGATTGTCGGAATCCACTCAAGTGAATCTGCAATATAATGGCAAAAATCGTCTGGCAACCTTGCGCGATCTGATTCCGCTGTCCCAAAGAAACGCGCATAGTCACTGGGACTGAATTTGCGAGCGTCCACCAGCAAGAATTCGTGGGAAGGCACGATCAGTACACCTTAGAGTTTGTTGTGCGCTTGATCAAAGATGTCAAACACGAAGCATCGAAGTTGACGCTGCTTCTCAAAGCGAATCAAGTGTTACTTCTGTTTCTCGACGGATGTTTCCCAACCGTCGTACTCGCCGCCATGGTCGTCGGCCAATCGGTGAAGTTGCTCGGTCACAAGATGAATCGATTCGAGGTCAACCTTGTCCACCCTGTGAATCTGAAGAACAAGGCGATCTTCAACCGTATCACTTGACTCAACGCCGAATCCCAAGGAGTCCGCGGCCGATGCGAATTTGTCCAACGCAGATTCATCTTCAAAAAACACCCAATGGTCCACCCGACGCGATTGAACAAGCGAATCACCGTTCTTAATGAGGTTCTGGACAACCCACTTGTCTTTCATCCACCGAAACCGCTCGGCATCGGGGTAAAGGAAATTACGGTAATACGACCATTCGGGATCCCTCTGGGACATCACGTCAAACGCTCTCTTCACCGGCTTGAGGCTTGACTTGGCGATGCGCTTGAGTTTTCGCTCGCGTTTAGGCGGCCCCATAAATGTCATCTGCCAATTACTGTTGTTTCGCAATCGACCTATGAATTGCAGATCAATCAGTTTACATTGCTCGATGACTTGATCCTCAATTGACGACATGACTTCCATCTCATGCGAAGTTCCCATGCCGTGCTCGCCCGGATCATTGATTGTCACATGCAATGCGTACAACGTATCTTCGCTTGCACTCTCGAGGCCTTCCAATAGTGCCATATCCAGGAAGATTGACGCCGGTGCGTCATCGACTCTGCACATGTAGAAATCCCACTTCTTATCCGAAGGATCACGAGTTGTCATTGGTTTTGCACCTTATGTCACTTGAACTCCGAGCTAAGCAACAACCAATGCCATCGAGAACCCGTCGTAACCCTTGCTACTGACCGTTTGAATGGTGGTGGCGCTGACGCGGGATTCTGATGCGATCAACTTATTGAGGCGGCGGACGCCTTGGATGTTTTCGTCTTTGCTGTTGGCATCGATCACTTCGCCGTCGCGAACGACGTTGTCGACGATGATGATGCTGCCGACGCGGGCCAGTTTCACCGCCCATGCAAAATAGTCCGCGTTGCTCTGCTTGTCGGCATCGATGAAAACGAGGTCGAATGGTCCTTCGTTCTTTGCCGCGATCGTTTCGAGCGTTTCCAACGCCGGTCCTTCGATCAGTTCAACCCGGTCGCTCAACCCGGCATGGGCGATGTTGTCGCGGGCGACCTTGGCATGATGGGCGTCGCGCTCCAGCGTGATCAGCTTACCGCCGTCGGCCAACCCGCGGGCCATCCAGATCGCGCTGTATCCGCCCAACGTGCCGACTTCAAGAATCCGCTTCGCACCAATCGAACGGGCCAACAGATGAAGTAGCTTTCCCAAACCCGGCGGCACCTGAATTTCCGGCAAGCCCGCTTCCGCGCTCTTGATCAGCGAACGCTCCAGCGCATCGTCCGGCATGATCACGCAGTCTTTCACATACGCCTCGACCGCCGACCACGTCGCCTGCCCCTCTGCTTCCTTGCCCATCACGTCCCCTTTTCAATGAAAATCAATCAACCTGTGCTCTGCATCGCTGCCGCGATACCGTTGATGCTCAAAAACAGCGCCGCGCGAACGGCTTCCTCATCGTCCGAACCATCACGATAGCGCGTCATCAATTCAATCTGAAGCAGATTCAACACGTCCGTATACGGATTGCGCGCGTGGATCGCCCGTTGAATCACCGGGTTGTTATCAAGCAACTTACCCTGACCCGTAATCGCCAGAATCGCCTTCTTACAAAGGGCGAACTCCGCAACGATCGTCTCATGCAGCCCCTTCTCCACGAATGCGGCATAACGCTGCGCGATGATCAACCGCGCCCTAGCCATCTCCTGTTGAGCGTTGTCGATCACCGTGCGGAAGAAATCCCACTCGCGATACCACTGCTGCATCGTCGCCAGCGCACCCGAATCGTCCGACATCACTTTTTCGATGGCCGTCCCAAGTCCATACCAGCCCGGAACCGTATACCGCGTTTGCGTCCACGCAAACACCCACGGAATCGCCCGCAGGTTGTCCAACCCAACCGCCCCACCCGAACGCGACACGGGCCGCGACGCAATGGGCAACCGACTGATATGCTCAATCGGCGAACATCCCGTGTAAAACGTCCAGAAATCCGGATGCTCAACCAGTTTGCGATACGCCTCCATCGAGTGCCGCGCAATGTCACTCATGATCTTCGCATCATCACCGCCACCCGATGCGTCGGTCTTCGCATCTGCGCCAACCTCAACGGTCCCAATAATCATCGCGTGAACGATCTGCTCAACATGGCGCCGCGCGATCGCGGGCAGCGCATAACGAAACGTGATGACTTCGCCCTGCTCGGTGAAGCGAATCCGACCATTGCGACTTTCGGGCGGGCTGGCCAATATCGCTCGATTCGCCCGACCACCGCCGCGCCCCACCGTTCCGCCGCGGCCATGAAAAAAGCGAAAATCGATCTGCTGCTCATGCATCGCCGCCGCCAACCTACGCTGGGCCACTTGCAGCGCCCAGTTGCTCATCCAGTAGCCACCGTCCTTGTTGCTGTCGGAGTAACCGAGCATGATCTCCTGCCGCCGACGTCTCGCTTCCAGATGCTTGGAGTATGCCGGATGAGTGACAAGGCGTGTCATCAACTCGGGCGCCCGCTCAAGGTCGTCGATGGTTTCAAACAGCGGCACCACATCGAGCGCAGCTTCCACCCGACCGCCGCGCATCCGCCACAAGCCGGCTTCCTTCATCAACACGAGCACCGTCAGCATATCGCTCACGTCGTGCGTCATGCTGATGATGTAACTGCCGATCGCGGCTGGCGTGGTTCGACTGGTCTCGCGAAGCGTCTCGTACAAATCGAGCAGGTCGCGCGTCGCATCGGAGACCTCTGCCTCGCGCGGTAACAGCGGGCGCGGGTCTTCAAGCTGCTCGCTGAGCAACCGGCAGCGCTCATCCTCACCAAGCGATTCATAGTCGGCATGCACCCGCGCGATACGCAAAAGTTCGGCGACGGCTGAAGTATGGACGGCGCTGTGTTGACGAATATCAAGCGACGCGAAGTGCAATCCAAACGCCTCAGCCCGAACGCGCAAATCGCGAAGACGCCCTTGCGAAATGACAGCCAACCCGCACTCATCCAGGCACGTCTGCATCAGTGCGATGTCCGCAATAAACTGCGACGCGGTGTACGCACTGGCATCGTCGCGGGCGTCGCGCAACTTCGCGATCATCTGCAAAATCCGCTTGCGATAAGGCTCAAACTGCAGATCGCTTCGGTCCGACTCACTCAGCGGGCAGCGCTGTTCATCCACATCGATCGCGGCTAACAACGCAGGGCACACATCGACACACTTGGTCGAAATGGAAAGCTCGTGACGCAGTTCGATCAACTGGGCGATGAACTGATCGATGACGGCTTGTCGAAGCTCGCGGATCGTCCCGCGCGTCACCTCATTCGTGACCAACGGGTTGCCATCGCGATCGCCGCCGATCCACGTCCGGTATCGCAGGAAACTCGACATCGGTGGCGTTGCGTCGTAATACGTCTCCAGCGCTCCACCCAGGTCGCGATAAAGTTGCGGCACCGCATCCCAAATCGCACCGTTGAGAAAATACAAACCGTTTCGCACTTCCGTGATCACGTGGGGCCGCTCTGCCCGCACCTCGTCGGTGGCGAACATCAAAAACACATCGCGCACGATTTGCTCGTCGTTCTGCCTGGCCTCTGCCGCCGCGCAGCTCTTGTCATGACGCTGCAACAAAGCGTTGGCCACCCGCTTTTGATTGCGGAGCACGCTGCGCCGGCGCGCTTCGGTCGGATGGGCGGTCAGGGTTGGTTGAATGTCGAGGCGATTGAGGACTTTCAGCACGCGATCGAGCGACAGACCGCGCCGCTTCAACTGGGCGATGGCATCGGCGATGGATTCCGCCCGGGGTTTCTCGGCGCTGGCGTCGCGTTCGCGCTGCCGGTTGATGCGAATGATTTCAACCTGCTCGGCTTTGTTGACCAGATGAAACCGAAGCGTAAGCGTCTTAAGCAAATCGCGGATGTCAGCCACATCAAGCTTGGCGATGATCGAGGCGGCACGATCTCTACATTCGTTCTGCTTCGTTGGCTGACTGTTAGCCGCTTCGCTGGTGTCGTCGGAATCTTGCCCGCGTTTGCAGAGACTGACCAACTCGGCATAGTCCGCACAGGCCTCATCACCCAAACCGCGGCGGACAACCTGTTCGAGAAGTTTGTCCAAATGCGCGATGTCGTCGTTCAAGAGAACAGACATGATTCAAGCTCCGATCGGATCTGACCATCAATTCCAAGAAGTCGATAGAACAACCGCAGCCAAATCCTGTCAAGAATCACAGCCAGCCGCCTTCAGGCTGACTTGAACAGATGTGATTCCAAACGATCTGCGTTAACCCACCGCAATTTCCACCTAAAACCAGTAATGACAGAGAGTTGATCGATTGTCAAAGCACGGCCAGCTTCACCCATGCCAGCCGACACCTATGACAATCAACGCATATGACATATTCTAAAGCCGTCCGCACGCAACCGAATTGACGAATCCGCCAGCACGCAACGAATCATGAACGCAAAAGACCTTCAACGCATCAGCAAGACGCTAAGTTACGTACTGCGCCATCGCCCCGACTCGATCGGTGTTGGGCTTGAAGCGGAAGGGTGGATTGAAGTTCAAACACTCCTCGCCGCGTTCGCCCAAAACGGCCAATCCTACACCCGAGTGCAACTCGAGCAGGTCGTTTTGGAGAACAACAAGCAGCGCTTTGAGTTTGATCGCGATCGACTTCGCATTCGCGCACGCCAGGGACACTCGCTCGACATCGACCTTGGATACGAAGCCGCCATCCCGCCTGACAACCTGCTTCACGGGACAGCCACCCGCTTTCTCGATTCGATCCTGGAACAGGGCTTGCTCAAGTGCGCCAGACATCACGTCCATATGTCCACCAACAAGGACACGATGCTGGCTGTCGGAATGCGACATGGCCAACCCGTGATCCTCTCGATCGATGCCAGGCAAATGCACAACGATGGGCACCAGTTCTTCGTCACCGGCAACCAAGTCTGGCTGACCGACCACGTCCCCCCGGGGTACCTGACAGTGCTCCCCTGACCAAGTCTCAAGGTCGAAGCGCCGCCAACCCGCTATGGCGATCTTGATCCAATCGCGGCGTTGTGCCCGACCACTTTTCGCAATACCGGGGCCAACGCTCAAGTCGAATGACTTTGTTTTTCCCCTGGATTCCCGCGTGCGCGGG
>DDIR01000001.1:0-558 GCA_002338715.1 Phycisphaerales bacterium UBA1845 | reverse complement strand
CGCGTGCGCGGGAATGACGACACCGCCCCAATAGGCCCTGCGGGGGTGGAAAACAACGATTTGACTTACTAGACGACTGGTCGTATACTTACCCGTGATGACAACGACCTCGCCCAGCACCAAAGACCGCATTGTCGAAGCCGGCTCATCGTCCATCGCGGCGAAAAGCTTCAACGGCTGCGGTTTGAAGGAGATCCTGGACCTTGCCGACGTCCCCAAGGGCTCGTTCTATCACTACTTCAAGTCGAAGGAAGACCTCGGGGTGGCTGTCATTGAAGAGTCAGCCGCCGCCCATGCCGAGTTCATTCGCGAACATCTCGGCAACCGGCAGATGAGCCCGCTGAAGCGCGTGCAGAACCTCTTCAGCGCAATGCGGGATCACTACGTTGAGCACGGTCCCATGCGGGAATGCGTGATTGCAAAGCTGGCTTTGGAAGTCGCTCAGCTCAGCGAGCCGATGCGGTTGGCCATCAAATACGCTTATGCGGATTGGTCGGCGCAACTCGCGCGGGCGCTCACCGAAGCAAAAGCGGCTGGTGAAATCAGCGAATCGCAAGA
>DDIR01000111.1 GCA_002338715.1 Phycisphaerales bacterium UBA1845 | reverse complement strand
TTGCGGCTACTCAGCCGTCGCATTCGCAGGCGACGCGAGTCCATTGCAACGTCGACAAGCCGCAGAGTATGTCCTCCAGGAACTACCGCACGCCGTCCCCGTCATCCGCCACTCAAGGCGAAACGGTTTGCCGGAACTTGCAGGCCAGTTGGATGCGAACCGCCTGTCGCATCCGGAACTCATCGCAAAAGCACTGACCGTCGGGCGCGAGGAACTTGGCACGCTCGGACGCGGCAATCACTTTCTCGAATTTCAGTCGGACGAAGAAGGACGCATTTGGGTGATGGTCCACAGCGGTTCGCGGGCGATGGGCCAACACATCACTGCCGCCCATCTCAAACATGCCGAAAAAGTCGGCGGTGGATTGTCATGGCTCGATGCCGACAGCGAAGCCGGTAACGCGTATCTGCAAGATGTCGCGTGGGCAAGGTTGTACGCGAAAGAAAGTCGCAAACGAATGCTCGAATCGGCTGCAAGCATCGTCGCCGAAGCGTTGGGCGCACAGATCGACGAAAGCACATGGATCAACACCGATCACAACCACGTCGAACGCGAAGACCATCGCGGCCAAACATACTGGGTCCACCGCAAAGGCGCAAACCGTGCCGACAATGAAACCCAAAACATCATCCCCGGCTCGATGGCCACCGCCACCTATCACGTCGTCGGACGCGGCAACCCCGAAGCCCTGAATTCAAGCTCCCACGGCGCCGGAAGAAAGCTAAGCCGCTCCGCCGCCCGCGCAAAGATCAAACGAAAAGACCTCGACCGCCAACTGAAAGACATCTGGATCGATCCGAACACGGCGGCCAAGCTGACGGATGAATCCCCCAGCGCCTACAAAGACATCGAAGCCGTCATGCGAGCGCAAAAGGACCTCGTCCGAATCACGCAAAAACTTCGACCTGTGTTGTGCTACAAGGGGGCTTGAGATGACGAGACAATGACGCAGAGCGAGGGGTATGCGGGGTGGAAGTAAACTGCGTTTGGAAGAACTCGACCCCGTGATCGGTTGAACAGAACCGGCTTTCCGCTTGAGCCTAAGGTCAGGACACAACAAGACTTGCGCACCAATTATCCTCCGGCCAGGCTTTTGCAGGCTGAGGCTATTTGCATGCACTAATATATTTGCAATAATCCCGGCCATCGCCCCTCACGTAGGGGCCGCACTGGAGGTCTTTGTTCGCGACACATGTTGCAATTCGGCAAGTTTCGTCGGGCAACTCAAGGCCGGTATCCCCCCTATCATCCTACTTCGGGCCAACTGAAGTTTCATCAATGCGCAATGGGCATCTGAGGCGACGTCTCACCCGGCGCGCTTGGGCTGTGTTTGCATGGAGAATTCACTTGTCAATTGGGCCACATGCTAAGAGCGTCTTATTTGTCGCTCTCCTTCTCCTTTCTGTCTGTGGTTGTCAACCAAGCACCGGAGCCGATAGCTGCCAGTACGCAAATGATGGCGAATGTGACGACGGCCGTCTTGGAGCGCTCACCAGCGTTTGCGATCCGGGCACCGACGAAACCGACTGCGCCAACGTCGACCCGACGGTCTGCCTGACAACCGACGACGGCTATTGTGATGACGGCAGACCCGGAGCCGAATCCTCCAAATGCGCCGCTGGAACGGATGAAGCAGACTGCGGACCGTAACCTTTCGGTTCCCACTCCCGTTGGCGTCACCCATGGGGAAATGTCAAACCAAGGACGCCAGTAACATTTTGAAATCAGAAGCCGGATCGCCGTGGAATGCGTGCATCCGGCTGGCTCCGACCGATCGTCGCCGCAGCGATGAGGGATGTCGAAGCGCTTGCTTATGAGGAGTTGTCTTGATGCAGCCTAGCACTCGGTGCGCCGAATTTCTATCCAAGCCGTCAACGTTCGTCTTTGCAGCATGCATGTTCTTATTGGTTGGTTGCATGCCGCCCACCACGCCAGACACCCCCGACCCGGACGACCAAGCCCCCGATGACGCGCTTCCGCTGATCGAACTCACCGAGGAACCGCGCGACAAGACCGACTGGGAACTCATCACCGATCAGATGAATACCAACGGTACCATCACGAAAGAAGTCGCGTTGCAGGCATTTGCACTGCTCATGGGCGACATCCCTGGAGTGACCCCTCCGACAGGTGAGCCGTCCGACGTCAGTTGCGGAACGCTACCGGTGTATTGGATATCTCAGTTTGAAGAAGAACTCTCGGCAGACGAGTTGGCCGCTATCGAGTCCGCCCTCGGTACCAGCACGGACGACGGCATCGAGACTGCGCGCGTGGCGATCTTTGGGGATCACAGTTGCACAACGGGAAATGACGCGATCTCCGAAGACCAGGACGGCGCGGAAGTGTACCGCCCGATTCTTGATCAAGAGTTGGCCAAACTTGAGCAGGCCTTCGGAAGACCGCTTGGTATCCCCGTCTACATCAGTCTCGGACTTGGAAAGGCTGGAGGAAGTGTGCTCGCCTGGGCCTCTCCGCAGGCTTCTTCGAGTTGTGCAACAGAAGCCGCGACGTCATGCCGGATTGAAATCTTTGTGAATCGCGAACAATTCAATGATGAAAACGAACTGCGCAGGGTGCTGTCACACGAACTGACCCACTGCTATCAGGCGACGTTCATCCCTGCCACCAAAGCATTGCGAAAACCGCATTGGCTGCTTGAGGGCTTCCCGGAATATGTCAGCTACGTGCTCAACCCCACGGCGAAACGTGGCTGGTTCAATACGTATGCCTCAACGCCGCTTAAACACCTGTTCACGCGCACCTATGATGCCGTGGGTTTTTACTTTCAACTGCACACGGTGGGCGTTCCAGTCATCGATCGATTTGAGACTGCATTCGGTGCCGAAGACAATTCCGAGGCCTTTGCATACCTCGTTCAGCCCGAAGAGATGGAATTCGGCGACACGTGGGCCAGCTCGTTCGCCCTCGAGATGACCCGCGGTTCGGCATGGTTCATGCCTGAAGCACCGAACGGCCTTAAGTCGTACGTATCGATGGGCCAACTCGACAACGGCAAACGCTTCTACGCCAATCCCGGTGAAGCGGGCGTGCGCATCGCGCACATCGATTTCAACGCCGACATCGTCTCGTTCAAAGCCACTGGCCCCATGAACGGTCGCGTTAGTTGGGATAACATGGATGATGTCTTGCTTTCCGATGTCAACGGCCTGTTGTTCTGCCGGAAAGATGGCGGCTGCATGTGCCCTGAAGGGTCAACTGGATCTCCGACGCAAATTCCGATTCCCTCCAACAGCGCAATCGTCGCCGTATCCGGCACCACCATGGCGACAACGCTTGAGATCGCCGGGTTTTCGCTCGACGAATATTGCCAAGACGACTCCGTACCCGATCCGCCCGCAGCAGAAGGCGTCGATCCCTGTATTGTTGGAAACTGGGTCAGCGACGAATGGGTTTTGCCCGGACCATTCTCCGATCTCGACGGCCGCGGCGGGAATAACGCCGTGGTCAACATTCGCGCGAACGGTGTTGCCACCTGGGACTTTGACAACATGCAGCCCATCACGACCGAGGATGATCAGATCGGCGTGGTGACCGAACTCTATAGCCGCGGCACGGCCACCGCGCATATCGCGGCTGGCGACGGGAACTGGGATATAAGTGAACGCGACATTACACAGCTGGATGCATTTGCCATCGATAACATTCTAGGGCAGTCCGCACTCGTCGGCGGCCCCGGTTTATTCGTACTCCTCGGTGATGGCGCGTACACGTGCAGCGGAAGTCTCCTGTCATACAGCAGCGTCGATCCTGTCACGGATGCAACGGTCAGCGTGACGCTGCACAAGCAGTAAGCAAAAGGGAAGAAGTCGAAGGAATTGAATGCGCCTGGCAGGACTCGAACCTGCGACCGTCGGATTCGAAATCCGATGCTCTATCCAACTGAGCTACAGACGCTTGGCCAACCAAGCGACGGACGCTTCGTGGCTAGTTTGGAGATTAACGATTATAGCCGCCAACGCAACTGGTTGGCGGCGACTTTCGTTACACGATTAAGAACCGGTAAACAACCGCTGGAACTCGGCCACGTCGGCCAGGTCTATGTCATTGTCGTCGTCGATGTCCGATTCGAGGCAGCCGGGCTCGCGTGCGGCGTTTCGTGATTGAATTAACCCCCTCACCAACGTTCGACGTGTTGCCAACCGGACGCGACAGGTTCCGGGATCGGCCATCATTATCGCGTAGGAATAGAACGTCCGAAGGCTCTTAAAGTCATCACAGTGCGTCTGCTTGCGGGTGCGTTCCGATTGAGTGTTGCTCAGCCGCCCATTAGCGTTTAATTAAGGGACTCGTGTAGACTCATTCAATTTGCGTCGCAAGCTTGCACATTGCGCACATGGGGCCGGTACACCGGAGTAATCACCAATGACCTTCAAAGCTGTCTTTGTATCTATATTTATCGGCACGTCGCTCATTGTCGCGGCGCTGATCATCAACGCAAAACGACCGGCTGGCGAAACACTGGGGCCTACCCCCGATTTCGTTCGGGCCTCCGGAAAGTGTGCGGAGTGCCACAGTCATGAAACATCAGCCGTCGTCCATCAATTTGAACGAAGCAAGCATGCAAGTTCAAACGTCAATTGCCTCGATTGTCACCGTGCGCTTGAAGGACAGGAACCGCTTGACCATCGTGGATTCACCATTGCAAAGAAGTTGACGGCCAAGAACTGTGCCGAGTGCCACGCAACCGAATACAACCAGTTTCTAAAGAGTCGCCATGCAGCGCCCGCATGGGCTGCGGTTCACGGTGATGAACCCTTCACGCCTGAACAAATCGCTCACTCCGAGATGTTTCACAAAGGCATGGTGTCGCGACCGCCCAATGCGCTCGCCCTTAATGAAGGACCGGCAGCGTTCGACAAGGGATGCGATGGCTGCCACTCTGTGGGCAGACCCAACGCTGACGGCTCCATTGGAACCTGCACAGCGTGCCACGCCCGTCATTCGACATCGATCGCTCTTGCCCGCGAACCGCAAACGTGCGGCCAATGTCATATGGGACCGGACCATTCGCAAATTGAAATCTACACGGAGTCGAAGCATGGCGTGCTTTTTCATGCGCAGAAGGCCTCGTTTAACATGTCGGCCGACCCGAAAAAGCTTTCCACCCGCGACATGTCTGTGCCAACTTGCGCCACGTGCCACATGAGCGGACTGGAAGGGATGAAGGTTTCACATGACACGACGGATCGCCTTTCTTATTTCCTGTACGCCGCTGTTTCTACCAAACGTCCGACCTTCGCTCAGGGCCAGGAGGAAATGAAAGAAGTGTGCCTCAAATGCCACACGAAACCGCCAATTGATGAATACTATGCCCAAGCCGAAGAAGTCCTCGAACACGTCAACAACATGGTCGTCGAGGCCCAATCGATCATGAAGGGCTTGCGAGATGAAGGACTCTTGACACCCGAACCCTTTGATGAGCCCATCGAATTTCTGGAATTCGATTACTGGCATTACTGGGGGCGAACAGCAAAGCACGGTGCGTTTATGGGGGGCGCCGATTTTGTCCAGTGGCATGGCAATTATGAATTGCTGGCCAAGCTCGCCGAGCTCAAGGAAATGGCTAAAGTGATCCGAACTGAGCACAACGCCGCTAAGCACGAAGAAGATTCTTAATCAAGAGTGCATCGACCGACCGGCGCTAATTGCAAAACTCTGTTGACAATTGGGTGACCGCTTATGCCTTCTCGCGAATTCTGGAACAAAACTCTGTCTCGCCCGAACGTGCTCGAATATTTTGTCTTTCTCAACGTCAGTTTCCTGGCCGTAGACATCTACATTGCGCACTCAATCAACAACTTCGCACACTGGGCCGAATGGATTCCGTTTTATTTCTCAGTCGCAGCACCGTTCATTTTGCTGGCAGGATGGAACGGAAAGTCAGCAGGATACGCCGTTGGGTTTGGCAGCATTTTCGTGGGCATCGCTGGATTTATCCTTCACCTCGAAAGCCAGTTTTTCGCTTTCTATTCCGTCAAGAGCCTTGTCTACACCGCGCCGTTCGTTGCACCCTTGGCGTACGCCGGAATCGGGTTTCTGCTGGTGATGAATCGGATGGTCGATTTTGAATCGCGCGACTGGAGTCGATGGGTGCTGTTTCTGGCGATGGGTGGCATACTTGGCAATTTTGTCTTGGCCCTTTGCGATCACGCACAGAATGGATTTTACAGCGCATGGGAGTGGACACCGGTTTTTGTTAGTGCTCTGGCTGTCGGATTCATCGCAATGGCGATGGTCGAAAAGCCGACAATTGTATTCCTAAAAATATGTTGTGGAATTCTCGTTGCCTCAATCGCGATTGGACTGATTGGATTTGGATTGCACTTTGAAGCGAATTGGAATTCGCCCTATTCGGTGCGCGACAGCTTTCTCTACGGTGCGCCGATCTTGACCCCAATGCTGCTTCCGAATCTGGCGCTGCTCGCTGGTATTGGTATCTGGGACATGATTGTCAGAATACAGAAATCAAAAGCAAATTAACGAACTGATAGCCCAAGTTCTTGGACTTGGCGTCTCGGTTAGCGATCGTTGATTCGCCTGAATTCTAGAGCACCTTGAGTCCAAACGCAGCGGCGCGACAGCGTCGTCATTCCCGCGCAGGCGGGAATCCAGGGGCAAAACGAAGTCACTCCAGGTGAGTTCCGGACGGGTGCCCCGCCTCTTTAGAGGTGGGGGAGGCGATGATCTTCGTTGTTCAGATCACCGCAATCTCACCAAGCCCGCTCGCAGTCATCAACAACGAACGGGCGAAAGTGTGCATCCAGCTTCGTCGCATTGTAATATCATGAGGCTGCACACCCGCGGGATCCTTCGGTTCACGAGTCAACTGGGCGGACAATCTTAACTTCCGCTGGCGCGCACTCTTACCGTGGCGGTTGACGACCCGCGCCAGTTGGAGTTCGAAGCATGGCGAATGACGAACATGCCAAAATCGTAAAGCTTCCGTCGCGGCGGTGGTATGCCGTCTTGATCGTCGCCGTTTCCGGCCTCGCGGGCTTCCTACTGGGTTTGGGCATCCCTCCAATGCCCGCAGAGTGGAGCCGAATCAAACCCGGCATGGACCGAGAGGCGGTGCTGGCCGCGATAGTGTTAGGTAATTTGACCGACATGCGTGACGTGAAGGGTTTCGATGTTGTCACTTGGCAGCCCAACGAAAGTTGCTACTGGCAACTCCAACTTAACTATGCGTCAGACGATGACGAAACCGTCACGGGTGTGTGGGTGAGTTACACAAACCGGCACATCGGCATTTTCAACCTGAACGAACAAATGCCGAATGAACATTTCATCAAGAAACACACCGGAGACAAGAAACCAAGGGCCATTGGGTTCGCGCTGATCGCAATGTCGTTTACGAGCCTGGTCTCGTGGTTACGGCTTCGAGGCCAGACTTGAAGAATGCAAACAAGACTGAGCGTCTCAAGAGACGTGAACACCTTGTCTCTGGCTTTCAAATTTTCCACGTTCGGGTTCAGGTTCGCCAACCTTCCTGATCCGCCTTCAGTCTTGGTTCCTTGAACGGGTGGCCCGCCTCTTCAGGGGTGGGGGAGGCGATGATCCTCGTTGTTCAGTTCACCGCAATCTCACCGAATCCCCTCCCAATCACCAACAACGAACGGGCGACAACGTGCGTCTCGAAGAACACCCATCGGCGCATTGACGCTTATCATCGACTCCCCCAAGATCAAAGATCCTGGGTCACCGTTTTGGCGATGCCGAAGCGATTGGCCGCTAGCTCGGCGATGTGTTGGCCGATGGCGATCGATGCGGTGGCCGCGGGTGATGGTGCGTTTAAGACGTGGATGAATTGTTCGCTTTCGATGATGCGGAAGTCGTCGACGAGTGAGCCGTCCGGTTCGATCGCTTGGGCGCGCACGCCGCAGCCAGCCGGTTTCAAATCAGCGCCGGTGATCGTCGGAATGAGTTTCTGCAAACCGGTGACGAACGCCCGCTTGCTCAACGACCGATGCCACTCGCCGAGGCCCATCCGCCAGTGTTTGCGGATGAGTTTCCAAAGTCCGGGATAGGTGGCCATGTCGAGACAATCGCGCGGTGAGCAACTGAACTTGTCGTACCCTTCGCGTTTGAATGAGAGCACCGCATTCGGACCGGCTTCCACACCGCCGTTGACCATGCGGGTGTAGTGCACGCCGAGAAACGGAAATTGCGGATCGGGCACGGGGTAGATGAGATTGCGCACGAGGCTGCGGCGTGACTCGACGAGTTCATAGTATTCGCCGCGAAACGGGACAATCCGAAGTTTTGGATCGGCGCCGCACATCCTCGCCACCCGGTCCGATTGCAACCCGGCGCAGTTGATCACGTGCCTTGCCCGCTTCAACCCGCGTGACGTCGTCAGCGTGATGCCGTCACCGATCACACGAACGCCCGTCACCCGTGCGTGCGTGTCGATCTGATGGCCAGCCGCCCGAATCACTTTGGCGTAGGCCTGCGCCACTTCGAAGTAATCAACAATGCCAGTCTGTGGCACCCAAAGACCCGCCACCCCGGAAACATTCGGCTCGCGCTCACGCATCTCCGTTGGATTGAGCCACTTCATCCCGTCGAGACCATTCGCCTCACCGCGACCGGCCAACATCTCAAGCGTCGCCACTTCCTTCTCATCGGTAGCCACCACCAGCTTGCCGCACGGGTCGTGGGTAACGCCATGCTCCTTGCAAAACGCATAGAGCGATTCGCGGCCCGACGTGCAAAGTCGCGCCTTGAGCGAACCGGGTTTGTAATAAAGCCCCGAGTGAATCACACCGCTGTTGTGACCCGTCTGATGCTGGGCAAGCCGCCCTTCAGTTTCAACCACCACCAGCCGAAAGTCAGCCGCGCGATCGCTACCGGCCCGATCGTCACTCGCCCGACTCAGGGCCATCGCCGTCGCCAGGCCGACGATCCCCCCGCCAATGATCGCCACGTCATAGGTTGTTGATGATTCGGACAAGCTCGCACTCCACGGTTAACACCAGAATCCTCCTTTGAATTCGGATATCGCTTGGCATTGCCTTGAACTCGGGATAAACACGGTCGTATAGATGCACAGGTGCACGCTTCCGGGGCATCGTCAAACAATCGCCATGCAGGTCGGCTGGCTTGGGTTCGAATCGATCAATGGCTCTCGACATTCCCGACACTTCGGTATGTCTCAACTGTCGTTACCTGCTGCGCGGGCTTGAGAATCCTGTATGCCCCGAGTGCGGAAGGCGATTCGATCCCGAGGATCGAGCAACCTACACCGACCAGAATCACCGTGGGACCTTCTTTCGATGGTCGCACCCACCGCGCCATTGGCTGCGCTACGCCATGATGGTTGGCACAGTCGCCATCTTGATAATGGCCAGTGAGCCTGGATATTTCCTGATCGTTCCAGAATTCACCGCCCGGTGCCGGCCACAAGGTTGGCTCCCGCGCGACGCCCAAACGCGGATATTCTACGGGATGATGGTGATCGCCTTCGTGATCGCGCTGCAGCATTTCGCGATGTGGCGGCTGACCCGAAAACTTATGCGGCGTAACGCCCCGCCCCCAATCTCGCGTCTGATGAAATGGTGGTGGGCGCCGCTTTGTTTGGCGCTCGTACTTTCGGCGTCGATCTATCCCTGGCCGCTATGGATTCGATTCAAGGGCTCACGTGCATCGTTGGAAGTCGTGGCAAAGCAGCAACTTGCAGTTGGGACCGGAACGCACGGACTTCACTTTTGCGGCGCGTATGTTGTGCACGGTCCATACATATACTCCGGAGGCAAACAAGAGGTCGCCTATCTGCAAGTTGAAGGCACGCGCAACGCGGGTTTCATCTATTCGCCCGATCCGACCTGGGAACGCGACTTTGCGTACCGCTTGAGTGAACACTGGCACTACACGAGGCACTGGGGCGGGAGGCGCAATTGGCCCTAGCTTAACCATATCAACGAATCAGCCGAACCAATCGATCAACTCTGCGTCGTGGATGCATTGGGTTTTCAGCTTGTTCACGATGCGGCAACTGATTACGGTTATCGCGTATCACCTTGCAATGCCCTGAGTTTACTGATGGCAATCTCGTTCGACATTCCACCAACAGCGCGCCTGCCGGGCCTACACATGGTCGGAACGGTGGTCAGGCGTTTCCTGATCAGCCACCCCGTTCCCGAAGAGGCGCTCGCATCGTACCTGCCCCCACGAGCGGAATTGTCCTTGTTTGGAGGGAAGGCATGGGTATCCGCGTGCTTCGTCTTTATCAATGACATGCGTCCATCATACTTGCCAGCATCACTCGGGATGAAGTTTCATTATCTGATTCACCGGACACGTGCGCGACTGCCGTTTCCCGATGGCGAACTTCGTGAGGGCGTGTTGATCCTGGAACCGAATATCGACAAGCGCTTCATGGCCTTCGCCGGAAAGCATATCACCGGCGTCCGGTTCAACAGGCGTGACATTAGATTGACGCAGCAAGGGCAAGGCTGGCGTCTAACAATGACGGATCGAGGGGTTGTCGAATACGACGCGACCATTGCGCCGCCAAACTCCAACTCTGAAATATCAAGAGACTCGTGTTTCGCAACGGCACAGGAGGCCGACCAATTCCTTCTTGGCGTTTCATACGGCGGACAATGGACTAAGGTAACGGGATCACTCTGCCTGTTACCCGAAACGCATGAGCCATGGGAAACGCTTGTCACAGAATGCACAACCCACACCAACCGATTCCTTGATCGCCTGGGATGCACAAGCACACAAGCCGACCACGTAATCACAATGACCAGCATTCCACATTACTTCGGAATACGCCCGGTGAGAACAATGCTTTCGAACCACTGACACGTCAGGCAAATTGAATTCGGCCTTGTACTTTGCTCCACCGTGGGTATAGGCTAGAGCCATGGAATGCGGCGAAGTAACTGACTTCTGCGGAATCGACCCCGGATTGGGCACGACCGGTTATGCAATCGTTCGCGTGGTCGGCGGTCAGCCGCGCATCCTTGACGCTGGCGTGTTTCGACCGACCGCATCGCTGCCGCTTTCCGAGCGACTTGTCCAACTGGCCGACGACTTCTCTGCCGTCATCGATCAATATCATCCGTCGATGGTGGGCGTCGAGGAATTGTATTCGCACTACAAGCATCCGAGGACGGCCATCCAGATGGGGCACGCCCGCGGGGTGTTGCTGTCGATCGCGGGTCAATCGCGCATCCCCGTCGTCGGAATGGCCGCTACCCGCATCAAACGATTCCTCACCGGTAACGGCCGAGCCAGCAAAGTGCAGGTGCAAGCCGCGATTCAAGCCACGTTTGGCCTGTCCGAACCGCCCGAACCCAACGACGTTGCCGACGCCATCGCCATCGCCTATTGCTGCGCCTTTGAATCCGCAGCGCAAATGGCGCACTGACGGGGCCAATCCGCCGGACTGACAACCATCCGAAAATTCGTGTTTGTAACATCGACGTACCCACACACGCCCCAACCAACGGCGAAATTAGCATTGGTCGGTTTGTTGCGATACGATGCAGAAGATCGGATGGCTGGGGGGAATCCCCAGGAATTGAATTGAAGAACACGAACGAGACCGGAGACGCAAGATGAGATTGAATGCCCGATGGATGATTGTTTTGATGGCCGCCGCATTTTTTGTTCCGCGCCCGACTCCGGTCGTCGCCGACGAAACCCAGGATGAAATCA
Organism: Phycisphaerales bacterium UBA1845; assembly: GCA_002338715.1. Classification (GTDB taxonomy): domain Bacteria; phylum Planctomycetota; class Phycisphaerae; order UBA1845; family UBA1845; genus UBA1845. Next base: position 1,428 of record DDIR01000111.1, on the reverse strand, counting down.
AAGCCGAACTGGCTGCGATTCGAAAGGACCTCGCCGAGTTGCGCAAAGAAATGCAGCAGGCGCTGTCCCAGCTGAAGACCATCAAAGCCGGGCAAACCACCACGCCGCCAAGACGGCCCGCCCGTCCCGCGGCTGAACTCCTCGGCAAACCGGCTCCGGAAAAATCCTTCGTCACCACCGACAACACCGAGCGCAAGCTGGGCGGTAAAGACGACAAGGTCAAACTCGTCTGCTTCTACGCCTCGTGGTGTGGTTATTGCAAGCGCACCCTGCCCAAGTTCCAGAAGCTCCATGAACAATACAAGGACAAGGACGTTGAGTTCATCGCCATCAGCCTCGACGACCGCTCGGGCAAGCGCAAGAAGACAGAAGAAGAAGTGATGGATCACTATAGCAAGTTGGGATTGAACATGCCGCTGTTCATGGACGAGAAGAAGGACGTTGGTAAGGCTTACAAGGTTTCGAGCTTCCCGACGTCATTCGTCGTCGGTAAAGACGGCGTTGTCGAAGCCGTTCACATCGGTGGACCGACCAACATCGACGAACAGGTCAAAGAGGAAATCGACAAGCTTCTCGCCGGTCAGTCGCTGGTCAAGAAGTCGTAGTCCAGTTTCGAAAGAATCATTTACCTCTTGAGGTAATGACTGATATTTCAAAGCAGTTCATCGCAAACCAGTTTCATCACGGACGAGTGCTGGCATGATCGTGCGATTGACCGGAAACGTTGTGGAGGTCACCGAGGAGTCGGCGATCCTCGAGCGCGATGGCGTTGCCCGCGAAGTGCTGATCCCGGGGTTTGCGGTTGGCGAACTGACCGCGTGCAGAGGCAAGGAAATGTCTTTGCACACGATCGAATTCATCGAAGCCAACCAATCCGGTGGTAACATGACACCGCGATTGGTTGGCTTTGTGCATCCTGAAGATCGCGTGTTCTTTCGGCACTTCATCTCGGTCAAAGGGATCGGACTTCGCAAGGCCATGAAGGCGCTCGCCGAGCCGATCCGCAAAATCGCCGACTGGATCGAAAGCGGTGACAAGAAATCGCTTGCCACGCTACCGGGCATCGGCGGGCGGGCGGCTGAGATGATCATCGCAGAGCTTAAGGGTAAGCTCGAAGCGTTCGCCCTCGGCGGCAGCAGCACGAATGGCCAAACCGTCGACGTCGCCCGCTTCAACGACGCCCAACGCGACGCTCTCGAAGTCTTAACCGCATGGGGCGATCCAAGACAGGACGCGGAACGCTGGCTTGAACGGGCGGCTCAGTTGCATCCGGATACGAAGCTCGCCGAAGATTGGGTCAAAGCCGCCTACCGAATCAAGACCGGCGCAGAAGGTTAAGATCGCGCGGCGACGGAATTCGCAACGTAGGGTGGGCCGTGCCCACCGTCGTTTGAATATTCTAAAGACTGGTGGGCACGGCCCACCCTA
>DDIR01000014.1:3302-4833 GCA_002338715.1 Phycisphaerales bacterium UBA1845 | reverse complement strand
GTCGTGAAATTTCCGGGCTAGTCCCGTGATCCCGATGCCCACCATTGCTTGGATTCGCAGGTTTCCACCAAAGGTTTTCCGGTCACCAGTGCCTCAATTGCGTCAAGCAATGAGATCAGTTTGCATGCATCCTCATCTCCCCACTCTCCTCCCCTAACGGGCCATCGTCGATTGATCGTGCTCGCGTCGAGCACGGGTCCGTATTTCATGATTTCACATCTGATCATCCTTATAAGGCGTATAAAATCGCTTACCATAAGACGATCACAAGCAATAGAATCCAGTTCTAATCGGATACAACCTGGCGTGGGATATAAGGCCTGCATGTCCCATGATTCGGCAAATGCTTGAAGGTGCGGAAAGCTGGCTCTTAGATCAGCCATTTGCACCACCATCATTCTCATCAGCAACCGCAAATCTGAATCACGAGCACGAAGCCAGTTTTGCCCCACGCATTGAATGCTATATCCCATTTTTCACTCCGGAAAAGTCAGTGAGAAGTCATGAAAAGTCAGGACAGTGGGGCTGTTGAAAAACCCTCGTTGGCCAATTGCACGAACCGCAGATCCTGCTTGACGCGGCTCGGAATGCATTCTGTATTTCGCGAATCTGCGTGACCCCAGACTCTTTCAACAGCCCCACGGTCCTGACTTATTTTTAAATGATGTTCTTATGGCAAGAATTCTTCCCCTTTCGGCCCAAAATTTTGGGCAAAAATGGGGTTCCCGAAAGAGTCCAAATGTCGGCCTTTACAAGGCAAAAAGGGCTCTTTCTTACGTCAAGATCTTGCCCCATTTACCCAGCGATTCGTAGGTTCCTGGTTGACATCTTGCCCCGTTCACCCAGCGAATCGTACGTCCCGAGAAGTTTGGGGGAAAGAGTCTCGCCAAAGAAAGTGATGGGGGAGGAAAGTCGGCTCAGCTCTTGCTCAGTACGTTAACTCCTTGTTCTCAAAAAATAGGAACAGATAAATATGAAAAAGAAATTCAGTAGACGTTGCGAACGAGACCTCCACTTAAAAATCGTTGGAAGTGAAAAAAGCTGGATTCGACCTAAGAAAATCTCGCTTGAATCGAACGTGGGCCCTCTCGCGATTGCCGGGGCATTGGGTGGCTTGATTTGTGCCATTTATATTTGCACCCATTCGCCTTTGCTTGAAGTGACAAATCTGATCGGCGTTCTCGTCGCGATTTTGGCACTCCTTGCCGTCGTACTTTGGGGACTAAGAACGTCGCATCATGCCGAGGAAACGGACGAGAGGTCGCCGCCCTCGACTGGTTAATTCAAACATATCCACTTGACTCAATCCACCGAGGATGCTAATGTTCGGGTTCAGTTAGGGTTTGGCCTTTGCGGCTTCTGTTGCTTTTGGTTGGGGATTTCTTGGTGAGTGCTTCTGGGTGTCGAGTTCGGTTTGCCCCTTCTCCTACGGGGTATTTGCACATTGGCGGGGCGCGGACGGCTCTTTTCAATTGGCTGTTGGCTCGGCGGTTGGGCGGGCGGTTTGTCCTGCGGATCGAGGATACCGACC
>DDIR01000014.1:1794-3210 GCA_002338715.1 Phycisphaerales bacterium UBA1845 | reverse complement strand
CTGCGGATCGAGGATACCGACCGGTCGCGGCACGTGTCCGACTCGCTGGAGAAAATCCTCGCCGACATGCGCTGGCTGGGGCTCGAATGGGATGAGGGGCCCAAAGATGCCAGTGTCTTAGATACAGCCGGTGCGGCCGATGCTGCGGGTGCTTCCGGGAATGCGGGCGAGGGCGACTTCGGGCCCTACTGCCAAAGTCAGCGGCTGGCGATTTATCAGGAGCATGTCCAGCGGTTGATCGATGCGGGGCACGCCTATTACGCTTTGGAGACGCCCGAAGAGTTGGCCGCCATGCGCGAGCAGGCCCGTGCAAACAAGACCGACTACAAATACCGCCGTCCCGATCCGCTGCCCACGCCCGAACAGGCACAAGCCGCCCGCGACGAAGGGCGTCCGGTGGTTGTGCGGCTGAAGATGGGCGATGCGGATATCACCGTCGTGGATGACATTCTCGGTGAGGTGACGTTGGCGGCTGACCAGCTTGAAGACTTTGTCATTCAAAAGGGCGACGGTTGGCCGACCTATCACCTGGCCTGCGTGGTCGATGACGCCCTCATGAAAATCACCCACGTGCTTCGCGGCCAGGAACACCTGATGAACACGCCCAAGCACATCGCGATTCAGCGTGCGCTGGGTTTCGACACGCCGCACTACGCCCATCTGCCCATCATCTTCAACATGAGCGGGTCGAAGATGAGCAAGCGCGACAAGGAAAAGGCCATCAAGAAGGGCGAGGTCCCGCCGGAGATCGACGTGCACGACTTCCGCGCGTCCGGGTACCTGCCCGAGGCATTGTTGAATTTCATTTCGCTGCTGGGTTGGTCCACCGGTGACGACACCGAACAGATCACGCTCGAAGAGACGGCCAAGCGATTCTCCGTCGAGGGGATCGGCAAGGGCAACGCCAAGTTCGACCGCACCAAGCTGCTGTCGTTTAACACGGACTGGGCGGCTCGGGTGAGCGAAGATCGTTTGCTGGAATGCTTTGTTGATTATCTGCAGGTCAATGACTCGCCATTGGCCAATCTGCCGGAGGCGACGCTTCGGCGGATGCTCGAGTTGTGCAAGGGTTTCCGCACGTTCCCCGATGTGATTGCGAAGATCGGGTTCGCCTTCGTGGATGATTCGGCGATTGCGTATGACGAGAAAGCCGTCCGCAAGGTTCTGGAAAAGAACGATGGCGCGGGTTACGGCGTCTTGCGCAATGTGGTAGGTTGCCTTGAATCGTTGGAACCGTGGACGGCGTCGGCGATCGAAGCGGAACTTGCGAAGTTCTGCGAGGCGAACGATCTCAAGCTTGGCGGGGTGGCTCAGCCGCTTCGGGTTGCGCTGAGCGGTGGGACGGTGAGCCCGGCGATCTACGACACGTTGGAACTGGTTGGCCGTGACCGCACGATCAACCGAATCAAACAAACC
>DDIR01000014.1:1032-1703 GCA_002338715.1 Phycisphaerales bacterium UBA1845 | reverse complement strand
GATCAACCGAATCAAACAAACCATGATGCAAGGAAGCGAGCAAGCATAGCCATGTCACTTTTGGTCACAGGCAGTTTGGGAATTGACACCGTTGAGACGCCGCATGGTACCGCACCGGATGTGTTGGGTGGGTCGGCTGTTTATTTTGCAGTCGCGGCGACGCACTTTACGGACGTGCGATTGGTCGGCGTGGTGGGGGAAGATTTCCCCGAATCGTTCAGCAAGTTGATGCGCGACGCGGGGATCGACCTTGCGGGTCTGGAGATTCGCAAAGGCAGCAAGACGTTTCGCTGGAGCGGTAAGTATTCGGAAGACATGAACGATCGCGACACGCTCGACGTGCAGTTAAACGTGTTGCAGGAGAAGGGCCCGACGGTGCCAGCCGCCTTCGCCGATAGCGATATTTTGTTCTTGGCGAACACGCATCCCGCCCTTCAGCGCGAGATGCGCAGTCAGGTGAAGAACCCGCGGCTGACCGTGTGCGACACGATGGATCTGTGGATCGATTCGGCGCGGGATGATCTGCTGGCGACGTTGAAGGTGGTGGATGGTCTGATCATCAACGACGGTGAAGCCCGCCAGTTGACCGGTAAGAAAGACAACATCGCGGCGGCGGCTGCCCTTTTGCAATTGGGCCCGAAGTTTGCGGTGGTCAAGAAGGGCGAGCACGG
>DDIR01000014.1:0-933 GCA_002338715.1 Phycisphaerales bacterium UBA1845 | reverse complement strand
TGGTCAAGAAGGGCGAGCACGGGGCGATTCTCGTGACGGGCAAGGGCATCTCGGTGGTGCCGGCATATCCGACGATGGACGTGGTCGATCCGACGGGTGCGGGCGATAGTTTTGCTGGCGGCATGCTCGGTTATCTGTGCACGCAAGCCGAGATTGATGACGCGGCGCTGAAGCGTTCGCTCATTCGCGGGACGGTGACGGCATCGATCACCATCGAAGACTTTTCGCTGACGCGCATCAAGGATACGTCGCGCGACGAAATTGAAAAACGCGTGCGGGCATTCTCTGAAATGCTTCGCATTGATTGAAATTGGTAAAGGAACACCAGCGGGAGATTGTTATGGACGCAGAACAGCATACCAAGCGCGAGCAGTCATTGGAACGGACCCTTCAGCAGATTGAAAAATCGTATGGCAAGGGTGCGATCATGCAACTTGATCGCATGCCGCGGGTGGTCGATGGCGTCTCCACCGGTTCGCTCGCCCTCGACTTTGCGTTGGGCGGGACCGGTCTTCCGCGTGGCCGCATCATTGAAATGTATGGGCCGGAATCATCCGGTAAGACGACGTTGGCGTTGCACGTGATTGCCAATGCGCAGAAAAGCGGCGGCGTGTGTGCAGTGATCGACGCCGAGCATGCGTTGGACTCGACGTGGGCGAAGAAGTGCGGCATCAGTCTTGAGAATCTGCTGGTTAGTCAGCCGGACTCTGGTGAAGAGGCGTTGGAAATCGCCGAGATGCTCGTCCGCAGCAATTCGGTGGATGTGATCGTGGTCGACTCGGTGGCGGCGCTCATTCCCAAAGCCGAAATCGAAGGGGCGATGGGCGACACGCACGTCGCGCTGCAGGCCCGACTGATGAGTCAGGCGCTGCGGAAGTTGACAGCCGCCATCAGCAAGTCCAATACGATTTTGATTTTCATCAACCAGATTCG
>DDIR01000042.1:1057-4545 GCA_002338715.1 Phycisphaerales bacterium UBA1845 | reverse complement strand
TGCACCGTCAGCCGCCGCAGCCCGCGCCGCCCTGCCCGCCACGTCGCCGCTGATCATTTCGATTTTCGACCCGGGCCTGTCCGCTTCGGACATGCGCATTCTGTTGACGGTTCAATCAGCCGGACCTTGCTTCTTCGCCTGTTCGACCGAACGCGTCCGCCGGCGACTTGTTGAACAAGGGATCAACTTTGAATCGTGCGCGGTCGTGCGGCCGGGGGTCGATTTCAAAATCATTCGCGAAGCCAAAGATCAGGATATGCGGGCAAAGCTGGGCATCAATCGCGATTGTCTTGTTGCGATCACGTCCGATCCGCCGACCAGACGTGGCGGCCATCGTTCGGCGCTATGGGCCGCTACCATGTATGCCCACTTGGGCGAAGACGTTCGACTTCTGGTTCCGGGGCACTCATCCGACTGCGCCGACCTGGAAAAGCTGGCAGCCAACGCAGAGTCGCCCGAGACAATCGTTTTCACCGGATCGCGCCATCGTTTTGAAGAACTTCTGACCGCGGCTGACGTTTTGATTTACGGTGGGGTCGACGACGTTTCGACCACGGCAATCGCGTGGGCGATGGCTTCGGGTGTAACCGTTGTCTCACCGGCGATCTACAGTGTAGCCGAGCTGCTATCCAACGACCTGAACGGAATGTTGTTCAAAGCGGAAGACAAGTGGACCCGTAGAGGTCGGCAAATCTGTTCCCGATTGAACCAGGCCCGGCAGGCGAACAAACTCCGCGAAGTCGCCCGAGGTCAGGCGTATGAAGTGTTCAGCGTGAGGCGATCGGTCGACCAACATCGCCAGCTTTACGACAATGTGCTGTCCGGCGCCGCACCTTCCAATAATATCACTGACCCTGCGACCGTGACCGTGTAACAGGCCATCCGACTTCGGGAATGGGCCAATCCACCAGAAATACCGGCCTCTTTGGGTGACTGCCGGGTGGCAATTCACCGCAACAGTTTCGCATGGCGGCAGATACTCACCCGGATAGGGGCGACCGAGTTCTCGACAGATTGCGATTCTTCTGTAACAATGGAGAATTCGCATCGCAGAATTCTGGACCTGGCGTTGCCTTGACTGATTCAGAGAGGATCGAATGGATACCGAAACGTTGGTGAAATTGGCTTCCACGGGAAACATCCGGGGCGTTGAAGAGGCGTGGCTTTCCCTTGTTGATTCCGAAGTCAATCCGGCCGAATGGCAGCAGCATGCCGATGTACTTGAAGAACTGAGCAAAACGGGCCATGCCGCCGAAGCAGAATCAATGGCGAACATGACCATCGAAGCACTGACCAGTTCGGTCGATCCTCCCGATGTCCTCGCAACCGCGAGCCAACTCCTGCTAAAAATCAAAAAGAGCGATCCCCTTCGCAAAACCGTCGCCGATTTGTATCGACAGGTACATGGTGACGTCGAAGGTCTCGACGCGCTGATGACCGAAGCCGGCATCGAAGGCGGTCGACCTGTGCGACGCGCAATCCGCACGCTCGACGTGTGCCTGCAACTTAAGGAAGGCTCATACCTCGCGCGCCGCCATGAAGAAGGCGCGGGTCGTGTAGACAGCATCGATTTTGACGAGTGGGAATTTGAAGTCACCACCGAAGACGGCAGCGAAACATTCGGCGCTGTTGAACTTGCGGACAACTTCAAACCGACAAGCGAAGACGACTTCTACGTCATGGCCCAGTTTGATCAGGAGAAGTTGCAGAAGCTCCTGAAAGACGATCCGGCGAAGATCATTCAGAGCATCCTCGCGAGCAATTCCACGGAAATGGACAGCGACGAGCTCAAGCGCATTCTGACGCCGAAGCACATTTCGAATTCCGCCTGGACCAAATGGTGGACAAAGGCGCGCCAGGGGCTGCGCAACTCGCCCCACGTCACCATCGAAGGACGCTCGCCATATTTTCTAACTTATGACCCCGTCGGAACGTCCCTGGAAGACGAAGTCAAAGATCAGATCGCGTCGTCGCACGATCCGCTTCAGGATCTCAAAATCGTCGATTCGTACCTCAAAGGCTGCGTCAATCGAAAAGAAACGCCAACCCTCGATTTGATCGCGAAAATTCGCGACCGCATCCTGGAACGCGAAGAGCGACACAACATTCAGACCGGCAGGTTTGAACTGCTGCCATTTCTTGCAGCCCACAAGATTGACGGCATTCTCGGTGACCAGGAAGCCGACGCACGCCTCATCGACGTAATGAAAAAGCTCGACGACCCTGTGGCCGCGATCCTCAACGTTGAAGTGCCGTCGCTTTGGCCCGCGGCGTGTGTTGCTCTCGAACAAAGCCATCCCGAAAACCTCACGGTCGCGCTGGAGCGATTGCTCCCCCACGCACCGCTGGATGTCGCAGAAACCCTGGCCAAGCACCTCGTCGAGTTGGGCCACACGCAGGACAACTTTGCGAAACTTGCCGACGCGATCCTTCGCGAACCGGTTGGCATGAATGAAGGACTCTTGTGGCTTTGGAAAGGTTCGTCCGTTGATGAGGCGAAACTTGATGTTCCACTCGTCACCATCGCGTCGAAAATGTTCCAGGCGCTCGCGTCCATTCAGCGCGGCGAAAACATCTCCAAGGAACACGCCCGCCAGATTGTGCAGAACACGCGCGACGTGCTTCGTGCGAAGAAATTCGATCGCTTCAAAACCATGATCGAAGAGATTCAACCCGGTGTGGCGTCGGCGATTCGCACGCAGATCGAGCGGCTTGACAATCTCGGTCGCGCCGGCGACGACATGCTCAGCATGATCCGTAAGCAATTCCCGCAGTTGACGAAGGTGACGCCATCGCTTCCGAAGTGGGAACGCGAGGACATCATGTACGTCACGTCGCGCGGTTACAAAAACAAGCAAGCCGAGATCGACGAGTTGGTCAACGTCAAGATGAAGCAAAACGCAGAGGCCATCGGAGCCGCCGCAGCCCTTGGCGACCTTTCCGAAAACTCCGAGTACAAGTTTGCCTTGGAAGAACGCGACTTGCTGCGTGCCCGTTTGGCTCAGATGCAAAACGAGATGGCCATCGCAACCGTCATCCGCCCCGAAGATGTTCCGTCGGATCATGTCGGGATCGGGTCGAAGGTGATGCTCGAGCATACCGGAAGCGGCGCGAAGCAGGAAGTTGTGATCCTCAGCCAGTGGGAAGCGGAACCGGCCAAGCAGATTTACAACTACAAGACGCCCGTCGCCCAGGCGATTCTCGGTCATCAGGAAGGCGATCTGACGACGGTGGACTTCTTCAACCCGCCCGGCGAATACCGCGTGATCGCGTTGGCATCGGCGATCGCCGAATCGTAAACGCGCCGTAAACGCAAAGCCCCAAACCATCATCAATCGCGATCGCTCGGCACTGTCGGGCGATCGTTTTTTCGTATGTGCATCTGCACCCATCGTGGCGGCAGTCAATGCGCACCGATCGGTGGAATACCCGTTATCCGAAACGCGCCATGGATCGCCAGCGCATCAGCCCCGTCATTCCCGCGCAGG
>DDIR01000042.1:682-957 GCA_002338715.1 Phycisphaerales bacterium UBA1845 | reverse complement strand
TCCCGCGCAGGGGGGAATCCAGAAGAATACATGGTCAAACTTGGTGAGTACTCGCCCACGTACTGCAAAGTGCGCACGAACAAGACACAACGATTGCATCAAGACCATCACCGCGCAACGTAGACCACAGATATAACACCGCCCAGAAATGCAAAATGCCAGCTTGCACTGGCATTCGCATTCCCCTCTATATTTGGCTTCTATCCAGCGCCTTACCAATCCTGGTATTCACCCAAAGTGACTTTGCTGTCCACTGGATTCCCGCTTGCGCGGGA
>DDIR01000042.1:0-576 GCA_002338715.1 Phycisphaerales bacterium UBA1845 | reverse complement strand
CGCTTGCGCGGGAATGACAGCGTTACGAGGCCTTGCGCTTTGCACCGGCTTTCTTGGTTTTGGATGATCCGCTTGGCTTATCGTTGCCGCCCGCAGCCTCGTCCGTTGAAGCGGGCTTTAGCGCGGGCTTGTTTGACTCGGCATTGGGACCAGCGGCTTTCGCCTCCGCAGCCGCCTCATTGCTGACATGAAGCGCCACGACCGCCGCCCGAATCTCTTCGAACAGGTCGTCATTGTCACGCAGGAAGATCTTGACGTTTTCACGTCCCTGGCCAAGTCGAACATCCTTGTAGCTGAACCACGCGCCGCTCTTGTTGATGATGTCGCCTTTCAGCGCCAGATCGAGCAGGTCGCCTTCCTTGCTGATTCCGCCCGAGAACATGATGTCGAATTCGGCATCTCTAAACGGGGCGGCTACCTTGTTCTTGACCACCTTCGCCCGCACGTGGTTGCCCGTGACGACCTCGCCATCCTTGATACTGCCGATGCGGCGAATGTCGAGGCGAACAGAGCTATAGAATTTCAGCGCCCGACCGCCCGGCGTCGTTTCCGGACTGCCGAACATCACGCCGATCT
>DDIR01000083.1 GCA_002338715.1 Phycisphaerales bacterium UBA1845 | reverse complement strand
CTTGTGGCGCGGGGGCGCGGCGGTGCCGTTCGCGGCTGGCGTTGGACGTATTCACCCGGCACATCCTGGCGAAGGGGGCAATCGCAGTAGATGCCATGCTGTGGGCAAAACCCCGGTCCCTTCTCTTTGGAACTGGGTCGCCAAAGCGTCGATCCGCGACTGGTGGTCGGCCTGCGAACAGTTCGCCGGCGCACGGTCCGTCGCGGTTCGGGCTCGCGGGGTTGTTCTCCGTACGTGGCGGCTACATACCGCTGCACGATTGATTGCGTGTTGCGCGGAAGTGGCCGAAAGACTTCTGCAAACGTTGAACCGTCCGGTTGAATCAAGCCGTATCCAATCCACACCGGAAAATCACTTGATCGCAATTCCAGTTCATTTGCGGGAATGCGCACTTCCGCCCGCTCCGTACCCGACCCCCCGCTGAGGATCATCAACGTCTTCTGCGCGGCGACATTCCCCCGCTCGTCCTGATATGCACCGTTTCGCGATTTGATGGGCCGGGCATGTTCATCCATCAATCGCACCTTGAACATGAACTGTTGGCCGCTCAGGAATTTCGAATCGATCAGCGCGCCAAACGCCACGCCGCCAAACCCGTCACTTCCATCAAACGCTTGCGCGCCCGTTTGCAGGAAACGATTTTCGGGTGACAAACAACCACACGCACCGAAAATCAAGACGGCGCAGGTCAACGAACGAAACATTCGCAAGCAGGTTTCCATGACAACCCCATTCACTTTCAGATAAGAATCTGGAACGATCGCGAATCCTAGCCAGATAGACCCTAAGCGGTCAAGTTTGGGGCGTGCGATGGAGGCATGTTCGTCGAATACAGGAATTAAATGGGTCAGGCGATCTGGAGATTCGTGGCACACGTCGGCGTCAGAATTCGATCCAGTACGCCCAACTGCTGCGTCCAGCGAAATTCACGCACAATCCAGCGATGCGCGTTGGCACCGAGTTCAACACACCGCAATGGATCTTTCAACAGCTCGACCGCTCGCGCTGCGATGGAAGCCGGATCGTCGGCGACCACCAAATGCTCGTCAGCGCTGGCGTTTAACGCATGGGCCACTGGCGACGTAACAATCACAGCCTTTCGGGCGGCCAACGCTTCGAGCACCTTGTTCTGAACGCCACGCGCGATCCGCAGCGGCGCGACGACGACCTGACATTGATTCAATTCTTCGACGACGTCATCGACTTCGCCCGTCACATGCACGCCGCGACGTTCTTCCAACTGGCGAACGCGGCGGGTTGGCGATCGGCCGACGATGCGAAAGGTCGCGTCGGGTTCGCGCATTTGAATGGTGGGCAGAATGCTTTCCGCAAACCAACAGACCGCATCAACGTTGGGCATGTAGCGCATGTCGCCGACGAAACCGATCGTTTTCGTTTCACAAATGCCGCCGCGCGCGTTGGTCGGACAATCAACGCCGTTGCCCATCACGTGGAGTTTTGAACGGTCACCGATCCAATCGTCGGCTTCCTGTTTGCTGATGAGAATGGTCGCATCAAACGCGTCGTAGAGTTCGGCTTCGAGTTGGGCGAGTCGGCGGGCTTCCGCGTCGTAGAACCAGGAGCGCGGGGCGCGGGCACGGTTGGCCATCGCCGCCCACTTTTGACTGTCGAGATCGCACAGGTCGATGATCTTGATACCCGCATCGATCGAACGGGCGTATTGGCCCATGCTCGACGAGAACACAACCACGCCGTCGAACTTAACGCGCGACGTCAATTCGCAAATCGCATCGCGCATCGCCCGCGAACGATAGAACCCTTCGGTGAGCGTTTCATCGATGGCCATATCAAACGCACCACGCACCGTCGCCCGCAACCGATCGAGTGGAATGGCCACCACCTCACGGCAGAATTCCTTCATCGCAGGGACATACTGCATATCGGCGGGGTCATCGACAAACGTCGCGCACCAAACGTCATGGTTCTTCGCCAAGTGCTCGATCGTGTGGAAAGCACGGATCTTGCAACCCTTGTTCGGCGGATAGGGAAAGCGATGGCAGATGTAGAGCAGTTTCATGGTTCCAACCAACCCCAACGTTGCGACTAACCCGGCAGATGTCGCGAAAGCCTGGCCCCCGCGGCAGTGCAAAACGACATGGGCATGTGCTTCCAAATCTGACGGGCCAACTGGAATCTGGGATTCGATGGCGTCAGGTTGGGCAGGGCCTTACCGGGATAGACGTAGCGTTGATATTCAAGCGGCGTCGGTTCGAAACCAAAGAACCGTTTGAAGTTAAACGACCCTTCGTTGTCGCGACGGGTTCGGCCAAAGTCGAACACGGTGCAACCCATCTCGACCGCACGCTCCATCGCCGTCATGTAGACAAAGTGATTGGTGTTGCAGCGGTTGAACCGCTCGTCGCAACCCACGAAATACGGCAGGAACGTTTTTTGAAATCGAAAACTCACCAGCCCGCCAATGATCCGCGAACCGTTGCGCACCACCTGGACGATCGCGTCATCGCCAAAGCCGTCAACGAGGCGTTCAAAAAACGCCAGCGGATAGTTGATCGACCCCAATCGCCGCATGTTGCGACAATAAAGACGCCACACGTCGGCTGTGCGCCGGCGATTGAACTCAACGGTCAGTCCGTGTTTGTTGCGGGCGTTGCGGGCGTCGGCTCTTGCTTTGCGTGGCAGCCAACCGAGTACTTCCGACGCAGTTTCAGGAAGCTCCTTGCGGAAACCAGCATACCCTTGCAACTGTCGAAGGTCATCGACTTGCGCATGCTCGCTGCGCAGGTCGATGAAGTTGGCATCAATCTGTTCGCCAAGTTCGCGGGCCTGCCTCCAAAGCGCATCGACCACCGCACGATCGTCAGCCAGAATGCCACCGGCCACCGCGTACGGCACACTCACCAGCATCCGCCCGCCAAACATGCTTCTGATCTCAACCAGCGGAAGCACGCCGACAATCTCAGACCCGCGAAGCGCCACAAAATGTCGTGACGTGTGCCCGAACGATTTTTCAACCGAGTTCAGCCAGGGGGTCAGGTGAAAGAGCGTACCCTGCTTGTGAGCGCGAACGTACGCATCCCACTTTTGTGCGGGGGCTTCATCACCGAGCGAAACGAACGGATACACGCGGACTTCGGACCGGCGATTGGCAATCGCCTGGGCCAGTTCCCGCGTCTCCTGAGCGGCGGAAATGTGCTGGGTTGGGCTGACAGGGACCATTCCTGTCTATCGGCAAGGCGACAGAACGGTCTTGTGGCCGATTGGCGGCTTGCGGGCCTGCGAATCGGCGATACAGCGGCTGATACGCTCGCTCTAGCCGACGTGCTCGCCATAGGCGGCAGCGTCCATCAAGTCGTCGAGCGGTGAGAGGTCCGACGCCTCGATTTTGATCATCCACCCGCGATTGTGGGCGTCGTCGTTGACCAGTTCCGGATGGTCGGCCAATTCTTCGTTGACGGCTACCACCTTGCCACCGATCGCACTGATCAGGTCGGACGTGGCTTTGACCGATTCGATCTCGCCGACGGCTGCACCAGCCGCACATTCCTTGCCGACCGCGGGCAACTCGACATAGGTGATGTCGGTCAGCTCTTCGGCGGCGAACTCGGTGATGCCGATGGTCACGACGTTGCCGTCGACCATATACCATTCATGTGAATCGGAGTATTTGCGATCGTTTGGAACGCTCATCGAATGTCTCTCTGTGGAGTTGTGTATGTGTTTCAGCGCGATGGTCGCGCCTGGAATTCGTGACTCGTTTGGCTAGGACGACAATTTATAAAATGGAATCTTGACGACCGTCGCTGGGACTTCTTTCTCGCCGAATTGAATCGACAACTGCGTCCCTTCTTTGGTGTGATCAATTCCGACCAGCGCCATCGCGATGCTGTCACCGAGCGTCGGACTCAACACACCGCTGGTCACCTGCCCGACCGTCTCGCCGTTTGCACGTACTTCAAAACCCTGGCGTGCGGTGCGCCGACCTTCCAACTTGAGCCCGACGATTTTTCGCGTCAGCCCCTTCTCTTTCTTCTCGCGCATCGCATCTGCGCCGATGAAATCCTTATCGAGGTGCACGCACCAACCCTGACGGGCGGTGAGTGAATCCCAATCTTCAGTCAACTCGTGGCCATAGAGCGGCATGCCCGCTTCCAACCGCAGCGAATCGCGGGCCCCCAGACCGGCTGGCTTGATCACGGCGTCGTCGGAATTGCCCATGCCCATCAGCGCCGGCATCGCCAGTTTCACGATGCCCGCCGGCAGGATCAACTCAACGCCGTCCTCGCCGGTGTAACCGCTGCGAAAGATCGCGTACTTGAACGTGAAGTACGAACCGGTTTGAAAGTGATAGCGCTTCAATCCGCTGAGGTCGATGTTGAGAAGCTTTTCAACCTGCGGGATCGCTTCCGGACCTTGCAGCGCGATCATCGCCGTTTCCATCGTGCGATCGGTCATCTTCACGTCTTTGCCAGCCGCGTGCTTGCTCAACCAATCGGTGATCTTCTGCCGGTTCGACGCGTTGCACACCACGAGGTATTGATCCTCGAAACGCGACACGATCACGTCGTCGAGTATCCCGCCATCCTCACGACAAATGTGCGTGTAGCGCGAAAGGCCGACAGACATGTCGCCAACGTTGCGCGTGCACACCAACTGAAGCAGCGCCTCGGTGTCCTTGCCCGTCAGGTACAACCGCCCCATGTGCGAAACGTCGAACAGCGAGCACTTCGTCCGCGTATGGTTGTGTTCTTCGATGATGCCGCGATACATCACCGGCATGGACCAGCCGGCAAAATCAACCATGCGGGCACCTAATTTGACGTGAAAGCTATGCAGCGGCGATTCATTCACCTGATGGGTCCGATCGGTTGTTTGGGTCCAGTTGATTCAAAACTGCGCCGCGATTCACCTCAATCGACGGCGCGGGTAGACTATGTGAATCGCACGGTTAATGTCAACCCGATCAAGCCCCCCGCGCATGAACACGGCTCTGCCCGGACCTATTAACACTAGCGCGGTTTGCGTTTGGTCGACTTCTTCGACTTTCGCTTCTTTCCCACAGGATTCGCCTTGGGCTTCTTACCAGGTTTAGATTGACGGGCATTGGTTTTCTTTCCTCCCGGCTTCCCTGGCCGCTTTGGACCGCGGCCTTTTGCCCGTTGATTCGACACGCGTCCACCGCCGACGCGGATGCGACCGCCTGCACGACGTTTGAACCCGACGAATTCGGACAGCGCGAGGTTCAATTGGCGGGCCGCAACATCCACCTGCGAAATCGTGACCTCAAGTTCCTGACCGATTGAAATCCGCCTACCGCTGCGTTCGGCATTGACGCAGCCGCGATCGGCATCCACCTCCCACCAATCGTCGGCCAGCTCTTCAAAACGCAGCAGTCCATCCACCAGATACTTGCTAAGCTGCACGTACAACCCGAAGTTGGTCACACCTGTGACGATGCCGTCCACCGAATCGCCAACGCGATCCTCAAGCAGGCGAAGAATCTTGACGAGTCGAAGTTCGCGCTCAGCCGCTTCCGCCCGGCGCTCGCAGCGGCTGCAATGCGACCCGAGTTCACGAAGTTCCGCATCCGAAGGCATCGACTTGATGTCTGACTTGGAATGCAGCTTTCCTTTGATGTAGGCGTCGAGCAATCGATGGGCGGTCAGGTCGGGGTAGCGACGAATCGGCGAGGTGAAGTGCACGTAGTGCTCGCCGGCGAGCGCATAGTGCCCCAACAATTTCGGCGAATACTCAGCCGTCTGCATCGATTTGAGCAGAGCCAGATTCACCGCGAACGATTCGGGCTTGCCTTTGACGCTCTTGAGAATGCCTTGAAGTTCGAACCGATCGAGCGAATTGGGTACTTTGAGCCCGAGCGCCCCGAGAAACTTGCCCAAGGACTTGGCCGTCGAGTCGGCTGGGTCGGGGTGAATGCGCCGCAAGTGCGGAACGCCGATTTTCGCAAACAAGCGCCCGACGGCTTCGTTCGCCTCGATCATGAACATCTCGATAATCGTATGGCTGAAGCTCGTATCGGTCGGCGTCACGCCAACAACGTGATCCTTGTCGTCATAGACGAGATCGACCTCCGGCAAATCCAACACGAGCATGCCATTTTTGACCCGGCGCTTCTGAATCGTCTTGGCCAGCGCTTCCATGTCGCGCAATAGCGCCAATACTTTTTTGGGAAGTCGCCCGGTTTTTCCCTCGAGCGCTGCGGACGCCTGCTCGTAGGTCAAACGTTTGGCTGAACGAATCAACGTGCTCGCGAAACGTTGGCTGACGACATTTCCGCTTTTGTCGTAGGTGATAAACGCACTCTTGGCGAAACGCGGTTCGCGCTCCTGCAAACTGCAAACCCCGTTGGACAGCACCTCGGGCAACATCGGAATGACGTGCCTCGGAAAGTACACGCTCGTCGTGCGGGCGGCTGCTTCCTGATCGAGGATGCTTCCCGGCTGAACGAAGTGGCTGACGTCGGCGATGTGGACGCCCAATTCCCATTGACCTTTTCCAAGCTGCTTAAGCGAAATGGCATCGTCGAAGTCGCGGGCGTCCTTCGGGTCGATCGTGATGATCGTTTCCTTAGAGAGGTCCACGCGCTGGCTGTCTGCGTCTGGATTGTAGCCCCGCGACACATCGCCAGCTGCCTGCAGCACTTCGTCGGGAAAACCTTCGGGCAGTTGATACTGCACGACCATGCTGAGCGTATCAACTTCCGGAACGCCGCGTTCGCCCAGCACGCGAACAATCACACCGCGGGCTTCTTTGCCCGGTGTGGGGTAGCGCGTGATTTCGACCACAACCTGATCGCCTTCCTGGGCGGATTTCGCACCAGGATCGTCGACAAACACCGGTCCGTGGAACGTGTTGCCATCGGGCCGAACGAACCAGCGATTGAAATCGTGGAGTAGTTCGCCCACAAAATGATTCTGAGCGCGATTCAGGATTTCGACGACGCGCCCTTCGTACAGCATCTTGTCGCCGCGCTTGCCGCGCTTGATCACTTTGGCTTCGACCGTGTCCCCGGTCAGCGCGCTGCCCGTTTCGCCGGGCGGTACAAACAGGTCCCCGTGTGAGTCGGGGTTTTCAGGTATCACGAAACCGAATCCGCGCGGGTTCAATCGAAATGTCCCGACGATCGATCCCGACGGTTGCGGCAGGGTGACAACATTGTGGCTGCCAAGCGCCAATCTCCCGGACTTCTTCAATCCTTTGACCGCGAGATGAAAGTCGCCGTATTCGTTATCCGAGATGCCCATGCTGCGGGCGAGCGCTCGAACCTTCTGCGGGCGGTATTCGGTGCTTTTGATAAAACTCAGTATCTGTTCGGCGACATCTTCCGTTGCCATGCTGTTCATTCCATTGAGGCGTGTGTTGTTGAATGTGTTGGGGGCATTGTATGCGGGCGGCCCTCAAACCGTAAAGGACGCAACATAATAACTCGCATTGACGCACGATTCGCCGCAGAATCGCCCGATTGGACATGCTCACGTTGCTCCTCGTCAACACGGCGTTGCGTCAATGCGACGAATCGCCGAACCCGTCGCACCGTGTCGAGCGTGAGTGAACCCAACGCGCAATCATCGCCTACAGCCCACTTCGAAGCACCGCCGATACCTTCATTGTTCTGATAAATCAGCCGCCTCGCGCCGCGGGCATCGCCGATTATCACAACATTCAACCGAGCTGTTATCAGTTGGACAACGTGATCAATCTTAACGAACAGTCGGAGGACTGTTCACGTTCGCAATACGCCGCGGACACTACACGGATTCGGGCAGGAGGCCCTGGTTTGACCAACCTCCGTCTATGCCCGTAGCCCCGTTGTTGGAGTTCGCCCCCATGTATCAGCCGTCTACCCTCGATCGTTTCTTCGAACCACTGCTCGCCGGTGATCGCAAGACCTGCCGCCAGTTCATCACCGAGCAGCTTGAACGGGCCAACAACACCGTCACCGATCTGTATTTCGATCTGCTTTGGCCGACCATGCAGCGCCTCGACGAATGCTTTCGTCAAAACCGCATCAGCGTCGCCACGGAGCACATGGCCACCCGCATCAGCCGCTCCATCGCCGACCAATTGCAACAGTCGCTCGTGCAAATGCCGGCCAACGGCAAGACCATCATGATCACCTGCGCCGACGACGAACCCGAAGAACTCGGCGCGCAGATGTGCAGCGACCTGTTCGAGTCACGCGGCTGGAATGTGTACTTTCTGGGCGGCGGCGTGCCGATGGATGAGATTTCGCAACTCATCGGGCAGATTCGTCCGGACATTCTGCTGATTTTCGGCACCAAACCGTCAGGCGTGTCGCAGGTGCGGACGCTGATCGATCACATCCGCTCGATCTCCAGCAATCCGACCATGAACATCATGATGTCGGGCGGCGTCTTCAACCGCGCCGAAGACCTCTGGAAGGAAGTACAAGCCGACCTCTACGCCCCCACCGCGCAAGAGGCCATCCCCATGGCCGAAGCAGCCCAACCGCGCAAACCGGAAATCCGTCTGCCTGGCGTACCGAAAAAACGTCGCCGCCGTCGTCGTCCACCGCTCGCGATGGAAACAGCCACGGCGTAGCGCCTCGGGAACTCGAAGCGATACAACAATCGGCAGGTACGTATGCGATGAACTTCGCACGTACCTGGCGTTTTTCGTAATCGATATTCGATATCAATTCACGATAGTTGTGCCACTGCTCTGTGAGCAGTGTGGAAAATTTGCCGCATCGATTTAGGCACTGCTCACAGAGCAGTGGCACATCTTCCAGATGACTGTTTGGCGTTGAACTTCCGAATCACATCTCAAGAAAATTGCTGAGCAGGTGATGGCCTTCTGTCGTCAGGAAGCTTTCGGGATGAAACTGCACGCCGATGACCGGCAAGGTGTCGTGGCGGATGCCCATCAGTTCCTTGCGGTCTGCCGTCCATGCGGTCGCGTGGAAACCTTCGGGGATCGTGCTTTCTTCAACGATCAGCGAATGGTAGCGTGTGGCCGTAAACGGATTCGACAACCCGCTGAAAATCCCCTTGCCATCGTGTTTGATTTCGCTCGTTTTGCCGTGCATCAATCGCTGGGCGCGGATGACCTTGCCGCCATACGCCTGGGCCATGCACTGATGACCGAGGCACACACCGAGCACCGG
Organism: Phycisphaerales bacterium UBA1845; assembly: GCA_002338715.1. Lineage (GTDB taxonomy): Bacteria > Planctomycetota > Phycisphaerae > UBA1845 > UBA1845 > UBA1845. Next base: position 6,781 of record DDIR01000083.1, on the reverse strand, counting down.
AACCTTGCCCGCAAGGTGTTTGATGATCTCCATGCTCATCCCGGCTTCGTTGGGCGTGCACGGTCCGGGCGAGATGATCACGTGCGACGGGGCCATCGCATCGATCTCGTCGAGGGTGATCGCGTCGTTGCGGCGGACGTCGATGACGTGCCCCTTTTGCAACTCGCCGATGCGCTGGACGAGGTTGTAGGTGAACGAATCGTAATTGTCGATGATCAGAATCATGGTCAAGTAGTGTAGGGATCGCCGCGTGAATGGCAACGCGATGGGCTGCCGGCTGACAGCTGCATCAGGGTGATACCGTCGCGTCTCCCGTGATTGGATCGATGGTAATGGTCAGCGCCCGCCCTCCGAACGACACGGTCACCGTCGCCGCGCTTGATTGATCCAACTGCCCAAGGGCGCCGAAGACCAGGCATTCATCCCCATCAAGCGACACCGAATCGATGCTGACGCCCGTCAGCTCCGACGCCCTGCCGCTGCCGAAGACCGTCGAAAACGCCTCGCCATCGACCGGATTGGTCACCGTCGTCACCGACGAACATTGAAAGGGCAACGCCCCGCTTCGTTGGACCAGTGCATAGCTGTTGGCCGACGTGTCGAATTTCATGCCGATGGGGTTGTCGCTGTGGCTGATGGAATACATCTGGGCGTACTGCAAATCGGCGACGATCAACTGTGCGGCTGACGAAACCCGCGCTGCATCGGTCGATTCGAGCAGCGGCAGCGCGATCATCGCCACGATCCCGAGGATCACGATGATCGTCAGCACCTCGACCAGCGTGTAGGCCATGGCGCGCCGAAATCGCTTGAACCTTGATGTAAACCTGCAAGTCATATGACGCCCCAACGCGCAAGGGATCGTTCCGCCGCGATGACGGCTGAGCACCCTGCTGATAGATCGGCAGATTCGATTCACTTCAAGGGATAGCGGGTTGCGTCTTATAATAATTGCGCTGCCACCGCCCCACCGCTTCGATTGCACCCGACGGCAAAAATTTCCGATCAACCTAGTTGGAGTTGCGGCCTTTGAGGGAGTTGATCGCTGGTGGTTCGTCCGAAAAGAAAACGCGCACTGACGTTGTTTGAAGCGATGCTGTCCGCCTCGATCCTTGCGGTTGTCGCGGTGGTGGCGTCGCAGGCGATCGTCGCGGGGCAGATGCAAACGTACGACGCATTGCATCGCCAACGCGCACTAACGCTAGCCGACTCGCTGATGGACGAAATCCTGCGCCTTCCGTACGACGATCCCGATGGCGAATCCACACCGGGTCCGGAGTCGGGCGAATCGACACGCACCGCATTCGACAACATCGACGACTATCACGGGTTCTCCGAATCGGGCAGTCGAACGGTGGCAGCCGGCACACTCAAAGACGCGACCGACACCGCCTACGCCGATCCGTATCAATTCTTCACGCAATCGGTGACGGTCGCGGCGAACACGCAAAGCATCGCATCGCTGGGGGGCAGCATCACCGGCCAACTGGTCACCGTCACCATCTCCGACGACAGCGGACTGAGTTGGAGCGTCGAATCATTTGTGCCACAACCGCCAGAATAAGCAGAGAAACCCGCGCACCGGATGTCGAACGTGCTTCAAACTCGCAAGAAAATCACCGCATTCACATTGGTTGAACTGCTGATCGCGATGACGATCCTCGCGGTGGTCAGTGTAGCCGCCATTTCGATCCTCGGCGCAACGACCTACGGCGCATCGAACGACCAGCTCCGCCGGGAAATGATCGTCAGCGCCGAAGTCATCAAGCAGCGCATCAACAGCGTCGTCCATGCGGCAGAGGAATTGATCGTCCCGAACTCCGGCCAACCCACTTCGACCGACTACATGATTGTCTGGGCGAAAGACACCAACGACGACGAGGCCAAGGACAACAGCGAGATGCTGCTCATCGAACGCGACACCTCCACCAACGAACTGCTGGCCTATCAGGATACGTCGGCGGCTGGCACGTTCAGCGACGCAGCCACCTTCCGCACGACGGCGAAAGCCTCGTACCCATCCACCCGCTGGGCCACCGGCTTCTCCGCGTTCTTCTGCACGGGTTCCTTCGGCGCGGGGCAGTACCCACTGTTGACCTACAAGTTCACCGTCACCCGCGGGAAGTCAAACGAAACACACACCGGTTCCGCATCGCTTCGCCAATAAGCGATCGACTCCCAATCACGCTGCAAGTTTTAGGATTGTTGGATTACTTTGCGAGGAAACGTTCGACGTACTTGGTGTCGAACTTTCCGGAGATGAACACGTCGTCGTTCATGATCCGCTGATACAAACCGATCGTGGATTTGATCGGATCGACGCGAAGTTCGGCAAGACAGCGCCGCATGCAGGCGATCGCCTCATCACGCGTGCGACGATGCACGATCAACTTGCCGATCATCGAGTCATAGCGCGGCGAAATGCGATACCCCGTGTGGGCATGCGTATCAAGTCGAACCCCCAAACCGCTGACCGCGTTGAACCGCTCAATCGTTCCCGCGCAAGGCCGGAAGCCATGATCCGGGTCTTCGGCGTTGATGCGACATTCGATCGACGCACCGTTGCGCTTCAACTCCCGCTGCGTAAACGGAAGCGATTCACCCGACGCGATCAGAATCTGCGCCTTGATCAAGTCGATCCCCGTGATCATTTCTGTCACCGGGTGCTCAACCTGAATGCGCGTGTTGACTTCGATGAAGTAGGCTTTGCCCTTCTGATCGACGACAAATTCCACGGTCGCCGCGTTGTAGTAGCCAGCCGACTTACACAAGCGAACCGCCGATTTGCAGATTTCGTCGCGGGTGCGGTTTTCGATGCCCGGTGACGGCGATTCTTCAATCAACTTTTGATAGCGACGTTGAACCGTGCAGTCGCGTTCGAACAGGTGGACGATGTGGCCCTTCTGATCGGCGAGAATCTGAACTTCGACGTGTCGGGGATTTTCGATGTATTTCTCGAGATAAACGCCCGCATCCTTAAATGCCGTCATCGCTTCCTGGCGCGAGATCGAAAGCGCTTTTTTCAGGTCGGCTTCGGAGTCAGCGACCCGCAGTCCGCGACCACCACCTCCCGCGAGAGCTTTGACCATCACCGGATAACCGATTTTCGCGGCGACTTTCAACGCCTCGTTGTCGTCTTCAACAACGCCATCGCTACCGGGCACGGTTTGAACGCGGGCTTTCTTCGCCACCTGGCGGGCAGCGGCTTTGTCGCCAAGAAGTCGCATCGAGTCCGATGACGGTCCGATGAACTGAATGTTCGACTCGCGACACATGTCGGCGAACTGGGCGTTTTCCGCGAGGAAGCCATACCCCGGATGGATCGCGTCAGCCCCGACCATCTCTGCGGAAGCCACGATGCGATCGCCCTTCAAGTAGCTTTCACCCGCGGCGGCAGGCCCGATGCACACCGCCCGTGTGGCCATGTCGAGATACTGCGAGCCCTTGTCCTCCTCGGAATAGACACATGCTGTGTCGATCCCCATCTCGCGACAGGTTCGCATGATTCGAAGGGCGATTTCGCCTCGGTTGGCTACGAGAATGCGTTTGAACATCGGATATGAACTCCACGGTTCAGCGGGATTCGGGATGACTCGACCGCGCTGCCGGGGTGATTGAATCAGGTCTAAGCTGAATGCCGGCCTATTTGAAAACCTGCCAACTCGAAACGCCAATCCAACCCCATCGCGACGAAGGATCAGGCGTTTCACGCGCTATCAGGAAACTCAATCGGGTCGAACCATGAACATCGGCTGACCGAATTCGACCGGGTCTTCGTTGTTGACCAGGACTTCGACGACCGTTCCAGTGACGTCGGCTTGGATTTCGTTAAACACCTTCATTGCTTCAATGATGCACACCACTGTCGTCGGCGTGACCCGTGTGCCCACCGAGACAAACGGCGGACTGCTCGGATCCGGCGAGAGGTACAGCGTCCCGACCATCGGCGACTTCACCGCGTTGAGATTGTCGGCGGCGACTGGCGTAGCGGCTGGCGCTGGAGCAGCAGGCTCAACCGGCGCAGGAGCAGGTGCCGCTTGAACCGGCGCGGGCATCACCACGTGACCCGATGGACCTGAACCGGAGATCATCGGATGCGTTTCCGGTCCCGGACGCGTCAGCCGAATCTCCTCTTCACCGTCGCGGAGGTTGATCTCCGTGAGGTCAAATTCGGACATCATTTCTACAAGCGTGCGTATCTTTTCTGGATCAACCACGAAGAGCGTCTCCATCTATGTTTCGGACAGTGGAACGTCACGCGCCCGCTGCCCTGCATTTCATGTCAAATGGCGAAACCACCGCATCGGCTACCGGGCGACGTCAATCACCGAAGTGGCGAGTGACTTGCTCAAGTGTGACATAACCTGGCACCCCTTGCTCGTCACGCGGACATCGTCCTCAATGCGGACACCGCCAAGTCCCGGCAGATAGATGCCCGGCTCGACGGTTACAACCATACCAGCCCGAAGCTTTTGATCGCTGCGCCAACTCAGCGAAGGCGACTCATGAACGTCGAGTCCGAGACCGTGACCGAGGCCATGCGTGAATCGATCACCAAAACCGCAATCGGTGATGTGCTGCCTCGCGACAGCATCAACATCGCACATGCGAACGCCCGCGCATATAGCCGCGATCGCCTTTTTTTGCGATGTCAAGACTGCCTCATAGATCGCCTTGAATTTGGTCGGGATGCTACCGACGAACACTGTACGGGTCAAGTCGCTGCGGTACCCATCCAGCGTTGCGCCCCAGTCAAAAAGGATCAAACTGCCCTTCTTGACCCGTCCCTGCCCCGGAACCGCGTGTGGAAGCGCCGCATTCGCGTCAATCGCGACAATTGAGCCAAATGCGGGCTCGGTCGATCCGCGACGCTTCATCTCGTATTCCAACCGTGCCGCCAACTCCAACTCCGTCTGACCGATGCGAATCGTCTTGAGCATCGCTCGATACGCACTCTCAGCCACACGAATCGCGATGTCGATCTTCTTGAGCTCCGACGCATTCTTACACTCGCGCATCTGACTCAGGGTCGGCGGTGCATCAACAAGCCGAACACCCTTAAGCCCCTTGCGGAGCGCCTCGCGCGTCGCAACGGACATTTTCGTCGGCTGAATGGCGACCCGCGTGCATCGCGAAGATTGCACAGCCGCAATCAATTCCGGCGTCAACTCGCCTTTGCGAAACCGCACGCTCGTCCAACCGACTTCCTTCTGTGCCGCCCCCTCAAAGCGACCATCGGTCACCACCACAACCGACCGCGGCGTCACCAGAATCGCCGAATCTTCTCCGGTAAATCCCGTCAGGTAGAAATAGTCGGCCGGGTGGGCGATCAAAAGCGCCTGAATCGACTTTTCGCGCATGTCCCGTCGGACCTGATCCAAACGATCCTGAAATTGTCTTGGGGGGTTTTTCTGGCGCATGCCAAGTGGGCCTCTCGAATTTTGTGCGACATTCGAAACGTGGAGTGCGTTTGAATCTGTAGCTTTTCAGTCTGCAAGGAACGGCGGGCCGACCGCGCCAACGGCGCCCGTCATCTTAGCGTTTCTTGGTTTTGGTCTTTTTCTTGGCCGTTTTGGTTTTCGTTTTGGTCTTGGTTTTCGTCGCTGTCTTTTTCTTCACGGCTTTTTTGGTGGCCGTCTTCTTGGTTGTCGTTTTCTTCTTGGCAGTCTTGGTCTTGGTGGCCGTCTTCTTGGCGGCTTTTGGAGCTGCCTTTTTCTTGGTCGGCGTTTTCTTCGCCGTTTTGGTTGCTTTTTTGGTCGCGGTCTTTTTGGCCGTCTTCGTTTTGGACGCAGCTTTGGCCGCCTTCTTGCCGGTTTCCTTCTTCTTACCGGCGTCCTTCTTCTTGTCGGCGTCCTTCTTGAGCGACTTCTTGCGACCGACGCGCGTCACACCTTCAACCTCCGGACCGGACGGTTTTTTCTTGGCCTTCTTAGCCGCCAATTCTTCCGCCTTGCGGTCTTTGGCTTCCTGTGCTGCCCGCTGCTTTTCGGCGTCGGCACGCTGCTTGCGCGCCTGCGGAGGCGCTTTCGGCTCCTCGTTAAGCCGGAGCAGTTCCAAACCGTAGTAATAACCGTCGGCCAACAAACGCTCCAACTGCGCTTCGGCGTCGGCTTTCTCGATCGACTTGAACAACGTCAGCGTGTATCCGTCAGCCGCAAACCCGCACACCTTCCATTCAAAAGGAATGACTTCCTTCTGCCCAGGTGCCCGTCGCGCCGATGTCGGTTGACCTGGACCAGCCGGCGCCGGTGCTTCGTCGCCGCTTTCCTCGGTTTCCGACTCGGAATTCTCTTCCGATTCATTGACATTTTCGTCGGCGTCTTTGGGTTTTTTCGACTTTGATTTCTTGCTGGGCATTGAGTGGCTTCCTGTTCGATCGAGTCCAATTCTGCTGGCCCGATCCTTCCACACACGAGGGCGGTTTGTCTACCGCCCCGACCGATTGTCCCAAATTTCAATGGCAGTCATGGATCGTCATTGCGCGATCGCCAATTCAGAGGGAATCCTCCCACTGTCACAGCGCAGGGCTTATCGTAGACCCCCGCTAAACATCTGTCAAAACCACGTTTATGCATTGCCAAACCAAACCGCCAACCAATCGCACCAACCCTCGCCCGCTTCACCAGATTCGCACCGTTTGGTTAGCCGCCATCGGCTCTTCTGATACGATGCGCCCATGACGAAACGCGGCAAGGACACTGCAAAACCCAACAAGCAAACACCGCCACCCGCCCAACCCGCCCATCGCTTTGAATGGCTCGCGGCGATCGCGGTCGGTTTG
>DDIR01000018.1 GCA_002338715.1 Phycisphaerales bacterium UBA1845 | reverse complement strand
CGCAATTGATCCGTCGGGTCGATGACCCGACCTACCAATACCCTATTTCAGTCGATCGAGGTAGGCCATCATGACGTAGGCTTCGGCAGTGTGTTTTGGACCGGGGATGTTGGCGAGGCGGCGGGCCATCGCTTGCAGGTGGCGGGAGCGGAAGAACTCGTAGAAGACCGTCGCGCTTTCGGGGTCGGTCGACGCGATCGGATCGACCAGTTCGGTCGAGAGTATGCCGGCTTCCTCCATTTCCTTCTGCTTGGCGTGCAGGTCTTCGGTCGTCGCGCCGAACAAAAATTCGCGAAACGCACCGACCTCGTCGTCGGAAGGGTCTGACCGGGCGAAAAAGTCCACGAATTCCGGATCGCAGCCGGCTTTGAATAACTCGAACATCTCGTGCGTACCGAGCAGCGTCCCACCGATCGCGGTGATGCGTCGCCGGGCATTCCATGCGGCATCGAGAATCGGAAAGAAATCGCTGACACGAAATGTCACCCGCCGTTCCCAGACCTGGGCCAGCGCCGCAACCGCACGCGAACGTGTCCGCGTGTCGACGGTTCCACCGGTCGCGATATCGGAAAGCACCTCTTCGATCAACTTGATGTAGAGGCAGCGACGAAGATATGCGACAGTCGATTCCTGCAGGTCCTGCCCGTCATCACCTTCGAATATATCGATGCAGACGTAACGAAGCAGGCGATAGAAATTGGCCTCGGCCATCACGAGCGCGCGACCAAGATGCGTGCGCGTGGGCAGCAGGAATTCAAAGTTGGCTGGCGTGGCTTTGCTGAGGCTCTTGACCAGACTGGCCAATCCGCGACGCCGCTTTCCCAAACGCTGATCGTTGAGCGGAGATGGATACTGCGCGGTGATTTCGCCGAACCATTCGAGGCTGACGATTTGCTGCCGGATGGCGGCTAACAGATTCGGCGCTTCATCGCGGGTGCTTCGGGCGAGGCGCGCACAGATCGCTTCGATCATCTCCCGTTCGTCGGGGTCGAAGGGGCTGTTCGGTCCGTAGCGGACTTGCTGGCTGGTTTGAATGTTGGCGTCTGAAATCGTCATCGATATTGTTGGTCAATCAAGAACTGCGGCAGTGACAGGCTTCTGTCACTCGCAGCGAAATCGGTGCTATCGTGATTTTGGCCATTGCTTGGCGCTTTTCTTGTTAGCCCGGCCGCGTACGGGAGTCCTATTCACCGGGATTGATTTTGCATTCTCCTGGATTCCCGCTTTCGCGGGAATGACGGCGCTGTTGCGTCGACTCGACCAAGCTTGCGGCGTTTTATTCCCGCTTGGCCGCGAAACTCTCGTTGAATGCGTTCAAGCTTTCCTCGGTCGAATCAATGCGCCAATCGTGCTCACCTTCGCGACGTTTGTCGAGGTTGAACCAGATGACGGCTGACACACGGGTCTTGTTGGTCAACCACGCCATCGCATCTTTCATCCACTGCCCTTTTCGACCGGGTGTATCCTCAACGCAGCCGAACTCGGCGATCATCACCGGGCGCGACGGATAGCGACGATCAAACTCGGCTAACACCGGCTCAAATATCTCCTGGCACGATTGCCACGTGTGCCATTCGTCGTGGTGGTCGCCCCAGTTGTACCCGTCCACAGCCACCCAATCAACGTACTTATCACCGGGATAGTACAGATGCATGTTGTTGCCCGGCGAATCGGGAACGCTGGTGACATTCGGCGCCCAGACCCACTGCACGTTGTCGGCACCGATGCGTTGAAAAATGTCGTGCGCCCGCCGCCACGCTTTGACGTATGCTTCCGGATCGCCCGACCAACTGAACCAGTCGCCGTTGAATTCAAATCCGAAACGCAAGAGCACCGGGCCGCCCTCGGCTTTCGCGTCGCGTGCCCACGATTCAAAGTACTCGTCGAACTCACCTTCGTTGATTTTTTGAAGATACCTGGTGGACGTGCGTCCCTCTGTCCTGTGACCCCAATGCCACAACTCCATCGAGATGGATGGAATCGCCCCGCGTTTGCGGATGACATCGACACCGTCAGCCGGAAACGGTCGCCCAAGATCGCGATAGAACATGACATAGTCGGGCGATGTGGCGAACTTATCGATGGCCAAGTCGAGGAAATGCTCGAAGCGCTGAGCGCCCCAGTAAATCTGATAGACGCCCCAGCGGATGCGCGCACGTGTAGCATCTGTTTTGGCTATGGCGCTATTTGCAGTGGGTTCGTTGGTGGGAGTTTGCCGGTCCCACAAGACGACGAGAAACGCCCCGAGCGCGACGACGCCGATTGCACCAAAGGCGCGGGCCTTAACGTTCGTGTTCGCCCGCGTTTCAACCAAATGCGTCTATCCTCTGGTTATGGCATCCCTTCGGTTATGGCGTCCCGCGCTGGGGGCGTGCTTGTTTCATCAAGCCAACCGCATCGGGCTGTCGAGGAAGCCTTCGAGCTTGCGCGAGCGAACCGGATGCTGCAGCTTGCGGATGGCTTTCGCTTCGACCTGACGAACGCGCTCGCGGGTGACTTTGAAGATGCGGCCCACCTCTTCGAGCGTGTAAGTGTAACCGTCGCCGATTCCGTACCGCAACTTAATAATTTCGCGCTCGCGGTATGTCAGCGTCTTGAGCACTTCCTCGATGCGATCCTTGAGCATCTCCGAGCCAGCCGACATCACCGGCGACTCGGCGGCAGCGTCTTCAATGAAGTCGCCGAAGTACGAATCTTCGCTTTCACCGACGGGCCGATCGAGCGAAATCGGATGGCGCGAAATCTTCATCACGCGGCGTGCTTCGCTGACGGGCATCTGAGCGCGCTTGGCGATTTCTTCGATGGTACCTTCGCGACCAAGGTCTTGCAGCAATTGCTTGGCAATGTTGCGGAGGCGTGACATCGTTTCAATCATGTGGACGGGAATGCGAATCGTGCGGGCGTGGTCGGCGATGGCGCGGGTGATGGCCTGGCGAATCCACCATGTCGCGTATGTGCTGAACTTATAACCGCGCTTGTATTCGTACTTGTCGACGGCGCGCATCAAACCGGTGTTGCCTTCCTGGATGATGTCGAGGAAGCTCAAGCCACGGTTGCGATACTTCTTGGCGATACTGACGACGAGGCGGAGGTTACCGCCCGAAAGCTTGCGCTTGGCGTCTTCGTATTCCGAGAACACGCGCGAGATGATGCTCAGCCGGTCGTTCAACGATTCGGTGTCTTCCATCACCAGCGACTTCATGCCCTCGATCTCGTCGCACATCGCTTCGTAATCTTCCATCGGAATATTCTTCCGCTTGGACATCTGCATGATGCGCTTTTCGAGGTCGACCATCTTCGACTTGATCGACACGAGTTTTTTCATGAGTGGGGTGATGCGGCTGGTGCGGAGGGAAAGCTCTTCGAGAAGCTTGGAAATTTTGCGGCGACGACTGGTCATCTGCGCTTCGATCTGCGACCGGTTGGCGGCTGAAACGCGCTTCTTGTTGAGTGTCTCCCAGTCTTCTTCGTTGCGACAGAGCAGGGCGCGGGCGGTTTCGATGTTACCGGGCATCCGCGACATGATGGTTGTCTTGGCCATCTGCTCCGACGTGAGGATTTTCATCGTGCGATCGAAGGGCAGCGTACCGTTGTGGACACGTTGCAGGATATCGACGGCTTGGGCGGCGCAGTAATCGCTTTCGAGCACCTTCTGGCGAAAGGCCATTCGGGTCAGTTCGATCTTCTTGGCGAGGCGGATTTCCTCTTCGCGGGTGAGCAGCGGAATCTCACCCATTTGCGTGAGGTACATGCGCACCGGGTCGTCGATGCGTCGGGCACCGCTCTCATCGGTTTGAATCTTACCCTTCGTGGCGGACTCGTTGTCGTCGCCACCGGAACCTTTCTTGCGCGAACCGCGGCGGGCTTCGATCTTCTCGGCTTCGATTTCGTCGAGCAGGTCGATCTTCTGCTCTTCAAAGTGCAGCAGCATCATCTCGAGCTTGTCGGGCGAAACGGCTTCATCGGGGATGGCCTCGTTGACCTCTTCCCACGTGATGTACCCGCGCTTCTTGCCCAGCTCGGTGAGCTCAAGCATACACTTTTCGATTTCATCGTTGACGACTTCGAATGTCTTGGTTGACAAGGTTGTCATTTGAATCTCCGCCATATTGGTCACGCTGGGCCCTGCCGCTTTGGGCCACTGACGTTTCTTGAACATGACAAAAAGTTATTGAACCTAATTCCTACCTGCGATGTTCTGCTATTTACGCGGCATCTCGATCGGTTTGGACGAGGGCACACTCGGTGCAAACCCGCGCCGCTCCGAAAGCAACTTTTGAAGCTGCTCAAGATGCTGCGTCTCGTATCCCTTGGCTCCTGCTCCACCACTACTTCCAGATGTCCCTGCGTCATCTGAAACAAATTCGCCTGAATCTTCCGGTCTTGCGCCCGAGCCATCCGTAACGCTCTTCGCCAGCCGCTGTCCCTCGCGAACCGCGTTCAACTGAAGCAGGCGGTTGCGGGTGTCGTCGATGACGGCTTGGTATTGCCCCTGACGCTCACCTTCATAAACGAAATCCGTCACCAACCGACCCAGCGCCGGTTCATCACGGAATCGGTCCATCAACTCCGGAATCTGAAACTCGCCGAACGACCGACAAAGTCCCACGACCTCGTCCGCCAATCGGCGCAGTTCGCCATCCTGAAATCGCGAAGGCACGAAAACATCTGCAACCTCCGCGTAATGCCCCGGCTCATTGATCAACACCTGCAACATACCGCGAAGCGCGGCTTGCTCGGCGTCCAGACCGGTCGGGCCAAATTCATGACGCCCGGTGCGCGATCGCTCCTGCGCATCTGCAGATGCGCCGCCGCCCGCC
>DDIR01000025.1 GCA_002338715.1 Phycisphaerales bacterium UBA1845 | reverse complement strand
AGAGCGAACTGCGGCAACGCGCACGCGAAGAGGCATTGATGCGTGAGTTGGGACTGAGCGAGTCCGCATCCACTTCGCAGCCTGAATCAAGTGATGAAATCGTCGAAGAGGACGAAGAGGAGTTGGAGGAGGCCGTGACATGAGCACCACGCAAACCACGAATCCCAAACGCCTTGAGGCTTCCGACTCCAAGCTCACGGTTCCCGATCGGCTCGATTTGATCTGCGCCTGTGACGCGATCACGTTGGAAGCATTCTCGCCAGACGGCGAGACCGAATCGATCCCCCGCTTCACGATGGTTGCCTATACCGGCGAGCCCATGCGGATTGAGGGTTGGCGCTATCCGGTGGTCGTCGACCTTGAAGGCATGTCGATCCCATCGCAGCGCCGGCCGGTTCGCTTCGGGCACAGCATGTATGCGGGTGTGGGACATACTGAACGCATCGCCGTCGATGGCGGCAAGTTGATCGCCGAGGGCATCGTGTCACGTGACACACAGGCCGCGCGGGAAGTCGTGTCGAGCGGTAAGCGGGGTTTTCCGTGGCAGGCGTCAATTGGGGCGCAGGTGGCGCAGGCGGATTTCGTGCGGAGTGGCAAGAGCGCTACGGTGAATGCAAAAACGTTCGATGGTCCGTTGTATATCGCCCGGCGCACGTCGCTCGGTGAGATTAGTTTCGTGGACCTTGGCGCTGACGGCAATACAAGCGCGTCCATCGCGGCGCAGCAGGAGAACATAGAAATGGATGATACGACAGTCATCGATACCGAAGAATCTACGGCCACGACGACCGAAACCACGCCGCCGAAAGCTCCACCGAAAAACATCGCAGGCAAGCAGGACGAATCGCCCGTGAATACAGTCGCTGACATGCGCGCCGAGGCGATCGCCGAGTCCAAGCGCCTGTCGGCGGTGCGCCGCATCTGCGCTGGCAAGTTCCCCGAGATCGAGGAACAGGCCATTGACGGGGGTTGGTCCACCGACAAGTGCGAGTTGGAAGTCCTCCGCGCATCACGGCCCAAGGCGCCGGCAATCCAGAGCATCGACACGTCCTTGGGCAGTAACGTCCTCGAAGCCGCTTGCATGCTCACGGCCAAGCACGGTGACGTCGAGCAACTGTACGACGAGCAGACCCTGGACGCCGCATCGAAGCGTTTCCGCGGCGGCATTGGATTACAGGAGTTGCTGCTGGAGGCCGCGTGGGCCAACGGGTACGACGGTCGTAACTTCCGCGACAGTCGCAGCGTCCTGCGTTGCGCGTTCGGCCACAATCTGCAAGCCGGGTTTTCGACCATCGACATCGGCGGGATTCTCTCGAACGTCGCCAACAAGTTCCTGCTTGAGGGCTTCTTCAGTGTCGAACGCGTCTGGCGGAACATCACCAGTATTCGCAACGTGTCCGACTTCAAAACCGTGACGAGCTATCGGCTGATCGGCAAGGACCAGTACGAAAAGGTCGCGCCCGGCGGTGAGTTGAAGCATGGAACGCTGGGCGAAGAAACCTACAGCAACAAGGCCGACACGTTTGGTTTGCTCTTGTCCATCGATCGCCGCGACCTGATCAACGACGATCTCGGCGCGATCACCACCGTGCCGCGCAAGCTGGGTCGTGGTTCGGGCTTGAAGATCAACGATGTGTTCTGGACCACGTTTTTAGCCAACACCGACTTCTTCAAGGTCGCCAACAACAATTATCTGAGTGGTGCTGACACCGCGTTAGGCATCGACGGATTGACCCAGGCTGAGGTCGCATTCCTGAACCAGGTCGATTCTGACGGGAAGCCCATCGGCGTGATGCCACAGATCGTGTTGGTTCCGACGGCGCTCAGTGCCATGGGAACGATGCTCTACAAATCGCTGGAGATTCGTAACACGTCGGCTTCGACGAAGTATCCGATCGCCAACCCGCATGCCGGTAAGTTCCGCGTCGAGGTGAGCCGTTATCTTGCGAACGCGCAGTACACCGGATCAAGCGATAAGGCGTGGTATTTGCTGGCTGCCCCTGATGATCTGCCGGTGATTGAGACGGCGTTCCTCAACGGGCAGGAATCGCCCACGATCGAAACGGCCGAAGCAGACTTCAATGTGCTCGGCGTTCAGATGCGCGGTTATCACGACTTCGGCTGTGCGTTGCAAGAGCCGCGTGGTGGGATCAAGAGTAAGGGCGAAGCGTAATGGCGAGCAGCGTGTGCGCAAAACTGAGCCACTTGGAGGCGGTTCCAAGCGGCTCCCAAGCCATGACAAGCCGCGGGCCCACATCATTGATGCCCTTTTCGCAACCGCCTGCTGAGGGAGGGCTGTGGTTATCCCCGCAAATGGGGTGTTTCCCGAAAGGTCAAAATGGCTTTCAACGGCCACCTCCTTTCGATCGCGGCATTGCGACGCACCATTGTAAACCGGACGGATTCTGAAAGGAAGTGAAAGATGACAACTGCTACCTACGTGCAACACGGTGATGCGGTCGACTACACGCCCGGTGCAGATGTCGCCGCTGGCGATGTGGTCGTACAGGGTGAACTGATCGGCATCGCCAAGACCGCGATCGCGGCCAACCTGATCGGTGCAATCGCGGTGTCCGGTGTGTTCGACGTGCCCAAGGCAACGGGCGCGAGTACCGCGATCACCGTCGGCGCGAACGTTTACTGGGACGCAACCAACAGTGTGGCGACCACCGATGATGACACCGGCAACAACAAGCTGCTGGGTAAGACCGTGTTGGCCGCAGCCGATGCCGACGCAACCGTGCGTATTCGATTGATGCAGTGATCGGGATATGTAGATTATGGCCGATCTCTTGCGTCAAGGCGCCGCCTGGCTGGATGAGCAGCGCCACACGCACCTGACCCAGTTGGTGTCGTATCAGCGTGGGGCAGATTCCGTTGAGTTGGCTGCCACGATCGGTCGCACCGAATTCGAGCAAGCCGACGACTACGGCGTACTCCATCGGATCGAATCTCGCGACTACATCATTCGCACGGCGGATTTGCAGCTCGCGGGTGAAACCGTGCTGCCGAAGGCCGGTGATCAGATTCGGGAGACGGATGGTGCGGTGACCCATGTGTACGAGGTGATGGCCCCGGGCGGCGAACCGCCATGGCGTTACAGCGATCCATATCGTGTGGCGCTGCGGATTCATACGAAGCACGTGAAAACGGAAACGGATGGTCCATGAGCACCGTGATTGACATTGCCGATGCTGTTGTCGCCAGCTTGAACCTCGGTTCGTTCGAACCGCCAGTAACCGCGATTCGAAAATATGTTCCGGCGGTTGAGTTGTCGGACCTGGCAGAATTAAGTGTCACGGTCGTACCCAAGTCGGCTGAGATCACCACATCGACGCGCACGAGCAGCAACTTCGACTGCACGATCGACATCGGCATCCAACAAAAAGTGAATCCCGACGAACAGGCGGAACTCGATGCGCTGGCGGATTTGACCGAGCAGATCGTCGATCACTTGCGGTTGAATTCGCTCGATGAACTGCCCCACGCCGCATGGCTCTCGATTGCCAATGAACCGGTTTTCGCACCCGAGCACCTTGATCAACAGCGCGTGTTCACCAGCGTCATAAGCGTGACGTATCGCGTGAGGAGATAGAGACGTGGCCAACAATGCAGTATTTCGAACCATCGATCTGACCAGCACGTGGGTTCCGCTGGCCGACGAGCCGTTAATTGCGAACGTCACCATCTTGCAGTTCCAGCCGGCGGGTTTTGTGGCGGCAGGAACGTACTTCAATATCCGACACGGCGCTGAGACATCGCGTTGGCCCCTGACGTTTGTTGTGAGTTTGTCAGGCGTCGATCTTAACACGATTGAAGTGAACTCAACGTTCGCGAACACGCAGTTGGCGGTGATCGGCAACACGCGCTGAGGAGTATAAAGCATGGCAATCAAGCTGGGCATGAACGGAAAGATGTACTACCTCGGCAGCGGAGTGCGCGCGAGTTGGGGCACGGCCGATGCGGATGGTATTTACGGTGGCTCGGCTCCGGGCGGCCTGGTGGAACTTGGCAACGTTCGCGATGTGACCTTGAACCTCGAGGAAGGCGAAGCGGATGTGACCACCCGCGCCAACAATGGTTGGCGGGCAACCGAGCCCACGCTCAAGGAAGGCAGCGTTGAATTTGAGATGGCTTACGACCCGGCTGATACGGGCTTTGCGAAGATCCTCGGGGGCTGGCTCAATCGCACATTGCTGCCCATGGCCATCCTCGATGGCGACGAAACTGTCGTCGGCACGATGGGCCTGTGGGCTGACTTCAAGGTAATCAGTTTTTCGAAGGGAGAACCGCTCGAGGAAGGCCAAATGGTCAGCGTCACGATTAAACCAGCGTACTCGGATGTCGCGCCCGAGTGGGTAAAGGTGACTTCATGAAGCAGTTTACGGATAACGCCGGGCGCATCTGGACGATCGCCATCAACGTGGATGCGATCAAGCGCGTAAAGGGTCTTCTTGACGTGAACCTGCTGGAGATTGTCGAGGGCACGCTGATCGAACGGTTGATCCGCGACCCCGTGCTGCTGTGCGATGTCGTGTACGTGGTCTGCAAGCCGGAAGCCGACGAGAAAAACGTCAGCGATGAGGATTTCGGTCGGGCCATGGCCGGCGACGCCATCGAACATGCGACGAAGGCGGTGCTTGAAGAACTCGTGGTTTTTTCCCCGAGCCCGAGGGATCGGGCGAATCTTCAACGGGTGCTGGAAACGACGTACCGGGTGATGGACAAAGCCCGCGACATGGTGGAAGCCAAACTGAACAGCAGCGAACTCGAAAAGAGCATCGAACAGGCGCTCCAGAATGCGAACGACTTATCTGGCGGTGCGCCGGCGTCCTCGGTATCGAGCCCGGGCCCTTTACCCTCGACGAGTTGACCCGCATGGCCGAAGCCCGAACGCGGGATGATTGGGGCAGAACGTCGTCACTAATGGCATTGCTGGCCAACTGCAATCGCGACCCTAAGAAATCGAGAGCGTATCGACCCAGTGATTTCGATCCATCCAAACGAACCGATCAGCCCGTCAAAGGAGACTTCAACCTCTTGCGGGAGGTTTTCGTCAAGTAACCACGGCACAATTGGTTGGTCGAGCGCGCTGCGTTTCAAACGACTGCTCGAAGTCGGAATAGTCATTGCGATTTTGAATCTGGTGAGTTGCCTGTGATTGATATGCGCATCAAACAACTCTTCTTCGACAAGGCCAAGGTCATCCGCGCTGTGGACAAAACGCGACGTGCAGTCCTGTCGAAAGCTGGTGCGTTTATCCGCACCGCCGCCCGTAGCAGCATTCGACGCAGGAAGGGCCCATCGCCACCGGGTAAACCGCCATCTTCGCACACAGGATTGCTGAAACGGTTCATCTACTTCGGCTACGAGCCGAACAGCGATTCGGTGGTGATCGGTCCGGTGAAACTCAACAAGCCTGGCGCAGCACCACAGGTATTGGAGCACGGAGGCAAAACGGTGATCAAACGTCGTCGACGCGGCCGAACTGTGCGCCGCAAAGTGTCGATCGAAGCGCGTCCGTACATGGGCCCGGCGCTGGAGAAGGAACAACCGAAGCTGCCGAAACTGTGGGCCGGTAGCGTGCGCGGAGGGTGAGTCTGTGGCCAAAACCCAAGGCATTCGCGCAGGCAAGGCGTTCGTCGAACTCGGCGTGAGCGACAAACTCACCGCCGGGTTGCGCCGTGCGCAGAAGCGACTGAAGGCATTCGGGGCTGGGTTGAGGAACATCGGCACACGCATTACCGCGTTCGGTGCTTCGCTCGCCGCGCCATTGGCAGCCAGCTTGAAAGTCTTCTCGTCTGCCGGTGATCAACTCGACAAGATGAGCAAACGCACGGGTGTCAGTGTCGAGGCTCTTTCCGAATTGGGTTTTGCGGCTGAGCAGTCGGGAACGAATCTGGAAACGCTCGAAAAAGGCGTCCGAACAATGCAACGCACGGTTGGCGACGCCACGCAGGGGCTGTCCACTGCCGTGGATGCCTTCGACGCCCTTGGCTTGACGGTGGACCAACTCCAAGGGTTGTCGCCTGAACAGCAATTCACGCTGATCGCCGATCGGCTGTCGCAAATTACAGATCCGACCTTGCGAGCATCCGCCGCGATGGAAGTGTTCGGCAGGGCTGGCAGTCAACTGCTGCCGTTGCTGGAAAACGGCGCAAACGGCATGGCCGAACTGCGCGATCAGGCGAGCGCACTCGGGCTTACGATCTCAACGGAAGCGGCTTCAGATGCAGCGGTACTGACAGATACATTGAACATTCTCTGGCGGGTGCTCAAGCAAGGCGTGTTTACGATTGGTTCAGCGTTGGCGCCGGTGATCATTGACGTGTCCAAACGCATCACGCGGGTGGTCGTGCGCGTTTCCGAATGGATCAAGGAGAACAAGGCGCTCGTCGTCACTGCACTGAAGGTAACGGCTGCGATCGTCGCCGGCGGCGTCGCACTCGTTGCACTGGGATTCCTGTTCAGCGGGTTGGCGACAGCAGTGGGCGGCATCATCTCTGTTGTCGGCGGTGTCGGTGCAGCGCTGGGTGTCGTCGGGTCAGCCGTTGCCGCCATCGTGTCACCGATCGGGCTTGTCATCAGCGCGGTAGTTGCCCTGGCCGGAACGCTGCTGGTCACAACTGAAGCGGGTGCCGAAGCGCTGTCTTGGCTCGGTGATCGATTCCGGTCGCTAAAGGATACGGTATTCAAAGTCATCGGCGGCATCTCTAATGCGCTGGCGGCCGGCGACATCGGCTTGGCTGCGAAGATCCTCTGGCTTTCGCTCAAACTCGCTTGGCAGAACGGTGTAGGTGCGCTCAACCGCATATGGCTGGAAGCCAAACAGTTCTTCCTCGGCACCGTCCAGTCGATGTGGTACGGCGCATTGGCGTTCACCCAACAAATCCTGCACGGCCTTGAAGTCGCATGGATTGAGACGACGGCGTTTTTGTCGAAGGCGTGGACGGGATTCACATCCGGCTTCCAAAAGTCATGGGGCTCGGCGGTTAACTGGACCACCAAGCGTCTGCTCGAACTGCAAGGCCTGTTCGACGATGGCCTCGATGTCGACGCTGCCAAGCGTATGGCCGACGAAGGCCTTGCCGACGCCAATGCTCAGATCGATCGACAACGCGAAGCGGCATTGGCCGCGCGTGAGCGACAGCGCCAGAACGAGCGCAACAGCGCCAGCGAACTCAACGATACCACCCTCGCGGAAATCGGCCGGCAGTTCGACGACGCCCAGCAAGCGCTCGACGACGAGACCAATGCCAAAGTTACAGCCACCAAACAAGCGTTGGCTGATGCACGCGCCGAACTGGACGACGCCATTGCAACCGCCCGCGCCAAGCGTGAATCGACCGACGCAGACCCGGTATTACCGCGACGTAGGCTCGGGGATCCGCTGGCGGGCCTCGAAGAAAAGCTTTCAGGCATTGGCGACACGGTCGCCCGCAAACTCAACGTCACCGGCACTTTCAATCCGGCAGCGATCGCCGGTCTAGGCGGTGGCAATACCGCAGAGCGCACCGCCAAGGCTAGCGAACAAACCGCCAAGAACACCAAGCGTCTCGTCGATGCCGCCAACACCGGGGGGCTGAGGTTTACCTAGGAACTGCGATGGCGATCACCATCTACGAAAAATTCGAGAGCCGCCTGATCACGGAGAGCAACGACCCGTCGGCTGAGCTGCGCTACACCGTGAAAGGAACGAACGACGACTATTCGGCACGCGTGACTGTGCGGGCCGGATCGCCGGTGGCCTTCGATGTCTACAACGACGGCAGTTTGGTGCTCTGGCGCGAAAGCATCTCAGTCGAACCGGTCGGCGAAGAACTATGGGATGGCATTGTCCGCTACAGCCGCGTGCCCCCGACCGATGAATCGACGTTTTCGTTCGACACCGGTGGCGGAACGCAGCACATCACGCAGGCTCTGAATAGCGTTGCACGTTACGCGCCGCCGGGCAAGACTGCTCCGGACTGCAAAGGCGCGATCGGGGTCACACCCGACGGTGTCGAGGGCGTGGACATCACTGTGCCGATCTACCAGTTCGCGGAGACGCACTACCTGCCCGACAGCTTGGTAACACCGGCGTACAAGGCGACGCTGTTCAATCTCACAGGGTGCGTGAATGACGCGGCCTTCAAGGGTTTTGCTGCTGGCGAGGTCTTGTTTCTTGGAGCCGCAGGAACCAAGCGCGGCGCAGGCGATTGGGAGGTTGGCTACCGCTTCGCCGCCAGTCCGAACGTGACCGGCCAAACGATCGGCGACATCACCGGGATCGATAAAAAGGGGTGGGAGTATCTGTGGGTGCGATACGAGCACATAAAAGACGAAACGGCCAACGAATTGATTCAGCGGCCGATCTCGGTCCACATCGAGCGAGTCTACCGAAGCAACGATTTGAACGAGCTGGGGATCTGACCCATGGCGGGATCCATGAAAAAAGTTCTGCCCGGCGATCCACTTGAGATTTCTGCGGATACCTTCAACACGCTCATTGACGTTGCGCAAGCGCATAAGAGCAACCAGCGCAGTACATCACGTCAACGGCAAGTCTTCCAAACGCCCCCGAATATCGCATTGGTCATCAACGACAGCGGAAACGATCGCAATCGCTTCGACGTTCTTGGAATCACCGGGCCGATACTAACGCCTGCGGAGAACATCGACTCATTCCAGAATCGCGTGTTGCTAAGTGGCGGAGTTCCTGGTGCGTCGGATGCCGGGCGCTTTGTGATCCTGGCCGAACCGATTGCCGCCGGTGCGATCGGCCGAGCGTTCGTCGATGGCGTTTGTCCGGTCCGCGTCGAGATGGATGACGAATCCCATGGCTTTGCGGACGTGTCGGATGGCGTGACTGATACGCTGGTCAGTGCATCCAGTGGCACGGTGCAATTGCTGTGGGTGCAGCCGGTGGAGGATCGCGACGATCCTGCTATTGCGTGGGCAATTGTACGGATCGGTGGCGGCGGCAGTGGTGGTGGCGGTGGTTCGATGCAGATCGTCGTCACCGGCCACGGCATACCGTATGTGTCCACACTTCCCGAAACGCCAGATCCGCCCGGTGCCGAAGTTGGCAGAATCTACAGTCACATTGGTCGTACGATTCAGGGTGCTCCGCCATTCGGAATGGAGTATGGTCTTGATGATGTCGAATTCTACCCGTTGCAGCGTCACGGCTGGTTCCACCCCGGGGCGATCATCAGCATTTTCCAGTTGGGCGGTGTTTGGGTTGCAGACTGCAGGCACTTCTATGGCATCGTAACCAAGGCCGCACCGGTGGGCACGAGCGTTCCGCGCGGAACCGTGGAAGTTGAACCGTTCGATGGGAATCCGGGGCTGGTATACAGCAACCCGGCGAGTTTAACGCGATTCCCAAGCTCCAAACTCTATCGCGCCTGCACATTCCCCGGAACCGAATTGCAGGTCGGGGAGCCGGTGTTGTGCGCGTACGTTGGTGCGGGCGGCATCTCACCGAGCAACCACGATGCCGACTGGCTGGCAACGAATATGCCCAACCTGTTCGGCGATCCAAATGCTTCAGACTACGCCAATGCAGAGCCGCCTATACCAAGCCTTTGCATCACGACCGATCCCGACCTTCCGGTGGCGGCACCCGTCGACGATGCAATCACGTCGGATGAACCAACCATCCCGGAAGTGACGCCAGATCCATGAGCATCGCGACGCCAAAACTTGGCCCACTGCCCAATCCGTTCCTGTACGACGGGTACATTCTGCCGGCATTTCGTTTGCATGATCCGGATTTCGGTTCTCCTTTCGACTACCCGAAACCGGTCACAGGCACCGGGACGATCCCATCGCAGCCGTACAAAGACGCGAGTGAGCATTCACGGGTGCGCTTCCGGCACCTAATCAACCCCGGGCAAGCCGTAACGGGCAGCCACCAGCCTCTATATCCGTTCAAAGACGCAAGCGACAACAACCGAATCCGCTTGCGCAAGTATCCGTGCGAACCCTTCACGCCTGACCCAGCGGATCGTATTTGGGAAACGGGCTATCTTTGGAAAGAGCGGCCGCTGGCAAGTTCAGACGTGGATGTCGGAGGATCAGTTTCGACGTTCACCGCGAGCTTTACAGCGGAGTCGCTCGGCTGGGTTGATCCAAACGGAACCGCACCATACGTCATCCCGGAAGACTACTTCGAGTGCTATTGGGTTCGTTGGCTGACCGGCGACAACGCGGGGCTTACATCGCAGATTGCGGCAAGCCTTAACAATGTGCTGACGCTCTGGACACCAACCCCGAACATGATCCTTGCGGGCGACACGTTCGACATCACTCGCCAGCCTGAGCCGCGCATACGCGGCAGACACTTCCAGCGTCGTCGCGTGTTGGGTGTGCAGAACTATCCGAACATTCGTGCCGGTGGGCGTAGCAGCGTGATCGTCCCCCATACATTCAAAATCAAAATCACAGATTTTGAGCCCGTTACGAATCCGCTTGCGAGTGCACATATTCAATGGAGTTGGTTCGGTTTCACCAATTGGAGTGACGTACTTTCTGAGGCGCCGAGTACATGGTCCACGACCGTTGTCCAGCGGGTATACATCGACGACGTTCTGCTTGACGCTGAGTTTTTTGCGAGGGCCAATAGCATCCATTCCGGTGCGGTTCGCGATGGCTATGGTGCGTGGTCAGGGCAGTTTGGCGCGAGTGGGAATTCCCTGCCGAGCGAAAGCAAGATTCTCTTGGGCGAGAACACGGTGTTTAACGACACCCCGTCGATCCCGCTTCCGATTCGCTTCTACCTTGAGGGCGTCTATGTTCGCACGCGCGAACTCACCTCGTTTTTCAGCACTGAAGGCTTTGCAGAAGTGGCTGCGAAACCTTGGTGGGGAATGCAATGGGTTTTTAGCGCTTATGACGGCGCTGGGCACAGACTATTCGACCGGGAGTTTGCACCCTATGACAATTGGATTGACGGTGATTTTGGTGTTGGCCCGTTCCTCCCGCGTTTTCCTGTGGACATCAGTTGGTGGGGACTGGTCACATCAAGTCCAGCTATCACTTGGCTCCCAAGTCTGTTGCCGTATGTGATTGGACCGATGGGTCATTCCAACGCCGCGGTCAGTCCGTTTCAGCCGACACACCAATTCGCGGACAACATGTTCGAGCCGCCTTACCTGTCGGAATGTGACCCTGTGATGGGTGGAACAATCAAATACGATGCTGACGAGGACGGCCGCCCATGGGTTTTGGGTGGAATCGACACGCGTTACAACGTGGTCACTGAGGTGTCCTCCTAGCGCGTCTGTTGTTAGAATACGCCTCAGCACACTAGCTCCATAAGCTTTGAATAGCTATCGACGACATCGTATTTGACTTGCGCCGATGCTAGTTTGGCGAAGAACTTCCGCGCACAGTCGATTTTCCGCTTCTCGATCTCACGAAGTTCCATCGACGACATCGACCCCTTGGTCTCGGCGATGAAGTAGACGTGCTTGACTTTGCCCGATTCGAAAGCGATCGCCCAGTCTGGGTTGTAGTTGCCAACTGGCGTTGGAATGTAGAACCCTCGCGGGAGCTTCGCGTAGACCACAACTTCTGTGCCCGTGTCCAGCTCCTCGACAAATCTTCGCTCGTTCTTGGATTCGGTGAAGACGTAATCGTACACGTGCCGATCAGCCTTGAAGGCTTTCAGGAGGCTGGCCTTCGGTTTTTCCTGCGTGAAGATGTCGATGTCATGCGCGCCTTCGATTGGGTCGTATGAGAGTCGCTCAACGATAACCGTCGCCTTCTGTTCATTAATTAGGCGAGAAGCCTGAGCGATAAAACCTTCGGGGTTTGTTTTGTACTGGGCGAATGTCGCAACGCTGATGCCCTGCAGGATGCGGGCGATTGTGCGACGCGTCAGGTCGGTCTCTTCGCCGAGCTTGCCAATCAGATCGTATTGGACGACAGAATTTACGGACGCACGGTGCGACAGCGTCTCGGTCTCCGAGACCTCGAATGCCTCGCCTTCCTTCATCTCGTCGAAAGTCGTCTCGTCGCGTTGCTCGCCACGCACAATCGTGTATTGCAGGGGCGAAACCGCAAGCTCCTTGTCTAACGCCTTCACGCACTTGTCGACGAGTTCATCGGACTCGAAATGAACCGTATACGCGGCCTTCTTGTTGATCCGCTTCCAAAGTTCCTGAAACTCCTTCCGCTCGAAGTTGGCCCGGTTGATCGGATTGGTCTTGGCGTTTCGTTCGTTTTCCGGCACCGGCAATTGAGCATCGCTAAAGACGCTGTCAACCAGCTGGAACACCTGTTCGGCGTGCGGCTTGAGCTCATCGGGCAGTTCGGCAACAGTTTCTTCGGCCTTCGCCTCATGATATGCAGGGGTGATCCGGTCGTTGTCGTCAGTGTAGTCGTTCTTGACGAGGTAGCGGTAGATCTGCTTGGCCATCTGAGGCGTGATCTCAAAAAGACCGGCCTCTGTCTGGATCATCTTGCCGCTGAAGTACGCTTCGTCAGCAACACGGGGACGCTCCGAAAGCGACTCGCTGATGTCCTTCTGCAAACCGGAAACGAAGTCCTTGTAGCTCTCGTTGGCAACCACGGTGAGCACGTTGACTTGGTGCACGGTGGCCGGGTCGTCATTCCGCTCACCCCTGCGAGTGCCGCCGGAAAATACCGAGAGCCGCATTCCCCGGCCAACCTCCTGCCGGCGTGAGATGGTGTTGTCGCTGTGCTTGAGCGTGCAGATTACGAAGACGTTGGGATTGTCCCAACCCTCTCTCAGCGCAGAGTGAGAAAAGATAAAGCGGACTGGCTCTTCAAAGGACAGCAGTTGTTCCTTGTTGCGCAGGATGAGGTCGTACGCGTCCACATCGTCGCTCTGCCCGGCAAGTTCACCGCGCTTGGCCATCTTTGGGTCGACCAGCCGGTTCTTCTTATCGATCGAGAAGTAACCGTTGTGGGTTCGAGCGACCTCTATGCCCTTCAGGTATTGCGTGTACGGCGAATCGAACAGCGTCAGCACCTCGTCTAGATGTCGACGGTACTCCTCCTCAAACATCTCCGCGTATTCGCCGGGCTTCTCGCCCGCATCGTCGTATTGGCGGTACTTGGCCACTTCGTCGATGAAGAACAGTGTCAGAACTTTCACGCCTTGCTCGAATAGCTTCTCTTCCTTCTCGAAGTGGGCCTTGATAGCCTCGCGAATTTGGATGCGACGGAGGGTGGATTCGTTCACGTCGCCGGTGGCCTCACCGGCACGAATCTCCTCGCCATTCGTAAAACTCACGGTGTCTGTTCGGGCGTCGATGTCCGCAACCACGAAGCCCTTGTACTGATCGAGTTCGCCGGAGACGGTGTATAGGTTGTCGTTCTTGCCCAGCTTTCTGATGACCCGCTTGATGCCGCTGGCCTGCTTGATTTCCATTTCCATCCGCGCGATCGGAGGCTTGGTGGGCGAAATGATGATCGACTCCAGGTACAGGTAGCCGTTTGTGCCGCTCAGCCCGCGGGTTGAGATGCCGCGCACGGCAATCTTCTTGACCAATTTCTGGTTGTACGCGTCGAGCGCGTCGAGCCGGTGGACCTTGTTGTGATGCGTCTTATGCGTGGCCGAGTAGCGCAGGATCATCAGCGGGTTGAACTTCTTCAGCGAATCGAGCGTCTTGGCGCCTTCCATCTTCTGCGGCTCGTCCAGAATCATGATGGGCCGGTTGGCTTTGATCACGTCGATGGGCTTGCGGGACTGAAAATCGTCCAGCTCCTCGTAGATGCGCCGGGCGTCCTTGCCCGTGGCGTTGAACGCCTGCACGTTGATGATCATCACGTTGATACCGGCGTCCGACGAGAAGCTTTCCAGCTCGTGCAGCCGCTTCGAGTTGTAGATGAAAAAACGGACGCGCTTCCCGTAATCCTCCAGGAAGTGCTCGGCCGTGATTTCGAAGGATTTGTGCACGCCTTCGCGGATGGCGATGCTCGGCACGACGACGATGAACTTACTCCACCCATACCGCCGGTTCATCTCGAACATCGTCTTGATGTAGCAGTAGGTCTTGCCGGTGCCGGTCTCCATCTCCACATCGAGGTTGACGGGACAAACTTTGCTCTTCACCAGTGCGTCAGACTCGGGCAGATTCTGGCCCCGCTGCACCTTGCGGATGTTCTCCAGCAGTTGCGCGTGCCCGATGGCCAACTCGGCGTTCTTGAAGCCAGCCAGTTCCTCGACTGCGGTGAACATCTGCTGGTCGTCGCCGCTCTCCTTGCCCGGGTCGACGCGGTACTTGATGCCAGTGTCGAGCGGCTGACCGCTGAAACAGTCTGCCACCGCCTCAACCGCCGTCGTCTGAAACGCCTGTCGTTTGAACTTGAGCTTCATCATTTGGCTTTTTCAAATCCTTGGAGCCTGTTTGTTGTGGATAAACGTGGTCAAAACTCCATTTCTGGCCTGCCCATACGGTTCACGGCCGTTCACGGTGTCGCTGCGATGGCGGAATCTGTTTGCTTTCACCGATTTCTGAGCTACACTCTAGTGACCGGAAGGGCGAAATTCGGCTCCATGCCGTGTGGGTGCTTCGGCGCTCCTATACCCGCCGGTCTTTTTTTATGCGCGGCCATCGCCGCCTCCAATTGCGTCGCCTTCTCGGAAATCCACAGGAAGCGGTTGCTTCCGATGATAATACTCGCCAGTGCCCTTGGATTGCGTGTCATCGCGATCGATAATCAGCCCCACCTTCGGCCAAAGCAAATCGAGGAACCTCCGCTCTCGACGCTCGAAGCAGCGCTGCAGCGCCCACAGGAAGTAATCGGTAGCCTGCAAGCAGGTGATGCGTGCCGAATCCGACGCCACCACCTCGATGGGGGAAGTCCCTTCAATGTGTCTCTTCTGACGGAATCGTTCTTTGGCTTGCAGCAAGCCATTTTCGAATGCCTGTGTGCGATCCTTTGATCCGCGCTTGGCAAAAACAATGCGATACGCTTCGTGCTGATGAAGTCGTTCCTGAAATAGCAGCGGCACGCAACGGTCATAAAGCTGATTGGGGTTATACCGATAGTTGGGTTTCTCCTTGTTGTACGCCAGCACTTTCTGGGCGATCACGCGTTTGTCGCGAATGACGGCGTAGAAGCGCACATCCAGACTGCCAAGCAGCTTAAAGACTTCGCGACGCACTTCCGGCACATCGTCCTTGGCGTGGAACATCCTGGCGGTTTTGCGTCGCTCCGGTTGCATCGACGGCACATCTTTGAAATACGGGTCGCCGAGAAGATGCTGGCGCAGCTCGCTCACGGCGGTTGCCACGGTGTTCGGGTCGACAACGTCCAATTTGCCGAGGATGAAGAACCGCGAGCAGCCTTCGTCACCGACAATGACTCGCCCCTTGGCGTTGAACAGCACCGGGTCGCCGGCCTCGTCCACATAGTAATGGCGCACACCGGCTTGTCCCGCATTGCTGGGGTCGCCTTCAAATGCGGAATGTTCATCCGGTGCGCGGCTCACAGCGTCTTGACTTCCGTTCCAGGAGAGAGTTGCTTGAAGATCTGTTCGACGTTGATTTTCACGTCATCGCCGCCGTATCCGGCGTCGCGGAACACGGCCCGGAGCGGCTTGCGCTTGGCAAGTTGCACTACGAACTCCTCGTTGATGCCTGAAGCAAAGCATGCAGCCATGGCGTCCTCGTCAACGAAGTAGACAGTCTTGCCGCCGATGGTCTCTTTGGTGATTGACAGCGAAAGGTCCACGCCCCAGTCGAGTAGCACCTGGAAGAGCAGGTCTTCGTCGGAACGGTCGTCTTTGATGTTATCCACGAGCCCGCCGAGCAGTTCCGGCGTGGCCTCGTCTGGGCGGTAGTAGACATCTTTCATGTTGGAAGTGTCGACCTTTAGGACTCGGAAGCCAATATCAAGCTCCGCGCCGTTTAGTCCCGCGTCTTCCTTCAGCTTCTTACCGACGCGGCGAATGCGTTCCTTCCCAATCTCGGCGATATTCACGAACCCCGCCTTGTGGGCCTCGCTGTTCTCGTCGCAAGCCTCGGGAAGCTGCACCAAGATATACTGCCTAGTTCCGCCGTCTTCTGCGTTGAGAGCCATGACGGCATGAGCGGTCGTTGCAGAGCCAGCAAAAAAGTCGAGGACGATGGCATCTTGTTCTCCATTCAAGCCTATCGTTAAGAGCTGCGACATCAGCTTCGAAGGCTTCGGAAAACCAAAAACCTTGGCGTTGCCGAATATCGTCACCATTTCATTTGTACCATGCTGGGTATAGACATCATCAATGATTGTGAAAGGCTTCGTCATCCTGACAATCCCATCCTCGTCTTTGAGGTACTGCTTCGACGACAAGACCCAATCACCATTCTTGTCTTGAGAAAACTCAATTTCACTCTCTGCCAATGCGCGAGCCACTCTCTCCGGGCCCCAACGCCATTGACGCTTTGGCCATATTTCATCACCATTGGGTGCAGTAATTGGAAACTTTAGGTTCTCGCGGATGTCAAAACTCTTCATCCCTTCCAACGGATGCGTTCTGTATGGCCCACGCCGTGCGTAATGCTCATCCTTGCTCTTGTAGTACCGTCTAATTGAAGCCTCATCGAGAGGAATGTAAAGGTTCGCCAGGGATGTCTTGGACTTGGCGTAAACTAGCGTGTACTCGTGTAACGCCACGAGAAACTTTTCTTTGGCGCCACCGCCGTATCTCTTTTTCCAGACAATAGTATCGACGAAGTTGTCGTGACCAAAAATCTCGTCGCACAGAAGCCTCAGAGCCGCGTTCTCATTATCATCGATCGATATAAAGAGCATGCCGTCTTCGCCAAGCAGAGTCCTTGCCAGCCGCAAACGGGAACTCATCATCGAAAGCCAGTCCGAATGGAATCGACCATTCGATTCTGTGTTCGCAACTAGCCTTTGACCAGTGTCGTTGCGCTGATATGACCTCTCGAAGTAGCCCCCAGAATCCTGTGCAAAGTCGTCGTCATAAACAAAGTCATTCCCGGTGTTGTAAGGCGGATCGATATAGATCATCTTGACCTTGTTAAGGTAGGTTTCCTGAAGCAGCTTCAGCGCGTCGAGGTTGTCACCCTCGATGAACAGGTTCTTTGTGGTATCGAATTCAATACTCTCTTCCCGGCACGGGCGCAGCGTCTTGGCGATCGGGGCGTTGGCAGCAAGCAGAGCTTCACGTTTGCCCGGCCAGTTCAGGTGGTACCGCTCCTGCGGTCCTTCAACGACGTGGTCGGACATTTCCTGTCGCAACTGGTCAAAGTCAATCGCCTTCCTCATCGTGCCATCGCCATTCCGGGACTCGGTCACACAGCCAGGAAACAGCTCCGCCAACTTGGCGATGTTCTCCTGCGAAAAGTCTGGCGTATGCATCTTGGGTTTGTCCATCGGTTCGTTTCTTTCTCCGGCGTACTGCCGTCGGGCGTCGCCACTTCGGTGGCTATAGCGTCAGCTCATCTAGCTGGGCCTGAATGGCTCGAAGCTCCGCGTTGGTTTCGACCTTGCGATTGAACTGCTTCTCCCGCATCAGCCTTGTGTGTGTTTTGCCGTAGTCACGCTCCAAACTGCGGATCTGGCTCGTGCGTTCCGCGTGGTCCTTCAGCAACTCGCCGTCGCGTGCCGGATGCGGCATGAGTCGGCGTAACAAGCAGGTGTATAGCGCAGCTAAGTCCAGAACCACAGGCAGCGGCGCCCGCGGCGCATCCGCTGGCAACCACGGCGACGAAAAATAATCGCCGACGACCCATTTGGCCGAGTCCGCTTCGCTCGGCCGCTTGTACGCGGCAACAACACGGACGCGGTCGCCCGCCACAACCTCAAAGATGATCGGGAATTTGATCGCCCGGTCAATGCATCGCAGAACATCTTCGCTGGATTCCCTGGCGCCCGCATCCTTAAGTTTGATCGTGAGCACCTGCAATTCCGGCACATCGGGCCTCGCCTCCAGGCGAATCGTCTCCGGTGCGAGTTTGAATTGCCACACAATCTGGGCGACCTCGGCCGCGAAGCGCTGCTGCAGCCGGCGCGACGGCTTGACGTGGGTGTAGATCTTGTTCTTTGGCAACACGCGACCGAACGCTGCCTGCGGCGGATAGGCGAACAGGATTGGTGCGGCATCCGTCGTCATCTCACGTCCTGAATTGCAATGAATGACATCAGCTCGAAATCGTTGAGCCCGGCGATTTGGCCGGTGAGGGCCGTGGTCTTCTTGCCGGTGAACAGGCTGTCAAGGTCTTTTTCTTCCTTGATGCTAACGATCGAATGAATGGCTTGGCCCAGCAGGGTCGAGTACGCCGACATTTCACGGCCGTCGTCGGTGGATTCGTTGAAGCGCCGACACGCTTCGGAGACCGGTTCCGTCTGCACCCGACACGAGGCCCGCGCGAGATCGAGAATCCGCTTGACCTCGGTGTGGTCGATGACGACCTCGCCATCCATCGACACGTAAACGAGGTAGAACGGATGAAGCCGGTTCTGCTGGTTCAGATTGATCGATTGTCGCCGGTTGCGCAGTGTGAAGATTACGCCGGGTGGCAGGCCGCGCTCCGGCTCGGCAGGCACCACGGCATGTAGGCCGGTCGGCATGCTGTCGAGGTCGCCATTGTCCTTGACGAAATTGAGAAGATCCATACGAAAATCGTTAAGGCCAAGGTCTGTGATGGAGACGCCGGTCTTGACGTCTTCCATGTCGATGACTTCCTCCTGAAGCTTGCGGAGTTGTTCTTTGCGGTACGATGCGTCGCTGGCTTCGGCCGTGAGGGGATTGTCGTCGCCAGTTGCCGTGACATCTGCAATGACCATTCGATTCTCAACCCGTTCCTTGAGGTTAATGTATTCATCGAGGGTGATGTCTGGCCAATAGTTGACGAGCTGAATGCTCGCGTTGATCGAGCCGATGCGGTCGATACGCCCGAACCGCTGGATGATCCGCACGGGGTTCCAGTGGATGTCGTAGTTGATGACGTAGTCGCAGTCTTGCAGGTTCTGCCCTTCGGAGATGCAATCCGTACCGATGAGAATGTCGATTTCTGACGGGTCGTCCGGCATGACCAGGGCTTTCTCCTTGGAACGTGGCGAGAAGAGCGTCAGCAGAGATTGGTAATCGTACGACTGTTTGAGCGTGGACTTCGGACCGCCGGTGCCGGTGACGATCCCAACGTGAACATGTTGGTCCTTGACGAGGGCCGGCGCGAGGATTCTGAAGAGATATTTTGCGGTATCGGCGAAGGCGGTGAAAATCAGCACTTTCTTGTTGCCGGGGTTGATCGGCGAGGCCAACTTCGAGTGAATCTGAGTTTTGAGGTGCTGGAGCTTGGCGTCGTCAGAAGGGGTAACCTTCTCCATCTCAGTCAGCAGGCCCGTGACAACGACGAGGTCGGCTCGGAGCACGTGTTCCCACGAGTCGATGTCCATGTCCGACAGGCGAATCTGAACTTTGCCGCCGATACTGACGTCGTCGGGTTCGGGAAAGTTTTCATCATCGGAGTCAACGTCCGCAAACGCGGCGGAGACGTCGGTGAAGCCCGCGTCTATGCCAGTTTCGCGGAATCGCTCGATCTTCGTCAGGATACCCTTGTGGTTGGCCTGGAGTTTGCCGAGCGTGATTCGGAAGGCCTCGACGGAGCTTTCGAGCCGCTTGAGCAAGTTCGTCGTCATCAGCGATTGCAGGCTGCGCTCACGGTCGGCCTGCTTGAGCTTGCCGCGGCCGCCCTCGACTTCTGTGTCGTAGAGGTCTTCATACTTGGCGAGTCGACTCGGTAGAATGTAGTTTACCGGAGCGTACACAGCGAGTTGGAGCTGCGAAAGTTCGTTGTAGATGTCGTTGAAGCCAATAACATCACTTCGATGCGTAAGCGGTGGATGAAATGACTGCGGCTTTCGTCTTTCGGGGAATGAGCCAATATCGACGGTGTCGTAGAACGTCTCGATGTGCCGGCGTGACCGGGCAATGGTGACTTTGTCGAGCAATTCGAAGAAGTCGAAATCCAGCGCCTCCAGAATAGTGGATGTCGTCCGTTCCTCAACAGGAAGTTTCGACCACGCGTTGAAGATCGCCTGAGCGCGACGGAATATCTCCTCGACGTCGCGTTCGGTTCCGAGCTTCTCGCTGAAGGCGCGGGAGTCCCCCTCGTATGCGAGGGCGAGCTGGTTCTTGAGGTCGTTGAAGCGGTTGTTGACCGGTGTGGCCGACAGCATCAGCACTTTCGTTTTGACCCCTTCTCGCACAACCGAGCGCATCAACTTTTCGTACCGGGTTTCGCGATCCTTGAACGCGTCGTTGTTACGGAAGTTGTGCGACTCATCGATGACCACGAGGTCGTAGTTGCCCCAGTTGATCCGGTTCAGCGGCGTGCCGAACGATTCGCCCGTGGTCCGCTGCAAATCCGTGTGGCAGAGCACGTCGTAATTGAAGCGGTCGGTGGCGAAGAGGTTCGTCTTCAGATTGCGGTTATAGTTCAGCCAGTTATCGGCGATCTTCTTCGGGCAAAGTACAAGGACCGATCGATTTCGAAGCTCGTAGTACTTGACGACGGCAAGGGCGGTGAACGTCTTTCCGAGACCAACGCTGTCAGCAAGGATGCAGCCGTTGAACGTTTCCAGCTTGTTTATGATCCCGGTCGCAGCGTCCTGCTGGAAGTTGTAGAGCTTTCGCCAAATGTCGCTGTCCTGATATCCCGTCAGGTCGTTCGGAAGTACATCTTCACTGATGTCTTCGAGAAATTCGCTGAAAATGTGGAAGAGCATCAAGAAGTAGATGCGCTGCGGTGAGTTCTCTTGGTACACAGCGGCAATATGCTCGGAAAGCCGCTCGGTCACATCCGTGACTTTGTCCGTGTCATTCCAAACCTGGTCAAATAAATCGAGATACGCCTTGGCATGCGTGGCGTCGTCGATTCTGGTGATGAAGTTGGAGATCGCGTCGCCTTGCTGGTACCCCAGATCGACCGCGGTGAATCCGTGGAGCGGCTGGTAGGCGATGTTGCCTTCGGCCCGTTGGACGCAGGCAAACGCCTGCATCGGCGCCTTCGTGCGGTTCGAGCGAAATCGGGCTTTGCGCCGCATCCAATCCGCGCACTCCTTTGCGATGGCACGTTGAGTGAGTTTGTTCTTGAGTTGAATCTCGAACTCGGTGCCGTAGAAGCTGCGTTCGCGAATGCTCCGGGGGATGTGAAACTCACGACGCTCCTTCGCGCCGCTGTCTGTGACCTCGTCAGGGACAAAGGTCGGCGCTGTGAATACGAAGTCGAACGCCTCGACCCGTTCGAGTTCTTCCTTTAGGGCTTCGTAGGCGTAGATCGAAAAGCACGATGCCGCAACCCGAAGCCGACAGCCATTCGACATAGCCGCCTTGAGGTCGTCGCCTAGCAGTCTGTTGACGTTGTCGATGAGCTCCAAACGATTACTCCCGGGTCTCGGACCCTTGACGGTCCAGCCAGCGGTCAATCGTATCCTTGTGGAATCGCCAGTGCCTGCCGACTTTTCGCCCTGGCAGCTTGCCCTGCACGGCGATCTTGTAAAGCGTTGATTTCGAGAGCTTTAGGTACGACGCAAGCTCATCGATCGTCATCACATTGTCTAGTTTGTCTTGGGCCATTTTTGAATTCCTAACGTGGCCCCGAGGCAATTGAACCTTCCAGCCCACGGGTCAATCAATTAACCGTTATTCACCATTGCTGTCAATCGTCCACCGACCATTTAAGCCAGGACAGCGGAGATCAAGCGCGGGATCGTCCAGTTTCAGGGAGAATTCGGACAAATCGCTGGCTCATCACTACCGAACTGCAAGACGAATCGAATCTCGTGGGTACCGCGCCGCAAGTCTTGCCAGGCCTGCCTTTGATTGCACATGGACGGAGAGCATTGAAGACAAAACGGTCGATCAAATGAACGAATTGGCGTTTGAGTCAAATCTATTCAAGCAGCCCATTCTGATCCGGCAATTGATCGATACGAACTGGAGATCGCCCTGTTTTGTTGCCCGAGAAACGAAGCGACGCTCATCTGTCTAATGCGAATATGAAAAATCTGTTGCCACAATAGTTCGCGCTCGTGAACTAAGTTGCTGCCGCTCGCTGGATTACTATCGGGTTGTATCGTTGTTGTCCGTTCACTAGTATTGAGGCTGACAATTCTGAGTAAATTATGGCCACAGGGGAATACGATGCGACGCACGGCCCGAACTACATTCGACTGTTTCATCCTTGTCTATTCACTCGTTGCAGTCACGTCGGCAAATGGGCAGCAGAAAGCAGTGGAGAATTTCGACCAAGACAATGCCACAGCACCTTCTTTGCAGGGAAGCATCGTCTTTGAAATGGATGGGGGCCATCCTTTGTACATTGAGGCGGGCCCGATGGCGAACTCGACCTTGTACTATGATGGTTCGCAGGTCCAGGTGCCAACACGTATCACCACGAGCTTCTCCTGCTTCGATCGCGCTTCTGGACTAACGCTCGCCGATTTGAAAGCCGCGGCACGTCAGGCAGATCTTGCTCGCAATCAGGGGAATTCAATTATTGTAAATGATCGCGGTACCGAGCGAGGAACTGGGTTGAATATTGTGTTCAGCGTTTCGGGGGCACCGCCCGCCGATGTGCTCGACGCAATCGAAGCTTCCGCTCAGTTTGTGGAGAGTCAGTTCGCAGACTCTTTAAAAGTAGTCCTTAATTTCAATTGGGTGTTTTTTGACGGATTGGCGTTTACGCAGAATGTATCGACATCTACGTCATACACGAGTGCGCGTACCGGACTGATCGCCGACATGGACGCCGACGATGTGATTCAGAGTTTTCTCCCCTCAGGAAGCACACTTCCTGTGCGATTCAATGGGGGCGCCACGGCAGTCACTCATCAGAGAATGATCAACTTTACCAAGGATAATTTCCGGGCAACGATTGGCACATTAGGAGGAGGGAATTCATCGATCACAATGAATTCAGAGATTAGCTATGACCTTGATCCTTCGAATGGAATTGCTCCCAATCAAATCTCATTTCAAGACGTGCTAGTACATGAGATCGGCCACGCACTGGGATTCACGTCGGCCGTTGACAGAAATGCGATACTCGGAACCACAGGCATGGACGCGATGGATATTTTTCGATTCCAGCGCACCAATGGTTCTGGTAACTACAATCCAGAGACGTTTTCTGATTTTCAAACAACTCCACGGACAGTCGACCAAAACACGCCCAATGATGATGCCAATATCGATCTAATTCATGTTGAATATCGAATGTCAGATAGCGTCCCCAATCAAGCCGATCATTTTGGAGAGCAAACCCCATTGATTGGCGAAATGGCCTCCCATAGAGCCAACGGTGAAACCACGTTTCCGGACCAATTTATGGATTCCGATCTAAGTGTGCTAGATGCCATCGGATGGGACGTTGTGAACGGTGACTGCGGCGTTGTTGCCCCCGTTTCGATCACTTCCCAGCCAATAGCATCTGATTTCGCTTGCACGGGCGAAACCACAATTCTAGCCGTGGCTGCGACTGGTGAGGGGCTGGCGTACGAATGGCAAAAGGACGGGGTGACACTTAACAATAGCTGCGATATCACTGGTGCAGATTCTGCATTTCTATCAATTTCGAATCTAAGTCTCGACGACGCAGCAAACTCCCCCGGGTATACGTGCTTCGTCGGGGACCGTTGCGGAAATTTTGAAGAATCAACTCCAAGCACCCTGGAAATTGTGGGCCCCGATTTTTCCATCCAACCCCAGAATACCTGTGTAGACACCGGCCAGGCAGCGGTATTCACGACGAGCGTAGCGCCGCCGGCTGGCCTATCGCTTTTCGTTCAATGGCACAAAAACGGCGTACCGATGCTCAACAGCGGAAACGTCTCAGGTGTGTTCACGAATACGTTGACAATCAGCCCCGTCAGCGAAGGCGACGAGGCAGGTTACTCGCTCAGGGTCTTGGTCATCGGGCCGAATTGCACAGAATTCAGCGAGCCTGCTCAACTTCGGGTAGACGATTGCCACCTGGATACCAGCGACTGTGGCAATGCGACGCCCATCGCCTGCGGTGAGACTCGGACGTTTACGTTGCAAGATGCTAATGCAGAATCCCTTCCGATTACAAGCAGCTGCGAGATAGCCGCTGGTGGCCCATTCCCAAAAGACAAATCGGTGTGGCATGAATTCACGGCCAGTTCGGACTCGGCTGAGATTGAACTTTGCACGGGCGACTCGGAACAGAATTCGGTGCTGACAATTTTCACGGCCGACAGCGACTGTGAATCATTAACCGAGCTATCCTGCAACGATGATGGCTGCCCCAATATCATCAACCCTCAAGGACGGGGGGCGCCGAGCATAATTGCCAACGGGCTTGTTCCCGGTCAAACGTACTTGATATTGGTTGATTTCTATGCAGGTGAGCACGATCTTCCAGAAGACGAAATATTCGACGTACGGCACACGATTTCGGTGAATTGCGATAGTGAACCGCCTCAAGGTGCTTGCTGCAACGTAAACGGCTTGTGCAATAACGTGTCGAATCAGGCGGAATGTGATTGCCAAGGCGGCACATATCAAGGCGACGGAACCGCGTGTGCGTCGGTGAGTTGCCCTCAACCATCGACAAATGACGAGTGCGAAGGTCGAATCCCGCTGCCATGCAACCAGACAACTTACGCCGATCTCGCCAATGCCACTGGTGGCACTGACGACCCAATTCACGCTTGTTCTACGACAACCAACCCATGTTCGGAGTACTTCGAGTTCATTGCAATCGCAACGTCCGCACGAATTCGCACGGATTTGAACTCAACGGAAGTCGACTCGGTCTTTACGCTCTACGAGGTTAACCAAGCCGCTCCATGTGACGAATCTCAATGGACCATTGTTGGATGCAGCGACGATGAGGGTCTTGGCCTTCTCGGCGACATCACTGTCGACAATCTGATTCCCGGAGATACTTACATCTTGATGATAACTGGTTTCCTGACGTTTCGGTGCGATGATGGCCCATACGGGATCGACGTAGAGTGTCCCGACGTCCTTCCCGACATTCTGATTGAAGACATCGTGATCCCAACCACGTTGCCCATTGGCAAGCCGGTGCAAGTTACGTGGAATTTGCACAATGTCGGAAATGAACCGGCAATTGGTCCATGGGGCGATCAGCTTCTTCTCTCCGAGGACGAAGTCTTAGGCGATGACTTATCTCTTGGCTTGTTTGCGTTTGAAGGAGAGATTTCCGCCGACGGCATTGTCGAACGCGAGGCAACCGTGACGATTCCGAGTGATAGCGCTGGCACGCGCTTTCTACTGGCAGTTG
Organism: Phycisphaerales bacterium UBA1845; assembly: GCA_002338715.1. Lineage (GTDB taxonomy): Bacteria > Planctomycetota > Phycisphaerae > UBA1845 > UBA1845 > UBA1845. Next base: position 14,920 of record DDIR01000025.1, on the reverse strand, counting down.
CCGACGCAGCGAATAGCGTTGTTGAATTGGACGAAATCAACAATTTAATCATTGGACGCCAATTGACGATCGTCGGGCCAGATTTGATCACGGTCGACCTTGAATCCCCTGAAACTGCCGAGTTAGGCGAGCTATTCACTGTCAATTGGATTACCCGCAACGACGGCGACGGGGAGGCAGAGGCCCCTTGGGTTGAGCGGGTGCTCCTGTCAATTGATGAAACGCTCAGCCCGGACGATATTGAGCTTGCCGAGGTCGACGAAAATATATCCTTGTCGCCCAACACCGAGATGCAACAGAGCATTGAATTCGCCGTTCCTTTCGATGGCTCAGTGCTTGAGGGCGACTACTTCGTCCTTGTCGTTTCAGATGTTGAAGACGACGTGATTGAAACGAATGAATTGAACAACCAATCGGTTCCTGCCGCAGTCACAATAACTGAGCCGCCAAGACCAGACTTGACTGTGGTATCTTTCTCTGCCCCGACTTCAGCAATCACTGGAACACAGATCCTGCTTGAATGGACTGTTCAGAACGACGGTCAGGACATTGCAACTGGACAATGGGTTGACAAGGTGTATTTGTCTGGAAATAGCCAACTGGACGCTGGCGATGTTCTACTTGATGAGTTCACCTTCCTTGGAACAATTGGTGTGGGCGACACTTACAATCAGTTTTTTGTCGTTTCACTTCCTGAACAGACGGGTCAAAGGTTTCTCTTGTTGGCAGTCGACGGCAATGACAACATCGAAGAACCACTTGGCGACGCGAACAATCTTGGCGTTGCACCGATCGAACTGGAACAGGTTCCCATACCTGATCTAGTCGTAAGTTCGATAATGCCTCCAACGAGTGGCGTCTTGTCGGGGTCTCTCACAGAGGTTACGTTCGATGTACTCAACGATGGAACCGGATCGACGGACGTGCCATTCTGGATGGACGGTGTATTCCTTTCTGATGATCCAACATTAGATGTCGGCGATCTTCGAGTTGGTTTCGCCCCAAACCCCTTGTTTCTTCCAACAGGCCAAAGCTACCGACAGACGATAGAATTCGAATTGCCTTCTGACCGCCCTGGAGAATTCTGGCTTATTGCGCATACGGATTATTGGGGCCAAGTCCAAGAGTTCAGCGAGTCAAACAACACGACAACGGGAGGCCCGTTCACCGTTGCGCTTGAGCCTCAACCCGACCTTCAGGTCACCTCGGTGTCAGGACCAGCCCTTGCGTTTTCAGGTGAGCCGATCGCCGTATCTTGGACAGAACTGAACAGCACGAGTCTGCCAGGTACGGGCGGGACGACGGATTCTGGGAACTGGTTCGTTCGGGTCTATCTTTCAACGGACCAGGATCTGAGTGTTTCACCCGGCGATATTCAACTCGGGTCCCTGACTTCAGGCTCTGGATCCCCGCTTGCTGCGGGCGAATCGATATCAATGACTAATTCGCTGCTACTGCCGGCTGTTATAAGCGGCGACTTTTTTGTCAAAGTGGAATCCGATTCGACAGATGTGATCAGTGAGTTTGGATTTGAAGGAAATAACGTCAACGTCAGCGATTCTGTGGTCCAGATTACGCAAACGCCGCCCGTTGACCTTGTTCCCACCAGCGTCAACTATTCTGGGGAAGCGCTGCCGGGCCATGTCCTCGATTTGACTTACGAAGCGGTCAATTTCGGTGCCCCTCGTCAAACGTCAATTGCATGGGAAGACGCAGTTTACCTATCCGACGACGCGATCTTTGACGCCAGCAGCGACATTCGAATTGCAACGATAAGCCGCACTGCTGGTCCTGAGGGGATTGATCCCTATTCACAAGAGATCTCCGTGAGACTTGACAACAGCCTCGTCCCGGGAGCGTACGCACTTTTCGTTAGGGTTGACGACACTGATTCGCTATTCGAGGGCACAACCGGGGAATCAAACAATGTCATCCAGTCTTCTGCAGATGTAATTGTTGAAGATCGATATGCTGATCTCCAAGCCACGCTGACAGCTCCCGCGAGCGGAGCATTCTCGCCTGGACAAGACATCGATGCTTCCTGGACTGTGACAAATGAAGGAGAAGCAATCACACCAGTCAACTCCTGGAGTGATACCATCCTATTCTCTAGTGATGATATTGCCGACGACTTTGACGAAGTGCTGGCCAGTGTCAACAGAATCGGAGTACTCCCTCCATCCGCGGGCTACTCGCGACAGACGAACGTCACGCTGCCGTTGACTCAGTCCGGCTTTTACTCATTAATCCTGGTGTCCGACCGTGCAGACTCCGTGTTCGAAGGTCCGAGTGAAATCGAATCCAACATTTCGGTCATCCCCATAGAGTTAAGTAACGTGGCCGCGGATCTCACCGTATCCAATGCTATCGCCCCACTCCAAGCAGAGGCGGGCCAATCAGTCCAGATTTCATGGACCGTTGCAAACGACGGTTCAACCGAAACGAACCGAACAACTTGGTTCGACCGAGTTGACATCTCTCGTGCAGATTTGCCTGAATTCGTATTTGCATCAGCATCGGTTCCGCACTTGGGCTCACTTCAGCCGGCAGAAACCTACGATGGAACTGCGAATGTACAGATTCCAATAAACATTTCTGGCGATCTGATCGCCAGCATTCGCACGGACTCGCTGGCGAACGTCTTTGAACAGAACGAGAATAACAACACTGCTAGCACTAACGTGTTCACAGCCAAGCTGCCGAATGTCGGTAGTAATGCCAATCTTGTTGCCAGTTCACCAGATGGCCCCACCGAGGCACAGTCCGGCGACACCATTTCGGTCTCTTGGTCCGTGACCAATGCGGGTGCAGGGGAATCCTCGACGAGCCAATGGACTGACAATATCTATCTTTCTAGCGATGAGACGCTTAGCGCCGACGATATCATTCTCGGATCGAAGACCCGATACGGTGTGCTTCCCCCCGCTGCCACATACGATGTGTCAATCAATGCAACTATCGATCCATCCATCCCTTTGGGAGATTATTACTACTTCCTCAAGACCGATTCGAACGATGCTGTCTTTGAAAACGATCAACTCGCAGACAATGTTGCTGTGTCTTCAGGCACGCTCTCCGTCGGACCTTTTCTCGCACCAAACCTCGTTGCCCTCTCAGTTACGTCAGACTCTGAGGTCGCAACAGGCCAAATCCTCGATGTCGCCTGGACCGTCCGCAATGACGGCGAAGGCCCCACACGCGAAACAACCTGGAGCGATGCCGTCTGGCTCTCCAGGGACCAGTTGTTAAGCAGCAACGACGTTCGACTTGGCACGTTGGGGCGGAACGTCTCCTTGGACGTGGGACAGACATACGAACAAACTGCTAGCCTTCGTGTGCCCTCAGGAATTTCTGGCCCCTTCTTTGTTCTGGTCCAGGTCGACATCGGAGACAGGGTCGAAGAATCCGGATCTCCAAGCGACAACATCATCGCTGGCTCCTCGCTCATCGACGTTACGATTCCCGAACCAGCCGATCTCATCGTCACCAATGTTCAAGTACCCTCGACGGCCATGCTGGGCGAACAGGCAACATTCACCTGGGAGGCCACCAATTCTCCGGATGCGAGTTCTGCGGTTAGTGGATCCTGGGAAGATTCGGTCTTCCTCTCAGAAGACTCAACTTGGGATGTAGATGACGCATTTATCGGCCAAGTTACCACAAGGGCAAACACGCCACTTGAGCCTGGTGATTCGGTTGCGGGTTCGATCACAGCAACAGTGCCTGGAGTCCGGCCCGGCACGTATTTCATCATCGTCCGAGCTGATTCGAGAAACTTGATCCCGGAAACAAACAACGCAAATAACGATGCGGCCTCATTAAACCCTGCTTCAATCGCTGCCACAACACTAACTCTTGGCTCGCCATTTGTTGGCGATTTTCCGGCAGGTGTCGACCGTTACTTTGCACTAAAAGTACCGGCGGGCGCAACTGTGCAAGTTGTCTATTCTCATGATGCCCCGAATGCCTTTACCGAACTCTATGTTAAGTCTGGCAATATTCCTACTATTGGTGACTTTGATGCGCTATTTACGTCCCCTGGTGCGTCAGACCAAGAAATAATTATACCTTCGACGATTGCGAGTACCTATTACATATTGGCTCGCACAAGCCAAGCGTCGCTCAACACCGGCGCACTAGTAGCCAACTTGCTTCCCTTTTCAATCACAAATGTCTCACTATCAACTCTCGGCCAGGGCCGCGTCACTACTATGGTGCATGGGGCGCAGTTCACTCCCGAAACAGCATTCTTCCTAGAATCACTTATAGACGGCCAGCAAATCCAAGCCCAGCAGCAGTTCGTCTCGCCGTCTACAGTATTGCTGACCTTCAATCTTGAAAATGTCGCGAGCGGCGAGGCTACGCTTACCGCGATTAGTGAGAAAAATACTGACACGCTAACTGGACTCCAGATTGTCCCTCCAATAAACGCTGCTTATGAGTTTGATATACTTGATGGCCCGGCTATACGAGTCGGCACTCAAGGGCGGGGAACTGCGATACTTCGCGTTTTTGGGAACACAAATGTGGACTTTGGTCGATTTTCGATTGGAATTGCCGCGACTCCAGATACACTGCTCACTACCGATGTCACTGAAAACGCAATTCTTAGAGCGAGCGAAACCGCATTGACTATACAAGTCCTTGAGCGCGATATAGCCCCCGGTTTCGTGCGTATAATTCCATTTAATATAGACATCCCGATCGGATACCCGTATGATGCTGTTCAAATATTTTCTCAAATAGAATTGCTAGGTCCGCACGGTTTTTCCGAAAGCATGCTTCCGGGAATTGTTGAACCAATTCGCCAAGGGCTGCTTGCAGATTCAACTGTCGACCCACTAGTCCAATTGGTCCTGCAGGAACAAGCTCTCGTAATTCAAGAACTACAAGATGAGTACTTGCGGAGCGGGTTTGTAGAACTCTCGAACCCTTCCCGTGAGACCATTAACATATCGCATTCTTTGGACATCAGTTGCCAATCGGTCTGCGAGGCGGGGTTTAGACTTGCAACCTTAGCTAATGAAATTAAAAAACTTATAAGAAAGCGATTGCGGACGGAAGGCATTCTTCCAGATGTCATAGATGGCGCATTAGAAACTGTCGATGACGCAGTCGAGCAATTGATTCAAGAGATTTGTTCGAAGTTTTGTAATGATCCTTGTTCTGTCGTTGATCCACTAAATGTGGTTGGCTGCTATGACGCATTTCCTCCTGAGCCTCAATGTGATATGGAGATTTGTTATCTTGATACTTATCTCCGTGAACTATTTATTGAAATTCCGTCGCCTACAGGTCATTTTCCGGAAACAATGATAATTTCAATCGGGCATGTACCAGATGTGCGTGAGATCTGCATACCTCCTGATGCTACTAAATGCCGCCCTACACCTCAGGCAATCGATCCAAATGAATTGATTGGGCCGCAAGGGGCAAGGGATCAGAAATGGGTTAGTGCTAGCGAAGCGCTTGAATATCGCGCATTATTCGAAAACTTACCCATAGCCACTGCTCCAGCAGCTAGGGTTTCGATGACGATTTCTCTTTCGAATACTATTTCTACAGGTGGAGTACGACTGTCTAATATAGGATTTGGTGATCTCATTCTCGACGTACCCAACAATCGAATTACAGTTCAAGATACAGTCTTTACTGAAAGTCCACAGGGTACTCCGCTCCGAATAGACATTGCTGGAGGAGTAAATCCTACTCTTAGTCCACCGATCGCGTTCTGGGTTCTTCAAGCCATTGAAACTATGACTGGCGAGCCGCCTTTAGACGCATTCGACGGATTCCTCCCGCCAAACGATCCTGAAACTGGGTCTGGTGAAGGCTTTATCGACTTCTCGCTCCGGCCCGCTCCCGGGGTGGTGACCGGCGATGTCATTGAACTACAAGCGGAGATTATCTTTGACAACGAGGAGCCAATTCTCACGAACACCGTATTCAATACCATCGACGCTGATCCGCCGATCAGCATGTTTGAGGCATTGCCAGCCGCAACACTCAATCCGGAAATTCCACTGAGTTTCAGCGGCTTTGACCCGGCCGGGTCGGGATTGCTGGGCGTACAGGTGTTTGTTTCGGAGAACAACGGCCCCCCGGCAGTTTTTGTACCGACGACGCAGGAAGCTGCCGCAATATTTGAAGGTGAAGCTGGCAATGTTTACCGCTTCGTAAGTCAGGCGATCGACTCGGCTGGCAACGTTGAGAATCTGGCCACGGCTCCAAATACGGTCGTCGTCATCCCGACGCTTGAATTGGCCATCGAGAGCGACACTGGCATTCTCGGCGATGGATTGACAACTGATCCAACGCCCACATTCGAAATCGTGTCAGTCCCGTTTGCTCAAATCCCCATCACAATCTCGGGGCCTGAAAGTCTAAATGCAACGATCTTCACCGACGCCATTGGCCGCGGAACATACACGGTGCCGGGTACTAGCGCTTTATCTGACGGCGATTACACAGTCTCGACAGACAATTCGGGCGTGTTGATTGACTTGCCGATCCAGATTGCGGCTGCGGCAGTAGCTGGCGGCTGGGATTCAATTGTTGATCACGGCGGACCAGGAGAACTCGCAATCCCGGTCATCTCGGATGAAACAACAACTGATTCAAGAGCCGGCAGCATCTCGCAACTGCACGTTTCATTCAGTGCGGCACTTGATGTCGCATCGTTTACGCCTGCGGCCGTTTCGGTTGTTGGACTTGATATCAATGACGATCCCGTCGATTTGGGTGGCCTTACGACCGACACATCCGTGGGAGGGACAGAGGACGTTGGCATTATTACTTTCTCGCCGCCGCTCCCCGACAAGGCACGATATTGTATCTCGATAAATGGCGTGCGTGATTCTGCTGGGAACACGATTGCCGTTGGGACAAGAATCGATTTGATCAAGCTGGTTGGAGATGTAACCGGTGACGGACGAGTAAATGCGACCGATCTTGCGTTCATCAGGAACATCAGAGCTTCTCTCGGTACGAGCCTGATCGATCCTTCCAATCCGCTCCACGTGCGGGCAGACGTCACGGGCGATGGTCGAGTAAATGCAACAGACATTGCATTCACGCGTGCGTCCAATGGGACTGACGCTCGCGCGATTCCCGATCCCTGCCCTGTTCCGTCGAAATCGACAAATGAGCAAGACTTGTCAGAGCAGTTGAATATGGCCCCTATACGTCGGTAGCCTGTGCAGGTATTGGGTCTGCCCGTTCACTCGAATGGACTGAGACACGGGAAAATTCGGAGTCCGGATTAATTCTAGGAAGTATACGATTTCCACCTGGAATCCGCGAAAGGAGGGTAGCATTTCGAATTGATAGTTGATAACGTGTGAATGGGAGATTTTGGAAGGGAAAACTACAGGAGAGAGAGAATGCGAGTGCGCGCGAAGTTCCTTGCGGTTGTGATCGTTCTAGGTTTATCAATTCAGGCGTCCGCCACCTACACCGTAGACATATTGGGTGAATCAAACGGGAGTGGCATGACTTCGTCAATCGAAGTCGCGCCGGGCGATCGTTTCAGTGGATTTGTCAATCTATCGGCAGCAACCGCCACGCAATCAGATTCCGCAATTATTCGGCTCGTCTTTGATAATCCGGGCCTCATCTACAACTCGAACTGGTTCGCCTGGAGCTCCCCGTACACAACGGGTGGCATCGATGATTTCAGCGTGCCAGATTCGACAGGCAGTGGCGTGATCGATGTCAATACGTTCACCGACGGCTTGGCCCCCACGGACATCGACATCCGATTCGAAAACCTAACCGACAACTTCGGAGATTTCTTCGAAACTGGCACACTGATCTCATTTGAGCTGACGGTCCCTGCGAGCACACTGCCAGGATCAAGTTACACGATCAGCCCAGTCCCCGACACGTTCACCGACGGAGCATCGTTCGTAGACGCCGTCGCCGGTGACTCGCTTACGGTCAACGTAATTCCAGAGCCGGCAACTTCTGTAATGGCTTGCGTCCTTTCAATTGCTGTGCTCGCTCGAAGAAAGCGATAGACACATAGGCGATACAGCCTGATCTATTCGACATTCTCGATGTTTCGCAGCGTGAAGATAGCTACACGCGGCTCATTGTCGAAGTGCTCAACTTATCGCCAGCAGTACGCGAACGCATGTTTGCCCAACTAACCGGAAAGTGCACGTTCACTGTCGGTACTGCTCAATTCAGAAAGCGATTCGCCGGGAAGCGGTCAAAGGACATTCCCGATATTTTGATTGAGGCGAAAACAGACGCGGGTCTGTGGCGTTTATTGATCGAATGCAAAATCCAATCAACCGAAGTTAATTCACAGTGCGAGCGATACGCCAACGAATGTCGTCAAGCCGTCGAGGGTGGCGAATTGGCCGGATTCACATTGGTGTACCTTACGCTCAGTGGTCAATCGCCAAATGCGCCAGGCTGGATTCTCATAAGACACATCATCTTGGCGCGACTCGCGCAGGTCCATTCAGAGCGGGTCCAAAATGTAGGCGCCCCGCCGCTTCAGCTTAGAGATTAGTGTAAGGGGATAGTCACTCGCGACGGATGAATCGATTGCGCGGAGCGTAGGCACCGCCGCGCATGACAACAGAGTCGCCATCGACGGGTTGGTTCCGCGAGCCTGATGCTCGGCGGTTCAATTCGGACAAGCAAACAGAACATCGAAAAAGTCTCTACTTGCAGCGCGACATCGGTTCGAAGACGGTGTTGTTCCCTCTAGTTGACGGGTCGTCGCGAAATTCGCCGCCTCACAGGGGTGGAAAGCACTGCGATAATCACCGCATGAGCGTCATGCGCAAGGGATGGCGGTGAGACGTTGGGATTAACGCCTCACCACCGAGAATGCGGATCCTTTTTTAATCGCGATCAGTAGACCCTGCCCGCGGCATTAGTTCGTGTCGAAGGCGCGTTGGAATACCGTATAGTCTCCGAGATCGACGTCGCCATCCAGGTCGAGGTCAGCATCAACGCCCTCAGCGCATGTGCCAGCCGGGGATTCGCCCGGACCCGCGATGCATAGCGCAAACTGCTGAAAGTCGTTCGTATCTACATCGCCATCGCAATCGAAATCGCCAAGTACATCCAGGTCGCAAACCGAATCGCAACCGTTGGGAATGCCATCGCCGTCGCCATCGACGGCGTCGTCAAAGCCGGGACAAATGTCCACGGAGTCACACACGCCATCGAAATCGGTGTCGGCGTCGCCCGGGCAGCTCGGTTCCACAACAACGTTGTCGATCCACATGATGGCTCCCGGCATTGCGGGCGACATGGTGAGTTCAACAACGTCGGTGAAGCTGTCATTGAACGTCGCCCAATTGATCGCCGGATCGTCAAACACCGGGAACGTCTCGAACACCTGTTGCCCGTCGGCTTGCGTACCGACTACCGACCAATTAACGATCGGCTCGCCGGCCAGATTCACCACGCTGATGTCAAAGGCTCGAAGGTCAAAACGGCGACCGTCTTCCGCCGAAATGGTGAACGCGTGATCCATCAACAGTGCTGGTGCGGCATTGCCAATATTGGCGTCGATCTCGAACGCATTGCTTGTCGATGCGACAACGAACCCATCTTCGGTGTAGCTGCTTAGGCTGCCGGTCGGCCCCGCGTCGAAGTAGATGACAGTTTCAACGTCGCAGCCGTCCGCGATCCCATCGCGATCGCTATCCTTACCGTCATCGGCTCCGGCGCATACGTCGCAGTCGTCGATGACGCCGTCGCCGTCCGCGTCCGGTTCGCATACATCCAATGTGTGGTTTCCGTTGCAATCCGCACCACTCCACAACGGGTCATGGTAGAGGGTCAGGTCATTGCTATTGGAGGTGGCATTGTCGGCAACCGCGCCCGCTCCTTCGTCAAGCGGCCAATAGGCAACGAGACCTGCTTCTGAGCCGGTTAGCGCGTCGTTCATATTGCTCTTGATCGCCGTCTCGCTGCGCGCGACGTTCCACAATCGCACGTCGGCCAGCGAACCGATGAATGCCTGTGCAGGGTCGAATCCGCCGCCCACCGAATCCTGGTCGTCGGCAAGCACCATGAGCCCCGAACCCTCAAGGATGTGACCGTCCCCAAGCGTGCCGAGAAAGGCGCTGTCGCCATCAACGACCAGTTCCACCGCGCCGCCAGTTGAATTCCAGGTGAAGGCGACATGGTGCCATGCGCCGTCGGCGACCGACACTCCCGTGCTTACAAACGACGAGCCGATGTAGAGACGCAAGTTGCTTGGATTGTAAACCAGCAATTCGTTAAACGAATTGGGGACCGCGTACGAGATAATGCCCTGGTCATCACTCGCGCTGGTGCGAATCCAGAACGAAACGGTCAGTGCGTCTGTCGGGAACCCGACGAATGTCGTCTCAGCGATGGCCCGCTGATCTGCCGCGGTGAAGTTCAGACCCTTACGCTCGATCTCGTAGCAATCGGAAATACCATTCGTGTCGCAATCCACTCGGTCATCGCAAACGTCGATGTCGTCACAGATGCCGTCGCTGTCGGAATCGCCGGTGGATTCGTCACCTTCGCAAGGTTCGCAACCGTCCGGCACACCGTTGCTGTTGGCGTCCAGATAGTCGTCAAAGCCGGGACAGATGTCGCAGAGATCACCCGCGCCATCGCCGTCCGCATCGGCTTGATCATCGTTGAAGGTGGTGGGACAGTTGTCGCAGACATCGCCCACACCGTCACCGAATCCGTCCGCCATGAGCGACTGCAACTCGCTGGCAGACAAGGCTCGATCGTAGAGTCCGACTTCGTCCATCAAGCCCTCGAAGTGCTCCTGGGCGGCGTGACTGAAGAACACATTTCCGTCTGCTTCGTCTATCGGTGCATTGACCGTCGCCTGGAAGTCATATGCGGGCGCCTCCTCGCCATTGATGTAGATCCGCAGCGTGCCGTCACCCTGACCATCCCAAACGGCGGCGACGTGTGTCCATTCGTTGGCATTGAGCGACACGCTGGCGCGGGATTCGTATACCGTTCCGTTTTTCTTGAGCGAGAACAGTGGCTTGTGATGGTGCAATTGAAACATATAAGTTTCGCCAGTGTGCGTCAGGAATCGTTGATCATTGGTCGGGAACGCATAGGGTTTAGCCCACAGCGCGATGGTCAATTGGTCAGTAAGATCGAAATCCGTTGAAACTGGGAGGGCGACCACACCAGCCCCGAACTGTCCCTGAGGAGGGAATTCAATCGCCGAGCCGCGAAAACCCGAGCCATTGAAATTAACTCGCTTGAGTTCCCCTACGTGACCGGCCACGGGGTCAATGATGCTGGGCCCGCTTCCCTCGTCGCAGTTCCACACGGCAATCGGTGCCAGCGCCGGACTCGGCGGATCGCTTTCGTGCTGGTCAGCGTTATTCACGTCGGGGCAATTGTCGGCGAAGTCGCAGATACCGTCGGAATCGCTTTGGGAACAGGCGTAGACCGTAATCGCCAACGGCTCAATAGTACCGGCGGCGGCTGGCTCGGTGCGCCATGCCGGTGTGCCGGTTTCGCCAGCGTTGATTGTGGTCGCGGTCAGGTTCGAGAGGGTCAGCGTATAGGTGCCTGGTACGGTCGGCACGTTCAGCATGCCCGTCGCCAGAACATCCTCGACCTGGCCAACACCCGTCAACACGCCGCCGGTGGGACCATTGGTTCCGAAGTAGTTCAGTGTGTTCTGTGCACCGCCGACCTGGAACAAATCGCCATTGACGGTGGTGCCGCCGAAGCCTTGGGGATTCGTGTATCCATACGGCGCGGTAAAAGTATCCATCCCGACCGGCGCGACGATCGGGGTGAGATCGCCGCCGTCGAAGCTCAGGTCAAAGGTGTACCCGGCCAGCCCCTCGTCGTCGGTGCTTTCAAGCATGCCGCGGATGTCGTAGGTCAGGACGTTTCCCGCGGGCACGGTCACGTTCGTATTGCCGTCGCTGGTCAGGCGAACATTGAGAATGTCCGCACCGCCCTCTTCGCCATCCATGATGCCAAGCAGATGGTCCGGCGCATTACAGATACTTCCCGCCACGTACTCTTCTAATTCGGCGGAACGCACCGAAGTATTGAGCCATTTAAAGCCGTACTCATGCCAAAGAATAACGTAAAACGATGTGGAGCCTGCTGCGAACACGGCGGCAGACGGTGTTTGCCCGTTATTGAGCAACCAGTTGGTTTCGCTATCATCCGGATCCAACAACGCGCCATCGACCCACTCCCATTGGAGCCCTAGCCGGACGTTAAAATACAAACCCATCCAATAGTCGACCGCACCGAGCGCTGTCGCCAGTTCGGTCATCTCATCGATCGCTGCAAGCTGTTCGCCGGCGGGAAGTGTCGGGTCGATGGTCGCCAACTGCGTTCCATACATGTCGCGACAGAACAAGCTTCCGAAGTCACGCGTGATCTTGAATCCGCGATTTCCGCCGAAGTAGTTCGGCAGCGTCTGGCCGGCGCAGGCTGCTTCCGCAAGTCCGTTCGTACCACTGGCGCAATCCTGAAGCATCAGGAAGTCATTCAGGTCCACGTCGTCGTCGCCCTCGACATCAAACAGCATGCAATCGCCGGCAACGCTCGCATCCGGACCACCCGCGCACTGGAAAAAGACCGTTTCGTCGGCGGGATCGACGTCGCCGTCTCGGTCGACGTCGAATACCGAAGTCACCATCGGGCAGCCCTGCCCGTCAACCGCGGGATGTCCCGGAATGGTACCGGGACAAACATCGCAATCATCCGATACGCCATCACCGTCCGTGTCCGGCCCAACCCGATTACAATCTGCCCAGCACAAATCCATCACGCCGTTGTCATTGGCGTCGTAGTCGGCTGCGTAGGACAATTCCGTCCTCATCTCATTGCTGCCGAGGTTGCCGCAAAAGGCCCACGCTACTGTGTCGGTTGCGCGCACCTCGAGGTTCATGACGCCGTCGTTGATCGCGCGCGTGTTGTTCCAGGTCGTTGCGCTGATCGTCATTGAGTCGGCTTCGGCGCAGTTGCCAGCGACAGAACCGGAAAACAGCGTCCCGAGCAGAACGTCGTTGCCGTAAAGCTCGAGATACTCGTTCGGACCGACGAACTCCATGGCATCGATTGTCGCCGTGAACACGACGTCGCTCTCGCTGGCTGGGAAAAACTTTTCAGAAGCGAGGATCCGCGACTGGCCCGAATCTGGTGTGCCGTGGTTAAACCTAAACAGAAATGGCGTATTCAGTTCGCATCCATCCGGTACCCCGTTCTCGTTGCAGTCCCGGGTATCGTCGGAGCCGGCGCAAAGGTCGCAGTTGTCCGCGACTCCGTCCATATCGGAATCTTGGGAAAGGTCACATGCTGTGATGATGAACGTCGTATTGCCGCTGACGTATGTCCCGGGATTGAACGCATTGATGTCCGTCGAGAAGTAGCGCGGAATGCCATTGCCCGTGAACCCAATACCGTTGACGTCTTGTGATAGTCCGGCGCCGCCGATGTCCAGCGTCAGGAGAATTCCGCTATTGAATCGAAGATAGGTCACCTCGATTCCGCCAACATGCTCACCAGACAGGGATCCTATGGCCCCCGGGGTTCCACCCGATCCAACCATGGGTCTCAGTTGATAAAACTCGGGGACCGTTCCGTTGATCGCCCCCGACGTCCCAGGGAAACTGCGCTGCACGTACCCATTGGGCTCAATACCCGAGAAGCCGCCCTGCGAACCCGTGAACGTCCACCGGGTGACGCCCTCTCCAGGCACACCGCTGATCTCGACCGTCATGTCTGCGATGCTCGACGATGTCGCGCCCAACATCATGGCGAAGACGGCGAGGCGGGCGAAGAATCGAGCATGGAAGCGCCGGCTCCCCAACTTCGATTGCCCATATCGTGAAGAAGCTGATTTGCAACGTCCTTGTTTCGGTTGCATTGATTGCGTGTCCATTTCGAATTCCTTTGTTGCCGTTTTGTTCGTTCATTGCGACGACCGCACGACGAGCGCTCCTCGCAAGGCCTTAACGAGCTATTCCGGGGCGGTAGCCGCCCCTCATCCCCGTCCACGAGAAACACGCGCGGTCGCTATCACGAAAAACCAAAAAGGGCCCAAGATCGGCGTTTTTGAGAAGTTAGGCGGAGGGCATGGCGGCTTTGAGGCGGTATAATGAAGCCATGCAAGATGCTTTTCGCCCGGACAATCCGTCGAATAGCGAATCAGGGCCGGCAACAATCCTGCTCGAACGAGTGAGTTGTGGCGATTCCGGTGCCGCCTCCGAACTGCTACCGCTTGTGTACGACGAGCTGCGCGCGGTCGCGGGCGGATACTTCAAGGGGCAAGGCCCCAGTCACACGCTCCAGCCCACCGCGCTTGTTCATGAGGCGTATCTCAAACTGGTAGGCGGCGGGCAGGATTGGAAGAATCACGCCCATTTCTGTGCGCTCGCTGCGACCGCGATGAGGCATATTCTGATTGACCATGCCCGAGCCAAGCGAGCGGCGAAGCGTTCGGGGGTCATGGCCGATCTATCGGTCGAGGGTCTTGAGTCTCCTTCTGGCAGTTCGGTACTTGATCTTGTCGCGCTCGATGATGCGCTTACCCGCCTTAGCAAACAGAGCGAACGTTCGGCCCGCCTGGTGGAGCTTCGTTTTTTTGGTGGTCTCTCGACCAATGAGATTGCGGATGTTCTGGGTATTTCACCGGCAACCACGGCGCGTGAATGGCGACACGCCCGGGCTTGGATGAGTCGGGAATTGGGGGCGGAGGACAACGGGTGACTCAGCCATCCCTCTTTGAACGTGCCCAGGCGATTTTTGATCGGGTCTGCGACGCGCCTCCGGAAGCGTGTGCTTCGATCTTGGATGAAGCATGCGAGGGCGATGATGAATTGCGCCGCGAAGTTGAATCGCTGCTTGCACATGACGCTTCGGCGTGCGAGGCGGTCGACGCAGCAGAAAGCGGCGGTGGCGTTCGCGTGCT
>DDIR01000024.1:658-8710 GCA_002338715.1 Phycisphaerales bacterium UBA1845 | reverse complement strand
GGTCGCAGCAGCGTGATCGTCCCCCATACATTCAAAATCAAAATCACAGATTTTGAGCCCATTACGAATCCGCTTGCGAGTGCACATACGCAATGGAGTTGGTTCAGTTTCACCAATTGGAGTGACGTGCTCTCTGAACCGCCGAACACATGGTCCACGACCGTTGTCCAGCGGGTATATATCGACGACGTTCTGCTTGACGCTGAGTTTTTTGCGAGGGCCAACAGCATCCATTCCGGCGCAGTTCGCGATGGCTATGGTGCGTGGTCAGGGCAGTTTGGCGCGAGTGGCAATTCCCTGCCGAGCGAAAGCAAGATTCTCTTGGGCGAGAACACTGTGTTCAATGACACACCGTCGATCCCGCTTCCGATTCGTTTTTATCTTGAGGGCGTCTATGTTCGCACGCGCGAACTCACATCTTTTTTCAGCACTGAAGGCTTTGCAGAAGTGGCTGCGAAACCTTGGTGGGGAATGCAATGGGTTTTTAGCGCTTACGACGGCGCTGGGCACAGGCTCTTCGACCGGGATTTTGCACCCTATAACAATTGGAGTGACGGTGATTTTGGTGTTGGCCCGTTCCTTCCACGCTTTCCGGTGGACATCAGTTGGTGGGGACTGGTCACACCAAGCCCAGCCATCACTTGGCTCCCCACTCTGTTGCCGTATGTGATTGGACCGATGGGTCATTCCAACGCAGGGGTCAGCCCGTTTCAGCCGACGCACCGATTCGCTGACAATATGTTCGAGCCGCCTTACCTGTCGGAGTGTGACCCCGTGATGGGTGGAACAATCAAATACGATGCTGACGAGGACGGTCGCCCATGGGTTTTGGGTGGAATCGACACGCGCTACAACGTGGTCACCGAGGTGTCTTCCTAACGCGTCTGAGCGATCCGGCGGTCGACCGGCATGGTTGGAACAAAGCGAGCCTGCGGATGCCCGAACTGGCACCTGGCCGAACTGAGCGTGAAGCTTTGGTTTGCCGAGTTGGAATGTCCGGAAGGGAGATTCGAGTCGGCGATCGATCAGCGTTCAGGATAAATCACGCCCGCGCTGTCGGTTTCTCCAAGGCGATCTGCTTGAAAAGCGAATCGATATATGTCGTCTCGTCATCAAGCTGGAACAGAATGCCGAGTTCTTCCACTTCGCTTTTGGACATCAAGCTGCCGTCATCTTTCGACCACTCCAAACTGGCAAACGCCGTATTATTGACTACGAAGGCATGCAACACCAAGTCGGTGCATTGTCGCTCTACGATTACTTGCAGACGAGGAATCTCCTGCGTTGCGAATTGGATCTTTGGATCGGAGGAATCGAAGTGATGAAGGCCCTTCGGGTCAACGAACGCCAGCTGGTCCCGGCCGCCTTCCTGGGTCCACAAGAGAAAATCTGGGAAGAAGTTTGACGCTTGGAAGAACCCAAGACCAGTGACCGCTTGATTGCGGAGCAAATAAACTTCTCGATCGGTTTTGGATTCGCACCATGTGGCGAGGTCGGCCACAAAACGGGCCTCGTGCTTGTCCAGCGCAACCGGGCTAATTTTGATCTGCGACCTTTTTCCAACATAGAGTAGCGGCTGATACAGATGGCCGGCGAAAGGCACCGTTTTCCAGCGTCCCCCGAACTGACTCCAACTGGCCAATGGATTGTCTTTCATGGCCGCTTTCAGATCGTTTACAAATTCAGCAATCCGCTCGATGTCATCCGCCGTTTCGGCAAGCTCCGTTGTCTCAATTGTGTAGCTCTCGATCAGATTTGAATCGCCGTCTGCAATCTCAGCCACTTCTAGATATGGCGCTTCCCACCGTCCGCGAACGAACCGGTACAACCGCTCTGCGTAGCCGTTGATCAACTGCTGCGCCATTCGCTGCCACTGCACACGATTCTCATATCGATCCGTGCGCATGTCCTCAGTTGTCGCCTGAAGTTGATACCAGTCGGGATCGCCAAGTAGAGCAAGTATCGAAGCTCGATCCGCGTGGAGCCGATCCAGTCCCCGCGTCGCTTTGAACGCCTCCAGCCCAAAAAGCAATTCGTCGATGTCCAGCATAGCCACGTGAAGTTTCGTGAAGCGTTGATCGGGCAAATCAGTCTTTTCGCCGATTGCAGCGGTGACTTGCCGATTCTGAGCGGTCAGCCCGCGAATGCGCGGAAGCCAATTTAAGCGAGTCTTGTGCCGCCTAAGCCAAGCATCAGCAGCATTGGTCTTATGCGGCAGGCGAAGCATCACGAGCGGCCCGAGTTTGCGGAACGCCTGCCCACGCTCCACTCGAACACCGTCGATCTCATCCTTCAACTTCAATGTGCGAAGCGTTCGCTCGGGACGCGTCTCGACAACCGGCAATTCCCAGACTTGCTTCTCCTGCACTTCGGGTACTTCGCTGAAGATCCAGTCCCGAAACTGGTTCATGTACGTCGCCTTCACGCCGAAGACTTGAAGCGTTTCGACCTGGCGGAGATTCTTCGGCTTGGGCGGCGTTTGGGCCAACACGGATGACCGCCTCAGACTCATCTGGTATCCGCGCAACCGCACGCCGCGACCGAACAGCTGGATGATTTGCGTTCCTTCACCTTTACCCATCCGCATAAGGCCAATAGACGACACGCGCCATGAATTCCAGCCCTCCGTAAACTTTCGAGAACCCACGAGCATATTAATCGGACTGTCATCACGATTGATTCCCTTAAATAGCGATTCGCGGCTGACGTCGTCTTCGAGCTTGACGATTCCTTCCCCTTCGCATCTTTCCGCAACCACGCCCGGTTCACCGACATTAACAACGCCAAACGGTGACCTTTCGCCCACCTTCAGCGCCATCTCGCCGGCCGCATCTTTCAGTAACTGCACCGTGAGCACACCACCGCCAGGCGCGTTGAATACATCTTTGAGGATGCCGGCGTGAAGCGATCGCGCCGCCGCTTTTTTGTCACCGGATGTGTCTAAGTGTCGCAGGCGATTGGCCAACAGATCGCGACCTTGGTGATCGAGGAACCCCTCTTCGAGAAGGCTTTGAAGCAGTTCAACTGATTTGGACGAATTGGCGAGGAACGTCTTTAAGAACAAGAGCACTTCGACCACGTCAGAGACCGAAACCTTGTCGTCTTTTGACGTGACCTTTCCGCCCGTAACCGTATGCCCAACGAATACCCAAAGCGGCTTGTCGACTCGAAACGGCTTCATGCCATCTCCGCCGTCCATCCATACGCGCATCTGCTGGTAAAACATGAGCAAGGCGGCGGTGAGATACCGACGCTGCTTGTCGTCGTCTTCTAAGTTCAGAATCGTAAAGTCTTTGCCATATCCGTCGCGGTAGAAACTTCGATAGGCGTAGTCGAACAGGATGCAGCGGGCGTACCGGTTTCGCATTTCTTCGCGCTCAGTTGCCTTGACCCCTGCGATACCTTCCTTGAACGTCGCCGAATACTCGAACGTGAACCCACCTTCGGCGAGTTGATTGCGTCTGGAAAGCCATGCCCCTTCGCCACCGGCGCCCGCGCCTCGGTGCCCCTCATCCACGAGAACAAGATTGCAACCTTCAAAGGCTTCGGTCGCCACCGTGGTCTTGCCGTGAGCATCCTGAAACTTGTGAATCGAAAGAATCTTGATGGCTTTCTTCGCCTGTTCAGCGAAAAGCCCATCAATGCCCGCCTCGCCAACATGGACCGCGTCGATGCCAGACCATACGAACTCCTTGGCATGTTGGTCGCTTAGCCCATCATTCGGGGTGACGAGAATGATCTGATCGAGCTTTGGCCAAGTGCGGGCAGCGAATGCTTGCTGGTGATAATGACGGAACTGCAAAATATGGACGTGCATCAGCAGCGTCTTGCCGCTTCCAGTTGCACACCAGAACGCCAACCTTGCGAGTTGGCGACGAGGGTCGCCGTCGTCGTCGGCTGTTGGTTCAGTCGGATACGGTGTCACACCATCCGGTTCGCTTGCACCGCCGATGTTCTCGTTGTGGGCAGCGATTGTTTCGTTGATTTCATCGCGCAATGTGTACGGGTCATCGAAATATTGATCCAGGAACATTTCCGTAAACAGCAGCGCCAGATATTGGTGGTATTTCCATTCGATCATCGGCTGGCTGTGGTGCAGCCGGGCCGTGTTGATTGTCTGCGTGTGTTCGAGGATGTTCTGCTCGTAGCTCTGCAACCGATCGACGGTGACGATTCGCCCATCGGAAACGGTTGCCAGCGCACCTGCAATCGTCTCGAAGAAACGGTGCAACCCGGTCCGTTCGTCGATACCGCCTGCATTGTCTGGGCCGATTTGGAAGCGATCCTTGAACTCCTTCAGATCGCGCACGCCGAGTTGGCCCAGCGCCCATTGAAACAGCACAGTTTGCCGGTGGAAATCGGGTTTAGGCTTTGCGCGGTCGCGCTTGCTCATTGCTTGTCGTCCCGGCGCTTAGCCTTACGAGTCCGCTTCTTCGGGGCTGCTTTCGAGGTCTTTCGCTTCTTCTCTAGCTGCTTTGCTTTCTTGAGGGCATCATCGAAGTGCTCATCCACTGGCTGTGGCAGCGACGCCCGAGCCTTACAATACTTTTCATATTCGCCGCCCGCTTTCGCCTCGGCGGCATCACGCGAAATCTTGCCGGCGTGCGTTAGAATCTCCCGCTCGGTAAGTCGCAAAAACTCGTCCAGCTTCGTAACCCAATCGCTCATTCGCATGGGGCGACGGTTCATCGCCTGAAGCTCCGCGAAATCCAGGTATGCAGACACGATCAGATTCAACGCTTTGAGTTCGTCCTTCGTCAGGTAGTTCTTCGCCGTGCCGATGTCCCGCTTCTTTGGCCGCTCACCCGACCAACTGGTCAGCCCCATGTGGGGCTTGTCCGCGTCGGCTCGACGATGGATCACCTCAGCTGCCGTCTGACCATGGATCGCCCAGTGCATCTTGTTCTGCACCGTCTGAAAAAACAATTGCGATGCCTCTACTCCCGGGTCGTAGTCCATGCTCGTCGCATAGATGTCGAGTACCTTTCGCCAGAACACCCGTTCAGAAGACCGGATGTCACGGATGCGTTCGAGTAGCTCCTCGAAGTACGCCCCGCCGCCCCGTTCCTTGAGCCGGTCGTCGTCCATCGTGAATCCCTTCACGATGTACTCTCGCAGCCGCTGCGTCGCCCAGATCCGAAACTGCGTACCCCGCAACGACTTGACGCGATAGCCGACCGAGATGATCACATCCAAGTTGAAATACTCGACGTGCCGCGTGACCGTGCGATCCCCCTCGGATTGAACTGTTGCAGATTTTGCAACAGTTGCCGCTCGTTCAAGCTCCCCTTCGTCAAATACGTTTGCAATGTGGCGGGATATCACAGATTTGTCCCGCTGAAATAGCTCGGCCATCTGGTTCAGCGACAGCCAGACCGTCTCGCCCGCGATGCGCACGTCGATTCGCGTAAGACCGTCCTCCGTCTGGTAAAGTAGGAATTCGCCTCCGTCGGACGGGCCGCTATTCACGATCTCACCGCGCATGCCTTGCTCCCATCGGCGCCACCAATCGTCCAGCCCTTAAACGCCACGTCGATCGACAACGCCGTCCTGAAATCGGCGGTCCTTTGACAAGGGCCGCCGGACAATCTACGCAGATCACTTGGAAGTGACCATGCGCGGTAATCTCGCTGCGGCGACGAATCCAAGCACCGACCGCCATCACACGCCTCCGTCCGTATCTTCAAACATCTTCGCCTTAAACGTCTCCTCGATCGGAAACACGGTGCGGATTTCGGCGGTTGGCTGTGGGAGGGTCACCGGACCGTTGATGTAGATGAGGTGATAGTCGCGGTGCTCGGTTCGTTCGCGGGTGCTTTCGCGGTGGCGGAGCATCCAGGCATCCAGGGCCGCCGCGTCCTGTTCGGCGTCGCCCGTGAGCTTACGCCATACGACCAGCACGCGGGTGTCGTTGGCATCGTTCAGCGTGCCCTCAACCCGCTGAAACACAAAGGGGCCATCAGCGTCGCGGCGAAGGCGGCTGGTGAGTTTCAGGCGACCGAGATCGTCGTCGTGCGCCGCCCGTTCAAAGTCGGCGCTGTACCGCTCAATCGGCCCGTATGCTGCCACTTTCAGCCCGAGCAGGTAGTTGAACGTTTCGACAAGGTCGACACGATGGCGTTTGATTTCGTCATCGCCAGCAAGTTGGGCGTTGATCGTGTAGTTCCACGGATCGCGAAAAATGTCGAGGTCAAGCAAGTGCGGGCCGAGTTCCAGATCCAGTGCGTAGCGAATCAGTGTGTCATTCTCGTCGTCGCCTCGTCCTTCAAACAATTCACCCCTCGGAACAGGCAAGTTATTCAAGGCGTCCTCATAACTCTCAACCGCAAAGTATTTGATGAGCGCCGAAAGCCCCTTATCGTGGGACTGGGCAGTACCGTTTTTCCAGTCAGGTCCGTATATCAGTTTAGTAATTCGCGGCTTCACAACGCTGCAAAAATGGGCACCGAGTTCGATTAGAACGAATTTTCGACTTCCTTGATCGTTACGATTGAGATTTAGGACGGCATGTCCTGTGGTTGCGGAACCTGCAAAGTAATCAAGTACAATTCCTGTCGCATCTTGAGAGGGGAGAACGAGCGATACGCACCGCTCGATCAGCCGTATCGACTTTGGAAAATCAAATCGCTTCTCTCCCAAAACGTCAATCAAAAGCGTATTCCCGTAGTTCCCCGCATCATAATCTCCCCCATGCCAAACAGTCTTCGGAACCGTGACTTCATGAGTCAAGAATAAGTCCAGGGAGTCTCCCACCTTTCGCACGGTGATACGATGAACATTGTCATGAATAGCATCAAGACCGAAATTCCATCGACGTTCAATCTTATTTCCATCATTTTGAGATTCCTGGTCAATTGGCCATATCTCGGTTTCGCCATTTGGTTTTGATACGTTTCTTGCAGACGGGTGGAAATCATCTGGTGGAACATCACCGACGCGCACAATCTCTCCCTCTTTGACATAGATCGGATAGAATGACGGTCTTCGCTCGACCCGGAGTGAATTTGCGCCCCATCGTCTCATTTTGCGTGGAACTTCATTGGCCTCGAGCGCTCGCGCAATACAGTTTGGTAATCCCTCCGGCGTCACGAATAACGCATACTCATGGACGCGATTGAAATCCTTTGTGATGGATCCCTTTGGATTGTGAACCACAGTAAGGCGAGTCAGTCGACTATTGGGTGAATAATTCGCCAAGAGATTGCTGAGTGGGCAAAGCTCCGTGTCATCAATTGCTACAGTTTGTACACCAGATTGAGACAACAGGCTCCGGGCAGCTAAGATTCGTTCAGCCATCAACGAAATCCACGATGATTCCCGATACCCGTTCTTATAGAGAATAGGTGCGGAGTCGGTGTTGTAAGGTGGATCAATATAAATGTATTGGATTTCGGATTCGTACCGATTTTCGAGCAGCCGTATGGCCTGTAGATTCTCTGAGTGAATCAACAGTCCTGTCATAGCATCGTCGATCGACTCGCTGCCGGCCAGCACTTCCTCGCTCCCAAGTAAGTTTGTCCGAAAAGAATCGTCAAACAGCCGAGTATCCACGACTAACTTGTCACAACTGTCAAGGTATTCCCTGGTACCCCATGCCGCACCTTCAAAAAGCGCCCCTGCGCTATCGTCAGGCCTAAACCCGAGCGATTCCCACTCACGCCACTGAGTTTCGTTGGCTGCGACGACGTCGCGAAGCGAATTCGGAATCCGGTCGACGGTGACTAGCCAGTCGGTGTTGAGCACGAACTTCTTTTTCAGCCACAGCTTTTTCTGAAAGTTCTCAAGGGCCGCGAGGAAATCGATGATGCGCCCCGCTACGCGGCGGATCGCCTTCACGCGTCCCTGCATGGTGACGAGATGATCGGCTGGCAACGTCTCCAAATCATCGAGGCGGACCACTTCATTTTTGATGTAGAAATCCAGCTCACGGTGGAGGAATCCGCCCAGATCTTTGTGGATGAAATAGTCGAACGTGTTGCGGGCCGTGAAGTGGTCCAACTGCTTGCCGAGGATCGTTCGGTCCGGCTTGGCGGGCGTGGCTGCGGCTGCCGA
>DDIR01000024.1:0-551 GCA_002338715.1 Phycisphaerales bacterium UBA1845 | reverse complement strand
TGCTGCCGACACGACAGTCTTCCACCTATCGGCCATGGCTTCAAGCGCTCGCATCTCGGCGTCCGCACAGAACTGCTCCCGTTCGTCGCCCTTCTTGGGGTTCTTTTCCTTGGCGTAATCACCGCCGAAGATCGCGACGGCGCCGTCGGCTGCACGGTTTTTGTCGGCCTCCGTCGGGGCGCGAAAATGAAATCGCAGCGTTAGCGTGGAATCGGTCTGTTCGATGGGGTCATCGTTAATAAGAATGTACCGCCGCTTGGCCTCGTCGGGCTCCTTGTTGTTGCCCACTTCCTGTGTTGCATCGACGAGCTTAAAACGAATGGATTTGTCGCCGATCCTGAAGCGGTAATCCTTGTGCCATTCGCCCGACTTGATGTAGTACTGATCCTTGTTGGCCCAGTGAAGAACGACCTCCTCACCGGAATACGGAATCGCGTAGGTATCGCCCTTGTACCGGCGCTGCGAGATAAAGTCTCCCTCGTCGTAATAACGTGAGAAGAACGCGAGCAGGTGGTTGTAGATGTCGGCTTCGAGTTCTGCAACGGTGGCCC
>DDIR01000127.1:1179-6505 GCA_002338715.1 Phycisphaerales bacterium UBA1845 | reverse complement strand
GAGGCGCGGAATCGTTGGGGCGCGACATGTTGCAGGGCGCGCTGGAGATGACGCCGAGCGGTGCGGTTCGAGATGGCATTGCCAAGGCGATTTCGATCTCGCTCGAAGCTCCAGTGGAGATTGCGGCGACGGCATTGGGCAATGGCGTTCGGATTTCAGCGATGGACACGGTTCCGTTCGCGCTCTGGTCGGCGGCTGGACATGTTGGCGATCTGGAAGATGCGCTTTGGAGTACGGCGACGGGCATGGGGGATGTCGATACGACGTGTGCGATTGTGGGTGGGATTGTGGTGATGGCCCACGGTCGTGAACGCATGCCGGCAGAGTGGTTGCGTCGGCGGGAGCCTTTGGAGGAATGAACTCCTTGGGCGGGTAAACCGAATTGCAGATCAGGTGAGGATGGCACATGGCATATTATGTTCTTGGCGTGGGTGGCTTGCTGTTCTTGTTTCTGATCGTGTCGATGATCATGGGCGCACGGCGCGAGTCGAATCAGTTGCGGGCTACGGTCGAGACTCGCCTTGGGACGCGTTGCAACACGTGCTTCGAAGGCAAGGCGAAGTACTACACATTTCGAACATGTCGATGTATCGGGGTTGCACCGTTGGCCGCTGCTTGGAAGACCAAGAATAGCGGTGCTTACTTGTGCGATCCGTGCGCGCGCCGCCAAGCCATTGCGGCTTCCCGGGAACTCGGGCTTTATGGTGGGTGGGGATTTCCCGGTGTCATTGCCGTGGTTATCTATACCATCGGAAATGTTGGTTCATTGATGCGGAATCGCTCGGCTGACGCCCGTACAGTCGCGGTCTGTTTGGTCTTCGGCGTTTTGTTGCCGTGGATACTTCTGGTGGTTGGCGTTGTTTTGCTTTTGCTGGCCCTGATGCTGATCGACAGGTTGTGGCATGGATGATTGGCGGCGTTCCTGCGGTCCCAGGTTGTTTCACGCTTGCGCATTTGACTGCATCTGTCGGGTCGATGCCCCGGCCTACGTGCTAGCCGCGATTCCAAACGGACTGTATGGCCGCCAGAATCAGGTACGGTGCGCATCCGGGATCGAGAAATAGCGGGGCCCAAGAGTATTTGGCGAGGCCCGAGATCGGCAACACTGCGACACCAATAGCTCCGAAAACACCCCCCAGAATCGGAGCCAATGATTGCCCTTGAGGGTTCTTCCATTGGCGAAGAATGATCCAGATGTTCACTCCCGAGATGGTAAAGAAAATCGTTAGGCAGAATAAACCAATGCACCATCTTGCTGTGTTTAGCATTCGCGGGTTCCTAGCCTAATGCATTTCGTGCGCGTTTATTCCATGGCGGCGTTGGCTTCGAAGGCTTTTAGGAATTCGTCGGCGGCTATTGCGTTTCCTTCTTCGCTCAGGTGGTTGCAGTCGAAGTAGTTTTGGTTGCTTGACGTGATTTCGTCAGAGCGGGTTTCGATGTCGACGAGGGTGGCTCCGGTGTTTTGGGCGGCCAACCTGATTCGGTCGTTGAGGCGGCGGACGTAGACGTTGGCGTTGACGGCTTGTGGGGCGAGGAGGATGTCGAGCGGGAGCGGGTCGCACGTTCCGGTTTGTTCGCGGATTGGAAATTGCGTGGCGACGTAGACCTCCAAGCCGGCATCTTGCGCGGCGTTTATTTGTTGTTCGAGGTTGGCTTGCGATTCGTCGAGTTGTTCGTCGAGTTGGTTGTCGAACGGGTAGTCGGCAGAGTTGGGCGAGAAGATCAAGAGTGAATCGGTGCGGCCTATGAATTGAATGATGTCGTTACCGCCCTGCCAGAGGAGCAGGGTTGTGGCGTTGGGGTAGATTTCGCGGGCGAGGAGTTGTTGAAGTCGGGGCAGACCGTCTTCGGTGCTTTCGCCGCCTTTGCCTTCGTTGGCGAAACGGTTGGGTTCTTCGCCGAGGCGCTCGCGGAGGATGTCCCAGTAGTTGCGGTTGCTGGGCCCGTTGGTGGTGGAGTCGCCGAACGCGATGTAGTGGACGTTGGGGTCGGGTAAGGTGAATTCGCCGCATCCGCCGAGGGCGACGAGCGTGCAGCAGTAGGCAGCCCAGGCGGGGAATTGTCGTCTGTTCATACCGAGATGATAGACGGTGGCCAAGTGTCGGTCGAGTGGTTTGGGGTCTGGGAGGTGCTGGCTGGCCTTCGTTCGTCACTCCCGCGCAGGCGGGAGTCCAGGAGTGAGCGGCGTGTTGTGCAGTTCCTGGATTCCCGCTTTCGCGGGAATGACGACAGGTTGGCGTTTCGACATTGGTTGTCGATTCCCCTAAGATCCGATGGTTAACTGATTGCGACGCGATGTCGATTGACTTGGCGGTTTTATTTTAAGGTTATGACGGATGGCCGATTTCTCAAATCACCAGCGGAAGCTGATCAACCGGTATTACGAGAACCGCGACGACATCATGTTGACGAAGGTTCAGGAGCTGGTGACGGAGTTGTATCTTTCGGAGACGAAGTCGAAGACGGATCAGCTTTGGAAGCGGGTGACGAAGGCGCTGGAGAATTTGAAGATCAAGCCTTCGGTGATTGAGCATATCGTCGGGTCGCAGGATCCGGCTGTCTTGGCGTCGAATGTGCAGGATTGGTTGAAGGGGTCTGCGCCGACCGGTGATGCTGAACGTCGGAAGTAGACTTTCTTTTTTGATGCGATTTCTTGGGTGGGCTTTGCCCGCCTTTTTTTGTGCGCTTACGGCTGGTGGGTATGGGCCACCATACGTCGCGCTATCTTCAGTCCCCCACCCTGGAAGGGCGGGGCACCCTTCATGGTGGGCACGGCCCACCCTACACTTTTGTGTCACATTTTGGCACTTCTAGATGGTTGCGGAAGGATTTTAGGACTTGGGTTAGGGCTGCGTCGTAGGTGAATCTTTCCTGCACGGTTTTCTGCAATTCTTTCAGGATTTCGTTGCGGCGGTTGTTGTTGCTTAGGAACGATTCGGCTCTTTGTTCGAAGTCTTGGGGGGTTGTGAAGACGATGTCTCTGAAGTTCGGAAAGTTGGGGATGACTTCGGGGGACTTGCCGGCGCTGCGGAGCGCTTCGAATTCTTCTGCGGGCAGGTCGCCGAAATCGCCTTCGCAGTAGCGGGTCAGGGGGAGCGAGCCGCTGGCGATGATTTCGAAGGATCGCTGGTGGTGGAAGCCGGATGGAATCAATTGCAGGCTCAGCGTTGATACGGCGTACATGTCGCGGAGGTCTTGGCCATGCTCGATGATGCCGGCAGCGTGTTGCGAGAGGGTCGGGTGATCTTCCCAGCCGCGGCCAAAGATTCTGAAGGTGCGGTTGGTGCGGGTGGCCCAGTTCGCGACCCATTCGAGGGTTTGCTGGCGGCGTCCCCAGTCGAAGATGCGATAGGTGTAGTGGGTGGCGAAGGTGCGGGTTTTCTCTTCGTCGAGGTCGAGATGCAATTCGGCGGCGATGCGGGCCGTCAGTTCGATGGCTTTCCGAAGGCAGAAGGCGTCGTCATCGATGAGCGGTTTGGTCGCGTCGAAGAGGACGTGCATGAATTCGTGAACGGACGGATCGCCGGTGGCCAGCTCGGTCTCGTGGAATACTTCGATGGGTGTCGAGGCGTTGCTGACGAAGGAGATGTCGCACTCGAATCGTTCGTGTTGCGCGGGTGATGGCCTACCGGCGTGGAAGATACGAGTCGAGACGGGCACATCAACGTACTCGAATTGACTGGCCGGATAACCGAATTGTTCGATGCAACGATCGCGAAAGAGACCGCAGACGAAGTCGGCATGTTTGACGGATGGGCCGGCGCTTTCGCACAGCAGATCGGGGAGCGGATCCTGAATCCAGGTCAGCATCGGGATGTTTGCGGGTAGAAACGGATACTCGCTGCGCAGGTGATCGAGCACGATGAGCAAGTCGGGTTTGAATTCGTCGATCGCCCGGCAAATGGTGTTGGGCGTGAGGCAGTGATGATCCGCCTGCTCGATGAGCAATTTCGTTTCAAATCCCATGTGATCGAGGGCGTCGAGCACGTCGCGGGTCGAGTATTGCAGCATGGTGGTGAATCGCGACGTAAACGCCATGACGCGGCTTGGGGGCGTCAGTCGGGCGACATAATCGGGGCCGACGGGCGTTTGATAGTATTCACCGAGCCGTGCGTTTAAGGCGTCGAGCAGACTTCGTCGATGCTTTTCGACATCGAGCACTTGCGCTTGGATGTCGGCAGTCGTGGCGATGTTGTCGGACTGATTGAGCACGAGTTGCGGAAGCGCGATTGATTCGTTGTTGCGCAGGTGTGCCGCGAGTTGGCTGACCGCATCGGAGCCGACGAACCACTCGACGTGTGCCCGTCCAAGTAATTCGGTGTGGTCGGCGCAGTGCATCCAAGCCGCGAAGTGCAGCGGGTCGATCTCGACAACGAACATCGGATGGTTGTAGGTCAAGAATGCGTTGCGGGTCAGTTCACACACGCGTGCGATGAGTGGGCCAAGGCTGACACCCACAACGGTGGTGACATGGATTGGTCCTTTGTTGGGAAGTTGCACGCCGATTTCGTCAGGTTCGATGCTCAGGTCGCGGACCCATTCGCGGAGTTTTCCGGGTTGGCGTCGCGAGGTGTGGAGGCGTCCTGTTTGGGCGCTGAACAGGTGGAGTTTTTTGAGATCCTGTTGGGCGCGTTCGAGTATCGCTTGTTGATTCGGATAGCGTTTTAGAAACGTTGTCGCGTTTCGTTCGAAAGTTTGTGTTAGATCGTTCCAGGGAAGGCGGCCATTGGGGAGCTTGCTTAATGAATCGTTGAGTTTATCGCGATGGTTGAGCGGTCCACCGATGTCGGCCCGTCGCTCGACGAGTTCGCGGGCGGGTCCGCCGTATCCCAGTGCCGCGAGGGCTTGGAGGCTCATGGCTGCGAGCTCGGGCGCATGGGGTAGCTTGTCCAGTAGCGCGTGCGACTGCTTGAGGAACTGGAAGTGGCGACCGGCCTGGAAAAGGCTGGCAAGCTGGTTTGTCTGGTTGGCGAATGGCACGTATGGCCTCAATAAATGGTCGAAAATGGTTTATCGGCAGAAGTTGCATTGTGGGTCCAACCGATCGGGGTTGCGGCTGAGCTGCCGAATGAAGATCCGCTGGACGCCGATGGGGCGGTCCGCCGATGCGTATTGTTGGTTAAGGTCTTTGTTTGGAGGTCTGGGCGGGGTAAACGATTTTGAAACCACATATCAGCATCATTGTGCCGACCTGTGGTCGTCCTGAAGCGTTGGGGCGGTTGCTGGCGTACCTGGGCAAACAGCAGTTGGATGACGGCTGTTCGTTTGAAGTGATCATTGCGCTGGATGGCGCGGGCGCCAACGGCGGCGAGACGGTCGACACAAT
>DDIR01000127.1:0-1082 GCA_002338715.1 Phycisphaerales bacterium UBA1845 | reverse complement strand
GGGCGAGACGGTCGACACAATCATGCTGCCAAATCGATCGGCGGTTGAGGTGCGGTACCTTCGGTTGGAACGGGTGGGCATCTCGGCTGCGAAGAATGCGGCGGTGGCGGCTTCGCTGGGCGATGTGCTGCTGTTCGTCAATGACGATGTCGAACCGTGCGCGAATTTTGTGCAGCAACATGCGGATGCGCAGGCGGCTGGCCATCGTGTCGTCTTGGGATATTCACCCTGGGCGCACTATCCGGATCAGATAATCTTTGACGAGATGATCGCGCGCACGCGGATGGTTTTTTTCTACAGCGATCTGAAGCGAGGTCATTCGTATGGGTTCAGGTACGCGTGGAATCTTAATCTGTCAGTGGAGCGGTCGCTGGTTGATCGACTTGTTGGACCATTTAGCGAATCCCTTCAGCCGGTATTCTATGACGATGTTGAGTTTGCCCATCGGCTCATCGGTGATGAAGCGTGCGTATTTTATGAATCCAATGCGCGGGCGATGCATCGACATCGCTTCACGATTGAATCGTATTTTGAACGTGAGGCGCTGTTGGGGGTGATGGCTCACTCGCTTCAAGAGGTCAACGAAGCGTGTTTCAAGGCGATTTTTTCCGTGGGTCTGGACGATCTGATTCGTGCGGCTGAGCATGCGGTTGATCACGATGTAACCGACGAAATGCGGGCGCTGGCGACGGTGACGGACCTGGCGGCGTGTCGGATCGATCATCCGGTTGATGAGCGACTCGTTCGGGCGCTTTATGCGGCTCACCTTCCCCTGAAGCGGCGGGCGTTTCGGTTGGGTCTGCTTGCGCGATATGCGGCGCCGGATTGCGATTGGCGCGACTATGCTGATTTGGTGCGTCGATCGTTGACCGCAGATGCCGTGATGGGGGGGCTGTCCGAATGGCCATCGGATTCGATGGTCCATGTGCGTGCGGGTGTGCCGGTTGGTGTTTGATTGGTGCGTTGTCTTTGATGATCGCGGTCTTGATCACGCGTAGCGATTTGCTCGTCCACTCTTCACAGTACGGGCGCTGGTACTTACCTGGATTGACTTTGTTTTGCCCCTGGATTCCCGCCTGCGC
>DDIR01000058.1 GCA_002338715.1 Phycisphaerales bacterium UBA1845 | reverse complement strand
GCAAACCCGGGGAACTGAAACATCTAAGTACCCGGAGGAAAGGACATCAATAGAGACTCCCCTAGTAGCGGCGAGCGAACGGGGACCAGCCGAGCGATGAGAGTGACCAGAAGGATCTGGAAAGGTCCGCCAGAGTGGGTGACAGCCCCGTATGGGAAGCTCAATTGGACGTATTAAGTAGGGCGGGACACGTGAAATCCTGTCTGAAGATCGGAGGACCACCTTCGAAGACTAAGTACTCCTTACTGACCGATAGCGAACCAGTACCGTGAGGGAAAGGTGAAAAGCACCCCGACGAGGGGAGTGAAACAGATCCTGAAACCGGACGCCTACAAACAGTTGGAGCCTCCTTGAGAGGTGACAGCGTACCTTTTGTATAATGGGTCAACGACTTGGTCTAACTAGCAAGCTTAAGCCGATAGGTGTAGGCGCAGCGAAAGCGAGTCTTAATAGGGCGCATGAGTTAGTTGGATCAGACCCGAAACCGAGTGATCTAGGCATGAGCAGGATGAAGGTGCGGTAACACGCACTGGAGGTCCGAACCCACATCTGTTGAAAAAGATCGGGATGACTTGTGCCTAGGGGTGAAAGGCCAATCAAACTCGGAGATAGCTGGTTCTCCGCGAAATCTATTTAGGTAGAGCGTCAGACGAATACCACCGGGGGTAGAGCACTGGATGGGTAATGGGGACCTACAGTCTTACTGATCCTAACCAAACTCCGAATACCGGTGAGTACTATCTGGCAGACACACGGCGGATGCTAACGTCCGTCGTGAAGAGGGAAACAACCCTGACCTCCAGCTAAGGCCCCTAATTCATGGCTAAGTGGGAAAGCATGTGAGACGACCAAAACAACCAGGATGTTGGCTTAGAAGCAGCCATCATTTAAAGAAAGCGTAATAGCTCACTGGTCTAGACAAGTTGTCTTGCGGCGAAGATGTAACGGGGCTCAAGCCATGAGCCGAAGCTGAGGATATGCACGCATGTGCATGTGGTAGCGGAGCGTTCTGTATGCGGTGAAGGGTGAGGGTGACCGAGCCTGGAGCGTACAGAAGTGAGAATGTTGACATGAGTAGCGATAAACAGGGTGAGAGACCCTGTCGCCGAAAGTCCAAGGGTTCCTGCTTAAAGCTAATCTGAGCAGGGTAAGCCGACCCCTAAGGCGAGGCCGAAAGGCGTAGTCGATGGGAACCAGGTTAATATTCCTGGGCCAGGAGATGGTGACGGATCGAAAGCGTAGTTATCCCTTAACGGATTGGGGTGGCTGCCGGACGGTTCCTGGAAATAGCCCTCCGTAAGATCGTACCCTAAACCGACACAGGTGGACTGGTAGAGCATACCAAGGCGCT
This sequence comes from Phycisphaerales bacterium UBA1845, assembly GCA_002338715.1. GTDB lineage: Bacteria > Planctomycetota > Phycisphaerae > UBA1845 > UBA1845 > UBA1845. The sequence goes on along the minus strand of DDIR01000058.1, from coordinate 21,450 downwards.
TGAGAGAACTGCGTTGAAGGAACTCGGCAAAATGCCTCCGTAACTTCGGGAGAAGGAGGCCCCGTCTTTGGGCAACCAGAGGCGGGGGGCACAGACTAGGGGGTAGCGACTGTTTACTAAAAACACAGGGCTCTGCGAAGTGGCAACACGACGTATAGGGTCCGACGCCTGCCCGGTGCTGGAAGGTTAAAAGGAGAGGTGCAAGCTTTGAATTGAAGCCCCAGTAAACGGCGGCCGTAACTATAACGGTCCTAAGGTAGCGAAATTCCTTGTCGGGTAAGTTCCGACCTGCACGAATGGCGTAACGACTTCCCCGCTGTCTCCAACATCAACTCAGCGAAATCGAATTGCCGGTCAAGATGCCGGCTTCCCGCGGTTAGACGGAAAGACCCCATGAACCTTCACTGTAGGCTGATATTGGGTTGAGGTATGTCTTGTGTAGTATAGCTGGGAGGCTGTGAAACGGGCGCGCTAGCGTTCGTGGAGCCATCGTTGAAATACCAGCCTGGTCATGCTTTAATTCTAACCCTGTACCTTATAACAGGTCAGGGAACAGTGTCAGTTGGGCAGTTTGACTGGGGCGGTCTCCTCCTAAAGAGTAACGGAGGAGTGCAAAGGTTGGCTCAGCACGGTTGGCAATCGTGCGTCGAGTGCAAAGGCACAAGCCAGCTTAACTGCGAGACATACAAGTCGAGCAGATACGAAAGTAGGCCTTAGTGATCCGGTAATCCCGTGTGGAAGGGTTATCGCTCATCGGACAAAAGGTACTCCGGGGATAACAGGCTAATGACTCCCGAGCGTTCATAGCGGCGGAGTCGTTTGGCACCTCGATGTCGGCCCATCACATCCTGGGGCTGAAGGCGGTCCCAAGGGTTCGGCTGTTCGCCGATTAAAGTGGTACGCGAGCTGGGTTCAGACCGGCGTGAGCCAGGTCGGTCCCTATCTGCCGTGGGCGTATGAAACTTGAGAGGATATTTCCTTAGTACGAGAGGATTAGGAAGTACGTGCCTCTGGTGTACCAGTTGTCCCGCTCGGGGCACCGCTGGGTAGCTATGCACGGAAAGGATAACCGCTGAATGCATCTAAGCGGGAAGCCCCCCTCAAGATTAGGTTTCGATCTTGTCTTCGGACGAGTGTAGGCCCCTGGAAGACTACCAGGTCGATAGGCGGGAGGTGTAAGCACAGAGATGTGTTTAGCTGACCCGTACTAATGGCCGAACGCTTGACCACATTAATGAGACGCTGGCACAAATCATCAGAAATGATGAGGCATCGACATTTGATGCTGCTTGCTTCGAGATCATCTGGCAAGGGTGCAAACCCAAGCGCGATGTTCAAAAAATTGATACATCACACACATCCGCCTATTCATGTGCCACTGAGCACTGATGCGATTCGCTCATTCAAAGCGGCTTGTTTTCCCGATGGGATGACAAGCCGCTTTTTTTTGTGCAATGATCATCGTGTGGGCGATTGTTCGTCCTCCGATCGATCGTTGTTTTGCGGTTCTGTCACATGTCGATACGCGGCTTTGGGTTGCGTTGCGAATTCGTTACGATGAAATGTTCCAGGAGGCGCGGCACCGCCCGAATTGTGAGAGGGCTTGTCGGCGGAATCCTGTTGAGTGAACAAGGGGCAGTTTCGATGGGTTGCATGCAAACACTGAATCGAGTTCAAGGGCGGTTGTCCGGCAAAACGTCCCGAAGACTTTTAGCCGTGCTGTTGATCGCCACGCTGTCGGGCGGTTGCAAGAAGGGGGATGGTTCAGCGGAATCGTCAGAGAGCGCCGACGCAGGGACTGCACAACGCATTAAGCTGGCGAACGATGCGAACGACTCGCCAGTGAATTCGGATACGCCAAGCGAAAGTCCATCGCAGGCGAGCACTGCGCCCAGGGTGGCTGTGTCGGCGAAGCCAGCCGCGATCCCCGAAATCCGGACCGACGTATTTGAGCCGGTCGTTCAAAAGCAATTGAACGAAGCCATCGATGCAGCAAAAGCCTCGCCAAGTTCGGCGGAGGCGGTAGGAAAGCTGGCCATGCTGCTCGACTCGTACAATCTTCGCAAGGAAGCGTGCGAGCTGTATCAATGTGCGTCTGCGCTTGACCCCAATAGTTTCCGCTGGGCCTATCTTGGTGGGCGCATGCTGTTCTTTGAAGGGCAAGGCGAGAAAGCCGTCGAGTTCTTGTCGCGTGCGAGCGAGTTGGACCTTGATGATATTCCCTGCCAGGTCGCGCTGATCAACGCCCTGATCAATGTCGAACGATTGCAGGATGCCGGCGAGCGAGCGGCAAAGCTCGTTGAAAAACACCGGGAGCATCCATTGGCGAACTTTCTGTTGGGCTCGATCAACTTGAAGCTCAAGGCGCCGGTGTTTGCAATGGAGTACCTCAAGCCGGTGTTCGTGCAATTCCCGGATATGGGCGGAGTGCGCCGCGAGATGGCCGCCACGCTTGACATGTTGGGGCAAACTGAAAAAGCCGAGAAGGTGCGCGCCGTAGAGGTCGGCAACAACCGAATCCCCACGATTGAAGATCCCCATCATGAAGCCGTGTTGAAGCTGGCGATCGGCACGAACGTTGAAAACGAACGCGGAGCATTTGCGTTGATGCGGGGCGATGCCGTCGCCGCAAAGGAACATTTCACCAATGCACTAAAACTCTCACCGGGCAATGTTCCCGCGCGGGTGGGGTTGGCTGACTCGCTGTTGCGACTGGGCGAATTTGACGGCTGCGAGGGCATGCTGCGACCGCTCGTCAAAGGAGGAAATGAATCGCTCGCGGGTACGGTGTTGTTGGCCAAACTGCGCATTGCCCAGGAGCGTTACGACGAAGCCGAGGCGCTCATCGAAAAAGCGAAAGATCTCGGCGCCAATAGCGATCACATTCTCAAACTCCAATTCAGTGTCGCGGAAGCCACCAAGGACCTGACCAAGACGGTGGCGCTGTTGGAGGAATTGATCAAAGAAGATCCGGGCTCTGCGGATAAGCACGCCGAACTGGGTAACGTTTATGTGCTTTCACAACGTCCGGACGATGCCGAGCGCGAATACATGAAAGCCATCGAGCTCGAGCCGCGTCATGCCGGCGCGATGGAGGGGTTGGGGGCGCTGTACACGCTGCGCGGCGAATCCGATGCGGCCCGCACCTGGTACCTTCGGGCGTTTGAATCTGGCGGGAGGGCTCCGCGTACCTTGGTTTTAGCCGCTCGCGATGCCCTTGATCGTGGGGATTACGCGCGCGGTTTGGCGATTCTAAGCCAGGCCTATGCGATGTATCCGAAAAATCCCGAAATCGGTGATACCTTGTCGCGAACGTATTCGACGTGTCCGGATCCAGCCGTTCGCGATTGGGAAAAGGCCATGCGCATCGCCCTTGAGATTTACGGGGATGACGAAGAAACCATGCCGCTCGTCGGCTTGCACACGCTCGGGGCCGCACACGCGGAAGCAGGCAACTTTGACGAGGCGATGCGGCTGATGGATGTCGGCGTCGATCGCGCATCCAAAATCGACGATAGCGACAGCATCCTGCGTTTCAACAAATCCAAGCGCCAGTACTCCGGTCACAAGCACGACTACGATCCGATTGTGATTCCGCACGAGTACGAGTAGGCCGCCGAGCATCAGCGACGCGTCGAAACGAGATCCGAAGCGTGATTTATCGCGTTTGTACGACGAAGTAGCTCAAACGCACTGGCCTTCACGGCGTAAAGAAATACCGGGTCAGATGGAAGAAAAACGGCGCGGCAAAGCTGAGCGAATCCAAACGATCCAACACGCCGCCGTGGCCCGGAATCATGTTTGAATAGTCCTTCACGCCAAGGTCGCGCTTCACGGCTGACATGGTGAGATCTCCTGCGAATCCCATCCCTGCAATTGCAAACGCAAGCGCTGCTGACTGCCAAGCCAAAAACGGCGTCGTCCAATACAGCGCTGCCCCCACAGCAGTAGACGAGATCAGTCCGCCGATGAAACCTTCCCACGTCTTGTTGGGGCTGATGACCGGTGCGATTGCACGCCGGCCAAACAGATTTCCCCATAGGTATTGAAACACGTCGTTCATCTGCACAATCAGGATGAAGAAAAAAAGCAGGCTGGCGTTGCGCCCGGAGTATCCGGGAATATCGAGCATCAGGAGCGCGGGGACATGACTGACGAAATAGACGCAAACCATCAGGCCCCATTGAACCCTGCTGGTGCGACCAAGAAAGTTGACCGGATCTCCTCCGAGGGCCACTCGAATCGGAATGAACAAAAACGCATAGACCGGGATGAATATCGCGAAGAGCCCGTACCACTGGATGCCGATCAGCACGTATTGAATCGGAATGATCGCGAAGAATGCCCAGAACAGTGCACGGTGATCACCGCGGCGTGTTGGAGTCAGTGTTACGAATTCGCGAAACGCCAAAAATGAACTGAGCCCGAAAAGTACGACCGTCGTGAGACCACCCAGGCAGATTGAGACGGAGAAAATGAGAACCATAATCCACCACGCGCGTGTGCGGGCGTTGAGGTTCGCGATTAACCGTTTGGATTTTTCGGTCGTGGCGCGGGCGGCGAGGATCTTGCCGACGATGGTGGCCAACAGCAAGACACCAAGAACAATCCCCAGCAGAGTTGTCATCGCCTTGTCGCCAAGCACCTATTCATGCTCCCGAAGCCTAAGTAGTGCATTTCGCGCCGAATCAAGAAACTGATCTTTACCCTGCTGCATATCGCATTGGAAACTTTTTCCAATAGTTACCGCCGAAATCAACGGCACCGGAAGCACTTCACCTTTGGGCAGAATGCGATTCAGGTTCTCAAGCCACACGGGCGAAAATTCCAAACCGGGGTGCCGACGGGCGAGGTGCCACAAACCACCGCGAAAACTCTCCACCGCATTGCCGGATCCGCGACCGCCTTCAGGAAAGATGATCAGGGCATCACCGCAAGTGAGAACCTCGGACATTGCTTCGGCAGGATTGTTGGCTCGGGTTACTTTCTTGCGCTCGATCAGCAACGCGCGGAACACATCCTTCGCCAACCATCGACGCAAGCCGTTTCCATTCCAGAAATCGGCAGCCGCGACAATGCGACATCGCTTCCGGCAAGCCGATGGCAACGATGCCCCAATGACCAGCGCATCGAGGTGGCTTGCGTGGTTTGCGAAGTAAACGCGAGGCCCAGGAGCGGGGGGCTCGTCGAGCCAGCGGGGTCGGCATCCGCTGAACAGTCGTGCGGCGGTTGCGACAATTTCAGCAATCAATTGGCTTCGAGCTCGCGTATGATTTTCTTCAAACGAATGGCAATGGTGATCAGACAGCCCAACGCGATGATCACCATCGCGACCACGAGCGACCAGGTTGTTCCGTTCGTTGCGCGTTCGATTGCAGCCGACAAGCAGCCAGCTGACAGAACGGCCATGCGGTGAGGTTTGGCCATCGGTCCCGTAAAATACTGCGTCGCGCCGACAGCGCCTCCGAGCAAGCGGGTGTATGCCGTCAAGACAGCAAGGGCGCCAACGCTCCACCCCAGGGGAATCGAAATCGATGAACTGATCGCACCGTACCCGGCGCCGATGTACAGCACCAAGTCGGAAATGCGATCGGGAAAATCGTTGAACACTTCACCTGATTTGGTCCTCATGCCGCCCTCAACCGCAATGAGCCCGTCCACCAGATTGCACAAGCCCCGCAATCCAACCATCACGGGCACCAGGAGCAACAACACAACAGCCAATTGCCCGGTAACACGAGCACTCGCGATCAGGCAGACCGAACCTGCGATTGAAAACAGGATGCCGAGAATCGACACCGCGTTGGGAGTTAACCCAAGGCTCGCCGCACCCCGAGCGATGCTCCGAAGCCACCCATGTTCACGAAGCCCCATTGGTCGGCGGGTCACAGGCTGCATATTTCACCCTCTGGTTTCAATCAACAGCTGCATTGCGCCAGGTCGGCCTTGGGATGCGTTGACGACTATGGATTCACGCAGTGGAGCACTTCGCCGTTGGCTTTGTATTGTTTGACGATTCGGACGACTTCATCCGCGACGGCCATCTGCGCCTGATCGGTCGACGCGCCGATGTGGTGCGTGCCGTAGATGCGGTCGCATTTTGCGACGGCATCGGCAAACGACTTGTCTGAAGGACCCGGTTCGTTTTCGTAGACATCCAGACCGGCGCCGGCGATGTCACCGTTTTCAATGGCATTCACCAAGTCTTCGCTGGATACGACTTCGCCGCGGCTACAGTTGATGAGCTTGGCCGTCGGTTTCATCATCTTGAAACGGTCCGCATTCATCATTCCGCGGGTGCTGTCGAGCAGCGGGACGTGCAGCGAAACGTAATCGCCTTGCTTGAGCACGTCATCGAAATCGACGCGCTTCGCACCGAGTTCGGTTTCGGCTTTGGTGTTGGGCACGACGTCGGAGTAGACGATCTTCATGCCAAAGGCATGCGCCCGCTCGGCCAGCAGGTGACCGATCTTGCCCATCCCGACAACGCCCAACGTTCTGCCGAACAGTCCGGGCGCCTTGCTGTATTCCTTCTTGTTCCAGACGCCTTTGCGAATATCGACGACGTTGTCGACGATGCGGCGATCCAGCGCGAGAATCAAACCCATCGCCAACTCGGCGACGGCGATCGCGTTCATCCCCGGGCAGTTGGCCACCGCGACGCCGCAACTCTTTGCCGTCGCGGTGTCGATGTTGTTGTATCCCGAACCGGCGCGGATGATGAGTTTGAGCGAAGACGCCCCTTTGATCATGTCACCGGTCACAACGGTTGAACGAACGATCAACAATTCGACGCCGTTGGATGAAAGGGCGAGCGCGAGCGATTCATCCTGAAGATCGACATCCTGCGCGATCACGCAGCCAGCCGCTTCCAATTGCTGGATGCCTTCCGATTCAAATTTGTCGGCGATGAGCGTTTTCATGGCAGAACCTCCCGTGGGCATGAGTTTGTCGTCCGGTTCAAATTCGGGCGAGCGGGGTCTATTCTAAACCACATTGAAAAAAATTCGATGCCAACCGCGGAATCACTTCAACGCCAGGCGCATCACCCGGTGCGGTCCGACGCCTTCGATTTCGAAGGGCTCGCTGACGCACTCAAAACCGGCGCGTTCGTAGAGGGTGACAGCCCGGATGCGGGCGTTGCACCAGATGGTCGCCGCGCCAAGGCGATCGCGGGCGTCGCGGATCATGTGGTCGAGGAGTTGGCCGCCAAGTTGCATCCCGCGATGGTCGGGGTCGACGGCCATCCCGCGAAGCTGCCAGACATCGGGACCCGGTGCGCAATCGTGTGCGGCGACATAAAGCGAGCCGATGGCCACGATCTGCCCGTCGATCGAAGTACCGTAGTGCTGGGTTGTTTCGTCGGTATCACCCGGCCACTGACACGCGGAAAGATCCCGCCCCGGTCTGAGAACCAGGTTTCGAAGCGGCCAGGTTTCTTCGTTGGAGATGTTGATGGCGACGGGATTGCCCATGAAATCAGATTCCGAATCGAGCAATGAATCTGTCGCCACCGGACCCCCGTTGCCAGCACGGACGCACTGCATTGCGCAAGCCCGTCATGGTGTGACGGGCAGGCGTGCCGGGGAGGGGGACAGAAACTTATTCGGATGCTTCGGCTTCGGCGGCAGCTTTTTCTTCAGCGGCTGCTTTTTCGGCTGCTGCTTTCTCAGCGGCGGCCTTTTCGGCAGCGGCTTTTTCAGCTGCAGCGGCTTCATCGGCGCGCTTCTTCTTGAAGTGCTTGGCTTCGTACTTCTGTTTGCGACCGTCGGCGGCTTTGGCCCACAGCTGGTAGGCTTCCTTGCGGTTGCCTTTCTTGTATTCAATGGCGGCGTTGACGATTTGCCGTTTGATGGTTTTTGCACCACGGGGCATAACTGCATTCTCCTGAAACGAACTTTTCCGACGCAGGTCCAACGTCAGCGTCGGAGTCTGCCTAAACCCAAAGCATGTCAAAATCTCGAGCCTCGCATCATACCAAATCAAAAAATCGCTACCACCACCCCGGACGGGTCATTTTGGACCCGCCAAGCCCCCAAGCGGGTCAATCCGGGGCGGCAGAACCGGCTGGGGACCTGATGCGTATCGAGAATTCCTGCCCACCGGGCTGTCGCTTGTCGGTATCAGCCGGGCGCGGTAGCGTTTTGGGTGGTGGAACTGTCGAATTCGGAGTGCAGAACGATGAAGCGAATGATTGCGATTGCGCTGGGGCTGGCGCTGAGTTTTGGCACCGGATGCAAGGAAGAGGACGTCAAAGAGGCGAAGGAGGCCGCCCGCCAAACTGCCGATGAAGTAAAGGAAGACTTGAAGGGTGCGGCCGAGAGCGTCAAGACTGCCGCCAAGGATGCTGTTCACGATGCCAAGGAAGTCGCCTCAGAGGTCAAAGAGAAGGCCCGGCAGTTGAAAGACGACGCCCAACCCCATATCGACGCAGCAAAGAAGAAGGCCAAAGAGTCAGCCGACAAAGTCAAGAAGACGGCCAAGAAGGTGAAAGAGGAAACCGGAAAGGTCGTCGATCAGGTAAAAGAATCGACTCGCGAGGTCGTCAGCGAAGTCATGGACGGTACGTCGACTGGCATGGCCCCGGACGTCAACACGACTGGGGCGTCTGAGGGCGGCTAGCGAAACGACATTGCGGGCCCATTTGACGCGGACAACGGACTCACGACCTGCCGATCATGGCGCCCGGTTACACTTGGAGAATTGCAACGGATGCTTGATTACATTCGTCTGATGCGACCATCGCAATGGATCAAGAACGTTGTCGTTCTCTTTGGTCCCGCCTTCAGTCTGCACTTGCTGGACGCCCGCGTTCCGTTCGTCTTTGCAGCGTTCTGTTTGATCGCGAGTGCATCGTACGTCCTTAACGATCTTGCCGACCGAGAAGCCGACAAGGTTCATCCCGTCAAGAAGAATCGCCCGTTGGCCAGTGGAGCCGTTTCGCCGGCTGGAGCGGCTGTCCTGAGTCTGGTGCTGCTGGTTTCGGGAATCGCGATCAGTCATTTCTGGCTTCCGCAATTGGTGACGTATATTCTCCTTTCGTATTTCGTATTGATTCAGGGCTATTCCTTCCTTCTGAAAAAACAGCCGATCATCGACGTGATCATCATTGCGATGGGGTTCGTGTTGCGAGCGGTCGCAGGTGCTCAAGCCGTGGCCGTTTTGGTTTCGCCTTGGCTGATTGCCTGTACGTTTACGCTCTGCATGTTCCTGGGATTTGGCAAGCGGCGCTGCGAGTTGGTGACGCTGGGAAACAAAGCCGACGCCGAAGCCCATCGTGCAACGCTGCTTCGCTACACGCCCGAACTCTTGAGCCATCTGATCAGCGTGTCGGCTGGCATCGCGATCATGACGTTTCTGTTGTACGTGATGGACTTCAACCCCCGGATTCCCCATCCGCCATTTGCGAAGGAGTTGCTCCTCTACACACTGCCGCTCGTGGCGTACGCGATGTTTCGATACGCGATGCTCACGGAGATGGGCCGCTATTCCGGTCCGATGCAGATCATCAAGAAGGATGTCCCGCTTTTGGTTACCGGACTGGTCTGGATTCTGGTGGTGGCGGTCATCGTCCTGAAGACCCGGGCAGACGTGGTGGTCACCTCGGTGGCGGGCGGGGGCGGCTAAATCCTGCATTCCTGAACCCAAACCCCTGTTTCCGCGTATGGATGGACGTGGCCCGGCGGAAAAAAATGAGGCGATTCACTATACTCTCGGTGTTGCCTCTAGGGCCTTGGGCCGATGATGAGGGTGGCATGGAAAAGCGTCCGACGAACCTAATCTGAGCAGACAGGAATCATGAGCAAGAGCAAAGTTGCCGTCTTACGCACCAAACCGGGCACGGTTTTTACCGATTATCATCGGCTGATGAACTTAGCCGGCTATCAGGACGTCATCGACAAGAACACCGACACCGCACTTAAGATCAACATATCGTGGCAGCATTTTTATCCGGCATGTTCAACGACGCCCTGGCAGTTAGAAGGCGTGATCCGGGCGATGCTGGCGGACGGTTACAAGACGGAACTCCTGCACGGCTGCCACAACCGTACGGTCGTCGTCAGCGCCAAGACCGGCGAGAAAAACAACAAGCACAAACACGTCGTCGACAAGTACGGCCTGCGCAACATCCACCTTTACGAAAATCAGCCGTGGATCAATGTGCGCGATGCGATCGGCGACCTGGCCAAGGACCTGCTGGTGCTCAACAAGGTCTATCCCAAGGGATTCCAGATTCCCGAGCGCTTCCCCGGTGAAAACATCATTCACTTACCGACGGTCAAGACGCACGTGTTTACCACGATGACCGGCGCAATGAAGAATGCGTTTGGCGGCTTGCTCAACGAGAAGCGCCATTGGACGCACGAGGTCATTCACGAAACACTCGTCGATCTGTTGATGATTCAAAAGCGCATCCACAAGGGTGTGTTCGCGGTGATGGATGGAACCTTCGCCGGTGACGGTCCGGGCCCGCGCTGCATGGTGCCGTATGTCAAGAACGTCATGCTCGCGTCGGCAGATCAGGTCGCGATCGACGCGATCAGCGCCAAGCTGATGGGCTTTAATCCGATGGATATCAAATTCATCCGCATCGCCCACGAGTTGGGACTTGGTTGCGGTAATCCGGATGATATCGAAATTGTCGGTGACCTCGATGCAGCCGGCGAGAATTGGAAGTTCGACGGTCCCTACAAGAAAATGACATTCGCCTCGCGCATGCAGCACAAGATCTACTGGGGCAGCATGAAAAAGTGGATCGAGTGGTCGCTCAAGACATGGATGGCGCCGTGGGCATACGGCGCGAGCATCGCGTATCACGACTACTATTGGCTGCCGTTCGTCGGACGTCAGCGGGTGCACGAAGCGCTCGGCAGCGAGTGGGGCCGACTGTTCGCCAACTGGGAACAACTCGAATCAAACGGTGAGGGTTTCACCGACATTCCCGAATCGCCAGCGACCATTCAAAAAATCGCAGGCTAGACGCAAACCACAGACATGCCGCGCACCAATGTGCTTCCGCGATTCTTCAGATGAAGCGAATCGGAAACATGTTGGTGCGTCTTTTCCTACATTTCAGGTAATTATTTATCCAATTTCCAAAAACGAATTTGAATCCCGGTTAGGGTTGTGCGGTCGAATTCGTTATTATGTTCATATGTAGGGGCCGCCAATTCGTCCTCGCGATTATGCACCCTCTATCGATGTCTTGAACCGTTGGTTCGCGGAAGTGGGGCCATGCCTTCGCCGTTTTCCAAACTGACTTTGCGGTTGATGTCCGCGCTGCTGATTGTGGCGATCGGACGGTCGGCTGCTGCAGACGAGCCGAGCGCGTTGGAGACTTTGCGCGCGGAGCATCCTTCTGTCAAAGTTCGTTACCATGAATCGCGAATCGAGCGTCTGTACTCGGGACCACTATCGACCGGGTCGAGCGCCATGGAGAGCGCAGAAGCTTTTCGAACAGATCATGCGGATGTCTTCGGAACAGCCCCGGGAGATCTGGTGCTTGATCGAAGCGGGGTGCGAGATCCCGAGCAGCCGCTTATGTATGATCGCAGAACTGGCGAGTTTCGATTTTCGTTGATCACCTACCGGCAGTTCAAACAGTATGTTCCGGTCTTCCGCTCCGAGTTGCGGTTGGTGCTTCGCAATGAGGCATCATTTCCGATGGTGCTTGCATCCTCAACGCTGAAGGACCTGGGCGAATTCGAGATCGATCCAGCCACGTTGTCCGCATTGTCGAATCCGTCGATGATCGCCGCTTCATTCGTCAAAGGGCGCGCGTCGGCGATTTCAGAGGTGAATGAACTGGCTGAATTCGGCACACCCGCGGTCACGATTTGGGCCGGGACTGATGACACGCCCAATGAAATACCGCGCCCCGCGTTGGTCTTTGAGGGTGCGGACTCCATGTCAAACGACCAGGTGAATTCAAAGTGGTTGTTTGTCACTGATTTTCAATCCGGCAAGATCCATTACCGGGAAAATCAATTGCTTGATGGCGCCGTCACCGGAACGGTGAAGGGGTGGGCGCTTGGCGGCGTCGCATCGGAATTCTGTGAATCGGAATATCTTCACGAGTTGTCGTACGCCGAGGTTTCGATTCCGCAAATGACAACCCACACCGATATCTTCGGCGACTATTTCCTCGACGCGGGGGCAGCTTCATCTGTGCAAGTTCAGTCGCCGACCCGGGGTTTGTACTTCAACGTGATGAATCATTCGGGCACGACGGTTTTGAGTCAAACCGTGTCACCGCCAGCCGTCGCCGACTTCACGCACAACCTGGTCCCCAGTTCCATCAATCGTGCCGAGGTCAACGCCTACTACTACGCCAACAAGATTCGCGACTATGTGCTCGACGCCAATCCGGCCTATCCGGTGATCGGTTCGCAAACCGCATTTCAAATCAGCGTGAATGAACCTGCCAACGGTCTGTGTCCGGGCAACGCTCAATACACGGGTGTCGGGCTGCGGTTCTGTGCGGCTGGCTCGGGATTTCCCAACACCGCATGGTCCAATTTGATCTACCACGAATATGGTCACCACATTGTTGAATCGAGCGGCAGCGGTCAGGGGCAATACGGTGAAGGCGTCGCCGATTCCATAAGCGTCCTGTTGCTGGACGACCCGAGATCCGGATTGGGTTTGGCAACCAGTTGCCAGACGGCGACGCGGACAGCCGACAATGCGTTCATGTATCCGTGCAGCAACATTGATCCACATGTTTGCGGCAACGTGCTCTCAGGTTGCATCTGGGACACGCGGCAGGAACTGGCTGTCACCGAGCCGGCGGACGCACTGCAAATCGTCGGCGACTTGTTGGTCAACAGTGTGCTGTTGCACGCGGGGTCGTCGATCACGCCTGCAATCACGATCGATTTTCTGACGCTCGATGATGACGATGCTGACATCGGAAACGGTACGCCACACTCAGCCGAAATTCTGGCGGGATTCGGCGCGCACAACATGGCCCCCCTCGCGCCACCCGCCAACGACAAATGCATCGACGCGATAACGATTTGTCCCGGTGTGACGTTTGGATCGACACTCGGATCGCTGCCCGATGGATCGTCGACCTGCGCACAAAGCAATCCTGCATCCGATGTATGGTTCCGCTATGCACCGCAGACGTCGGGCAACGCCTTTGTGTCACTGTGTGATTCGGGCACGGACTACGACTCGGCCATTTCCATTCACACAGGGTGCCCGGGACAGGTCTATGACGAAGTGGCTTGCGACGATGATGGCTGCGGTACCGTCTTCGGACCGTCCCAGGCGTCATTCGCAGTCAGTGCCGGCGAAGAGTATTACCTGCGGGTGACCGGTTATCTGGGAGCGGTTGGAAGTTTCGAATTGGAATTGAGCGGTCCTGCCTGCGAAGTCGAAACGCCGGAAGCGCTGCAAATCAGATTTCCAAAAGGGCGACCCGCCAACGTGGCTCCCAATTCACCCAAGACGTTGATGGTGGAGATCAAACCGGGAACCGAACAACTGGTTCCGGGGACGGTGATGTTGCACCACCGCGACGATGGCGGGACTTTCCAGTCGATTCCGATGACCGGTATAGGTGGTGGCTTGTTTGAAGTGGCGCTGCCCGGTTCGAATTGCTCTGCCGCCCTTGATTATTACGTCAGTGCAGCCGGGGATGGTTCGACCATCACGAAGTCACCTTCGGCGGCGCCGGCTGACGTTTACAGCGCATTTGTAGGCGTTTCGACAACTCTGTTCGAAGATGATTTTGAAACGGACAAAGGGTGGACAGTGTCCGGGTTCGTCTTCGAGGGCGATTGGGAACGCGGTGTTCCCGTCAACAACAATCGCGGTGATCCCGACAGCGACTACGACGGTTCGGGACAATGCTATTTGACGGAAAACGACCCGTTTGATTCAAACTCTGACGTGGATGCCGGGACCACCATCCTGACATCTCCGGTGTTTGACATGAACACCGGTGGCGTCATCAGCTATGCGTATTGGATTGATTCCGGTCCGGGCAGTTTCGACGAAGATTACCTGCTCACCGAAATCGCAACCGACCCAGCCGGCACAAACTGGACGCCGGTTCGTGTTCATACGATCGCCCAACCGATCTGGAAAACGGACGCCATACTAATCGGTACGGAAGTGCCGGCCAGTTCGACCGTGCGCATCCGGTTCAGCGCGAGCGATCTCTCCGTCGGGACAATCGTGGAATGCGCGATCGATGCGGTTCGCGTCGAGACGTACACGTGCGACAACTCGGCATCGTGCGTGGATGGCGTTCTCAATCAGGGCGAAGAGCGGATCGATTGCGGTGGATCGTGTGATCCGTGTGAATGCACGATCGATGTCGAATGTGAGGACGGGCTTTTCTGCTCGGGAGCCCGGGCATGCAATGCGTATGGTACTTGCGAGTCGGTGAGTTTGCCCTGCGGGGAAGGCACCTGGTGTCGCGAGTCGGATGATCAATGCCTGCCGTATGGCAATGGCGATTTCGATTCGGATGGCGACGTCGATTTGAAAGATTTCGCGCTGTTTCAACTTTGCTTTGGAGCGGTTCCAGAAGGGGCCTGTGAGCCGGGCAACCTGTCTGGCGATGCCAGCATTGATTCGCAGGACTTTGCCGTATTCGCCACAATCCTGGTCGCACCGCTCAACGAGTAGGCCAGGATTCCCAGTTCTTGAGACGAGCCTGGACACATGCTGGACATATCCAGAGGAGATGGGGTATTTCCACAGCATGGAGTGGTCCGCGATCGGGTCGCGTTTTCGGGCTGTCCTGGCACGCATTCTTGGCAGGTGATCACTGCATAAAGCATTTGAGCTTGACTTGAGGGCTGCCTTTCTGAGAATATGTCAACGTGTGGTGTGTTGCTGTCTGGGATAAATGCCCATTCGATTGGCTGTCTGCGAAGAGAATTCGTTGAGGCATTTGCGTCATCTGTACCAGTCCTCCCAGAGACATTGCCCAATTAATGAATTTTAGGATCGTCCCCAACTCATTTACCGTGAGAGGATTTTCAATTCATGGTAGGAGGTTCATTTATGGTTATGCCAAAAAATCGACGTGATCGAGCGTTTACGTTGGTTGAGTTGTTGGTCGTCGTATCGATCATCGCGTTGCTGGTTGCGATTCTCCTTCCCTCGCTGCAAGGAGCACGCAACAACGCGAAGAAAACGAAATGTGCAGTCAATGTGCGAAGCATCGTGCAAGCCGGTCTGACGTATGCGGCTGACGATCGGTTGGAGTGGGGTATCCCGCAAAGTGTTGGCGACGCAACCTTCCCGGAGTCCTACCGAGCGCCCTACGGTTTTGGCGGTAAGAGTGGAACCGGGGCAACCGGGAATGCGAACTCGGGTTCTTTCTTCTCGGGAGCAAGCCCGAAGTTTCAGGGGTCGGTGCATCGCCCGCTCAACCGCATCATGTATCCAAAGGCGACGTTCTATAATTCCAAGCCGCCGTTCCAAAACTGGGAACCCGACACCAAAACAAAATTGCCCATTTTCCAGTGTCCGGGCGACAAGGGCTTCCCGGGAATGCACATCAAGGGATGGGCCAAGCGGTCAAGCGTCTCATCGTACGACTATTTCGGGACGTCGTATATTGCCAACGTCTACTTGGTTAGCAGCGCGGGGGCGGGTCAGCCGGTCGATTCCAACTCGCCGTACTACCGCTCTTTGTCGCGTATTCCCAATCCCGGAAACACCATTCTCTACATGGAGAATGCGGCGCGATATGCCCCCTATGCCGAGAACTCGGAATTGGACCAGACAAATGGCTGGTGGCCTTACACGTACGCACAGTTCACGGCGAACGGTTGGCACAAGCAAACTTGGCGATTCAACGTCGGATTCTGTGACGGATCAGCCCGTAACATCAAGCTCAAGGGTCACGGAAACGTCCAGTTCGGTCCGGGGACCATCGAATCACAGAATCGCACGATCCTGATCCGCGGTTTGGACTGGCAGATCGACACCCTGCCCGGTGCATTGTTGAAGACGAACAAGATCCGGTCGCAGGACATCAACGGTCACACGCCTCAGGACGGCGAGCAGGGCGAAGAATTCCAGGTCGTCGACCGTCCCATTTAGGACCGTCGTGCGATCACGGCATCATGCAGCTGTGCTGATGCCCCTTCGATGAACGATTTGGATCGGAGTTGTTCAGCCGACGTCCAATAACATAGCGCATATGACGACCCTGGCTGGTTTTTCAGAATCAGTCAGGGTCTTTCTTTGCGCTGGTTGAGATTCAAAGACCAGCCCGCAACCTGGCGGCAGGGGGCAGTCGCCCCTTATGGCTTATGCAGACGGGGCGGGTCATGGAAACTTCCAATAATCTCCTGAGTTGCGGCGCGCTGGAGCCGTCTTTCGGGGTCATCGATCTCCACACCGGTTTCCTTCGCATCTGCCCTTGTTTGTCTGCTTTATGACACCCTTCTTATCACCGATGAATCAATGTGGGGCCGGCGTACCAATTTTTTGCTCGACTTTAGAGGGGGGATGCGTGGGCCTTTTTAGCATCCGCCTGATTGGCGGCCTTTGTTGCGACTGGAGTTCATGTGGCATTAGGCGAAACCAGAAAACCAAGCCGATCCGGTCACGTGTTGATCGTTGAAGACGACCAGAGTCTTGCGACGATCTTGCGCGCACACATGGTCAATTCGGGGTTTCGCGCGACGATTTCACACAACGGTGAAGACGGGCTGGAGATTGCGCTGCGCGAAGTTCCGGACGTCATCATTCTCGACATTCAACTGCCCGGTCTCGATGGGCTCAGTGTGACCCGGGCGCTTCGCGAGAACGAAGTGACCAAAGATGTCCCGGTGATTCTGATCACCGCCCGCAGCGGCAGGGATGACATCGTTCTGGGACTTGATGCCGGCGCACAGGATTACGTGGTCAAGCCGTTTGATGTCGTGGAATTGACCGCGCGGGTCCGTTCGATGCTGAAGCTTCGAAGTGCGCAGTTGGAAATCGCCGAACTCAACCACCAGCTCGAATTCGAAGTGGCCAAGAAATCAAGGCGATTGGAACTGCTTTACACGTTTGTGCGCGATCTGAACAAGGCACCGAATCAAGAACGAATCTATGATCTGGTAACGGACGCGGTGCGACAGGTATGCAACTGCAACCGCATTTCGATCATGGTGCTCGATCCCGCGACCAACCAACTCAAATGCAAACGGGCTTTGGGCGTTTCGCTTGAGGTGGCTGAGCAGATGTGCGTTCAATCGGACGCGGGAATCGCGGGAAAAGTATTCTCAACGGGCACGACGATGGTGGCCCGCGCCCACGAAAAACCGGGCGAAACAACCGGCGCGTACCTGACCGACAGTTTCCTGAGTACGCCGCTGGTGTCCACCTACATGGTCAGCGGTTCGAAGCGGCTTGGCGTGCTCAACGTGACCGACAAGGTCGACGGCGAACCCTTTGCGGCTGAGGAAATCGACTGCATCTGCTCGATTGCGGATTCGGCTGCGATTGCCCTGCACAATGCCGAGCAGCGTTCGGACCTGAAGCACACGCTCAACGCGTTGTTGTCAACCGTGGGTCGACTCAGTGAGTATCGCGACGAGGAAACGGGCCTTCACCTGGAACGCGTCAAGGAATACACCCGCGTTCTGACGCGAAGGTTGGCCAACCATCCCGCGTTTTCCGACGTGATCACCTGTCAGTACATCGACGACATCTACCAAGCCGCTCCGCTGCACGACCTGGGTAAGGTTGGCGTTTCGGATGAAATCCTCAACAAGCCCGGCCCGCTGACGGACGAAGAATTTCAGATCATGAAGACGCACACCACGATTGGCCGCCATACGCTGGCGCTGGCGATCGAGGAGGCGGGCCCGGTTCCGCTTCTGGAATTGTGCGCCGACATAGCCTATTGCCATCATGAGCGCTACGACGGGAAGGGCTATCCGCGCGGTATTGCCGGTGATGATATTCCACTGTCGGCTCGAATCATCGCGCTGGTTGACGCGTACGACGCGATCACCAGCCAGCGGTGTTACAAGCAGCCGCTGCCCCACGCCGAAGCCGTCAAGCGGATCAGCGAGGATTCCGGAAAACACTTCGACGCCCGGATAGTCGAGGCGTTTCTAGAAGTGGAATCAGAGTTTGACGAGATCCGCCAGGCCAAAGCGGATTCGCAGCCAGCTCCGAAGGCGCTCAAGTCCATATCCAGCGTTCCCAATTAACAACCGCATCGACGCGCGAGCGCATTTTCCGCGCGATCAACGTTATCGCTCTATCAACGTTATCGCTCTATCAACGTTACCGCTCTATCAACGTTACCGCGCGATCAACGTCTCGTGCGTTCGTGAACGGCTTCTATAGCGATCCCAAACCAAACGCAGCGTTTTGCTCGTCGACGCTTCGGGGTACGGGTGCCGGTACTCACATGGATTGACTTTGGTTTGCCCCTGGATTCCCGCCTGCGCGGGAATGACGGTGCTTTCGCGCCGCTGCGTCTGGACCAAAGGTGTTCTAGGCTTCAAAAAGGTCGGGAACGTTGGCGGTGATATGGGAGAGCAGGTCTTTGATGTTGACCACACCAAGGGGACGCTGATCTTCATTGACGACGGGAACGTGGCGGAAACCACCCACCGACATTTTGTTGAGGGCGAAGGTCAGCGGGGTGTCTGTTTCGAGGGCTTCGGGAGCCGGCGTCATGAAGTCGCGGACGGGGGCGGATTTGAGGTTGTCGTAATCGGCAGACAGCTTCCGAAGGACGTCGCGCTCGGTGAAGATTCCGACCAATACGTCATCGTACGCGACCATCGCGCAGTTGTGACCCAATTTGGCCATCTTCTGCACAACCGAATCCACGGTGTCCAAGGGCGCAACGATGAGGGGATTGGGCTTTGCCGCGCCGCCGACCCGGTCGTTGTGCAGTCGCTCCTCGACGGGGTCAAGGGATCGCGTTTCCACAGCGGCAAGGTCACTGTTGCATTCTGAGCAGGTGTCCGCACCGGCAAAGTTTTCGGTTCCGCAAGCAGGGCAAAGCATGGTGACTTCCTTTCAATCTGAAGCGTGAATCCTTCCCCTGAAACCCGATTCCCCGAAAACGCCTGGCGTCCAAAAAGCGGCCAACCGACACTCGCAGAAGACGATCGCCATACAGGGCGGCATACGTCTATCAACGGCAGAAACCGCAGTCAGACGTTAGTCCACGGTCCACGTTTCGCCAGCATTGAGGAGAGCGTCGATTTCCGCATCCTCAGCGGCTTCGGTTGGCGGGGTGGCGTCGCACAAACCGTCCAGCACATACTCGTAACACGGACGTTCAACCGCACGGAACACGCCAAAGGGTTCCGGGAAGTGCGGGTGATGCATGCGGCTCAGAAGGTACGCCAAGGACGGTTCTGCGGCTTTCTCGTCGTGGAACAGCAGGTCGTCTTCGCTGACGCCCTCACCGAGGGCGACGATCTCCGGATCGGTGCAGTTCAGGCGAATGCCTTTTTCGCGGTCCTTGCCGAAGATGAGCGGTTTGCCATGTTCCAGGATCAGGCGGGTATCGTCTTTGGTGTCTTTTTCCGTCGCGTAGCTGAACGCGCCGTTGTTGAAGATGTTGCAGTTCTGGTAGATCTCGACAAACGACGTTCCGCGGTGTTGTGCGGCGCGTTCGAGGACGTAGCCCATGTGCTTGAGGTCGACGTCGAGCGTGCGGGCGACGAAGCTGGCTTCAGCGCCGATTGCAACCGAAAGCGGGTGAAGCGGGAAGTCGATCGCACCCTTCGGTGACGTCTTCGTCCGCTTGCCGACTTCCGACGTCGGTGAGTACTGGCCTTTGGTCAAACCGTAAATGCGGTTGTTAAAGAGCAGCACCGTCATGTCGATGTTGCGGCGGATCGCGTGGAGCAGGTGGTTTCCACCGATGCTCAATCCGTCGCCGTCACCGGTCACCACCCACACCTGAAGCTCGGGGCGGGCGATCTTCAAACCGCTGGCGACCGCCATCGCGCGACCATGGATGGAGTGGAAGCCATACGTGTTCATGTAATAGGGGAAGCGGCTTGAGCAGCCGATGCCCGACACGAAGACGATGTTTTCCTTCGGGATATTCAAGGCGGGCAGGGTCTTTTTGACCTGCGCCAAAATAGCGTAGTCACCGCAACCAGGGCACCAACGGACCTCCTGATCGGAGGCGAAATCGGAAGGCTTGAGCGGTTCGACCGGCATTTCTACTTTCATGGCTTCTGTTCTTTCAAATCTCGTTCAATGCGGATTCGATTGCTTCTTCAATCTCGGAAACGAGGAATGGTTTCCCCTGTACCTTGTTGACGCCCTTGGCATCGACCAGGAAGTCACTACGCAACTTGATGAGCAACTGCCCCATGTTCATCTCGGGGACAATCACCTTCTTGTATTTCTTGATCACTTCAGCCGTGTTCTTCGGCATCGGATTCAGGTAGCGCAGGTGGGCGTGGGCGACGGACTTGCCCTTGCTGTTTGAGCGTTCGACAGCCGTCGTGATCGCACCGTACGTACTGCCCCATCCGATCACGAGAAGATCAGCATCGGGATTGCCCTCGACCTTCAACTCGGGAATCGTCTCGACGACGTTGGCGACCTTGGCCGCTCGCTCGTTGACCATTCGCTGATGGTTGTCGGGGTCGTAGTTGACGTTACCCGTGACCGACTGTTTTTCGAGACCGCCGATGCGATGCTCGAGACCCTTGGTCCCGGGGATTGCCCAGGGACGCGAGCCGAACTTGTCGCGCTCGTAGGGTTTGAATGTATCGCCGTTGTTGCTCACCGCGTGCTTGACCGGGAACTGCGGCAGATTTTTTGATTGCGGAATACGCCACGGTTCGCTGCCGTTGGCGAGGTAGCCGTCGGTCAGCAGGATGACCGGAGTCATGTATTGAATGGCGATGCGCATGGCCTCCAGCGACATGTCGAAGCAGTCAGTCGGCGTGCATGCCGCCAGGACGGGCATCGGGCATTCGCCGTTTCGCCCCCACATCGCTTGCAGGTAGTCGGACTGTTCGGTCTTGGTCGGAAGGCCCGTGCTCGGTCCGCCGCGCTGTACATTGACGATGACCAGCGGCAGTTCGGTCATGACAGCCAACCCCATGGCCTCGCCCTTCAAGGCGACTCCCGGTCCGCTGGTGGTCGTGACGGAACAAGCCCCGCCAAACGCGGCGCCGATGGCCGAACAGATTGCCGCGATTTCGTCTTCGGCTTGGAAAGTCTTCACGCCCATCTGGGGCATTGAAGCGAGCGTTTCAAGAATGGTGCTCGCGGGTGTAATCGGATAACTGCCCAAGAAGAGCTTCTTGCCGGCACGGCGGGCGGCTGTCGCCAGACCGATGGCAGTGGCTTCGTTACCGGTGATCTTGCGATACTTGCCCGGTTCGATCTTGGCTTTGGCGACGCGGTACGCCTGCGGGAACAACTCGATTGTGTCGCAGTAGTTCCAGCCGGCGCGAAGGGCGGCCATGTTGGCGTCCGCAACGGCGGGGG
>DDIR01000084.1:3290-3493 GCA_002338715.1 Phycisphaerales bacterium UBA1845 | reverse complement strand
CGACGGAAGGCCTCCATGGCGAGGCGCGCGTTCGCTTGGACGTGTCCTACAAACTCGATGTGCTCGCGAACGCGATCCTCGTGGACGGCCGCACCGACGTCGGGGCCAGTTTAGTCAAAGTCTTCACGCAACTGCTGATCCGTCAATTCGGTGAGGATGGTTTCCATGTTCGACGGGTTGTCGCCAGCGCCATCGGGACGCCG
>DDIR01000084.1:2728-3197 GCA_002338715.1 Phycisphaerales bacterium UBA1845 | reverse complement strand
CGCCAGCGCCATCGGGACGCCGAACCCCGAACAACCCGCGAAGCGAGAGGAAACCGCCACGGCGGCAGCGTGAACGATGGGCAGGATTTCGCACGGAAGACATCATTGAGCGCAAGGATTCGAGAATATTCAAGGGAGCCGTGTCCCGTATGCGGCCACAAACAATGGTGCGGCCGACGCGACGACGGACTCGTTCTCTGCAAGCGACCGCCCACTCCTCGTGATGTCAGCGGATTTCAGTTCCGAGGTTTGGCGATGGACGGGATCACGGGCATGTACGTGGAGGCGGATCGAGCAAGGACGCCGCGACCGTCTCTCAGAGTGGGCGCCAATGGAAAGCAGCCGCCAAAGCTGGACATTTCCAAGACGCATGATGTTTGCATCGCCGCTATGAGCGACGAGCGCCTTGCGGAGTTAGCAACTGAACTTGGCCTGCCGGTTTCAGTGCTCGATGTGCTGGACATCGGCT
>DDIR01000084.1:0-2632 GCA_002338715.1 Phycisphaerales bacterium UBA1845 | reverse complement strand
CTCGATGTGCTGGACATCGGCTGGTGGGCAGACCGACGCTGGTGGAATCCCAAGACGTCTACATTCGAGGGTCCGCCGGGTTGCTGGACATTCCCTGAATACGATTCGCTGGAACGAGTCACAGGTCTCGGCCTGCGCTGGCCAAACGGCAACAAGGGCCAGGCGACCGGAGGGCGACGCGGTCTCACATTGCCCAAAGGCTGGCGCGACTTTTCTGATCCCATCATCGTCGCTGAGGGCCCGTCGGACGTAATGGCGGGACGAATGCTAGGGCTCAACGTGATTGGACGTCCCAGCAACACCGGTGGCGCGGAACTGATCGCCCAGGCGTGCCGCGATCGTCGCGTCGTGATTCTCGGTGAGAATGATCGCAAACCAAACGGCATCTGGCCGGGTCAAATCGGCGCCAAGGCCCTCGCAACAAAGCTGCAATCGGAATGGGAAAGGCCGGTGCCGATCGCATTTCCGCCAGTTGATGCGAAAGATGTTCGAGCATGGTTCATCTACCGATACGCTGACCTGCCGTCTGAACTAGACGACAATGCGTTGGCCGCACTGGGACGCGAATTCCTCAGTCTCATCCAACCGCCGGCCATCCTGCTGTTGGCCGGTCCAAGATCGCGCCGCTCCAGCCGAGTGGTGGTGAAGGGGTTCCAATGGGATGCGGCGATCGGTATCGGCCCGATCCACGTCGACAAGATCGATCTCGACGATACCCGGGCCCGCAAGCGCTTCGCCAATGCGATCGCGCAACTCAAGCCGGGCGTCGACGCTGCGGATCTCCAAGAGCGCTTGATGAACTTGGAGATCCCGCAGCCAGCCAAGCGGCCACGCGTTCGCCGCGCACTGCGCGCCCAGATGTCATCCGAATCCGGTGAAACCGGCGCCAAGAAGCGAATTCGCATTCAGGCCAACCAACAACAGCTTCGCGTTATCCGCGACGATGCATTTCATGCGCTAATTGCGAACAACGAACCGCCACGACTGTTCTCCCGCACCGGTGGCGTGGTTCGCGTGGCCCAGACCTCTGACGAGCACGGCCAGTCTATCGCATTGATCCAGCAGCTTGACGCCGACGCTGTGCGCGGGGAACTGTCCAACGCCGCAGACTGGTATGTGCTTCGTCGCAGCAAGGAAGGGGGCGAGACGGAGATCGACGAGCTCCCGCCGCTGGCGATTGCGCGCGACATTCTGGCGCTTCCACATCTGAATCTACCCCCATTGACAGGGATCATCACCTGTCCCACGTTCTCCCCGGATGGCGGATTGATCACTGGGCAAGGCTATGACGTCGCAAGCGGATTATGGCATCATCGAACGCTGACTGATCTTCCACCCGTACCGGACGAACCGTCAGGTGATGACATCGAATCTGCACGGAAACTCCTGCTGGACATCCTGGCAGATTTTCCGTTCATCGATCAGGCCAGCCGGGCGCATGCCTTTGCACTGTTCCTGCTTCCGTTCGTGCGCTCATTGATCAGCGGCCCGACGCCGTGCC
Source organism: Phycisphaerales bacterium UBA1845 (assembly GCA_002338715.1). GTDB lineage: Bacteria > Planctomycetota > Phycisphaerae > UBA1845 > UBA1845 > UBA1845. The sequence goes on along the minus strand of DDIR01000084.1, from coordinate 1,131 downwards.
ACGGCGTGGATGCCCCAACGGCAGGCACCGGTAAGGATCTATTGGTCAAAGCTGCGACCTATCCGGCGCTCGGATATGATGTCGGGGCCACCACCACCGCCAAGGATCCTGATGAATGGCGCAAGAAAATCACCTCCCTGCTCATCGGCGGCTGCCCCGTTGTTCTATGGGGCAACGTTGCTTATCGACTCGACAGCGAACACCTGGCGGCGGTGCTCACCGATGTTAGCTGGCGAGACAGGCTGCTCGGTCAGTCGCGTGAAGTCACCCTTCCAAACCGCGCGATCTGGGTAGCCACGGGCAACAACCTGTCCTTCACCAAGGAACTCGCTCGACGTATCGTGTGGATTCGGCTCGATGCCAAGGTCGAAGCGCCCGAATCACGCAAAGGTTTTCGTCACGCCAATCTGATCCAATACGTTCGCGATCACCGAACTCGACTTGTTCATGCGGCGTTGACGCTGGTGCAGGCATGGCTCGCCGCCGGTCGCCCGGCGGGCACGCAGGTGATGGGCAGTTTTGAATCCTACACCGCGGTGATGGGCGGCATTCTTGACGTCGTGGGGGTGCGGGGCTTTCTCACCAATGCGGATGAACTTCGTCAGCGGGGCGACACTGAAACCAGTGAATGGCGCGCATTTATCCTATCGTGGTGGCGGCGCTGGAACGACGCCTGGCTTGGGGTGAGCGATCTTGCGGCACTACTGTGGGATGAGAATCGGGAACGCACCGATCTGCTCATCAACGTAATCACCTCCGGCAAGGAACGCGGGGCGCTCACGCAGCTTGGGCGGCGGCTGTCCAACAAACGCGACGCGATCATCGCCGGGTACCAAATCACCGCCGGTGAACAAAAAGATCGCTGCGGTCGTCTGATGTACCGATTGGTTCAGTTAACGCTGCAGACTTCAGCGTCCAAGACCGAAAGTCTGCAGGAAATCTGCATCGAAGTCTGCACGCGTAACCCACACGAAGGCAACGGTTTAGAAGGTGGTGCAGACTTACGCATACCTAATTCCAATCCCCCCACGCATACGCGCGAGAGTGAACACCCTCATGTACATAGGGGGGTGTTAAACGCGCCCGTATATAAGAAGGAGGATCGCGAGAAGTCTGCGAAAGTCTGCACAT
>DDIR01000129.1 GCA_002338715.1 Phycisphaerales bacterium UBA1845 | reverse complement strand
GTGCAGCGTCGCCGCTGGATGACTCGACTGGAGTCCTGTCGCGGTGACTATTGGCCCGACGCAGGTTCGTCCGCGATCGCATTGGATCGGCGGGTGCGCTCGGGGGCAGGCGGGTACATGGTGCGCGGTGTGTTGGGTGATGGCGCCCAGTCCAAGGCATTCTGGATCAAGTGGTGCCCCGAAGCCGATCCGCGCGCGTTGGAACAATCCATTCGCCACATGCACTGGTGGGAGATGCGCTATCCGCAGCTGGCCCGCTTCGTACCCAAACTGATCGACTATTGGCGCGACGAAAACGCCCTGCTCATCGAAGGTGTCGAGGGCGTACCGGTGGGGCAGCTGCTTAGCCAAGACGCGCCGGAACTTCCAACCGCCATCCAAGCCGTCGCCCGTTGGCACTATGAATACAGTCAAATTGGCGATGTCGACGTCACCGAACTCGACACGCTTCTCGGCAGTGAAGTCCATCGAACACCCGAGGGCGCTCTGCACGTGCGGGCCGATCGACTGATCGAATCGCGCATCGCGCTCGCCTCGGAAGCGGCATACCAGTTGAGCCTAGCGGGATGCAAAGCCGCTCGGCAGTGGTCGGACCGATACGACATTTCGCGGGCGGTTTCGTACTTTTCAACCGACGTGCCGGCTGGCTTCGTTCATGGCGACTTCAAACCGGACAACGTGCTCGTCAATGGAGCCACGTTTTCGGTGATCGATTGGTGGACAGCTCCGCGCGTGAGCTGGCCTTTGTGCGACGTGGCTGTCTTTGCAGCGAACCTGTGGATGGACCCGCGGCGCGATGCCGCCGACGCCGTCTGGCAGAACTTCGTGCACGCGCGGTTTCCCGATGGGATCGATGCGTATGCACAATACGGAATCGACATTCTCGCGACGATGACCTGCATTCAGTACCTCGCCAACCGATGCAGCAAAGCCCGGCCCATCGACCGCGTGTACTGCAAGAAAGCCCTGGATCGCCTGCTGACCCGCCGCTATCCGATTGGGAGAGTGGTTTCGCCTGCGTGATCGGCATGGTCTGGGCGCTAGTTGGGGGGGCGTCTGGTTTGATCCGATATACCACGGGGAAACAGGCCCAGTTTGTGGACAGAGGATTGTTCCGCACGAGTATCCAGGCCCGTTGATCTGAAAGGAATCAGACCCGTGCCGACGCTAACCCAGGATCAACCGTCAACTCAGATTGAACCAAACGCCCACGATGCGATTCCGGATCTTCCCGGTGATCGGTCGTTGGACGATTTGAAGCATCGCCTCGTCAAGACCTACGACGACAAAGCCAAGCACTACGACGTCGATCGTGCCGTCAACCGTGCGACGCGCTACTACTTCGCAAACTCATATCGCACCCTCGAATCGATCATGGACAAAACCCATCGCGACTCGGTCCACGTGGACATGCCGGTCGGGACGGGCAAGTTTCTTTTGCACTTAAGACAGCGCGGATATGCCCACCGGATGATCGGGATTGACATCGCGGCTGGCATGCTGGGCGTGTGCGCCGATGAGTCGCAAAAATCCGGTGCGGATTTGATTCTGTCGATGGGCGACGCCTACAAGTTGCCGCTGCCCGACAACAGCGTTGATATTTTCACGTGCCTGCGTTTGACGCATTTGCTTCCGAAGTCAACTTGGCCGGCGATCATCGCGGAGATGCGCCGCGTGCTGCGACCCGGTGGGCAACTGATCATTGAGATGCGAAACGTGCTGCGCGGAATCACCTGCCAGATGCTCGTGAGCGCGTTTCGGTCGCGCCGCGACACCCATCCGCACACGTTCGTCTCACCGCCGGAAGCGAGCAAGCTCTTTACCGATTGGAATGACGTGCGCATGCAGGGGGTTGGCCTTGATGGAACGTGCACGTTGTCGCGGTTTCTTCCGCCGGTTGGGAAGGGGCTTCATCTGTTGGAAGCGAATTCACCGGTTCGATACCTGAGCAAAACGCTCCTGGTCCAAGCCAGAAAGCCGAAAGCATCATGCTGATTGTGACGTACTCTGGCATCGACGGGTCGGGCAAGTCCACGCAGATCGCGCGGACTGCATCGTTCCTTGGCCAACGTGGGCTCAAGGTGAAGGTGCTGGTGACGCTGTACTGTTCATTGACCGGGATGTACGCGCAGTTCCGGGAACGTCGCGCCGCCCGCAAGCGCACGGCTGCTCCTCAAGTCGCCTCAGCCAATGCAACGAACGAACCTGCCAGCCGAATCCGAACGTATCCCGGTGGCCGATCGTTCGACGAAGATCGCAACACGCTTGGTGTCCGACTTCGCCGATTCTTTGTCTATCCAATTGATTGCTTCTTGTGTTCGTGCGCGTTGATGTGGCAGCGGCTTTGCGGTTGTGACGTGGTGCTTTGCGACCGGTACATCTTCGACAAGCTCGTGTGTTTGGCCAACCCGACCGGGTGGTATGCGCGCCTGCTCGTTCGCCTCGTACCGAAACCCGACGTCGCGTTTTTGTTAGCCACCGAACCGGCAGAAGCCGAACACCGCAAGCCCGAACACGAGATGGATTACTTCGAGACGAAAGCAAAGGCCTATCTCGATGTCCAGCGGGCTGGTCTCGGCATGACCATCATCCCGTCGGAAAACATCGAACAAACCCAGCAACGCATCCGCGCGATGATCACCGACCGATTGAATGAAGTCCCCGTAGGGTCGGCTGTTCGGACCAATCAATAGACCGTCGAACGCTGTCATACGGTAGCAATCCGCGCCGTTTACTTTCGTCCCCGCCGTCCGCCCCGTCGTCATTCCCGCGAAAGCGGGAATCCAGGTGAATGCATTGCACCAGCCAAGATGCGACCAACTCCTGAAGACCTAACGCGACCGCATGCGATGAAAACCCGCGGAGTCCCCTTGACCCGTTCTGGATTCCCGCCTGCGCGGGAATGACGAGATCGCGCGGGAATGACGAAAAGAGGCGACATTCGTCCATCCCCGCGCCCACCTGTACGCCCGCCCCCACACTGCTACAATCCACCCACGATCAAACGCCCGGCGCACTCCGTCTGGCACGAAAATTGCACGATAGAAGATCAGAAGAACAAATGACCACCACCTTGATAGCCATCCTAAGCGGTTTGGCGGCTGGCGTTGCTCACGTCTTCGCCGGCCCGGACCACCTCGCAGCCGTCGCCCCTTTGGCGATTGACCACAAGCAAAAGCCCATAAAAGCCGGTCTTTTCTGGGGCATCGGCCACTCCAGTGGCGTTTGGATCCTCGCGCTCGCGGCGATCCTGCTGCGTGATGCGTTGCCTTTGGACTGGCTATCGTCGTGGAGCGAGCGGATCGTCGGCATCGTGCTGATCGGTATCGGATTGTGGGCAATTCGCAAAGCCATGTCCGTCAAAGTCCACAGCCACGTGCACGAACATGACGGTATGCCCCACGCGCACATCCACGTCCACGAAGAAGGCATGGAACATCACGAACATTCAAAGCACACCCACGAACACCGCGCCCTCGGCATCGGCATGCTCCACGGTTTCGCGGGCACATCGCACCTGATGGGCGTATTGCCGGCGCTGATGCTACCTTCGCGCCTTTCCGCGGTCCTCTACGTCTTCGCGTTTGGATTGGGTTCCATCGGCGGGATGTCGATCTTCACCTGGACCGTAGGCAGACTAGCCGGCCGCCTAAACGGTTCCGGTCAACATGCCACGAAGTATCTGTTCTACGGAAGCGGGATCACCGCCATCGCCGTCGGGTGCTTTTGGCTGACGCTTTGACCGCTCAAACAAGTCCAACCGTTATCGTTCGGGCCAATTGTAATTGCCGAGTCAACGGCGAAATCCCATTTGGATCCAGAAACTGAAACTGCCGTCAAAGGTGATGGCACTGCGACGACAATAAGTGGCTGTCGTGAATTCTAGGCCGATGACTTGCCGTTAACTTCTTGATCCATTGTTGCAGCGCGCAATCTTAAGGACCAGGTGAATTCACTTTCGCGTTGTCAAGTCGCGTGACCAAGTACGAAACCAGACTCAAGATGTTCAAGCAGTCGACTTCTGAGAATACTGCGGGAACATTCGAGTCTATCGGTGCGTGGGATATTGGGTTTCGAAATCCGGTGATTATGCCTCTCGATAAATGTCCTTGGCCTTCTTGTATACATTGTTCAGATTCAGTTCTAAGAGTATTCAATTGCAATGGAGGAGGGGGGTCAAAGTTCTTGTTGCTCCCAAAGACAACATTCACCAATTTCATTCCATCATCTTCTCGCTTCGTCAGTTTCCGAATGATCTCGCAGTAAATCTGAACACCTTGGCTTGCCGCGTCTCCGAATTGTTTATTCTCGTAATATGATTTAACTCTGTCGCGAACTTTCTCGTGAAGGTGTCTCCAATGCAGCAGTGGGTATTCAGGAATAAGGTCATGAAGCGCTTTTATAACAGGTGTGTACTTTTCAAGGGCGTCTTCTCCGCCAAGGCTCTCAATAATCTGCCTGGTGCTGTCCCGCACATCGTCCGGCATCGTGTTCATCCACGCTTGCGTATCGATTCCTGTTGTCTCCTTAAGCTCTTCTTGCTTTTTCTCCTTGCGCCTCCTCCGCCAGTCAACGTTCACTTGTGACACGATCCCTGCGAGAAACGTCCTCAATTTTGCCATCTCAGGATGCTCCCAGTCGAGTGACTGGCGATTCGTGGAGATGACGTCGTCATCGAGATCGTCAATGAAATCGACCCCAATCCATCCTGTCAGGTACTGGTAAAAATGGCTCGAAGTGCTGGAAGAGAAGAACTCTGGAGCATTGACGAGCTTTTGACGAGAAAACAGTGTAATTCCACGCAAACCAGAGGCCGGGGTAATGGGCGTCTCGGCCGTTATCAACATTCCCGAAAGCTTTCCGAAGTATTTTGAGTTGCGCGGGACGAACTGGGTGGCCGAAACATCCCATTTGAATTCGATTTTCAGGGTTTCGTACCGGCGATTTTTGTCGATTCGGATTCGGTCACCGTCGGACGCCTCAATCAAAAGAGCAAAGTTATCGTCTACGATGAATTGACGCGATAGGCTGTCTGCAAGCGCGTGCGCGTCAAACGGAGTTTTTCGTTTTAATCCAGCTAAAGAAACAGAAGTACCGTTTGGTTCCTTCGTGGACTGATCAATTTTTGTCGCCGTCGGCTTGTAGACACCGGTGGCGTTGTTCAAGTCATCCCAATCGAGAACGAACACATTACATTTTCCATCGCGGCGTGTAGTGATCGTGATCGTCTTCGCCAGCCCAAACAATGCGAGTTTACCCAATCCCTTTTTGCCGATCCGTTTTCTGCCGTATTTCGGCGACGGCTCATCGCCGTCGTCATCGCGTCGGCTTCGTCCGATCACTAAAAACTTACTATTGATTTCGTCCAGGGTCAGACCTTCTCCATCATCGGTAACTGTGATCTCTGCTGGTTTACCGTCTTCTTCGCGAAGTGTGACTACAACCTGCGACGCATCCGCGTCATATGAATTTGCGATAATTTCTGCAATCGCGGGCGGTAGGGTTGAGTACATTCGCACACCGAGGTGCTTGATAGTGCGGGGATCAAACCGCATCTCGAATGGTGAATCACTCATGGCTTAGCCCCTGTCAGTGCTTGAGCGTGGAGGCAAATAAACGCTGGTGGAAGCGCATTCCCTATCATCTCGGCTAGTTTAACCTTGCCAAACCCAACGGGAAACTCGTATGACAGTGGAAAGGACTGGAGGAGGGCCGCCTCGCGAATCGTGATGGCACGGTGTTCACTCGGGTGCAAGAAACGCCCTTTGGACGGGTTGAAGCATCCCGTAGTTATCGTGGGGGCTGGTTCGTCCCACGCCATTCGGCCATACACGTCCTTAAATCCATCTGTCTCGCCGTGGCAGGCAAGTCTTAGGTGCCGAGGTAGCGATGCACGTCCGCCGCCGTTTTTGGGGATTTGCCGGATTCTCTCGCGAACTACGGCGGATCGTTTCTCCGGCATGTCGTGCAGTGGATCGCCACTTTTACCGGCAGGTCCCAGCGAGCCAATAGCT
>DDIR01000030.1:592-6905 GCA_002338715.1 Phycisphaerales bacterium UBA1845 | reverse complement strand
GGCGCTGGTGGATTTGGCGGTGCTGGTGGTGGCGGAATTGGCGGTGGTCTTGGTGGTGGGATTGGCTCGCAACCACCGTTTAGCGATAGCGGTGATTCAGAAGGTGAAGACGAAGAAGGCAAGACGCTGGAAGAGCGGATGGAAGCGATCGTCGACTTGATTCGCAACACGATTGAACCGGAAAGCTGGACGGATGGCGACATCGGTGGCGGACGAAACACGATCCGTGCGTGGAACCGGATGCTGGTCGTCCGTGCGCCCATCGAAGTTCATGAACTGATTGGTGGACCGTTCATCACCGACGACGATGAATAGGGCAGCCATCGACTCAGACTAACCCCGAAGCAGGGCGTACGTAACAAACATTTCAATACCAATCGCGCGGCCATACACTAGTGGGTGTATGGCCGCTTCGCATTCAACCAGCCAAGACTACAACCCACCGCGCTTCAAGTGGACGAAGCGCATTGCGTGGGCTTCGATTGGATTACTCGTGTTGAATGTTGCGCTGTGGGGGAGCGCGACGCTTATCGCGCAGCATCGGCTCAATATGTTGCTGGCGACGTACCGTGCGGCTGGCGAGCCTGTGCACACTGAAGACTTCGACACTCACAAGGACATTCCGGACGACGGCAACGCTGCGAATTACTATCTTCAAGCTGAAGAGGCGTACATTTGGCCTGCGTCCCTTCCCATTGAACTTTCAGACTTTGATCTTATTCGTGCAGCCCGTTCAGATAACCCGAACAGTTACGCCGATGAGATCGGTCGGTTCATCAGCACGAATGCGGTGACACTTGAGCTCTTAGAAAAGGGGGCGAACTGTGATCGTGCTGAGTGGCAAGGCATGTTCGCAGATCCGCTTTCATCGTCCGGCCTTGACAAGGCCTTGGCTGCGCGCAGTACAGGGAAACTGCTGAGTATTGCAATCAGGGCATCGCATTGTCGTGATCGAAGCAAAGAGATGCTCGACTTTTTGTATGCACAGGCGCGACTTGCCGGGCATCGAACTTCGATCGAAGGCAGCGTGATCAACCACCTCGTTACCACATCGATTACCATGCTCTCCTGTGAAGCAGTCGAAGAAACAGGGGCGAAGATGGCCGACGGCATTCGGATGGAGGATCGCGCATACTGCAAGAAGCGATCGCGCCAAATCGTCGCTGAATTCTTGAATGACGTTGGGTATTCAAATGCATTTCGGTCAGGACTGATTTCTGAGCGAGTTGTCTTGTTGGACTTATACGAAGCCATTCCCAGCGGTAAGCCGATCGACGGTTTCTTTTCAGGGGCACCCAGATCGTTCATATTCTTGATATATCCAACGCTCATTTCACACTGCAGGCGCACGCTGGAGAGTGTTGACCAAGTGGTCGCAGCAAGTCGCTTCTCGACTTATCCGGAGGTCATGTCGGCGATCGATCATGTTTCCGTGCCGGCCGCCTGGTGGGGGATTGATAGAATCTTGCCCGATTATATCGCCAGTCCGGAATATGATGAAACGATGAGAGTCGAGTACACGCGACTATCCAGACGGCGGATGGCTGCAATCGCTCTGTCTATTCACATGTACGAACTCGAAAATGGGCGACGTCCGGAGACACTCCAGGAACTTGTGCCTGAGTATTTTGAGACGGTCCCACTGGATCCCTTCCATGAGGGAGACGTGCCGGTCAAGTATCTTCCGAGTGCGAATCCACCGGTTCTCTATTGCATTGGGCCCGATGGCATTGATGACGGCGGTCTGTTTGGCCGGCGGGATGGTGAGAATGAAGACTCGAAGAATCTGGACTTGCTCTTCTTTCTCGATGGCGATCGGCCACTTCGAAATCCGTAGTTGATGGTAGAGATCGCCATGCGCCGCCTGCGATACGGATTCGCGTCGGTGGGGTGGACACAGACCAAGGGGCCAACGTTGAGACGCGAAGCCACGCACTGTATTGCATATCATCCGCGGCGTTTCTGGTGGTCGAAGCGGATTGCGGGTGGGGCGGTTTTGTTTCTGATTCTGCTGGCTGGGATTGTTGTTGGGACGACGCGGGCAACGAAGAGCCGATACGATTCGCTTGTCGAGACATACCGGGAAGCCGGTGAACCGGTGTATGTCGAGGACTTCAACAAGACGGTCAAGATTGCCGAGGACGAAAACGCGGCGACGTACTACACCAAAGCCGAGCGTGAGTACGATCCCCTGGCTGGCATTACATCGAGCCGCCAGTTCAATAATTTGATTCAAAGTTGTCTCGATTCGGGCACCAACGCATTTGCCTCTGAGATTCAGTCGTTCATCGATTCCAACGGCCTGACGCTTGAGTTGCTTCGGCAGGGCGGGCAATGCGAGAGGGTTGAATGGGGATTCACGTATACGAGGCCGTTGTTCAATGCTTTCTTTCCGAGCTTTGCCCCCACTCGCAATCTGGCGAAGTTGGCGGCAATTGGAGCTGCGCATTCGCACAAGTCGGGCCACGACCGTGAAGCGCTGAGCCGGGTCATCTCGATACAACGGCTCGGTGATTATCGGTGTATCGGCGCTCCGCTTCTTGTTGGTCATCTGGTTGCGATGTCGATTCTGAATTTGCCGTGCTCGGTCGTGGAGTTCATTGGGCACGATCTAAAAGTAGAACCAAGGTCTGGCGGCGGGACTGCCGAAGAAGCCACGCGTCAGCAGGTGCATGCGTTGATCGATGCACTGCTCGATGAATCGAAGTTGCGTTTGTCGCGTTTGCACGGATTTGCTGGCGAGAGGGCGCTGATTCTGGATTCCGTGAACGAGATCCGCAGCGGGAAAGGGGTTGCGTGGTATCCGGCTCCTCCTCTGCCTTTTTCATGGTTGTTGCGGCCGGTGTTTACCGAACATGCGCGGCAGATTGCGGAGTTAATGACCGAAACGGTGCTAGCGGCAAATTCGGAAACCTTTCCCGAGGCGATGCGACTATACCCGGACATCGAGACGTACATCAGCCGAGGTGCCAACAAGCTCTTGCCGGCTGCCATCCTGATGCCTTCATATGAGCGGACGATTCTGTTGGACTTTCGGTTGCGTGCTCAACGTCGGATGGCCGCTATCACGCTGGCGATTCGGTTGTTTGAGATCGATCACGGTGCGCGCCCCCGTGCGCTGGAAGAGTTGGTTCCGGATTATCTCGACAGCGTGCCATGCGATCCCTTTGCCGAAGGTTCCGTCGCGATCAGGTATCTACCAGCGGCTGACATGCCTGTGCTTTATAGCGTCGGAGAAAACGGCATCGACGAAAGCGGAACTTTTGAGTTGCGGAGTGACGGTTCGGTCAATATGGACAAAGCCGATCTCGTGTTCTTTCTCAACGGCGACCGTCCGCAAGGTCGGTGATCATTGCGGTGCAGTCGATCAGGACAAGGCGTCGACAAGCACCCACGTGTAGAAGCCTGCGAGTGGAATCAGCAGGAAAACGAGAATCGCGCACGCAAACCACAAGAGCGGAATACCGATCGTCAGCCAGACCTTTCGACCCGTTTGGCCGCGGAGGACGCGCTTGGCGATTCTGAACAGTTGGAAGCACCACAGCACGATCGGCGTCAGCGGCGCGATAAATGCGATTGACGTCAAGGTGACAGCCAACCATCGGTTCCGAATGTCGATCGGGTTTTGCAGGATGATCAGGACCGAGATCGCCAGCGGGATGGGCCACCATGCCAGTGGTGCGGCGCAATAGTAACTCAGCGCCACCGCGTTGTTGCGTAGTGAAACCGGGACGTCGCGATAATCGAAAAAGAGGCTGGGTACGCCGGTGGCCAACACGACGTACAACGCCAGCAGGCCGACGATCACGACACTCGGCCAAATCATCCCCCGCAAATCGGTAATGAACGAATCGCTTAGCAAACCGGAAACGCCCGACACCTGAAACCAGACGACGAACGCGATGGCAAAGAGCATCGTGGTGCCGATCGTCCATCGGCGAAACTTTTGAGACTCGGCGAAGTCGATGGGCAAGTACACGTTTTGCGAGAGTTTGCGCAATCCGAAACTTGCGAACAGAACTGTCCTTATGAATGCGCGGACATTGCCGAGTGATTCGCGGTGCGCCCACGGGATGGATGGTTTGGCGTTTTGCAGCGCGGGAGAAGCGGTGCCGCATTCCGGGCAGCGCGTGGTGACGATGCCTCGCAGATTGTAACCGCATTCGTGGCAGAATACGTCGAATTCCATCTGCGGTTGTTCCGCGTTGCTTTCGAGTTGATCGGTGGTTGATTCGGCGTCAGTCAATGTCACGCTCCGAATTCTGCCGGCTGTTGTGCTCGAAGGATCCGAGACTCTTGCTGAAGAGAACTACGGTAATCGGATGTGATTGTATCAGTAAGTTGGTTGTACGTGATCAAAAGATCTGTGAAGCCGTTGTAGGGTGGGCCGTGCCCACCGCCGTTGGTATGAAATCAGGCATGGCGGGCACGGCCCACCCTACGGTGACGCGCTTCTTGAATTCGAAATGTGCTTGGGTGCGACGGGTATCAACGAAAAGCGGCTCTTCAAAAAAGAAGAGCCGCCGTGGATCGATTGGTCGCGCGTTGGCTTGGAATCGATCCGGTTGAAGCGCGGTTTTCTAAACCCTGTTTGCTCACTTATTCAACGCAGAATGGCTCGGATGGAATCGATCGAAGTTTGTCGAGATAGGCGGCCAACTCTTCCGTGGTGAAATCCTGGAGGAAGTCGAGTTGGGCTGACTGGTTGAGAATGCTGATCGTGCGGATGATATCGGTTCTGCTCATGTTGGTTGAATCCTTGTCTGCTGACCTGTTCTTCTAAACGGACTAACCGTCAATTGTTGAAACAAGATGCGCTCGAAAGAAACGTGCGATTTGGTTTGGCGTTTGATGTCGAGCGTTTGGCACAGCAATGATCGGTTGCGCTGCCAGCCGAACTTGAGTGCTGATTTTGAATTGACTGGCGTTGGGCACGTGCGCATTTGACGCAACTTCGCGCGCGGATTGAGCGGCTACCAGATAAAGGCAAGCGTTCAGGCGGATGCACAATTGGCTGGTCAAATCAGGGGGTTTTGAGGTGTCCGCGGTGTCCGATTTTTCTTGCGGCAGTTTGGCGAAGCTGGTTGTGATTGCACAGAATGGGGAGCAGCGATAGGCTACGCGCATGGCCATTCAATTCAATTGCATATCGTGCCTGAAGGCGATCGAGGTGGCGGACGAGTGGGCGAACCGTCTCGTTGAATGTCCGTACTGTGGCGACACGGTGACGGCGCCTGGATTCTCGCAATTGCGTGCGCCCGCAGCGGAGGCTGATGAGACTTCGAGCGAACCGGGGGGCGAATTGCAGGCGGCGCCGACAGGGGTGCTGACGGTGGATTACAGCCCAGCCGGTTACGCGCCGGCAACGCACCGGGGCATGTTTGACGGCGTGGCGTTGACGGCATTGCTGCTGGGAATTGGTGCAATTTTGCTATTTTTCTGGATCGTGTATCGCTTCGTGGACGAGGTTGGAAACCGAGTTGGTTTTGGGGTGGATTCGGAAGAGATGACGAAGTTTGTGCAGGATGCGGCAGAGACCCAGCAACCTTGGCTGGTGAAGTTGTCGGTGCTTGGCATGGGGGTCATGTTGCTGTGGTTCGTGGCGACGTTGGTTTCGGTGATCGCGTTGTGGCGGAACCGCCGGGAGCGTCGCGGGGGACTGGCTTATTGGGCGATCGGGGTGAACCTTTTGCTGCCGTTTTTTATGGTTTTGAGCCTGTTACTTCAGGCCTGAAACGGGGGTTTGGCAGACAATTTTTATTTCGTCCGAAGTCGGCTTGACAACGAAAAGCGATCTGCTATTTTTCTCCTCCCGCGGGTTGGAAACCCGGGATCGATGGCTGGTTTGACCGGCAAAAATTCGATCCTGTCGGGTTGACAACGACGCTTGCCTGGTTACAGTACTGGGCTCGCGAATCGCGGCGTTTTTTTTCGCACGACAGCGAGAAAACTGCTCTTTGACAAGTAAACAGGTTGATTTAGGTTCGTCGTGAGAATGTGGAACCTTCCTGCCGGAAACACCTTTTTGGCTTCGTGCTGAACGGGTGGGCACCATTAAATTTCCGTGCTTTCGGGCATGTGATTTTTGATGCGGTGGGGTTGGGTTCGTAATCATGAAACATCTTGTCGATTGCTCGCCAGCGAGCGTCGGCAGGGATGATTAGCAATGGTTTTAATCAGGAGCCATTGCGACTTACATTTTCACGAGTGCCAGAGAAAGTGTAAGCCTTCCAATTGTCATGAACGTCGCCTTCGGGTGGCGTTAATGAATTAAGTGAAGAGTTTGATCCTGGCTCAGAACGAACGCTGGCGG
>DDIR01000030.1:250-479 GCA_002338715.1 Phycisphaerales bacterium UBA1845 | reverse complement strand
GCTAAAGCATGCAAGTCGAACGGACCCCTTGAAGAGTAATCCGATTGGGAGTTAGTGGCGAACGGGTGAGGAATACATGGATAACGTGCCCCGAACTCTGGGATAGCGGCGGAACTTCGGTTCCTTTGCGAAAGTGCCGGTAATACCAGATGACCCCGTGCGGTCTCATGATCGTGCGGGCAAAGTTCAGGCGGTTTGGGAGCGGTCCATGTCCTATCAGCTTGTTGGT
>DDIR01000030.1:0-125 GCA_002338715.1 Phycisphaerales bacterium UBA1845 | reverse complement strand
CCTACCAAGGCAACGACGGGTATCGGGTGTGAGAGCACGACCCGACACATCGGGACTGAGACACTGCCCGGACACCTACGGGTGGCTGCAGCAACGAATATTCCGCAATGGGCGCAAGCCTGACG
>DDIR01000125.1 GCA_002338715.1 Phycisphaerales bacterium UBA1845 | reverse complement strand
GGCACGGCCCACCCTACGCAATCGAATCAATGACCGTACGCCCATCGAGGATTCAACATGGCCCGCGCGGGTGACATCTTAAGTTCGGAAACGCTCAAGCAGAATTTCGCCGACATGCCGCCGCCTCTGTTGCAGGACGAGGCGCTGATGGAATCGGCGAAGTGTCTGTTCTGTTTTGATGCGCCGTGTACGCGGGCGTGTCCGACGCACATCGATATTCCGAAGTTCATCCGCCAGATCATGCACCGCAACCCGATCGGAGCGGCCCACACGATTCTCGAAGACAACATTCTCGGCGGCAGTTGCGCCCGGGCGTGTCCGACCGAGGTGCTGTGCGAAGGGGCGTGCGTGGACAACACGCTGTTGAAATCCCCCGTGCAGATTGGCCGACTTCAGCGCTTTGCGTGTGATGCTGCCCGCGCGAAGGGCGTCGAGTTTTTCGAAGCCGGTCCGGCGACGGGCAAGCGGGTGGCGGTGATCGGTTCCGGTCCTTCGGGGTTGTCTTGTGCCCATGAACTCCGGAAAGTCGGCCACGACGTCACGGTGTTTGAAGCCCGCGACATTCCGGGTGGGCTCAACACGTTGGGCATTTCGGCGTACAAGATTTCGACGGAGTTCGCCCTGACCGAAGTCGAACTCGTCAAGCAGATCGGCGTGGACATTCGCCTGAACCATCACGTCGATGGACCTTCGCTTTTGAAAATGGTCGAAGAATACGACGCGGTGTTTCTGGGCATCGGCCTGGGGCGCACGTCGCCGCTTGGCATCGACAATGAAGACGCGCCGGGTGCGTGGGAAGCGCTCGACTTTATTTTCCAGACGCATACAAAACCGTTTGAAGACTGCGAAATCGGCGAGCATGTTCTCGTGATTGGTGCGGGCAACACAGCCGCTGACGTTGCGACGGAGGCGACGCGACTCGGTGCGAAAAAGGTCACGGTTGCGTATCGGCGCGGTGAAGATGCGATGCCCGCGTTCGCGTATGAATACGAATACATGAAAGCGGAGGGCGTGCACTTCGAGTGGAACGCTCAGCCGACCCGCGTCGTGGTCGACAACGGTGTGGCGATTGGCGTCGAGTTCATCCGCACAACGCTCGATGATCCGTCGTCGCGCAAAGGAAAACTCTCGACGATTCCCGGCAGCGAGTTTGTGATTCATGCCGACATGGTCGTCAAAGCGCTCGGTCAGGTGCCGTTGCTTGATCTGCTCAAAGCGATGCCGAACTTGAAAGTAGACGGCGGTAAAGTCGCGATCGACGCGCGGACCGGCGCGACGAGCATTCCCAAACTCTTCGCCGGTGGTGATTGCACGAGCAAGGGCGCGGAAATTGTCGACGCGGTTCAGGAAGGGAAAGTCGCAGCGTGGGGCATCAGCGCGATGCTGGCCAATTAGTTCGCAGGATCAAGAAAGTGACAGTACGTGTCACATTCACATCGCTCGCCCCGGACCTAGAATGAGGATTCACCCATGCCAATGCCAGATCTGAGTATCGAGTTCTGCGGCGTTAAAGCCCCCAATCCCTTTTGGCTGGCGTCAGCGCCACCGACGAATTCGGGGTATCAGGTCCGCCGGGCGTATGAAGCCGGTTGGGGCGGGGTGGTCTGGAAAACCCTCAACCACGAACCCATCGTCAACGTCTCGTCCCGCTACGGGGCTGTGGACTATGACGGCCGTAAAGTACTGGGATTAAACAACATCGAACTCATCACCGACCGCACGCTGGAGGTCAATCTCCGCGAAATCGCCGAGGTGAAACGCGATTTTCCCGATCATGCTCTGTTTGTTTCGCTGATGGTCGAGTCCAAGCGGGAGACCTGGCACGACATCGTCAAGCAGACGCAGGACACCGGCGCCGATGGCATCGAATTGAACTTCGGCTGCCCGCATGGCATGAGCGAGCGGGGGATGGGAGCTGCGGTTGGGCAGGTGCCCGAATACACCAAGATGATCACCGAGTGGGTGAAGGAAGTCGCGACGATTCCCGTCATCGTCAAACTCACGCCCAACATCACCAACGTCACAACCATCGGACGAGCCGCGGCAGAAGGTGGTGCCGACGCGATCTCGCTGATCAACACGATCAATTCAATCGTCGGCATCGATTTGAATACGCTCGCGCCGAAACCCGCGGTGCGCGGCAACGGAAGTCACGGTGGTTATTGCGGACCAGCTGTCAAGCCGATCGCGCTGAACATGGTGGCCGAGTGCGCACGCGACGCAAACATCAACATTCCGATCAGCGGCATCGGCGGGATTCAATCGTGGCAGGATGCGGTCGAGTTCATGTTGCTCGGTTCGTCGAGCGTGCAGGTGTGCACAGCCGTCATGCATTACGGGTTCAGAATTGTCGAGCACCTGATCAGCGGCATGCAGGGTTGGATGCTCGAAAACAATTTCAAAAAGGTATCGGACTTTGTCGGCAAGTCGGTCCCGCGCATCAAGCATTGGGGCGAACTCGACTTGAATTACAAGGTCGTCGCCCAGATCGATCAGGACAAGTGCGTTCATTGCGGATTGTGTTACATCGCGTGCGAGGACGGTTGCCATCAGTCGATCAAGATCGAGCAGCAACCGGTTGACGTGTTTCTGTCCAATAACGGTCACCGCGCCGACGTACTCAAGAGCGGCGGCATCACGGTCGTTCCGGGCGCGGGCAATGATTACGTCAACATTCTCACCATCAATCAGGACACGTGCGTCGGTTGCAACATGTGTTCGCTCGTCTGCCCGGTGGATCGGTGCATCACCATGCAGGAGGTCGATACTGCCCGCGAGCCGATGAGCTGGTCCGAATATCAGGAAGGGCTGGCGGCGGGTACGATTGAAAAGATCGCCCCACCCGAGCACGTCTAGCCCGAAACGATAGACGGTCTCATGGTTGGCTCCTGGGGTTGTCGGGCATGCCAACGTGCCGGCGATGGATGCGCCAATCGCATCAAAGTCCGAATAACCAAACCGCGAAATTGTTTCGCTTTGGTGGTGTATTTGGCCAACCTTGCCGGTCTTCACCGGGATTATCAGTCCATCCCCCAGAATGTGTACTCTAAGTTGACATGGATTTTTCGAGGGCTTACGATCTGACGTCATGGGGAGCTTCCGCCCCGGGTGTGTATTTCGGGATGGAAGCAGATTGATGCATTGGTTCGCCTCTTGGGGAAGGGGCGGATGACGGGAATCGGGTTAGCACGGATGCCGAATCCCGCTGATGGGGTCAAGCGTAGTGCTGGGGTGCATATCCGCTTTGGGCCAAGTCGCCGACCTATCAGAGTCTTGCAGTCTTGAACGATCAGGGTGTTTCGACATCGAGATGTCTTGATCAAAACATAAAGGATTGCACTCGTCTCGTGAGTAGGGCAAAAAGCAAGTTACCAATCTGTACTCAATAAATAACCGTGTGTGTCTCGGACAGGCTGGGTCACCATCACACGAAGTTTAACACGACCACTTTTCTCTTGAGGAAGAAAAGGAGCGAGAGCTTATGAAAGCTAAGGGTTGGAGTAAATCGCGACAAAAACTGACGGGTGCGTTCGTCGCAGCCGCACTGTTCGTCGCGCCGGCTGGCGGTCTGCTGGTGACCGGTTGCGTCGGTGGAAGCAACGGGTTGTTTGGCGTGCAAGACTGGGTACGCGATCTCTTTGGGATCGGTGCCCTTGCGTTGCAATTGTTCGGTCCGCAAAACGCAGGCCAGCAAGGTCCCGCAGGTCCGCAAGGTGAGCCCGGTGCGCAAGGTGAGCCCGGTGCACAAGGTGAGCCCGGTGCTCCGGGACAAGATGGACAGTCACTTCCTGGAACCGAAGGTCCGCAAGGTCCTGAAGGCCCACAAGGCCCCGCCGGTCCGGCAGGCCCTGCTGGTCCGAGTGGTTCAAACGGCTCAAACGGTTCCAATGGTTCAAACGGTGCCGATGGCGCTGACGGCCAAGACGGCGCCGATGGCGACAGCGTTTGGGATCTAAACACCAACGGCATCAAGGATTTCTGCCACCCGCTGCTTCAGGATGAATTCGGCAACTGCGTCGACTTCTATCCTTGCGATGAAGAGGAAGAAGTGGTTGAAGGTGCTCAGACCGCTCGCGTTCGCGGTCTCGGTGGTGAAGGCGTTTGCTTCTGCCCGCCGGACGTCGAGCCTTCGACCGATCCGGAAGACATTTGTGGTTACAGCGAAGACGTCAACACCGACGGTGTGATCGACGTGCTCGATGGTCAGGGACCGCAAGGCCCGGCAGGTCCGCAAGGTCCCGCAGGCCCACAAGGTCCGGCTGGCCCCGCTGGTTCAAACGGTCTTGACGGCGAACCTGGCCCGCAAGGTCCTGCAGGTCCGGCTGGCAGCAACGGTCTCGACGGAGAAGACGGAGCACCTGGTCCGTCACTGTTCAACAGCGTGTTCATCGACCAGTTCTTCACGGTTCCTGGCGGCTCCTACGCGGCCTTCAACCAGATGCAGGGCGAAGCCTTTGAACCCGTCAACACGTTCGAGCCTTCATTGGGTCCGTGCGGAGTTGGAACGGTCGCTTACCGTGCAGCCGTCCCGCAGCGTTATGACCTGGATGGCGCCGACAACCCGATCACGATGCGTTTGTTCATCTGGCGTGAAGGTGGCGATGGCATTTGCTCGGTCCTGCGTCTGGACAGCTTCCTCGGTAAGAGCGGAAACGATCGTGCGACGATTCAGGCCACGCAGAACACCCGCTTCATCAGTGTTGGTCCGGCTCCGGGCGTTGGTGGTTCACTTTTGATCATTGACCTGCCGCTCAATGCAGCCGGTCTGAATCTGGACTTCTTCAACAGCATTGCTGCCCGCGACCTGATGGCGTTTGAAGTCAACCGTCTCAACACGGATGATGCACTTGCCCAGTTCGATGACGGTGGTTGCTACACGTTCCTTGGCGTCGACTTCTTTGAATCGGCTGCTGATGACGCTTCGGTTATGACAATCGGTGCGGCGGTGTACGAGTCAGAAGATGACTTGCTGCAGAACCCGCCGGACTGTGGCGTCGTTCAGCTCTGTCCGTTCCGTGACGACTTCGCTCGTCCCGACAGCAACACCGTCGGCAACGGCTGGATCGAGTTCGAAAGTGAGCAGCAGGGTGGCGATCCCGATGACAACGCATCGATCGTCGACGAGAGATTACGTCTCCAGGACGATCAGTTCAACATCATCCCGATCTTTGAACAAGAGACCAAGGTGGTTCAGGAAGGGATCAACGTTTCCGGTTACACCGGACTGTTCATCCGCTTCGACTGGGCATCGCTGTCCGAGTCGGACAACGACCTGTTCATCGTTGAGTGGCGTCCTTGCGGCGGCGACGATGGCGATTGGGTCATCGGCGACACGCTGAACATTCCTGACCTGGCCCCCAATGTGTTTGTCACGGAAACGGCTGACATTTCAGCCGCTGACGGTGAAGATTGCATTGACATCCGTCTGCGGACGCAGACCAGTCAGCAGGAAGAAGGCGTGCTGCTCGAGTACATCGAGGTTTGCGGTGAGGACTTTGGGCAGATTCCCGTTCAGTAACGCCCAAATCCAAATTCAAAGTTAGACAATCGGCCCCGGTGGCGCTTATCGCCACCGGGGCTTTTTTATTGGGCGG
>DDIR01000045.1:24012-53336 GCA_002338715.1 Phycisphaerales bacterium UBA1845 | reverse complement strand
GTACCTCCGGCGAGAAATAGATGTTCACCCCGTAGCTGCTCTTGCGGTCATTTTCGAGCTGGACGTCGGGCGGGTCCGTCGGGTTGAACCAATCGGTGCTGCGGTCCGATGGGCAGCGAAAAAGCAAATCGTTTCCCGCGTACGGCTGAAGCGTCTTGATCCACACCGCATCCTGTTCGCCGTGCTTGGTCAAGGGGTAATAGTCGTTGTTGCTGTCCGAATACATCGCCGAGGCAATTCCCATCTGGCGCACGTTGCTCAGGCAGAGGGTGGCTTTGGCCTGGTCCCTGGCCCCCTTCAGCGAAGGCAACAGGATCGCAATCAGCAAAGCGATGATGGAAACCACAACCAGAAGCTCGACCAGCGTGAAGGCGGCTTCGGTTGACGGGTTGTGGCTGGATGCATCCATTCGCGGTGTACGTGGTTTGGTCACGGTTGGCAATCCCTCTCCCTCCCATTGCGCATGATCGGCAATGATAGCGCCCACGCATTCCGACACCAGATGGAAACCCAACCTGTTTGTTGTGGGGGAGTTTCCCACATCGCTGTGATTTGAGTGCGTGCTGGATCGCAGCCGCCTTCGGATGCGTTATGATGTGTGGGAACGCGATGGCCGCACGAATGTCTGGCAAATACCTGCTTCGAAATGTTTATCTGCTCAGCGCAGTCTCGGCGATCACATGCGCCGCGTTAACCGCCCTGTTCAGTTGGCGTCACCTCCAACAACATCGGGAGGAAGCGCACGTAGCCGCCCATCGTGTCGAAACGCATCGACTGATTGCAGATATACAAGCGACGCTCTTGCAGCCCGACTGGCGCGATCGACTTGAAACAATTGAAGACGACATCGCGCATCTGCTGGAAGACCTGCCATCCGATTCAAACGATTCGGACATCACCGCGTTCGTCGAAGCGTGGCGCAATTTGCGCGATAAACAGGAGGCGTCGAATTCTCCGGGCGACAGAGACGACGAATCATTCAAGGTGTTTGCAACACGACTCGATCACCTGCGTTCGCATCTCGCATCTGAAATGGAGTCGGCCAACCATGGTCATTTCGGATCGTCCGGATCGATGGGGCATCTCTGGCTGGCGGGTTTGATTCTTGCATGCGGTGCGTGGGGCGTGGGTTGGCTCCTTGCAGCCATCGTTCGCTCGCAGCGGGCGGTGGAAGATGCGCACGCATCGCTCGAAGAACGGGTCAGCGATCGAACGGCTGAGCTTGCGGATCGAAACGCGCAACTGCACAACGAAGTGGAGCGCCGTCGCGAACTCGAACAGGAAATTCTGACGATCGCTTCCGAAGAGCAGCGCCGCATCGCGGGTTATCTGCACGACGACCTTGGGCAGCGCTTGACCGGACTGGCATTGGGGGCGAAGACGCTCGAGCGGCAACTTCCCGACGACGCCCGCCAACGCGCCGAAGAATTAACGCAGCAGGCCACAGCCACCTCGGTCGCGCTGCGCAATATCGTTCGCGGTTTGTATCCTTCCAAAATGAGTCGCGACGAACTCAAGCACGCGCTGGATGCCTTGGCGGTTGACACCCACGCCCGTAGCGGTTGTCGGGTTAATGTCGATGCGACAGGTGCGCCGAATCTCCCGAACGAATCGCAAAACGTGCAGATTTACGGCATCGTCCGCGAAGCCGTCACCAATGCCGTTCGTCATGGTCACGCGAAAAACATCGACATACGACTTGCAACCAGTGACGGTAGGATCGCGCTGTCGGTCATCGACGATGGGGGCGGATTTGAAGAAACGAACCGCACCGAAACCGAAGGCGCTGGCTTGCAACTGATGCGGTACCGTGCAGACATTCTGCGCGGTTCGATCGCCATCGAGTCATCGGTTGGCAGCGGCGTGCGGGTCCATGTTGAGTTTCCGATGGGCGATGAAAAATGACCGAAAACGCGAAACGAACCCTTCGAATATTTTTGATGGACGATCATCCGATTGTCACCGACGGTCTTGCGCGTCTCATCGACAACGAAGCCGGCCTCAAAGTCTGCGGCACGGCGATGGATGTGGAAACCGCGCGGGAGGCGATCATCAAAGAAAAACCCGATGTGGCCGTGCTCGATCTCGCGATGGGAAAAGACAGCGGGTTGGAGTTGGCGGCTGACCTTCGACACGTCGCCCCGGACGTCAAGCTGCTCTTGCTATCGATGTACGACGAACAGGTCTACGCCGAGCGGGCGCTTCAGATTGGCGCGCTCGGGTACATCATGAAAGAAGAAGCGGCTGACCGCATCATCGACGCCATCCGACGGGTGGCTGACGGCAAGGTGGTACTGAGCGAGCGGATGACCGACTTCCTCTTGCATCGAGCGGCGCACAATGGCCGCAAGTCTCAAGCACCGTCGATCGAGCAGCTCAGCGATCGCGAATTGGAAACGCTTCGTCTGACAGGCATGGGGCGCACGTCGCGCGAAATCGCCGAACAACTCCACCTGAGCATCAAGACCGTGGACAACTACAAGGAACGCATCAAACGCAAGCTCGAACTGCGCAACGCACAGGAACTCGCCCGCTACGCATTTGAATTCGCATCCAATCGTTCAACAGACAAAACGTAGCGTGGGCAAATCAACCAGTTATCATTCCTCAGAGGCGATCGCGGCCAATCGTTCGCGATGTTTTTCCAACAATTCGGTCTGGTTGGTTTGCGCGTACAAGTTCACGAGTGCTTCGATCGCGTCACGCCCGTACGTCTCCTCAGCCCACCGCGACGTGGACAGAAAATTGTCGGCTGCGATCAATTGCGCTTCGGCGTCGTCGAATCGTTCCATCGCTGTAAGGCAGCGTCCATATGCTGTCTGAAAAATCGCCCGGATGGTATTCGCCGACGCGGTCTCATCACTGGCGGCAGCGATGATTCGCAGATAGATCTCTTCCGCCTCTTCGAACCGTTCCATTTCCACAAAGAGCTTGGCCAGATCATTTTCAGCATGCAGGGTGTTGGGGTGGTTATCGCCAGCCGTCTCGCGATACAGTTGGAGCGATTCCTGAAGCAGTGGTTCTGCCGCTTCAAATTCGCGCAGGTCAATTAGGGTCAAGCCGAGATACGATCGGGCGTACAACGATTGGGGATGTTCCTTGCCCAGCGTTGCGTCGGCGGCAGCGACCGTTTCCTCAAACACCTGACGGGCATCGTCAAACCGATGAAGATAGCGATAAGCCGTCCCCAAAGTTTGACCGTTGATGATCACGTCCAGGTTCTTATCACCGAGCGACTGTTTGGTTTGTTCGTACGTGTCGGCGAGCAGGTCAGCCGCTTCCTCGTAGCGTCTCAAATTCATGAGCGTGGTGCCAAGGTTGCTCTTGATCGTCAGGACTTCGGGATGCGAATCGCCCAAAATCGGTGCGGCGATTTCGACCGCATCTTCAAATAGCGAACGTGCATCTTCGAACCGATATTTCCGCAGATACAACGTCGCCAGCTTGTTGAGCGCGATCGCGGTGCGCGCGTCATTTTCGCCCCACCGCTCGCGTGCATCGGCGGCAAGCGACTCGTTCAGTGGCGTCGCCTCGTCGATGCGCCCTTGCCACTTGTACGCGTCGGAAAGGCTCCCGCGAACACGCATCGCCAACTCGCCGTCGGGTTCGACCTGTTCCAGCGTTGTCAGCGCCTGCGAAAACAAATGTTCCGCCGCTTCAAAATCGCCTTGCTCCAGCAGCACCATGCCCAACGCATCCATCGCCGACAACGTATCGACATGTTCAAGGCCAACTGATTCCTTCAGCGCATCCAACGTCGCTTCGCCCAGCGTTCGAGCCTCATCAAGTCGACCGGTACGTCGAAGCAGTTCGATCATCGGACCGTTGGCGGCCAATGCATGGGGGTCGTCTGTCTCGTAGATAGAATGCAGGATCGACTCGGCTTCTGTTAGATGGTGCTCGGCTTTGGCGTATTCCCCGAGGGCCATGTACGTGCGGCCCAGCGTCGCTTCAATTGCAGCACGCACTTCGTCGCGCTTGGCAAACCTTGACGCAACCGATCGCGACGCCCGATCCAACGCCTCCTTCACCGTCAAGTCGCCATTGGGTTCCGCGAGTGGGTCGGCCAGCGCAAGCAGGTCATCATTCAAAAAACCATTGATGGCCTGCGCGATTCGGTATTGCCGTTGCGCTTCGCTGCGTTCGTTCGCCGCGATGATTCCCCCACGGATCAGACCGGCAATTCCAATGACGACAGCCAGGCAAGCAGCCAGCATCGCCATGACGGCCAACCGATGCCTTTTTGAAAACTTTGAAATCTGATACGCAAGCGTCGGCGGACGCGCAACCACCGGCTCGTTGGCAAGAAACCGTTTCAAGTCGGCTGCGAGTTCACCGGCCGTCGGATAACGACGGTCCGCCTCCTTTTCCAGCGCCTTATGAATGATTGCCTCAAGATCGCCAGCCGCCCGACGTTCGACTTGCGAAAGACGTTGCGGATTCGCGTCGCTGATCACGCGCGAAGCCTGCGGTATGTTCATGTCAACCAGATCGTACGGCGGCTGACCTCCGATGAGTTCATAACCGATGACCCCCAACGCATAGACATCGCACCGGGTATCGACATGGCCCGTGTCTCCAGCGACCTGCTCAGGACTCATGTATCGCAGCGTGCCGATCAGTTGACTCGGATTCGTTTCTGCCGTGAGCGTTGCGGCATTGTCATCCAGAACGCGGGCAACACCAAAGTCCAGCACCTTGCTGCGGCCGGTTGCGTCGACGAGGATATTGCTTGGTTTCAGGTCTCGGTGGATAACGCCTTTGGTATGGGCATGATGGACCGCCTCGCAAACCTGCGCCAAGAGCGCCACTTTTTGTCGAAGGTTGAGTTGATGCGTCTCGGCATAATGGGTTAGCGGTTCACCCTCCACCAATTCCATCGCGAAGAACGGCTGCTTCACGTCTCGATCACTGGCGCCAACATCCGCGCCGGCTTCGAAAATCTGGGCAATCCCGGGATGTTGAAGTCGCGCGAGCGCTTCCGCTTCAAGGGCAAAGCGTTGAATGGCCTTTGAACTGGATAGACCATGGCGAATGGCTTTGAGGGCAACGGTGCGTTTGGGGTTTTTTTGCTGCGCGCGATAAACGACGCCCATTCCGCCTTTGCCCAATACTTCGAGAATCTGATAACTGCCCAGGCGCTCGGGCACCGGTTCGCTTTCACCCGTCGAAAGGTGCGCGAACAGGTCATCGATCTGAAGCGACGCTTCCATCACCGGCGATTCAAGATCGACTTTGGGGGAGTCGTGTTCCGCGAGCATCGCCAGCACTTTGTCGCGGACAGCCAGGTCCGAGCCACACGCGCTTCGCAAATAATCGTCGCGCCCGGCGCCATCCAACCGTATCGCACCGAGAAAGATCTCACTGACGCGTTGGTACTGCGCGGGCGTCATCTATTGCTCATCCGTCGAGAGTTCACTGAGGAGCCAGGCCTTCGCAATCGTCCAATCGTCGACGACAGTTGATCGACTGACGCCAAGTACATGGGCAATTTCTTCGTTGGTCAGTCCGCCAAAAAACCGCAACTGCACAACTCGGCATTGCCGTTCATTGAGCTTTTCCAGAGACGTCAGCGCATCGTCCAACGCGAGCAGGTCGAGATGGGCGGCTCCTTCCGCAGCGTTGATGCCCCCTAGAGTAACGCGTTGCCAGTCGTTACCGCGCTTGGCGGAATTTCTTTTTCTTGCATGGTCAATCAACACACGCCGAACAGCCGTCGCGGCCACGGCTAGGAAATGGGCACGATCCTTCCAATCCACCCGCGTCTGATCAACCATCCGCAGGTAGGCTTCATTGGCGATCGCCGTCGGTTGAAGGGTGTGATTGACGGGTTCACGCCGCAGGTGTCGGGCGGCGAGCATCCGCAATTCGTCGTAAACCAAGGGCATCAGACGATCGGCAGCCCGCTGGTCGCCGGCGGTCAGCTCTTCGAGAATGGTATGGGCATCGTTTCGGTCGTTCATATCTCAAGCAACACGCGATAACGGCCAACGGTTTCACAGTCTCGGCAGAGGAGGTCGATTCGGCCCGCTGCACCTTAAAGCATACCAGAAATTCACGATGAATCGGCTTCTTCTTTGATAGCCCGCGAATGGGGAGAAATCCAAATCCGGCGCAACGGACGCGGTTTACGCGTTTGTTTGTGGGGAGCGAAATCAGCGAATTGGTCCCCGCCATCGGGTTTGGAGAAGCAGTTGGCAATGATTTTCGGAGTACGCCAATTGCAAATCAGCGAAAACTGGGAACAGGAAACTGCAAAAATGATTTCAGCCAACCGTTTGAAACTTTCGACATTCGCGTACATCTCGCAGGCCTGCATCGTCTTCTCGTTGGCAGGTGGTCCACTGCAATCGTTCGCTCAAACCACCTCAACGTGGGACAACGGGCAGGTTGGCGACCAGTCGTGGGACAGCCCCATGAACTGGAATCCCGACATTGTCCCGAACAATGACGAAGAAGGCAGCTACAACGTTGTGATTGATGTGGCGAATATCGATCTCGCATCCGACGTTACCGTGACCAGCATGAATTTGAATCAAGGCGGAGCGGCTGGCGTTACGATCAACGGTTCTGGACAGACCTTGACGGTGGAGGGACCGACGATCGCAGAGGACGTTGACTTTTTGGGCAGCGGGACATTCTCACCTTCCGACGTGAACATCACCGGCTCATTGCTTCTCGGAGGCACCTGGCTGGCGAGCCCGGGCAACATCTTCCTCGGTACGGGAGCACCCGATGGTGAAATCGTCATGCGGGACAACGCCATCCTGGTGTCGTCCGGCATCTTCGAGATACTCAAGGATGGCGACATTTCCAAGTTCAGCGGTTCTCCGGAAATTCAAAACTCCGGAATGTTTACAAAGTCTGGCGGGACCGACCTTTCAAACGTCGCGGTTCGATTTGAAGATGTCGGTGGAACGATTGCTGCGTCCAGCGGACTGCTTAAGTTCAACGACACGTCATTCCTGGGAACAACCGTCGCTCCGACGAATTCAGCGACGATCACTTTCTCGGGACCGACGGAAGTATCGTCGCTCAACCTTTCAATGTCGGACTCCAGCAAGGTCGAATTCAGCAACGCATCGATGACACTGGGCACAATCACCGGATCGGGCAGCGATCTGTCCACGGTCATCGCCAAGAACGGCGGCAGCATCACCGGCGGGTCAATCAACATGTCGGTTGAGTTGCTCCCCTTCGTCATTGAAGGCCCATCGATCGACGGCGTCACCAACGAAGGGTATCTCGAGTGGCGGCTTGGCAAAGTCATGGGAAACGGTCTCACCAATAATTCCGGCGCAACACTTTCGACGGCGTTTGCCGGCATTGGTACGCCGACGATCGAAGACGCGACGTTCACCAACAACGGGAAAGTCATCGTCAATCGCAGCATCGGCCTGCGCGACAACGGAAAAATCGAACACCTGGCCGGCGAATGGGAGTTTCGCAACGGGTCAGCGGGCATCACGACGCAAGTCGGCGGAAACGTCACGGGACTGTTCACGCATGTCGCCCCAATCATTCTGAATGCGCCTGGTGATTTCACGTCGAAGATCGGGTGCCCGATGACCAGTTACGGTATGTTCGACGTTCGCAACGGCGAATTGCAACTCGACCAGCGCATCGAAGACAAGATGGTCTTGGATGGAAACGTCATCGCCGTCGATGGCGGCAACGGATTTGGGGCGACGTTTACGCTCGGTAAGGACAGCCTAAGCCGCAGCACGCTCAAGAACGCCAGCATCACCGTCACCAGCAACGGTATCTTCCAGTGGGCCGGTACGGGCGTCCACAAGATCGGCGGCGAACTGGTCAGCGGCGGCACAGGAAAAGTTCAAAACAACGGAGCGACGCTCCTGGCTGAAGCGTCGACCAGCGTGGATCTTCGATTCGATGAAGCTGTCCCGCTCGAAATGAACAGCAACAATGCCAACCTGCAAGCCGACGGGACCATCACCAACAAGGACTTCATCAAGTGGTCCTCTGGTGCGGTCACCGGAACCGGAATGGTCATCAACGATACCGGCGCGACCATCGATGTGGCGCACAACATGCGCATCTCGCGTGGGGACATCTCGACGCTTAGCAACTTGGGCACAATCAAGTTGACGGGAAATCTGTTCGACGGAATCTCACTCGATGAGTTTGGATTCCTCCGTAACGAAGCCAACGGAACGATTCAATTCCGCGGGGATCAAAATGTGTTTCGTCAAGGCGATGGCGGTCTGCTGACCAATAACGGCTTGATCGAGAAAGTCATTGGCTTGGGCGAGTCAACCATCAGTTCTGAATTCAGACAAAACGCGGGTGGAACCCTGCGGGCGCGTTCCGAGGGATTCATTACCCTGATAGGCGACACGATTGATCTGCTGGGCGGGACGGTGTCGGCCAACAGCAATGGCTCAGAAATCCAGGTCAGTGCCTCCTCTCGTACAATCAACGTGGCGTTCGATTTCGCCGAAAACGGTGTGGTCTATTACAACAACCTGCTGGCGAACACGGTTCACGAAATCGACGGCACTTTGACCGGGAGCGGACTTGGGAGGCTGGCTTTTACAGGTGGAACGATGAAACCGCGCGAGGGGTTTGCGACGCTGCACTTTGACGAACCGTCGGAATTCCACCAATCCAACGGCACGCTCAACGAAGTCGGCAAGCGCATTTTTAACATGGGCGATGTGCTGATGACCGGGGGAACCGTTGTCGGCGAGTACTTCAATCAGGTCGACGGTAACTTCGTGCTGGACGGGGGAACCGTCAACGGCGATTTCTCCAACGAGGGCATCTTCTCGTGGGGCGGCGGAACGATCAACGCCCAATTCGACAACGTGGCGGAAAGCGGCATTCTCGACATCGATGCATCCAACACGATACTCCTAGCCGCGGGCGCTCAGATCAACAACCAAGGCCAACTCCTCCACACCGGCATCGGAAACCTGCAACTGGGGAACAATGCACAAATCACCAACTCCGCCGACGGCGAATACACGTTCAGCAACGGAGCCAACATTGAAAAACAAAACAGCGCCATCACCAACGCCAGCATGACCAACAGCGGATACATCGCCAACGCCGGATCGATCGACAGCAGCATCAACGTCAAGTTCACGAACACCGGCGGAACGTTTGAAACAACCGGATCCGGCGATTTGAACATCAACGGCGCAATCGGCGACCAGAACGGTCAACCGGTGATCAACGGTGGAATATTCAAGCCCGGTGCCGGTTTAATCAAAACATTCTTCGCCGACTTGCAAAGCACGATCACGCACGACCTGCAAAACTCCAATGGCGTCGTCGAACATGCCAACGCCGAGATCAATGCCACGCTGATCGCCAGTGGACAAGGTAAAGCCCGCATCGCAGGCGCCCACACACCCGACGGCGGCGGACAGTTCAATCTCGTCACGAGCGACAATTCGAATTCATTCGAGCTCAAGGGAACGCTGGATATGGCCGCGGCGGCGACGTCAAGCGGCGGAACCGTCACGTTCAAAGATACCAAGTACAACCTGTTCAGGAACCACGAACTTGGCACGTTCAATGCCGACTCTGATTTGATTTTCGACAACAGCAGCAGCGGCGGCGGTGTCGTGTTACGCGGACCCGACAGCGGCGATCGGCAACAGTTTATTCTGGGAGCGGAACGGACGGCCCACCTGGTTGGCTCGACGGAACTTAAACTGAACGGTTTCATTGACGTTCTCAATCAAGGGACGTTTGCAATCGACGACCTCGGGCGCGGTATCGCCACACTGAATTTCAGCGGTACACACTTCTCGAACGAAGGCACATTTCATAAGACCGCAACCAGCGGTGGCTTGAGTCTCGTGAATCCGTCGTTTGCCAACAGCGGTACCGTCAAAGTCAGCGCGGGAACGCTCGCCATCACCGATTGCGAAACGCTGGATGGCGACCAGTTGGAAGAGGGAACGTGGATCGTGGAATCGGGCGCGACATTGAGCCTCGACGGGGGCGCATCGTCACCGATTCTCGAAAACGACGGCGTGATCAAGCTCATCGGCACCGGAACGTTCAGCAACCTCCCAATCGGCTCGACCACGGATTTGTTCGCCAACGATGGAACGCTCTGCCTGGAAGATGACAGCAGCGGAACCGGAGCAATCTTCTTTACGAGCGGCGAATATGAAAACAACGGCACAACCAAGGTGTCGGCCAACAGCACGCTCAGCATCGGCGATTTCGACAACGACGGAACGATCACCGTCAACGGCACGTTTACTCATGGCGCCAATGAATTCTTTCAGCGAGGAAAGCTGAAAGGGTCGGGCACGGTCAATGGCAATCGGATCATCAATCAGGGCACAACGTCACCCGGTAATTCCCCTGGGATGCTGACGGTCAATGGAGAATTCGTCAATGACATCAACGGAACCCTCGACATTGAATTGGGCGGATTGATGCCCGGGGCTGAGCATGACGTGCTGGCAGTAAATGGCGACCTGACATTGGACGGGACACTGCTCCTGACGCCCGCGGATGCCTTCATGCCAACAACCGGGCAGACCTTCGAGATCATGACAGCCGACAGCATCACCGGAACCTTCGCGACGGTCGTGGGGGCAGGGCAATATACAATTCTGGTGGGCAGCAACTCGGTGACGGTACAAGTGGACTGCGCACCGGGCGATGCCGACTGCGATGGTGACGTTGATCTCGACGACTACGAAGCGTTCGCGGACTGCTTGACCGGTCCGGGAACTGCAACGCTTCAGGACTGCCTCAGCAAATTCGACCTGGATGGCGACGGCGACATCGATACCGGCGACTTCCAGATCATGCAGCAGTACCTGGGAAACCAATAACCGAAGTCAGACGCGCAGGGCGACGGTCTACAAGTCGCCCAGCAAAAATTGAAATGTTGAAAAGTCGCACAGATCGACGTCCTGATCGCAATCGAAGTCAAACGATCTGCAATCTTCATCACTGACCGACGCACCGGGTGGCGTAAGACACGCCACCAGTTCTTGCGCGTCGTCGTTGTCGATGTTGCCATCGTCGTCGTAATCACCGTCGGCATTGGGGCACGAGAAGTTGTCGTTTCGCCACAGGTGCATCACTGCGTAATTGTCATACGCGATACTGAAGATATCGTTGTCACCGTCATGATCCAAATCGGCGACGCGCGCACCCAAGTGCCCTTCTTTGCCGCTGTCGATGAGATGTTCGGTGAAGTCGCCGCATCCGTCGTTTTCCCAAACCTGCAACTTCTTGGTGCCGCGATGTTCCTGCGTGATCACATCGATATCGCCATCGTGGTCCATGTCGGCGACATCCATGCTGTTGGTCGTGTTTTGCGTGACGATCGTGTGCCGCGTCCATGGACTGTCGGTTGGGTCCGCGGGCGCTTCGAACCAATACGTCGATGCGGTCTGCGACTGCGTCTCTTGCGTACAAACAATGTCGGCACGCATGTCCCCGTTGAGTTCGGCGATCTTGATGCGATCGGGATACTGCTCGGCGCCCGATGGCACAATCTCGCCAACCACGTATTCCTGCCAATGACCGCTTCCATCGCCGGGATTACGCGCCCACTTCATCGCCTTCGCACCATTGCTCTTGGAGTAAGCAACAGCCACATCGAGCAAACCGTCGCGATCAATGTCGCCGACACCGATGTCTTCGCTGATGCAATCATCAACCAATACCGTCATGGGCCAATTGCCCGCTTGCGGGTTGCTCGACGGAATTTCGTATGCGTAAAGCGTGTCACCGTTGTTGAATAAAATCTCCGGACGACCGCCCGGGACGATGTCAGCCGACGCATAACCTTGCGGGATATCGTGCACCGGTTCGTAGGGCGCGTTGTTATCGATCAGGTGCGCGGTCCAGCTTGTTCCTGCGATGTTGTTGGCTTCCAACCAGTATATTTGCGGTCCGGTTGAGGCGATCACGTCACCGTAAGCGTCGCCATCCACATCGACAACGAGGCTCGCATCGAGATCGACGCCAACATTGAAAGCCACACGCGGCCAGGGCGTCGTGCTCATATCGCCGCCGGGGTTGCGATAGAACCATCGACCGGAAACCAGGTCCAGATATCCGTCATGGTTGATATCGCCCCAACCAAGTCCGAAGTAAGCGTTCTGGTTGTCGAACTGCTGGCGGTTGTTGTCGATCTGAAAGTACTGCCATTGATCCAGCGGTAACGGTTCGGTTGGTACGGTTAACGTGTTGCGCCAGATTTCGGTCGGTTGGGTGTCCCAACTTCGGATGCCGATGATGTCCCAGTCGCCGTCTTCGTCGAAGTCGCCGATTTCTGCGCTATACGAACCTTGATTTTGAATTTCGACCGGCGTCCAGGAACTTCCACCGTCGCCGAGCATCAGGTGCAATCCGCGCTGCGCTGACTGCGGCATTCCACCGTAGACGACATCGATGAAACCGTCACCGTTGAAATCTTCGGCTTGAAGGTTATGGCAATCTTCGCAAACCGAAACGATCACATGTTCGGTCCATGGGCCAGTTTTCGGATTCGAAGCGCTGTACCAGGACACCGGATAACCGACGTATTCCGATTGCGACAAGACAACGTCGTTGCTGCCATTGCCATCAATGTCGGCGACGACGACCTTGCAACTGTTGCCCTCCCATCCGACATTTTGATTGTGCCACTTGTTGTCGATGTTGCGGTTGATATAGGTTCCGCTGCGCGGATTCGACGGCGTCTCCAACCAGAATCCATTCAGCACGATGTCAAGATCGCCATCACCATCGAGGTCGCCCAGATCCATGCCTTCGTGCGCGGCATGGGTGATTTGCTTTTTGAACCACGAATCAGGACCGTCGTTGAACCACACCTGGGTTCGGGCGTCTTCTCGGGTGACGATATCAAGACGCCCATCGCGGTCGATGTCGGCGACAACAATGTCTTTGGTGTACTCGCTCGATCCGACCGTATGCACAGCCCACGTACCGCCAACGTTGTTGCATCCCGCGAGCGGATTTTCAATCCATACGACGCTGCCATTCACATCACCCGTGTCACCGATGCGCGTGACGACATCGAGGTCGCCGTCAAGATCCACGTCGGCCAACTGCAGATCGTCGGCTCGAAAATGGGCCCAGCCGTGGGTCGAACTGCTGAGAGTCAACAGCGTTTCGCGATTGAAGTTCGGCGCGCGGTAAAGCCAAAGGCGGTTGTCCGGCGAAATGGACGTGGCGACGATATCGTTTCGACCGTCGCCATCGACATCGCCAACCGTCCTTTCGTAAGCGACAGCCGACGGATCGATGACAGTCCGCTCGAATGCAACGTCACCGAAAATTGGAGCACAGAGAATCGTTCCGGCAACAGGAATCACTCCGACGACCAGCGATACGACGATGAGTTTGCGAGTAGATCTGGACATTCTGCGTAGTCCCTTCCATTCAAGTCGACCGATCTCGACCGTTCGACATTAAGCGCGCGTTTTAAAACCTGCCTAAGTGACACCTAAGGATTTCAACAGTCGCGCGTGTATTGCTGCCTGTACCCGGCTCGCCTGCCTTCAATGCGGTCCAACGGCGTGTTCTGACAACCACAAAAAAAATCCGACGCAGCTTCACACTCACCGTGCGTAGCCGCGTCGGCCCTCTTCGTTGCACGAACATCCCGGCATCACCGGGTTTCAAATCCTCCATCCATTCGCTGAAGTCGCCCAAGTTCGATCAATGCGCTCACCGCAGGCGACAATATTACAACGGTGCCCCAGCCATTTCATCGCGTGAACTTTTTGCAACGTGACTTTCAAATGTCGTCTGCCGGCCACGTCAGCCGAGTTTCCAGTGTCCATACTCTCCAATGTGAACTCACGAATTTATGACCGCTTTAAAGGGGTGGTTTTGCAAATCATGTGGATCTTTGCGCGACCAATCGACACAAGCCGAGGCGGTTTGAACGTTCCAATTCGTGCAAGTATTTGGATCGCAATTCTGAAGTGCCATGACGGTCGATTGCAGCAACCGTGCATGGGCGGACCGTGCTTGGTCGTGGTCAAAATGCACCGAATCTGGCGGGCCCCACCCCCCATTTGACCTCGCGATACGCAGTTGGCGCGTCAATGCGTGCATTCTGGAAAGGTCAGCGTGGCAATCGCCGAACCGCCCGTGCTAGAATTTGGGCTATGGTGATCCTGACGTGCAAACTGGCGGGACTGATGGCACTGCTGTCGCGGCGACTCAGTCCCTATCTACCAAGCGGGCTGACAATCGTCCTGTTGGCGTTGTCCGCTCCTGCCCTCGCTGCGCCGAGTCAGTTTTATGTTTCGCCCGACGGTGACGACGCCAACCCGGGGACGATCGGCCAACCGTTTGAAACGATCGATCGGGCGCGGTTGGCCGTTCGGGGAAGGCTTGTGGCTGGCATCACCGAAGACATCTGGGTTTACCTGCGCGGCGGTGTGTATCGGATCGAAACACCGATTACGTTTGACGCTTTGGACTCCGCGCCGCCTGGTCTCTTCGTGCATTATGCGGCGTACGAAGACGAGCGTCCGGTGATCAGCGGCGGGCGATTGATCGACGGATGGACTGACCATGGCGACGGTTCGTGGTCGACGACGGTACCCGGTGTCACGACGGGAGACTGGACATTTCGCGAACTGTTCGTCAATGGAAAGCGCCGTCAACGCGCGCGTCATCCGAACAGTGGCTTCCTCCAAGTCGCCGGACCCAACCCAGCCGTCGGTGAAAACACGCGGTCTACGTTCTCCTTCGCACCGGGCGATTTACCCACCGGGACGGACTTGGCCGGCGCTGAGATCAACATGCTGCACGAATGGTCCACATCGCGCGTGCCCGTTGCAAACGTGGACCAAGTGGCACGGACGTTGACGACGGCGCAACCGCTTGGTGCGACGCCCACGGTCCATTCAATATTTCAAACAAGCGATCACCCGCGGTACGCCGTCGAGAATCATGCGGCGCTTTTGGATGCCCCAGGCGAGTGGTTTCTCGACAAAACGAACGGCGAATTGACCTATCACGCAATGCCGGGCGAGTTTGCGTCGACCGCAGAAGTCGTTGCACCAATTGCAAAGGAATTGCTGGTCGCGCGCGGCGACTTTTCCGATGGCACGCCGGTGCGAAATCTACGGTTCGTCAATCTGTCTTTTGAACACTCTGCGTGGGCGCTGCCGCCTGATGGTTATGCAACCTGGCAGTCGGGGTACTACGAGCCGCGCGGCCTGTCACCGTATGAATTGCCGGCTGCGGTCAAGTTTGAAGTCGCCGAAGGATGCGAATTGTTGCGAACGCGCGTGGCCCATTGTGGCGGCTGGGGCGTGATGCTGGGAGCTTGGTGTCGAAACTGTTCGCTTGTTGGATCGATCGTGACGGACATTGCCGGCAACGGTGTGCTCGTCGGCGAGGATCGGTATCGTCAGGCGAATGATAATGCTCAGTGGGTCATCAACCATTGGGAGCAGGTTGCTTACAACAATCTGGTAAGTTCCAACGTGATCCAGGACTGCGGGGTCGTGTTCCAAGGTTGCGTCGGGTTGTGGATCGGACTGACGGACAATTCGAAGATTCGAAACAATCTGATTCGCCGAATTCCATACATCGGGATTTCAGCGGGTGGTTTCTGGGATGAACGCGAATCGCCAGCCCGTGAACTTCTGATCATGGACAACAGGATTCACGACATCGTCCAACTCATGTCCGACGGCGGCGCGCTGTACACCGTGGGTTTGCAACCGCTCTCAGCGATTCGCGGCAACCTGATCTCAGGTGTGCCCTCGGCACCGGGCCTTGCCCAAAACACAGGTGTCTTTGTCGATGAAGGTTCAACGGGGTTCACGATCCTCGACAACGGCATTTTCGATGTCGACGACGCTTTGTTCAAATTCCACTATGCCGGAGCAAATTCGCTGATCAGCAACACAATGCGACTCAGTTCACCCGGCGCCGAGCCGTATTACTTTCAACCAGCCGACGAAGACAACATCACGCGAACGGGCAATGTGATCATTGATCCGTCATCACCACCGCCTGGCTGCGAATACCCAGTCTGCGGCGAAGCCGACTCAGCTGGTTTGCTCGCGGAACATACGGCATGGATCTATTTCGATCGCGATGGCGACGGAGTCGCCGACTTTGAAGACGCATGCGTCGAGCGCCGCCCCGGCGACGTCAGCGGTGACGGCGACATCAACGGCCTCGACATCGCTGAAATGGTTCGCGTGCTGACGGGCGACGTATCAGACAGCGACAACTACTGTGCGGCCGACACCGATGGAAACGGGACCGTCAACCCAGCCGACGCCGACGTATTCCTGCAATCACTCCTGCAACCATAGATCTATGGTTCGCACACGAGTCTGCAACTATAAGATCACCTTGTTCCATTCTCTCCGGACGGCGTAATGTTGACTTGGATCGGTGCGGTCCAGGTTTTGAACTCGTCGGTGTAATACAAATACGCTCGGCTGGCGGGTCCGGTGTATTGACCGGGGATCGCAGCCACCAACGCGAGCGGAATTTCGACCGACTGACCCGCACCCATCCCGCGCCAATACAATACGACCTCGCGGCCAATGACTTCGTACGCGGCGATCTTCTCTGACTTAACCAGTTCCTTGAGCTGATCGTGACGCGGTTCCAATCCACCGGGCAGACCGACGATCGCCACCGGCGTCGGGATCGCCGCATCGGTTCGATTGTGAACGGTGACGACGGCTTCGGTGACTTCACCTTCCGCGACCGCTTCGTCGCTCAATTTCACCTTCAAATCAAGGGCGCACTGATCGCTGGAGGCCAATTGCGTGCTGAAGAATTCGACAGTGACGGCATATGGCATGTCGCTGCCGTCATCCATCCGCAGCGTGATCGTGTGCGTTCCCGGCGTCAGCAAACCTGCAATGTCAGGGCAATTGATTTCGCCTTGGGTCTCAGCGTTGAACGCCACCGGCTCGCCGACCGGTTGGCCATTGTGCAAAACCGTGACCGCACCTGCGGCTTTCGGTCGCGCCCTGGATCGGTCGTACGCAACGATGGCCTGCAGCGCAAGCACCGTCGATTGCGTGGAGCCGAAGCGACCGGCTTTACACGATTCAAACAGACTGCGAACGCCCTTTTCGACCGACGCGGTGTACGCCGGATCGTGCAGCCAAGCCAGGACAGCCAGCGCCGTCGTCTCCACGTTGAGTGCTTCGCCGCCGCTGCCAACGATGGACGTGGTGGCTCCATCGATCCAACCGCTGTCATTCTGCCGTTCAGCAAGGCGATCCATGAAGCGCTTCGCCGGCGCCTTGTCACCGGCGAGGGTCATGATGTTCGCCGCCAGCGCGGTGACGTAACTGTTCGCATCGCTTTCCGCCGCTTCTCGAAATGCCGCGACTTCTTTCTCAAGTCCGGTTTCGCCCGATTTCAGCAGAGCCCAGAGAATATATCCGTTCGAGCAATTGCGATCTTCTATCCAGGTGTGCAGCGCCCGGCGACCCCGCGTAAAGCCGCCCTTGCCGTCGCGCGTCTTCAACAACCACTGACGCGTGCGTTCGATCATTGCTGCGTCAACGTCGCGCACCTTGGCCATGTCGCAAAACTGCATGAGTCCGTACGCCGTCAACGCTTCGTGGCCCGGGTCCTGTCCGAACCATTCGTAACCCTTCTTGCTGCACTCAAAACCGGTGAGCTTGGCGTAGCTTTTTTGCAGGTTATCAACGCTGCGGGCGATCAACTGCGGATCGACACCGCTGTGCGTGAGAAAATACTGCTGGGCCATTACCAGCGGATAACTCGTGGAACTCGTCTGTTCGAAGCATCCGTGCGGTTCTCGAATCAATCGCTCAAGCGCGGACGTCATGTTCGACAGCGGCGTTGGATACACGGTGATCGTTGCCTTGACGCTGCCTGCCACCACGTTTTCAGTAATGACGATCTCGTGCGTCGTCGGATCGTTGGGCGTTAGCACACCACCGTGGGCCAACTCGACCGGAAAGCCCAGCGGTTTGATCACCAAAGGCCGCGTCACGACATCGGTTTGGGCAGTTGACTCACCGCGGATCGTCAGCGTCGTCGCGCTCGCCCCACTGTCGACATTGACATGAACCAAACCGCGGCCCCGATTGTTCGCATCGAGCGTGATCGGCGCAACCGGTTCAACCGAAACACCGTCAGCCGTGTCGACTTCAATCGTCACGCTATCGCCACTACCCTGCATGTTGCTGACGACGCCAACGGGAATGATCAGCGAATCGCCAGCCGTCACTTCCAGCGGCAGCTTCGGTTCGATGTAGAACGGCTTGACCGACTCGATGACAGCCCCACCCTGCCCGATGTGCCCGTCATCGTTGACCGCGTCGGCGAAGATGCGAAACGATGTGACCGCATCGCTCAGCGCGAAGCGAACCTTGGCCTGTCCCGTTTTCGCGTCGGTGCGAACACCAGCATGCCAGTAGAGCGTCTCCGAAAAATCAACGCGATCGGTCGGCTGACGTCCCGTGCGGAGTTGATGGGCGTATTCGCGAACGGCCACCATTGCCTCTTGCTTGGCGAAATTAAGCTCAGCATCTTTCGCATTGGCGAAAAGTCTCCTTCTGGCGAGCGGTTGCTCCCGATGTCTTTTTGCACTTCGGTCCTGTTTGGCCAACTCCAATACTTCGGCGACAGGAACATTCTTGTCATCGGCTCCGAGCTTATGCTCTTCCACGACAAGCGCTGCCAGCAGAGGAGGCAGCGCAGCATCTGCATCGCGAACAGCCACTCCGAAATTGATGACTGCCGCATCCTCACCAATCTCAACGCCCTTCTCTCTCAGCCCTCCTCTACCAACAAATCCGCGTTCATACTCCGGATGAGGACTGCGATAGGCCAACACGCGCAGACCCGCATCTTCATTTTGGGCCATGAAGTCCTCGGCGTGATGAAACGCGAAACGTCGCCATCCCTGCGTGCCCAAGAGCAAATCGATTGCAAGCGGCGCTTCGGGATTGGTTTCGTCCAGATAGACATGCGCGTCGGCGATCTCACGGGCTTCGGGTTCGAGAAACACCATCACCGGCAAACGCGGCGCCTGCTCGCGCTTTTCGATCATCTCCAATATGCTGTCATCGGTGACCGTCAACCCGACGACCGCGCTGATCGGCGAACCGTTATCGTCTTTCGTCGTGACCGTAAACGATGCCGCATCACCCGGCGTGTACTGTTCACGATCGGGCGTGATCTCGATCGCAATCGGATGCTTCGGTGTGCGAAAGACAAGCCGCTCAGCCAATGGTTTGCCGTTGGCGTCGTAGACCGTGGCGATCAGGACGCCATCAACGGTATCCGGCGCCGTGAAAATGACGTCGGTCAGCATTCCGGGCGCCGGCGCAACGGTGGCTTGCGTTATCGTGCTCTCACGTTGACTTAAAGTGACAGTCAGTGGCATCGGCGCAATACCGCCCACTCGAAGTTGAACCGCGTCGTCGGCTTCGATGACGTCGGCCACCGATCGCACGACCGCCCCCTGATCTTTGACCTCCGGAAGCGGAAACGTCGTGCGGATGCCGGTTGGTTCGGCGATGTGCAATTCATACCGACCGCTCGGCTGCGGCGTGAAGTTGAATCGCCCGCGCCCTTCGTGCTCGGTTTTGAATGTCGCGACGGTCGCGCCAAGATCATCCACAACGCTGGCCACGATGTCGGCTGGCTTGTCGTTGGGCGTACGCGCTTCGACGTACACGCGCGTGGGCAAACCCGCGATCAATTCACCGCTCTCGGGATAGATCGACAGGTCCAGCGTTTGCAGCAGGATCGGGATGGTCTTGCTGGCCGTCTCGACCACCCCGCCGTCTTCAATCACCATCGCCAGCGTTCCTTCGCCCCGAGCGATTTTCTTGGGCAAATCAAAGCGCGCCGTGCAATTTCCATTCGTATCCACTTTCGATTCGCTACGGTGCGCCTCAGCTCCATCGATGCGGGCGATGACCGTTACCTTTGCACCATCCGGTACGCCGCCCTCCGCCCGATCGACATGCAGCGATGCCCTGACCGTGTCGCCGGGACCGTAGCCATCGCGCAGAAA
Source organism: Phycisphaerales bacterium UBA1845 (assembly GCA_002338715.1). Taxonomy (GTDB): domain Bacteria; phylum Planctomycetota; class Phycisphaerae; order UBA1845; family UBA1845; genus UBA1845. The sequence goes on along the minus strand of DDIR01000045.1, from coordinate 33,328 downwards.
TTCGATTTGCGTTTTCAAACGTGGAGCGCGATAGCTGCGAATGTCGAAGCTACGCTCGGCTGGCGGTTGACCGGTGTATGGATCGGTGATCTTGACGACATAGGGACCGCCGGCTTGCTCTTCGGGAATATCCCAAGCGAACGCCAGCACGCTGTCCTGCGAGGTTGTGTATCCGCCGGAAACGTGCTCGCCTCTGGGACCGCGGATCTCGACGAGTCCGTAGAATTGCGTGTCAGCCGGCGCCGGTTTGTGCGTGGTCGCATGAAGTCGCACACCGCGAACGTAAACGCGCTCACCGGGTCGATAGATCGGTTTGTCTGTCGACACGAACGTCAGATAACGTTCAGCACCGCCGAGCGATTCCGACGTACTCCGTTTGATGTCCGGCACGGTGGCCGCGGCCAGCAGCGCCATAGAGCACGAAAGCATTCCGACAGCAATCATACGACTCGTCATTTTCAACATGGCAGGCCCCATTTGTTGTGTGGGTGTTTCAGTTGCGTATCACCAAGGATGTGTGGGGTTGGACGCCGCCAACCCTGCGAAGTTCCCGATGGAAGAATCTTTTTCGCGATCCCCGCCCGTTACGATCTGAATACGAAACCCAAGCCAATCCGCCGCATCCAACCCTCATGACGCACCCTTGGAAACACGGAACCCGTACGCCCGCTACCCGCAAAGGAGAATCCGCCATGCGCAATCCCCCACGCCGATTGCCCCTGACTGTCGCATTCTTGTTGATCGTTGGTTTTGGTACCCCGTTTCTGCACGAGGCGCGGGCGGCAGGTGCTTTGGACAACCCCAGCCGCCTGACGCTCAAGACCTCGCGCGTCGTCATCTTCAAGGACGGTTACGGGTTGTTCGTCAAACAAGCCAACGGTGTCGCCGACAGGGACGGCCGCGTGTTTACCGACGAAGTCCCCGATGGCGCGATCCTCGGAAGTTTCTGGGCCAGCGCGGGCGACCGCACCTTGGGAATGCACGCCGAGTGGGTCGAAGAAAAAAGCGAACGCAAACGCATGACGACGTGCATCTCAATCATCGACATGCTCCGCGCCAACCAAGGCAAGTTGGTCCAACTGGGATTGCACAACAGAAGCGAACCGCCCATCTATGGTCGCTTGATCGAAGTGCTTGATCTCGAGTCCAAACCGGTTGGCCCTGACCTTCTGCTCTCCAATACGTACAGCCACCACGCAAGCACGCTGCCTGTATCCAACCTTCAACCCGGCTTAACGGTTCGCGAGTTGATTCCGACTGGCGGACAATTTGTGCTCATCGAAACACCGGAACACCAGCGACTGGTCATGCCCGTCGCCGAAGTGCGCACGGTATCCGGCGAAGACATTGTCACGCAGATCGAACGGACCGATGAAGTCACGACGGTGGGCAAGCGGCTGACCTTCGACCTCGGCAAACAGGCAGCCGGCCAACCCGTCGAACTGAATCTGTTTTACTTTTTCGAGGGCGTGCGATGGATCCCCACTTATCGCCTGGACTGCGAGACGGCGACCGAAGCCAACCTTGATCTTCAGGGCGAACTGCTCAACGAAGCCGAGGACATCACGGACGCGGCGATCGACCTCGTCGTCGGTGTGCCAAGTTTTCGCTTCAAGTCGGTGGTGTCGCCGTTGTCGCTTGAGCGGATGCTGCGTCAAACGCTGGCAGCCGCCGCGCCGAATTTGATGGGCCAAATGCGCAACGACCTCTTCACGCAGCGCTCCGGCGAGCTTCCCCGGGGTGTCTCAACTCCGCCACCGGTTCCCGGCGACAATGTGCTCGACATCGCACCGGAGTTGGCCGCAAACGCAGCGCAGGATTTGTTCGTCTATAGCCACCAAAACGTTACTCTGAAGAAAGGGGCTCGGCTGACCTTGCCGCTTTGGCGCAGCGACATTCCCCTTCGCGACTTGTACACGATGGACATCCGCGTGGCCCGGGATTTTGAATCGGGACAAATCCTAAACGCCAGCGCGACCGCAGACGGTTCGCCGCTTCGGCTGTCGAACAACAAAGTGTGGCATCAGTTTGAATTGATCAACAAGTCGCAGGTTCCGTGGACAACCGGGCCCGCACTGCTGCTGCGCAATTTCATCCCGCTGGCTCAGGAACTCCTCACCTACACGCCCGTGGGCAGTACGACGCTGATCCCCGTGACGGTGGCCGTCGATGTGCGCGGCGACTACGTCGAGGAAGAGCTAAGCCGCAAACCCGACGCAATAGTATGGAACCGAAAGAGCTACTCGCTGATCAAGAAGCGCGGAACGATCACCCTGACCAACTACCGAAAAGAGAATTCGCAAATGCGAATCACCACAAGCATCGGCGGCAGAGCGACGACAGCATCTGACAACGGCGACATCCACGTCAACGACCATCGCAGACAAGACTGGAACGGCCACAACCACGCCGTCATCAACAACCACAGCGACGTCACCTGGGAATTGACCCTAAAACCCGGCGAATCCAAAACCGTCAGCTACGAATTCGAATTCTACGTGCGATGAGCCTGCCAAGCGTCAGTTGAATCACCGCTAGTGAAGCACGTTGACGAGGCGTTGTTCCAGATGATTGATTTCATCCTTTGTGATCGTCAGTGGCGGAAGGAGTCGGATGACGGTTGCGCCGGTTGGTAGGGTGATGATGCCTTCTTCGAGGAGTTGCATGACGAAGGGGCGGGCTTTGGTTCTTAGTTCGATGCCGATCATCAAGCCGATGCCTCTGATTTCGCGGACCTTGCTCAGGTTGCGTTCGCTCAGACGACGGACGAGGTTTTCGCCGAGGCTGGCGGCTTGTTCGTCGAGGCGATGGTCGATCATGTAGTCGATCGCGGCATTGGCGGCTGCACAGCATAAGGGGTTTCCGCCGAACGTGGACCCGTGCGACCCGATCGAAATCTCGACGCGGTCACCGCACACCACGGCGCCCATCGGCAAGCCGCCCGCGATCGCCTTGGCTGTGCACATCATGTCGGCAGTAGCGCCCGCGTGCATGCTGGCGAACATCCGTCCCGTGCGACAGAATCCCGTTTGAATTTCATCGAGGATCAACAGCGCGCCGGTGTCGTCGCAGATTCTTCGAGCGGCTTGCAGATAGGCATGGTCGCCGATGTGCACGCCGCCCTCGCCCTGCACCGGTTCGAGGATGACAGCCGCGGTATCCTTGGTGACAGCTGCTGCCAGCGCGTCGATGTTGTTGTAGCTGACGAATTCAAACCCAGCCACCAGCGGTTCGAATGGTTCTTTGTATGCATGGTTAAACGTGGCGCTCAGCGCGCCGAGCGTCCGCCCGTGGAAACTGCGGTTGGCGCAGACGAAGTTGGTCCTGCCGGTGGTAGCCCGTGCGAATTTGATGGCGGCTTCGATCGACTCGGCGCCGGAGTTGCACAGAAACGACCGATTTAATCCATCGGGCGCGATCGATGCGAGCTTTTCGACAAGCTGCGCCTTGGCGTCATTGTAGTATGTCCCCGGGCACGTGATGAGTTTGCCGGCTTGCTCGCGAATCGCTTCGACGACAGCTGGGTTGCAGTGACCGACGTTGGCCACGCCATGACCGGCTGCACAGTCGAGGTACTCCTTGCCGGTGTCATCCCAAACCCGACAGCCCTCCCCGCGCACGAAGGTGACGTCGCGCTTGGGATACACTTCGAGTTCGTATTGACGCTGCAACTGCTGGTAGTCGATCGCGGTATTCATGGTCGTATCACCGTGCCTTGTCCATTCAGCGCCGCATCGATCGGCGACGCGATCCGAGCATCCGCAAACACAACTTCGTCTACGCCTTTGTCGATCGCCTCGACGGCGCCCATGACCTTCTTGCGCATGCGACCCTTGGCAAACTCTTCAAACGCCTCCACGTTGCTGCGTTCGATCAACCGAATCAGCGACGACTCATCCGCAACATCGCGAAGGAGTCCCGGCACGTTGGAAAGGATGATCAACCGCTTCGCCCCGACCGCAGCCGCCATCTCGGCAGCCGCCCGATCGCCATCGACATTGACCGGTTCAAAAGCTTCGCTCAGCGCGGGCGGGCTGATCAAAGGCACAAACCCCGCATCGGTCAGCGTCCGCAGCAAGCCATCGTTGACGGTTTCGATCTTGCCCGAGTAGTCGTCGCGAATGAGTATCGTCTTACCATCTTCGACGGCGCGAATCGCCTTCTTTCGAGTCGCGGACAATAACCCGCCATCCACGCCGGACATTCCAATCGCGTTGACCCCGCACGCCCTCGCCAGCGCGGTCAGTGACGTATTCACCTTGCCGCAGTAGGCCATCATAAACGCGTCCATCGTCGCCGCGTCGGTGTAGCGACTTTCATAACCCGACACGGACGTGATCATCCGCTGCGGTAAGTCCAGTCGCTTGCACAGTTCCTTCATCTCATGGTTGGCGCCGTGCACAACGATCGCCCGCGTGCCAGCTGCAATCAATCGGGCCAGGTTTTGGAAGACGGCTTGGTGGTTGATTCCCTCACCGCCGCCGATTTTGATGACAATCATGAAAACACCTTAAAGCTTCGGCTGGCGAGCGGCGTCCAATCGTCGAACACATCGTACGCTTCGGAGCAGACCGCGAATCCATCGTCGTCGCAGCGATAGTGCATGGTGTAGTACTGCGGATCGTCGTTGAATAGCGTCCCGACCCACGCGCCCGCCGCACTGCAAAGGACCACGTTCATCGCCCGCACGTTGTCGCTGCGCTTTTCGATCACCTCAAACGCCCGCCGCATCGCCACCTCGGTGTCGCCATGATCGAAACGCTTGATGTAGTTGAACACTTTTTCCGCACCGATGCGGCCAATCTCGCGAATGCGCACGCCGTGAAGTTCACCGTTGAACACAAACACGTTCGGACCGTCGCAAAACGGCATGTTGTTTTCGACCTTCACCCCTTCGTCGCGAAAGGCACTGCGCGCATGGGCAATCAGGTACGTCGACTCGCCAAACGCCGCGACATCATCGTCCCAGATGGGTTTGATGTTGTGGTAGAGACTCCACACACCACCGCCGTTGATCACCGCACAACCCCAGCCGTGCCCCTGGTATTCCTTGCTCTCGCGCGAAAGCGTCGCAAACGCCTGCAGGTGCGGTTTGGTATCGAACGGTTTCCTGGATTTGACGACCAGCAAGCGACACATGGTTATGGATGCAGTCCGGGAAACTCAAGCGCCGTGCGTTCGTCGAATCCGCACATGATGTTTAGCGCCTGAACCGCTTGACCGGCTGCCCCTTTCATCAGATTGTCGATCGCGCTGACAATCACAAGCCGCCTTGAATGCGGATCGCGCACGAACCCAACGTCGCAATAATTCGTCCCGGCCACAAGTTTGGGCTCGGGCAGGCGATAGATCCCGTCGCGCTCTTTGACGATGCGCACAAACGGTTCATGGCCATATGCACTGCGGTAGATTTTCCAGATGTCTTTCTCGTCGAGGTCGTCTTTCAAGAACACGTGGCAGGTCGCAAGCACGCCACGAATCATTTCGATCGAGGTGGCTGACATGCTCACTTCGATTGGAACTTCACCGCCCAACTCCTGCACAATCTCACCGGTATGGCGATGCCCCACCGGCATGAACGATCGAACGCAGCCGGCCCGCTCGGGGTGATGCGATGCGGGCGAAACCCCCTGCCCGCCTTCGCTCGAACCGACTTTGACTTCGACCACGATGCGCTCAGGTTCGATCACACCGGCTTGTGCAACCGGATACATTGCCAATATCGACGCCGTCGCATTGCAGCCAGCCGACGACACCCATTTGGCTTCGCGCATCTGCCCGCGATGAAGTTCGGGGATGCCATAGACAAATTCGCCCAATAATTCCGGACGCCCGTGCTCTCGGCCATACCACTTCTTGTAGGCAGATGCATCGTTCAACCGAAAGTCGGCACTGAGGTCGATGACGCGATCGGCCAACTTGGTAAACGCGTCGATCCGCGCAATCCCTTCGCCATGCGGCAGACATATGAGCAGCACATCGCACGGTTCCAGATCATCCAGCGTACAAAACGCCAGATCGGTGACACTGCGCAGATTCGGATGCAGACGCGACACGCGCGTACCGGCATTGCGCTCCGAGCTGACCTGCTTGACGCTCACGTGCGGATGAAACAGCAGTAGCCGCAGCGCTTCGCCACCGGCATAACCGCTGCCGCCTGCAATGGATACGGTGAGTTTAGACATTTTTGGATTGCCGCCCGACGCCGACGACGTGTTCGGCGATCAATCCGGGGATGTCAACGCCAGTGACGGATACGCTGTTGCGAAATTCCATCGTGTAGTTGACTTCGTTGACCAGAAGTCCGTCGTTGGTCTCAAAGAGGTCCAGCGCGACCACACTACCATTCACGGCCCGCGCACCGCGGAGTGATATGTCGCGAAGCTCCTCGGTAATCTCGCAATTGGACGTCTTTCCACCGCGGGCTGTGTTGGTAATCCAATGATCGCTGGCGCGGTAAATCGCGGCGACGCACTCATCACCGATGACGAAGCTGCGGATGTCGCGCCCGTTTTTTTCGATGTATTCCTGCATGTAGAAGATCGAATGGTGGTAGCTGCCGAGAACCGTCTTGTGTTCCAACACGGTCTCTGCCGCGTCGGGATCGTTCACCTTGGAAAGCAACCGCCCCCACGAACCGACGGCTGGCTTGAGGACGGCGGGATAACCCAGATCCTCCAGCGCCTTCATCGCGGATTCTTCGGTAAACGCCACGTTGACCCGCGGCTGGGGTACCTTGTGGCAGTGCAACGCGACCGACGTTTGTAACTTATCACCACAGATAGCCGCGACTTGTGCGGTGTTGACGCAGGGGATGCCAGCCGCTTCAAACATGATCAGGGCATGCAGCGCTCGCGAGTGATTGATGCAGCGCTCGACGACGACATCCAGGTCGAAGTGATCGCGCCCCAATCGAAACACCAGATTGCGAACGTCGATCATCTCCAACTCGACGTCAGACCGCTCCGCAAAGGCCTTCAAGAGCATCTTTTCTTCTGGGCGGATGATGGTGTGCAGGAATCCGACTTTGATCATCGGTTACTGCCCCCAATCTTCCTGCTCTGTCGGCGCTTCAGCCAACTCCAGCGGATTTACGCCGACCACTTCCAATTCCGTTCCGCAATCCTTGCATTCGATCAACTCGCCCTTGATCGTTGAATCGTCGACGGTGATCTCCGCTGCACAAACAACACACTCAGGCATGGCTCCAATCTCCGAACTTTTTAGACATCATGTCAATTTAAGTGCCCGATTCAGAATTCGCGGGAGCATAACAGTAGCGCCGGCGAATGTCTCGCATTGATTTTCGAAAATGTGAATGTCGCCGGTCGATGCGCGCCGCGCAAGCACACATATGCACACGCGAGCAACATACGACATTCAGCGAATTGATTTAATTCAGTTTTCGTTTTCATGGTACAGATTGCAGATCGGGGCAATTGCGCATCGTAGCAAAAGAAAAGTGGCGCTTCCGATGGTTCGATCGGAAGCGCCACGCGTGCTGACTATGAAATCAAAAATGGACGCTCTACAACGGGCCAGTGAACACCTGCTGGAATCGAGCGAAATCGTACAGATCGACTCGGTCGTTGCCGTCATCATCGAAGGTACTGAGGCATGCCCCGCTCGGCGTTTCGTCTTCGGCGCAGACGATGTACTGCTGCAAGTCGAAATAATCGACATCGCCATCGTTGTCGCTGTCGCCAAACAGCGCGCTGAGGATCGTCATTGGAATCACCTGCTCGTCGCTGCGCATCGATGCGTCTTCGATCCGAAGGAGCGGCATGAATGTGCCCGTGGTGGTCGGGGTTCCGCTCAAATTACCGTTGGCATCGACCGTCAATCCCGGCGGCAACTTGCCGAAATCAAGCCAGATCGAATCGGCAAATCCCAGATTGCCCGCGCCGTCGTAGCTCGCGAAGTAGTACCGCTCCAAATCGCCAGCCGACACGCCAATCGTTGGCGCGGTGAGGTTGCCCGCACCGTAATCCAGGCGAATGCGCCCGTCGCTGTAGAGCGTTGCGGCGTAGTTGCATGGCCCACCGCTCGCCTGCGTTTCCCAGCGCACGGTGACTTGCCCGCTGGTCGATTCGTCGATGTAAATGTCGCCAGAGACGCTCGTGTCCTGATCGTCCCACATCGCTGCAATTCGTTTGTTGGCTTGCAGCAGGATCGCACTGTTGTTGTGCGTCGAGCCGAGGTAGCTGCCGAAGTTAATCCAACCGTCAATCGCAATCTTGACGTCGGTGAGATTCTCGCCGTAGAACGGGAACGCAAATGGTAGCGTGTAGTCGAACGCCACGTCGTCGGCAAACCAGTTCTGCGCAACACCACCGGCGAGGAACCCGTTCGTTCCCAACGATGACTCCGTAAACACGATCGGCGTCGACCACACGATCGGCGCATCACCGCCAATGACCGAAAGGGCCAGCGGTCCATACGCCTCACCCACGCGTCCGTCAGGTACGTTCGACGTGGCGATGATCGGGTCGTCGGTTCCTTGAAGCACGCTGATGTTATCCAGCGCGATGCCATCAACGTCAGCCGGGTTGTTGTCGTATTGCTGGAAGCGAATGCGGAACGTTCCGTTGTAGGTCAGCCCGGCGGCGGCGACGAGTTGATCCAGATCGAGTGTGACCGTCTGGTAGGTGCTCGTACCGTTCGTCAGGTCCGCGATGAGATGCCATTCGACGCCGTCCGCACTGACAGCCACGCCGTCGCCATCCTCGGAACCGGTCCACGTCATCGGCAGCGTGTGATTCTCATCGCCCAGATCCTTCCAGTCATATCGCAGCAGAACGTTGGACGCCCCCAGCAAGTCGATCGCAAGCGTCATTTCGTTCAATGCGTACGTCGAACTCGCACCGGAATCGAGAATCACATGGTAGCTGCCGACCGGTTCAAACGAATCGGTAACATACACGCGTCCGGGCCCGGTCGATTCTGCCGTCCAGTCCGAACCAAGCGGAGGACCGGCTTCAAAATCATCCGAAAATGGGAAGGGCGCCGGATCAATCACGCGAATGGTGACCGTGGCCACATTCGAATCAAGTGCGCCATCGGTAACCTCGAATTCAAAGGTATCGAATCCGGTGGAGTTGGCGTCGGGTGTGTAGGTGACGTTGTTGCCACCGCCAACCAGTTCATACGGCGCAGACGCAATAACGCCCGCTCCCGGATCGGTCAACGTTCCGAATTGCGGTAGCGCGGTAATCACGTATCCCAGGCCATCGCTGTTGACGTCAACCGCATCCAGCGTCAAACCGACTGCCACGTTAATGGGCGTTTCGGCATACTGACCGAATGCATATGGCGG
>DDIR01000045.1:0-23880 GCA_002338715.1 Phycisphaerales bacterium UBA1845 | reverse complement strand
GCCGTACCGATACCGAGGACCTGGATGTCATCGAGGTTCCATCCGGCAAAGGTAGCCCCGCCATCGGTTGGACCCATCGCCCACCTGAACTGCACGAATGGTTCATCATCGGCGACGGCGCCTGCATTGTATGACTGATGACTCCAGCTCGTCTCTTCGATGTCCACGGTTCCACTGTGGCTCCAGACGGGCGACCAACTGGTGCCATTGGTTGACACTTCGATTGCCACGCTGTCGAAACTGGCGGCTTCAATGCCCAGCCAGCGCTGGAATTCGAGCGTGACCCGTGACAGCCCAGTGCAGTTCATCGGCAAGGTCGTCAGATATTGCGGGGGCAGGTTGTCTTCATACGCACCCGCGAGGTTGTAACCGTACACGTTGCTGCCGGTGAATCCGGATGTCGGGTCGCCTTCGAAACCTTGCGGTACACCGAACGCCCACAACCCATCGGTCAACCAACCCGGATCGGTGTCAAGCGGGAAGTCATACGCCACCACGGGCGTGCCGATCGACAGCGATACCGGTGCGGTATTCGACGACAGCGAACCGTCAAAGGCATGGTAAACGAATCCATCCGAGCCTTCGTAGTCCGTGTCGGGATCGAACGTCACCACGAAGCCGGCATTCTTAAGCGTGTAGGGAGCGGCTGCGATGACCGTCGAATCAAACGGATCGATCAAGGTGGCGTGCTGCGGCAGCGTTTCGATCACGTACGAAAGCAGCGTGCCAACATTCGGATCGCTCGCACTCAGCGCCACAAATCCGTTGACGTTCGTATCCGTTTCCGCATATCGGCTTTCCGCCACCGGTGGAAGATTGTCGAGCGTTGCCACCGAGACGCGAACTTCGTCGATAAACCAGCCGTCGCGCTGAATTGCGCCGTCGGCTTGCATGCGGAATCGGATGTGAACCGGCTGACCTGCGAACGCGCTGATGTCGTAAACGCGATGTGTCCAGTCGTAGTCGCCACCGGTGTCGTCGTCAACATAACCGAGGAACTGCCCCTGCGCATCGAGCACCTCAACGGTGCAGCGATCGTAGAACGTTTCCAACATGCACCAGTCGTAGTATTCCAGGAATATCGGCTGGGTGATTCCGGTCAGGTTCAAGAGTGGTGTCTGCAGATAAGCATCGGCAAAGGCGTTGTAGGTTGAGGCCATATCAGTACCCCAACATTTGTTACCGCCGATCGCCCGCGTACCGTTCAAGCCTGCAAGCGGTCCGCTGCCCGCAACGACCTGACCCAGGAATGCACCGGTCGACGACGTCGGCGTCCCGCGGGTCCATTCATTTCCAGTACCACCAGTGGTCCAACCCGGATTCACGATTTCGCTATTGTCGTAGAAGATTGACGTGGAACCCTGGATGCGGTGGTTGCGTGCGCCAAAGCCATATCGCAAAAGTGCGCTGTACGGATAAACGCCGTAGAAGTAACCCCCTTCGGTCGCCCCGACCTCCAGATACGATGAATTCGATCCGACATGAATGACTTCAACACCCGGCGCCACAAACTGTCCAACCGTGTATGTCACACCATCGGTGGGCGTCCATGCAAACGGAACCGACGAACGCACGAGCAGGCTACCTGCGTAGTCATTTAGCGGCGTGCTCCATGACAACTGCAAGTCACCTCCCAACGGCGTTACGGTCAACTGCTTGATGCGATCGGGCCAGCGTATCCCCGCCGTCACTGCCGCCATCGCCAGACCGCCGTCGGCTTGACCGAATCCAAAGCGGTGACTGTGACTGGTGATGCCGTCGAAGCGTCCATAGGGCTCGTCGATTCGAACAGCAGTGTGTTGCAGAATCGCCCGGGCTTGAGCCGCAGTCATCGTTTCGTCCTGCGAGATGATCAGCGCGAACAGACCGGCAGCCTCTGGGGTTGCGGCGCTGGTTCCGCCGAAGCCATTTGTATAGTCGAGGTCGGGCAATCCGTTGTATCCGCTCTCACCGGTGTTATCGACGGTGGTGATGTCGATCCACGGGAAGCGGACACCATCGTCACCGCGATCGTTGGTCGGCGTGGTGATGCCGACTTCTGGTCCGACATCGCTGAACTCGGTGTGCTTGTTGTGACTGTTGGTTCCGCCGACAGCCATCGTCGTCGCAAGCTGCGCCAACGCCGTGACGCCGTTGACGGTGTGGTCGTTGTTACCCGACGCGAACAGAATCACCACGCCGAGCCCGTTGCGGCCGGTCAACGCCACGGTGTTGATCGCGTTCACAACGTCAGCGGGCAGGAGAGTTCCATCGCCAAAGCTCCAGCTGTTGCTGAGAACTGCCGCTCCATCGCTGTGATCGCCATTGTTGTCGGGGTCCATGCTGAAGTAAAAACCGTCGGCCATCTCCTCAATGGTTGCACCGAAAAACTTGACGCCAATCAGTCCGCAATTCGGCGCGGTTCCGCGGACGCCGATGTTGTTGGCCGCTGCGACCGCGAGCCCTGCACACGCGGTACCGTGTCGCTGACCGGCATCGGGACTCGGATCGTCGTCAGGAATATCGGGGTCGAGGTCGAGACCGGCTGCCCAGTTGGGAAACAGATCCGGATGAAACTTTTCAACGCATTCGTCGAGAACGGATACGCGCACGGTTGGTGAACCGAGCGCCGTCGCGCCATAGCTTGAATCCCATGCCGCTTCCATGTTGAGGTCGCTGCCCGCTGCCGCGCCGTTGGCGACATCGTTGTCGAGATGCCACTGCTGCGGATAGATGGGATCATTGATCGGGTCGGGCGACAGCGCGATCTTCGGCAGGTGAAATGCCGGTTCAGCGTAGTCGGCGAAGTTGCCGCGTTCATCCAACCAGTTCGCCAACGCGACCGGATTAACCAGCTCGGTATCCTGAACGACTAGGACAAAACGATTGGTTCCGCGCGACTTTTCAACAAGATCACATCCGTAGTGCGTGGCAATCTGCTTTAGCTCTGAGAGCCGGTTGATGTCATTAAGCCGAATGACCACACGATTGGTCGGATAAATCGGCACATCGCTGTCGCCATGATAGAGAACGGGCATCACATCGGTCACGTCGGCTGAGGCACGGATGCGCTGCGCATCCATGTTGCGCACGACGTGCAGTCCGCGCTGGGCCATGAGGCGTTCGTGTTCCACCAGAAACTTCGGAAACTTTTCCGGGTCAGGCAACCCGCCCAGTGCCGTCGGCCGCACACTCACATCGCGACCCGATGCAGGTCGCATTCGCACAATGAATTGATCGGTTGCAGCGCGAAGTGGTTTCGTGCCAGCCGCATCATGGAAATAATCCGGCAGGGTTGAAAGTTGCGGAAACTCATTCGGCGCTGCGGCATTGTCAGCCGACGCCGAGGCAATGCAAAAAGCGACTGGCAGAACGAGGAAAATGCGCGGTAGTTTGGATGCGCTGTAGATCATCAGGCATACTCCAACCTTAGAGACAATTCTGTTCTTTGCTCGATACGTAACTCTTGCACGAATTCCCTGACCTTCGTGAAACTTTCCTGACTTTCGTGAAGCGAGCTTTGGTAACTGAGAATCGGCTGCCCCTCCGCAGCGATACAAGTGATGAGGTTCGCCGTGTGCAAATGACACGCGAACCACCAGCTTAGGAATTGGCCAGCGGCAGTTCAATGTCAAAAAATTCGTGCGGTGAATTACCGATGCGCATCCGCCCGCCCGATAGGAGCCCATGACTTGCACGATTCGTCGGAAGCGACCAACGCATGCCAACACCACCCATTCAGGCTTGACTCAGTACCGCTTTCGACTTGTCTCAAATTAACACCAATAAGCCATGACGTGTTAAGTTGGGAAAACATTAAAACAGGAAGACACTACGCAACTCGGGTGCGTCCAGGTCGACTTCGAATCGACTGTTCGGACTAACAGTTTGTCCCATTCAAAGTTACGATCGGCCGCGATCGTCCAGGCGCCAAATTCAACCGAAATCGCAGCGGACACATTTGGCAACAGGCTTGATTCACCCCTCGCGTTTTGCTCAACTTAGTGGTTGAGAAGGCGAAGGTGGTAAAGCATTTCAGTCAAGGCGCATGTCCAGGCGTCAATGTTCCGCTTCCGCCCCGGGCTGCAAAGCGCCGAGCGGTTATCAAGGCGCGATTCTAATGATCAACAACCACAACATGCGATGCCGTCAAGACGTAGCGATATGACAAGATGGCTTGATGCAGATTAATTCAACCACTCGTATTTGCCAGATGTACGCGCCCGATGTTCCGTAAGTTAAGGAGTCGACGCGGCTGGCAACTGACCAATCTTGCGTTTGGAGGAGGAACGACCATGCACAACTCCCGCCCCAACCCCATTGCCATCCGATCGATGAAGATTGTGGTGGCGTCTGCCGCTTTGGCGCTATTGGTGTATCCATCGATAGCAACCGCGCTACCACCAGCCCCGGCGAACGATCGCCCCATGGACGCCGAAGTAATCAGTACCAACTTGCCTCAGCTTATTTTGGGAACAACAACCAGCGCCGATGACAGCATCACGACAATCGGTGACCCATCGATTGACCCGAACGCGGATGGACCGGACGTGTTCTATTCGTTCACACCCGACACCACCGACACGTATCGCTTTCAATTGAATCCGTGGCACCATGCACCGCTTCGCAGCTCTGACCGAAGGTTTTCGGTCTATGTATTTGAAGTATCGACCAACGGTTTGGTCGGTGCATCGCGAGCGCCTGGTAATGCACGCCCGCTCATTCTCGATGTCGAATTGCTTGCCGGCGTCGAATACCTCATCGGCGTGGATCACAATCTGCAAACCCGTGATGAATTCCTGTTTACGCTTTTGGTTGACCACCTTATCGCCCGCGACGTGGACAACTGCTCCGGTGCCGACATTGACATCACGACCAATTCACTTCCGATCGTGGTCCTCAATGACATCGACGGCGCCACAAACGATTTCGCGTTCGCCCAGGATACCGGGGTTTGTGCCGTGGCGACATCAACAGCCACCGCACCAGGTATCGATCACGTTTACAAATTCACCGCACCCGCCGATGGACTCTATGCGATTGAACTGGTGGGCAGTGGCTTCGACGCGCTGTTGTACATCGACGATTCGTGCGATCCGTTTTTCCTTGACGGCTGCATGGGCGCATCCAATCACAGCGCCGGCGGAACCGGAAGCGGCAAACACGAGTTTGTCGTCGTTCAGCTTGAACAGAACAAAGACTACTGGATCTTCGTGGACAATGAGAGCACGACGCTGAACTCCGGTTTCTATGCCCTTATCATCGACGACGCCTTCAACTATGAAGTCAACGAGGTCGAACCGAACGATACGCCTGGCACGGCCACACCGATCGACACGCCGCTGAACGGTGGTCAGATCGTTGGTCCCGGTGATTCGGACTACTGGGAAATTCCCGGTCTGACCGGCGACCGCGTGTACGCGTGGGCAAACAACGGCGGTAGCTCGAACAGCACGATCGATACCGACATGAGCTTTTTCGCCGCGGACGGCACGACGCTGATCGAATTCGATGACGAGGACGCCGACGGTCTTGATTCACCGATTGACGATCTCTACTTCATCTATTCGACAAGTGCACCGACCATTGCTGGTGCGCGGTTCACGTCGGATGCTTCACACTACCTGCAAGTCAATGCGCAAAGCGCGACAGGCACGGTTCACCGCTACCGCATGCACGTCGGCGTCGAACCAGCCGATCGCAATGCACTCGCCGAATGCGAGCCGAACAACACGATCGCAGCCGCCGACCGCAGCGGTAAAGACTTCTTCGGCGGCGTTGTGGATACCGACGGCGATGTCGACTTCTACGCCTTTGAAGCGACGGCCGGTGATCGCATCTTCATTTCCCTCGACGGCGATCCTGAGCGTGACTCAGATCCGACACAAAGCGCAAGCGTGAATACGAATGGATTCCACGGCAAGTTGGCCGTCTACGACCCGGCAGAAGACGTTTTGATTTCCGACGCCAGCGATTCGAACACGGTGCAAGGGGCTGAGGACTACCCCGCACAAGCTGCATTCTTTATCGCACGAACCACAGGGACACACTACGTGTCGGTCGAGCAGCAGAGCGCATCGGGCGTCGGTCCCAAGGAAACCTACGAGTTGGCGATCTTCCGCAACGATGCAGCTCCAGCACTTTCCGAAGTCATCGATCCGCTCGTCGCTGTCACGCCGGACTTTGTCAACGACGACATCGACATTGTTGCAACGGATATGGCCGTCGGCGACTCGGGCGTCTGCAACGTCACCTTGTACGACAACACCAACCTGACGTTGACCGGAAGCTTCACCCCCGGCGACCCATCCGCGAACCTGACCATTGAACTCGTTGACATGGGTACGAACGGTTCCGCGAAACTGGTCGTCGAAGACTGTGCCGGCAACACCGCGTGTGCCGTTGTGGCCATCGACATCAACGGTCCGAATTGCATGGGCATGAACGTTTCAAATCGGTCGCCAGTCAGCATGCATCCGCGGCTGCACATTCCCGACAACAGCAGCCCGGATGGCACGACCAACGGCATGATCGAAATCGCCGATTCCGGAATCATCACGGACGTGAATGTCACGGTGAATATCGAAACGCTGGACACGGGCGACATTGATCTGTTCCTGATCAGCCCGAGCGGAACATCGGTAGAACTTGTGACCGACCGCGGAAGCGGCAGCGCCGCCGACTTCACCGGTACGACGTTCGATGATGATGGTGACACGATCATTCCAATCTTGAGCGGCGACGCACCATACACCGGCGTCTGGCTGCCGGAAGATCCAGACGGATTGGCCAAGCTCAATGGTGAAGACGCACAAGGCGTCTGGAAGCTGCGGGTGGTTGACGACAGTTCATCAGAGAGCTTCGGCGGTTCACTCGTTTCGTGGTCGCTCGATATCGACGCGACATTCTCGGGTCCGGAATTCTTTGCTGGAAACGTTACCGACTTTGGCGATGGCGGCGGTATCGCTTCGATCGTGATTTCGAGCGGGACCAACACGCAATTGACGATTGCGGACGGCTTTACGCCAGGCGATCAAATCGCCGACTACGTCGTCACACTAATCGACAGCACGACCGACGGTATTGCGACCGTCACTGTCACCGATACGTCGTTCAATACGTGCCAGAGCATCATCAATCTGTCCGGGTATGCTGACAACAGCGCCCCGCAGAACACCGGTGGCGTCACGACCAGCCTGACTTACTCGCAAGATGTTCAACAGATTGTCAACGGTTTTGACCTGATCGGCGTAACCTCGACGATCAGCGTGCCCGAAAGCTTCACCGTGGCCGAGGTCGAAGTTGCCCTCAACGTGGATGCAACCGATCAGGGTCGCATTGCTGCACGGCTGACGCATGGCGTCAACGAAGCAATGCTCGTCAACCGAATCGGCATGGACGAACGCGACGCACTGGGTAACTCCAAGACGAGCTTCGACGTGATTCTCGATGACGACGCGCCCGAAGCCGACGACATCCACAACGAAAACGTACTCGGGTCAGAAGCCACCCTCGGACTGCATCAGCCCGACGGACGCGGCGCCTTCTTCGGCGACGGCATCACCACCGACGATCGCGACAACATGCTGTTCGTCTTTGACGGTGCTGAGTCATCAGGCGACTGGGACCTGCAGGTGATTGACGCTAGAGAACTCAGTGCGTCGTCAGCCCGCAACATCTTCAGACGCTGGTCGTTGACGTTGAAGAACCCGTGCGGTCCGGAATACTACGTCGGTACCGCGAAGGACGCCGGCGCCGAAACCGGTATCCTTTCGGTTGCACTCGCACCGGGCGACGTCAACCTCACGCTGGTGGCGTCATACACCTCTGGCGACGATGTCGTTGACTATCGCGTCGAACTCACCGACCCGATGTCACCCGGCAGCGGAACCGTTGAGATCACCGACCTTGCCGGCAACGTGACCAACGTACCGATTGCGTTGGCCGCCGCCTCCGGTGACGTGGATAAACCGGTCGTTACCGGCAGCGTCAATCCAGCCGCCGACAAGTTTGAAGGCAGCGCGACGGACAACCTCGGAACCGACACCGGAATCGCATCGGTCGAAATTGCACCGTACGGCGCGAACCTGCAAATCGTTTCCGTCACGCCTGATCCACCAAGCGGTGCAGGCAGTGTTGATTTCGTCGTGGGCTTGATCAACCCGGCAGAGAATGGCCGCGGTTATGTTCGCGTGACCGACTCATGCGGTAATCGCAGCCATGTCCTCGTGGACATCGACGTCGTCGATCCGGTCTGCACCGGCTCGGTCGGAAACACCAAGCGGTATGTCAGCACCGACCTTCCGCAGACAATCCCGAACAACAATGCTGCCGGCGTTACGTCGAGCATTGCGGTGACGGATCTCGATATCGTCAGCGACGTGAACATCACGTTCAACATCACGCACGCGAACGATGCCGACATCGACATGTCGCTGACCAGCCCGGTCGTGATTCCGTTGCTCTCAGACATTGGAAGCACGGCCAACGACTTCATCGACACCACGCTCGATGACGAAGCCGCCGCACCGATTCCCAACTCGTCGTCCGAAGGACCGTTCACCGGTTCATATCAGCCGGAAGGCGGACCGGCGCTTGGCGCGCTCGATGGCTCACCGGCTGTCGGCACCTACTCGCTCCAGGTCGCTGACGATTCGTCCAGCTACTCGGGCGGAACATTCGACAGTTGGTCCGTGACGATCGAATCGGCGACGTTCCCCGAACGTTACGACGGTCGCGCAGAAGACTCCGCTCCAGATGATATGGGCATTTGCTCGATCACGCTGACGGGCGGGTCGTCAAACCTGGCGCTGACGGTCGATCCGTTTACAGCCGGCGACAAGATCGTGCGTTACTCGGTCGCCATTGCTGGCGGTGAATGCGGTGGTACGGGTGGCGTCGAGGTCGCCGACTGTGCGGGCAACACTTGCACGGTCCCGATCACCCTCGGATACGTGACCAAGGGTGACTTCAACGGCGACGGATTCGCAACCATCGATGACTACGACGAATTCGAAGGTTGCCTGGCCGGTCCCGACGCGACGGTCACCAGTTGCAGTTGCTGGGCGGCTGACTTCAACGATGACGATTTGATCGATCTGAGTGACTTCTCAGAATTGACGAAAGTCTTCGTGCCGTAGCAAGTTATTCGATCCGTAAATACACGCGGGGCATGCAGCTCAACCGGGCTGCATGCCCTTTTTGATTGGACTTGCCCCGTGCGAACTCACCAGACCTATTCGCCTGGCAACAACAACGTCAAGGCGAACTCGACCACGTAGTCATGGGATTCGTCAAAGCTCTCGTCCGCAGGAATCCAAGAGTCAGGTTCAATCCCGAAGTCTTCGATTCCCTCGAAGTCGTCGGTGTAGGCGATCCAGCGCGGCACGGTGTATCGCACGCCATTGGCCAATTCAAACTCACGCGGAAAGCCCGATCCGCCGCGCGTCGTGTCGCCAACCAGCGTCACATTCGGGCACGCCCGCATCATCAGCGTGAACCATTCAGCCGAACTCAGGCAGCGCTGACCGATGAGACAAGCCACCGGACCATCGAAGCGATTCTGCTGCGTGGGCACAAGCGACTTCTCGTTCAATGGACCGAAGTCATCGTGGGCGGGTCCGTCGCGCGTCTCGGTGTATCCGTAGATCACCTCGTCGGCGGTAAAGTGCGATGCGAACTTCATCGCGATGTCTTCATTGCCGCCATTGTTGGGTCGCACGTCGAAGATGATCCCGTCGGCATCGGCATAGGCGGCAAACAGATTCTCGATGTCCTCATCGCTGATGTTGTCGAACGCGCCCGTCCCGAACGTGTCTACGCGGATGTACGCGATAGACTCCTGGAACCACGCATGATGGATAACCCCGTCGCCGAGGGTTTGATATCCGTTGTCGTCAAGCGTGTAGCGATTGCGCGGCGTCGATGTGTAGTTCAATTCGACTTCCTGCATGTCGGTCCCATACCACGTTCCGTCCGGGTGCATGATCTCCACGTGAAAGTCCGACAGCTCACCCAGCATCTCGATGAGCCCATCGACGAATTCATCGTCGGACAGGTCTGATGCAAACCGGGGACGATAGCGCGTGCGGACGTCATCCCAGTCGATCCCTTTGTATTCGAAGTAGGAATAGTTCTCGTCGAATGTGCGCCAAAGTTCGTCAAATAAAACCTGTGCGCCGGTTGTCGATTCCGAACCGCCGTCTTGTGCGCCGTCATCCGAGAAGTCGTCATCTGGGAAAAAGTCATCGTCCAGGAAACCGTCGTCTGGAAAACCGTCGTCTGGAAAATCATCGCCTGGGAGACCATCGTCTGGAAACGTGTCTGTCCAGTCCGGTTCATCTTCGCCGGACGGATCTTGCGAATCGAAATCAAGATCGAGCCCGTCGATCAGTGAATCAAGCGCCGGAATGTTCACGTTGCAACCAAATTGAGCGGCAAGGGTCATCGCCACCAACGCAATACACCACTTGAATCCGCGATCATGCCACATGATGTCACACTTCCTTCCTGCCAGCGTCATTCGTAAAAGGGGAGATGCCCCGGAAGTGGGTAAATCTTCCGGGGCGGGTGGTTACAAGAGTCTTGCTCAAATGTCCTCGGTGAAGATGTCGTACATGTCGTAATCGTATCCGTACGGCGAGAAGTCCATCGGCTCGACGTTGGGCGTCAAGAAGTCGCCGGGCATCACGTAGTCCACATAGTCGCATCCGGTCGAAAAGGTCAGGCAGCACCCCGCGGTGACCAGCGTGATCATCAAAGATTTGCGAAGGGCGTTCATCGTATGTCTCCTCGTGTTCGAGTTCGCTTGTCCTCGGCGAGCCGCGTTTCCATCATTCCGCCATATCTCGCCAATACTCAAGCGGGGAAAGACCAACCGCGCTTCGCATGGCGTAAAAAAATCAGAAGAAAATCGATTCGCGTTGAAAATCGCCGGGTTGCGGCGGGCTTGAGGGCGGGGATTGGGCTAGAATCAGTGATTCCACGCAGGCCAGTCCGGCTGAGCGTCCATTCGGGCCAGCATCATCTGGGCGAATCGGTATTCGGCGAAAACAAATACGCCGGTATCGACGCATTCGAACAGCGCATCGCGGCCAGCCGAACGATCCCCGTCAGCCAACGCCCGAATCGCGATTAGAAACATCACTTCGCAGCGCCGCCCTGGAGCATCACCAACCGAAGCACGTAGAGTGCTCGCATCGATGTCCCGATTCAGAAACGCCAATGCCAATTCGGGCGGCGCATCGCTAGAGGCCGACCCATTCTCCAGCCGCGCCGATTCGGCAAACTGCTCAATGCCATGACGGGCCGACTCGCGCTCGCCCAACAATTCGGCAATCACCGTGGAAAGAAACAAACCGTTGGCGTTGGCGGCTTGACGCTCAATCGAAACCGCTGCCACCGAGCGCGCTTCGGAAAGTCGCCCGACTTCCGCAAGGAGCAACGCCTGCTGCAATACCAACGGACAATACCCGGGCGACGACTTGCAAGCCGGTTCGATCAGTCGCAAACCTGAGTCGAATTCTCCCAGCGCGTAGCGTGCCGTCGCCAGTTCATGAATCCGATACGGATGTGGGGTTCGGCCCGCCGCCCCGTCCGCGGCAATGGCCTTTTCGAATGCCGTCGCGGCACTGTCAAAGTCACCGGTATAACGCGCATGAACGCCCTGCCGAACCAACACAAGTGCCAAATTCGACGGCGCGAGATCGAGCGCTTTGTCGTAATCAACGGCGGAATTCGCCAGCCATTGATCCGCACGTTCATGCAGCGACGGCGTGCGTTTGGCATGGGCAGCCGCGATCAACCAACCGCTTCCCCGCGCACAGAATGCCATCGCATCGTTCGGACGAAACACGACCAATGCATCCAGATCGTCGAGCATCGGGTCCAACTGATCGCTCGCCGATTCGGTGAGCAGACGAATACCGCGATAATGGGCCCGCGCCTCGATCGCAGGCGTGAAGTCCGTCCGCACTTCGATGGCGCGATTGTACGCATCGATCGCCTCGGTGCGGGTCGTCTTGCTCAACGCCAGTCCTCGCAGGTACCACCCCAACGCCGTCTTAATTTGGTCAGGTTCGACTGCGGCGAGTTTGCGCTGGGCGTTGAAGAAATCACCGTTGGCTGCATACGCAAGCCCCATCCCAAGCGTCGCCTCCACCGATTGCGGGTCGTGTCTCAGCGCGGACTCAAGAAATGGAATCGCTTGATTCGGTTCGTTGTCGAGCAACGGAATCAAGCTGCGATAAATCCAGAGTCTTGCGTCGTCGACTCCTCGCGACTCGGCGTCATCGAGCAACGATTCGCCCCGTTCGAAATCCCGGTCAAACAATACTGCCGCATACCCCTGCTCCAACAGGCGGTCACCCTCGACCCGTCGCACCTGGCGTATGAGCAGTACCGTCGCCACAGTCAGTGTGAGCGCAAGTGCTACGCCGGCTGCATGGACACGGTGCTTTCGAACGTATCGCCCCGCGCAGACGATCAACGGCGTGCGCCGAGCGCGGATGGGCGCCCCATCGAGAAACCGGCGCAGGTCGTTGGCAACTTGTTCCCCACTGGCGTAGCGACTCTCCAACTCTCGCTCCATGCATTTTCCGACGATGGTCTCCAGGTCGCGGGCAATCGCCGCATTGGTCTTCCGCAAGCGCGGCGGATCAGTTGACGCGATCCGACTTAAGACCTCATCGCGAGACGCACCGTCAAACGCAGGAACAAGTGCAAGCAGTTCATAGAGGGTGACGCCCAGCGAGTAAATATCAGAGCGACCGTCCACGCGCCCCTCACCGCGCGCCTGCTCGGGCGACATGTAGCGCGTGGTTCCGACGATGTCACCGGACAACGTCAGACTGGCCATTGAATCCACGCGGGCGAGTCCAAAGTCGCTGATCCACACGTCATCGCGTTCATCGAGCAAAAGGTTCGACGGTTTGATATCGCGATGAACGATGCCTTGGCTATGGGCGTGCGCGAGGGCTTCCGCGATTTGCATACCCCACCGCGCAACGCGGCGGTAGTAGCTGCGATCGAGCGATTGCGGATTTTCCTTGATGGTCTTGAGATGCCCCGCGAGCGATTGACCTTCGATGAATTGCATCGCGTAGTAATGTACGCCGTCCGCCTCACCCACCGCGTACACCGGTACAATGTTGGTGTGATGCAACTGACCGGTCGTCGCCGCCTCGCGTGCAAATCGTTCAGCCGCCGTAGGAGAGAGAATCGCGGCGGCGGGCAAGACCTTCAGCGCAACCCGCCGATTGAGCGGCGTCTGCACAGCTTCGTACACCACACCCATCCCCCCGCGCGCCACTTCTCGAATGATTCGAAACTCACCGAGGCGCGAACCATGCCCAAGCTGTCCGGCGCGAAGCGTCGTGCTCGTCGCCTCAACAAAGTCCAGCGTCTTGAACACACCGCGAAGCGCGTCGGCCAACTCAGGATTCTTGCGAATGTACGATTCTTGATCGGGATGGAGACCAGCCGCCAACTCTTCCAGGTATTCGTCGAGGACTGTTTCGATCAACGCCTGCGTGGGTGGCAGTGAATCCCCTGCATCACCCCTGTTGGTTTGGGTGTGGTCGGATTGGGCATGGTCAGATGGCATCACCGAGCAGCTCCCGAAGCCGGATCAACGCACGCACGCAAAGACTGCGTACAGCGCGCTCGGAGCGATCCATTTTCGCGGCTGTCTCGGTAACATTCAACTGATTTAGGTAGCGTAAAGTGATCACTTCTCGCTGATCATCACCCAATTCGTCTAGGGCTTTGGTGAGCAGTCGGATCCGATCCTGGCGATCGACGGCCAGGCTGGGGCTGGTGATGTCGGCGGTCAGAACGTCGAGCAGGCCCATCATGGATTCGTCCCCAGCGACGTCGGCTGCCCGGACTTCTTTGCCGCGTTTGACGGTTTGAAACGCCTTGCGATCGGCATCGCAGATTCGATTAACCGCGATACGCCGCAGCCAGGCGAAGAAGCTATCCTGGCCGCGATCCACGAACTTCTGAATGTTGTCCAGCGCGTCGACGTATACCTGTTGCATAACGTCCTGCGACTCAAGCCGCTGTCGCAACCGATCGCCCAACTCAGACCGCACTGACGCCAGCAACCGCTGTGAGTATACATCGAACAACTTGTTCAGCGCATCCTCATCGCGACCTTGCGCGCGACTGATCAGTTCGTTGAGTTCGTGTTCATGGGGCGTATTCATCGATGGTTTGTCGTGAGGCGCAGGCACTTTGCCCATATTCAGAATCGACACCGATTGCTGCACATATTCTGTTAACCGAAAGTCCTGCGTAGACACTGGACTACCAGAAACCTCGGTCCAATTTCCGAAGCGCAATCGAAGCCGTGGCGCTTCGCAGAAAATCGCCGCCAACGTTACCGCCTTGGGGCAAGTGTCACAGCTTTCGATGCACCGGCACGTAATTGGGATACCACGATGCCTGCCGGACTGCTTCCTCGGTGTCTTCCGGTGAAATGTGGCGGCCCAGGTTGTTGGCGGCTGCGTACTTGACCACCTCGCACGCAATCTTCTGACTCACGACCCGCAAGTCATTCTGGCAAGGATAGATCGCACCGGATTCCAACCGCTCGGGCTTGACGATGTTGGCCAACGTCCTCGCCGCGATCGCGAACATCTCATCCGTGATTTGCGTTGTTTCGGAGACAGCCGCTCCAAGGCCCAGACCCGGGAAAATGAACACGTTGTTGGCCTGCCCGATGATGTGATGCTTTCCTTCGTACTCGACATCGGGGAATGGGCTGCCCGTTGCGACAATCGCCCGCCCTTCGGTCCAGCGGATGGCCTCTGATGGCGAACATTCCGATTTGCTGTTGGGGTTGCTGAGCGGCATGATCAGCGGCTGCTCGACGTGCTTGCTCATTTCGCGAAGCATCTCTTCGGTAAACAAACCGGGTTGAGCCGTCGCACCGATCAGCACCGTTGGCTTGAATGCGGAAATGACATCGAGCGGTGTAAGCTCCTTGCTCGCATCGAGCTTCAATTCATCGAGAACCTTCTTTGAGACGGCCAACTCGGCTTTGTACTTGTCGAGGCGTTGGCGTCCATCGTGCAGCAACCCGCGCGAGTCAAACGCCATCATCGATCGGCGGATCGTGTCTTCGGATGCGCCGTCCTGCCTCATGAGCAAACTGCACAACCGCACAATACCGGTGCACGCTTCACCCGCACCGATAAACAACATGCGCTGTTCGGCCATCGTTTGACCGGTCTTGCGCAGCGCCGCGAGCACGCCTGCGGCCGTCACCGCAGCCGTCCCTTGAATGTCATCGTTAAAGCAAGGCGTTCGCATGCGATACGCTTCGAGCAGTGCAAACGCACGGTCGCGCTGGAAGTCTTCCCACTGAATGATCGCACGCGGGAAAACCTCTTTCACCGCATGCACGAACGATTCAATGAAATCGTCATAGTCGCGCCCCTGTAAACGTCGATGCGGATAGCCCAGATAGAGCGGATCGTCCAACAGGTTGGGGTTGTTCGTGCCCACGTCGAGACTGATCGGCAGGCATTTGGACGGGTGAATCCCCGCCCCTCCCGTATAGAGCGCGAGCTTACCCACCGGAATGCCCATGCCGCCGCAACCCTGATCGCCCAAGCCCAAGATGCGCTCGTTGTCCGTCACAACAATGAGGCGAATATCTTGAAATGGGGCGTTGCGCAGGACGGATGGCATGTCGTCAACATCATCGGGCGTCAACCAGATACCACGCGGCGAGCGCACGATGTGCGAGAACTTCTGGCAGGCTTCACCGACCGTCGGCGTGTAGACGATGGGCATCAATTCGGAAAGGTTTTCCACCAGCACGCGGTAGAACAGGACTTCGTTGCGATCCTGGAGGCTGGCGAGGTGAATGTACTTTTCGAGGTTGGAATTTTTCGCCCGCAGTTGCGCGAGGACCAGTTTGACTTGATCGTCGATCGTGCTGACCGCGTGGGGAAGCATGCCTCGAACGTGCAATTCGTCGCGCTGCTCGCGGCCAAATGCCAAGCCCTGGTTTGTGGAAGGGTTATGGAGGAGCCAAATACCCGACTTGCGGGTGTTGATGACTCGATCCCCGGCGAGTGAATCGCTAATCAAGTTTTTCATGGAGCACCAACGTTAAGCGTGAATTTCTCCTGCATTTGCAGTGTTGGACATGGAATTCGACTGGGCAATGGCCTGGTCCAGATCGTGGATGATGTCATTGGGGTTTTCGATACCGACCGATACGCGCACCAGACCGTCGGTGATGTGCGCCCGGTGGCGGGCTTCAGCCCCCATGATCGCGTGGGTCATGCTGGCTGGGTGCTGAATGAGCGACTCCACACCGCCGAGGCTGACCGCCAAACCGCAAAGTCGAACCGCGTTCATCATCGCCCGCCCGGCTTCGATTCCACCCGCAAGCTCAAAGCTGATCACCCCACCGCCGCCAGCCATCTGCCGTTCGGCTACTTCATGCTGCGGATGACTTTCAAGCCCGGGATAGCGAACCCACTCAACGGACGGGTGCTGCTCCAGATAGGTCGCCACTTTCAAAGCGCTTTCGCAATGGCGCTGCATCCGAAGTGACAGCGTCTTGATGCCGCGATGAACAAGGAAGGAATCAAAAGGCCCAAGCACACCGCCCAGGTGATTGAGCGACTTGCGGAACAACGAATATTGATCTTCATCCTTGACCACCACCATTCCGCCAACCACATCGGCGTGACCGTTAAGGAATTTGGTCAGGCTGTGGACGACGACATCGGCGCCCCAGCGAAACGGCTGCTGGAGAATCGGGGTCATGAATGTGTTGTCGACGATCACCTTCGCACCGCGTTCGTGGGCCATCTTGCAGAGCGGTTCGAGATCGCAAATCGCCAAGGTCGGATTGCCCGGGGTTTCGATGTAGACCACCGTCGTGTTCGGGCGAAATGCGTCCTGAACCGCATTGAGGTCGGACGAATCGACAATCGTTGACTCGATCCCAAATCGCGACAGAACCGTTTCGAGCAGGGTGCAGGTCGGTCCGTAGACGGACTCCGAGCAGATGACGTGGTCACCGGCGCTTAGGAGCGTCGCCAGCGCCGTGTGCACTGCCGCCATTCCACTTCCGCAGGCAAGTCCCGCGTGTCCGCCCTCAAGCGCCGCGACGGCATCTTCCAGAGCGCGCACGGTTGGATTGCCCATGCGCGAATAGATGTAACCGTCGCGCTTACCGGCAAACAGATCAGCCCCCTGCTCGGCGCAATCGAACGCAAATGTCGACGTTTGGTAAATCGGTGGAACGACGGCCAAGTACTCGTTTTCCCCAATTCCGGCATGCACGACCAACGAGTCAGGAGCAAGCATGTTGTTGCCTTCCACGTTCGCCAGGTTCTCGGATCAGCCTCAGGATCGGCGCTGGCACACCGAAGACCGCTGGACCAAGGACACGTTGCAAACCGCATGCCAAACGACGCCTAAATTGGCTTTCCACGCATCATGCACTGGGGTCGTTTAAGTGAGATTAAGACGAGTCAACCGTGCCTCATCGCGCCAATCCATGACTGCGACTTGCTTCTGGCACCGCCCATGGGCGAAATCACGCAGAGGGTGGCACCATCCACCGTTTTCGTTTCGACTCTTTTGAGGGCACCTGCGTGCAGGAGGCAGCGATCTCCTCCTATTGTCATACCGTTCGGCGGTCGATGCGCTAGGGTGTCTGGATGAAGAAGGTCGCTTTTGATGAGGCACATAGCTGACCGGACTGGTGAATTTCCGAATTCAATTCAACCAGCATGCCTCGGTCGGATGCGACTTCGGCTGATATGGTCGCATCAGCGCCGATGAGCACCGGGCGATTGTATCGGATCGCGAGTTTGGCGGTCACCCCCCGCTTGTTGTGGGCGAACAAACAGTGCGTCATCGCTGCGTCCAATAACGTCGCGATGATTCCACCGTGCATGCGATCAGGATACCCCTGATACTTTTCCTCGCAGAAAAACCGGGTGACAACCGTACCATCATCGCGCAAATTGAAACGAAGCCCCAAGCCACCGACCTCGGTGTCCCGACACGCCACGCAATCCGGATGGCAAGTCGCACTCAAAGCGCTGTACCGAATTGCGGCCGATGAGTCAGATGACTCAATGTTTGACTCGTTCATGTCAATTCGCCTGAGCGAGGACGCAAACGGATTGAGGGTTGGCTCGATCGCTCAGTCCGCACAAGTTCCGATGAACGTCCATCGGTTCTTCAACTAACATGCGCTGTGCCAGATGAGTTGTTGTTACCGCGCTGGTAAAATCGCTTCACTGTGCGCGGGATTTCGAAGCAGGTACCGGTCGATGGCGGCAGCCGCACGTTTACCGTCTCCCATGGCGAGAATCACCGTCGCCGCACCGCGGGTGATGTCTCCGCCCGCGAAAACACCCAGCCGACTGGTCATGCCATCCTCATCAACTTCAATGTTGCCCCACCGATTGACATTGATGTCCGGGGTCGTCGAGGTCAATAGCGGGTTGGCCCGCGTACCGATGGCTTCGATGACCATGTCGCAATCGATGGTGAATTCGGATTCGGGGATGGGAACGGGCCGGCGCCGTCCGGACGCGTCCGCATCGCCAAGCTCCATCTCGACGCACTCCACCCCGCGAACCCATCCGGATTCCGTTCCAAGAATTCGAACTGGACTGCATAGCAATCGAAACTCGATGCCTTCCTGCTCCGCATGGTGAATCTCTTCCTGGCGGGCAGGCATTTCAGTACGTCCGCGCCGGTACACCAACGTGGCCTCCTTGGCGCCGAGACGACGGGCCGTTCGGATGGAGTCCATGGCGGTATTTCCTCCACCGATGACCACAGCCCGGTCAGCTTCGACGACAGGCGTATCCGCATCGGGGAACCGATAGGCCTCCATCAGGTTCACGCGGGTGAGGAATTCGTTCG
Source organism: Phycisphaerales bacterium UBA1845 (assembly GCA_002338715.1). GTDB lineage: Bacteria > Planctomycetota > Phycisphaerae > UBA1845 > UBA1845 > UBA1845. The sequence goes on along the minus strand of DDIR01000045.1, from coordinate 4,989 downwards.
CCGAATACACACCGTTTAGATCTTCGCCCGGAATGTTCATGAATACGGGTAGGCCAGCCCCGTTCGCAATGAAGACTGCGTCATATCCCTCGGTGGTCATCAATTCATCGACGGTCATCGTGGTCCCCACGATCACATTCGTTTTAATGACGACGCCCAAGGCGACCAGGCGGGCCACCTCTGACTCGATGATTTCATTGGGCAGTCGAAAATTGGGAATGCCATAACGCAACACGCCACCCACCGCGTGCAACGCCTCAAAGATCGTCACCGCGTGGCCGCGCCGGGCAAGTTCGCCAGCCGCCGTCAATCCGGCTGGTCCAGATCCAACAACCGCGACGCGGAATCCCGTATGTTTCACGTTCGACGGCGACGCCGCGGCGACATTATCGCGGGCCCAATCGGCGACGAATCGCTCCAGATGCCCAACCGCAACCGAGCACCCAGCTCCTTTGCTGCGCACGCATTGTTGCTCACATTGTTCTTCTTGCGGACACACCCGACCGGTAATCCCTGGAAGCGCGTTATCGCGCAGCAGCACGTCCGCTGCAGAGTGCAAGTCCCCGTCTGCAATGTGTTCGATGAATTTGGGAATGTCGATCCCCACGGGACATCCGGAGATACACTTGGCATCGCGGCAGCGCAAGCATCGCTCGGCTTCGAGCCGCGCCAACTCGATCGTAAAACCCGAGTTTACCTCGCCAAAGTTGGTGGCTCGCTGCTGCGCGTCTTGTTCGGGCATCTGCTGACGGACGATTTTCATTCGCTCTTTGGGCGTCAGTGGCATTTCGCTTGATCCATATTCTCAAGGGTTGATTCAGCTCTGCACCGATGTTGAAGTGATTCGGTGGCGACTTGTTCCTGCGTTCGATAAGCGGTCAGGCGATTCGACAACGACTCGTAGTCGACGTCGTGTGCGTCAAACTCCGGTCCGTCCACACAGGCGTAGCGAACCTCTCCACCGACGTTGACCCGGCACCCGCCGCACATTCCCGTCCCGTCAACCATAATGGGATTGAGCGAGACCACCGTCTTGATCCCCGCTTCCCGCGTCAATTCGGCGACCGCCCGCATCATCGGAACCGGACCAGCCGCATAAATCATGTCGAAGGGCGTGTTTGCTCGGTCGATCAATTCCCGAAGTCGGTCGGCGACGGTTCCGCGGAAGCCATAGCTGCCGTCATCCGTACATGGCTGGACTTCATCGGCAACCTCCGCCAACTCGGACTCCAGCACGATCAGTTCACGGTTTCGACCGCCAATGATAGCCGTCACGTGGCAACGGGCGTCGCGCAGAGCGCGGGCCAGCGGGTAGATGACAGCCGTTCCCACGCCCCCGCCGATGACGATCACGCGGGCGTCGCTGCAGATCTCAGTTGGGCGCCCCAGAGGTCCGGCGATATCTGCGATCGTATCGCCCGCTTCCTTCGTACAAAGCAAGGTCGTGGTCTTACCAACCACCTTGACGATCAGGTCGATGGTTCCGCTTTCCGCATTTGAGTCCGCGACAGTAAGCGGTATGCGCTCGCCGGTCTCCTGGACCCTGACAATGACGAATTGGCCCGGCTGACGATGACGGGCAACCAGCGGTGCCTGCAAATGAAACCACTTCACGTCCGAAGCGAGCCATTTGGCGTCGAGGATTCTGTTCATTTGGGTGTCTTCTCGTTTCTGTGGATCTCACCGTTCATGGATTGGGATGCCTGACCGCGCCTCGATTCAACGAAAATGTACGCGCCCTTTTCACGAACGAATCGAAGCGCCCGTCCCCCGAAAACGGGTGCACGTTGCGTGCCAAACCGGCGGGTTGGATGAGATTGCCAGTCTGATCACAATCTTCTGAAAGCGCTCTTGGTGCACGCAGGCCGTGTTGGCCCTTTTGAATACCGCTTGGCCATGTGGGAAAGCACACGCCCCTTCGTGCGTCAGTACTACTGAACGCGCACTGTTGAGGCATTGCAGACAGAAAGTGCGAATGAAAATAAATCGATGACGTGCCCTTTATGGTCGATAACAACAAGTGCTGCGTTGCGCACTACTCCCAATCGTTGGCAACAGCCATGAAACCACGGGACTTCCACATACCGATCTCGAAACCGGTGACAACACACTGCGCGCGCGTTTGCACTCGCAGGGATAGACTCAGCCGTGCCATCCGTCGTATTTTTTACACCCCACTCACGAATTAGAGGCCGATAGATTCTCAGATATGTGAACCAAAACGATTTGGATATCGTATGCTGTAGGGGGGAGGAGCGTCGACGGTTTTTGGGCGACACAACGAAACACTCAGGATTGAGAACGCCAAGATGAAACAGACGACGTTTGAGAAGCGCAAGGAAACCAACAGAGAATCTTCCAAATCATCAAGCGAAGATGAACCCGAAAGCAAAGGCGACCGCATCATCTTGGGGCTGCCACAAATCCTGCGGTTGGTCGCCGTTCAAAAACCCAACCTGCACCTCAACGCCTTTGAAGAATGGAGCCTCTATCAATAGGCTCCACGCCGCAACTGGCGTCACACAATCGTAACTAGACCGCGACGAAGCGAAGCCGGACCCGAGTCAGCCGGATGCACGCTCCACAGTGATTTGACTCGATCAAGTCAATTCCAAACGACGTGAACACGTCGCGACGCCACCTGCAATCGTACGCCCAAACACGCGCGTAATCGGCTTTTTCTTTTAACAATTTGAAGCACACCCGGCACGGCGCATAGAATCACGTTGGAGGTGACATATGAACCTGCAAGTCAATGATCATGAACGCGAATTGCTGGTCAAGCTGATCGATCGGGAAGTGACCGATCTAAGCGCGGAAATCCGACACACCAACACGCACGACTACCGCGCCGATCTAAACACCTATCGCGATCAACTCCGCAGCCTGTCGGAACGACTGGTTTCGTGCGATCAGGGAGCCACAAGCTGACCCGACGATGGCGCGTTGGTGGATAGACAGCCTGTGTTTCCTACGGAATTCGAAAGACAGGATGCCAGCGTTCATCCAAAGCGCCCAGCCGGCACCTTGGCACGCCAACTAACGTCCGCTCAGCAGCGCCGCAATTTCATCTTCGCTTGGCACCTTGCCGGCCACCATGACCTGACCATCGATCGACAATGCCGGCGTCATCATCACACCGCGACCGGCGATTTCGGCGAGGCTGGTGACTTTCGAGAATTCGCAATCGATGCCCAGTTTCGCCGCCGCGGCTTTGGCGTTGGCGTCCAGCGCCTGGCATTTGGCACACCCGGTTCCGAGTATTTCGACCTTCATTCCTACGCTCCTAAACGATTCAAACGAACGCGCCGTAAACCATGCCGGCGGCCGTAGCCATCACGATCACCAGCAAGGTAAACACGATCGTCTTGGTATTCCCGACCACGGTACGAATCACGAGCAGGCTGGGTAATGACAACGCCGGACCGGCAAGCAGCAGCGCGAGCGCCGGCCCCTCGTGCATTCCGTGTTCCATCAGTGCCTGCAGAATCGGTATCTCCGTCAGCGTCGCAAAATAGAACAGACAGCCAACCACAGAGGCTACCGCGTTCGATTGCAGCGAGTTGTCGCCCACCAACCCCGCAACCTGTTCATCCGGCAGCAGCGCCCCGAGAAATCCAACCACGAACACGCCGCCGAACAAAAGCGGCACCAGCAACTTCGCAAACTCCCAGGTGTTGTGCATCCATTCGCCGACTTCGTCGCGGTCGAACCAGCGCCACACCATCAGCAGGACGGCCAACCCCATCGCGCCGGCGAGGTACCACTTGGCGTGGAAAATGGTCATCACCCATCCGCCGGTATCCTCCAGCGAAACGATGTCGGACTTGGCCAGTGTGAGCTTGTCGCCGACGGCGTGACCGTCCACCGGTTTTTCCACTTGCACGACCACCGTGTCGCGCGTCTCCTGCATGAGGACGGCCCGCATGACCGTCCCGTCAACGGTCTCCACGGTGACGTTGCCCGGGTTGTACCAATCGCTGAACACGAGAAACGCCATCATGCACGCGAAATAGAGAACCGTTTGCCCAAGGGAGCGCCGCGGCTTCTGCGGTACGGCTTCCGTCATCGCGTTTTCCGCGCGGACCTGCTCATCCTTGCGAAAGATGATGGCCATCAGCAGCCCGATGACGACGCCGAACACGATCGCGCCCACCGCCCGCGCAATGCCGATTTGAAAACCGAGCACGCGAGCCGTCAGAAAAAGTGCAAGGATGTTGATCGCCGGACCGGAATAGAGAAATGCAGACGCCGGACCAAGCCCCGCCCCCACGCGATAGATGCCTGCGAACATCGGCAGCACGCTGCAAGAGCAGACGGCCAACACCGTCCCCGACACCGACGCTACAGAGTAAGCCTCGACCTTGTTCGCTCTCGGACCGAGATGTCGAAGCACGGCTTCCTTCGACAAGAACGTGATGATCGCGCCGGCAATGAACAACGCCGGTACGACGCATGCGAGCGTGTGGTTGCGGGCGTACCACTGAAGCATTTTGAACGCTTCGAGGATGGCGCCCGTCACTTTCGAATTTGAAAGGGGTAGAAAGTATGCGATCAGAAAAATCGCGACGAAGACAACAAATATCTTCCACTGCTTCACAGACTTTCGTCCTTCCTTCTACGGCATGCCTTCCGCACTTGACGGTGCGGGGCTCGGAGATTTCAACTGACTCGACAGAAAGCTGCGCAGTTCGGACAACTCAAAACCATACGCGCGTTTCAGCCGGCCCAATTGCTCATCGGACGACACGCGGCTGGGGATTCCGAACCGCTCCTTGATGGCCTCCACGTCCACGCCGGTTGCGGTCGCGACTGCCCGCAGTGTCATCGAGCCGCGGATCTCGACGCCGGCGACGATGTGATCCTCCGTCTCATCGTGACCCTCCGCTTCGTTTCGTCCGACACCTTCGCTTTGTTCAGCCGGCCCCTTGCGTCCGATTGCTTTCTTGGGTTCGACCGCGTCAACCTGTTCGGGCGCATCGGCGGCGG
>DDIR01000059.1:89760-90095 GCA_002338715.1 Phycisphaerales bacterium UBA1845 | reverse complement strand
AAGCGCATGAAGCTCGGATACACCCGTTCGATCATCGACGGCATCCACAGCGGCGCATTAAAGAACGTCCCAACAACACTCGACCCGGTCTTCGGATTTGAAGTCGTCACCGATTGCCCCGACGTTCCGAAAGAAGTGCTCATCCCTCGCAACACCTGGAGCGACAAGGAAGCCTTCGACAACACAGCCAAGAAACTCGCGAGCCTCTTCATCCAGAACTTCAAGAAATTCGAAGACGGCGTAAGCCAACAAGTCCGCGACGCCGGCCCGAAGTTATAGGCGAGCGCACGACGGTGAAGTGGAAATCCGTGAGCCACTGGCAGCTTGCCTGCCAG
>DDIR01000059.1:43450-89663 GCA_002338715.1 Phycisphaerales bacterium UBA1845 | reverse complement strand
CTGGCAGCTTGCCTGCCAGTGCAAAGCGCTCAACATGCCACGGTGCGCCGATCCCCATGCGTCAATCCAGATCAACCTGTTCGCTTCGACCGACGTCACCGGTCGCAAGCAAGGAGACTCCGCACTCTGGACAGACGCCACTCACGTTTCCCGTCAAGTCATAACCACATCCTTTGCAGGCCCCTTCCGGGTAGATCGGCCAATATCGATTGCGCATGAAAACAGCGCCAGAAGTGACACACATTGACACTGCAAGAAAGGCGATAAAAGCGCACACAACACCGACCGGAAACAAGTAGGGAACCAGCCTCGTGAACCCTCTGTTTTGAACAACCGCATTGACCGATCCCACAAACAAAACGGTGGTCACACCCGCCAACGACACCCTGAAAGCGACGGCATGGATTATCCAGGGCCAACATAACCCAGCGAGCACCATAAGGTGAATCGCACACTGGACATAAGATGTCCTCAGCGCGACTGAAGCCGGCGTTTGCGCCCCCTGCCCCAGCATCGAAGTGTATGCAAAGCGAATGATCGGGATGAGAATGCTGATTCCAATCGCCAGTAGAATGCGCCGGCGCTGGATAAATTGCGGCAACCAGGAGCCCTTCTCTTGACCGCGACCTGCGCCCATAGGCAAACCCCCGTTGCGTAGCCGAGATCAACACCGCTCGCGAATGCACGTCGGACTTGCGTCCTACGCCCCAACGGCTTCGCGGACGTGGCTTTCGAGGCAGTCCACCACTTCCGACAGCGTCATGTTGGTGGTGTCGATCTTGATGGATTGACCTGGTTCGAGCAGGGGCGCCCATTGCTTGCAATCGTTGGCGTCGCGGGTGTTGAGGTTTTCGCGGACTTCATCGAGCGAAACATCTTCGCCATCCGCGATCAATTCCTGATAGCGACGTTGCGCTCGCTTCTCCAAGTCGGCGTCAACCACGAAGCGCACGTCGGCTAAATCCTTGAACACCACGCTGCCCTGATCGCGCCCTTCGGTCACGAACGAACCGAGCTGCTGTCCGATTGTCCGCTGTTTCTCAACGAGGATCTGGCGAATTTCAGGAATGCGCGCGATCGGCGAAGTCACCTGGCTGACGGCCATCGAACGAATCGCTTCGCTGATGTCGTGCCCGTTGGCTTTGACGCGCGTGTGCGTCGGACCGCAGTCGAGCCAAAGGTCGGCGCTCTCGGCCAATTGCACCAGGGCGTCGTGATCGTCGATCGACACGCCCTCTTCCAGCGCAAGATGCGCAAGGGCGCGATACATCGCCCCCGTATCCAGATATGGAATCTCAAGGTGGGCTGCCAGTTTGCGGGCAGCAGTCGATTTGCCGGAGCCAGCCGGTCCATCAATGGTGATTATCATTTGCGTTTCGATTGTAGGTTCATTTCGAATCCGATCAAGCGCCCGATAATCACGTAAGCCGCCCGATCCGCAAGTCACAATCACCAGATCCGCCGCCCGGCTACCTTCGCCACGGGCCGCGACATTTCCCCCCTTTTTCAGGCGATAAACGCCCTGCATTCAACACGCGGTAATCACTTCTGCGTTGACTGCGTAAAACCCGAACAGTAAAATCAACAGGGTGTGTGGCAGCCACATTGATCGTATTCATGTGTTGTCGTGTGTGAGTCAACCGGCACTTCACTTCTGTCGCCGGTTCTTTTGAAAACCCAGTCGCAGGGCATCGAATCCCATGAGTGATGCCATCGTTGCAGTGTGCCCCTCGTGCTCGCAGAAGTATCGAGTCCCCCGCGCCAACATCGGTCTGCGCGCACGCTGCAAGAACTGCGGACAAGCGTTCAAGATTCTCGAAGAACCACCGATCGACGATGAAACCATTTTCGGATGGGTGACCGAAGACGATCCCTCAAGCAACAGTGTCCTCGGTGGCACCGGACTTTTCGGCCAGACGTTTAGCGAAGCCACCCAGGTCCCGGTCCGCAATCGATGGGTTCACCCCGCACCACCGAACGCCCCCCGCGTCGATTTCACCGGGCTCGACGAACACGGCGCCCACTTTACGTTCAACCCCAATGACCTGCGCGACCGCGATCTGCGCTGCTCATTCCCGCACAAATGCGCTCAATGCCTGGGCCGCGAAAATCTCGAAGTCCATTTGATCATCTGGCCCGAAAAAGTCCCGGGGCGCGATGCCGCGATGATCAACGAAACCGAAACGCGCACCCATCGCAAACTTGAACAGCTGATGGCCGAGCACGAACTCAACTGGTTCCAGTCACTCGATTCGATTGAAACCATGCCCGCGCCATTCAAAGAACCGTTCCCCTATTGCATCTGCCCGCACTGCAGCGTCATCGGCGCGATCAGGGGCCGCGTGCACACCGATGGCGTGAGCGAACTCTGCGAACTGATCATCGCCCACCCGTCCATCGCCCTCGACTTCTATCGCAACAACGGCGGGAGGAATACGGCTGGCTATAAGAAACTGCTCGTCGCAAGCCGGCAACGTCGCGACAACCAATGGAAGTCACTCGCCGTCGGCGTGCGCATCAAACTGGGCCAATGGTTCAAACCGAAAAGCGGCGAGAATTTCCTCGGATACTACGCCGATCGCGACTTCACCCAGTCGGATCGAGGAGCCGCCGGCGTCGTCCTCACCGACAAACGACTCGTCTACAAAAAGTACGCAGCCCTTCGCGAATACCGCCTCGACCAACAGGGCTCGCTCGAAATCGAAGCCACACCATCACTCGCCAACATCGATATCCATCAGGATGATCTGAAAGTATCCACGCTAGCCACCACACCACTAGCCGCAAGCAGCCTGGCGCGCACGCTAACCAGCATGAACAAAGCCTGGAAGATCAACGTCGAAACCCGACACTAGAGAGGTAGTAAGCTGCAACGGAGCGGTGCCGTCATTCCCGCGAAGGCGGGAATCCAGAAGAAAACATAACCGCCAAACAAACCCAACCAACCAAGAAATCGCCACCGCTATCCAACGCAGCACCAAGAACAGCCAAGTCATATCATGTAATTCTGGATTCCCGCGTGCGCAGGAATGACGAAATGGTGCCCCGCCCTTCCAGGGTGGGGGACTGAAGTGAACCAACAGCACATCAACCAGCAAACAAACTCAAACAGCGCACAACACCAAACTATAGCGATTCTAATCCAAGCGCAGCGTTTTGCTCGCACGCCAAACGCGATACAGGGGCAATGCTCAGCAAATCTGACCTTGCTCTCCCCCTGGACTCCCGCCTGCACGGGAGTGACGACGGTTCTGCACCGCTACGGCTGGACTAAAGGCGATCTAAACGCTAGACGCCGCGCCCTTCTTAGCCGTCTTTTTCTTGGTAGTCTTCTTCTTAACCGTCTTCTTCTTCGAAGCCGCCTTCTTGGCTGTCTTCTTCTTAACGGTCTTTTTCTTAGCGACCTTCTTCGCTCGAGGGTCCTTACCCTGATCGCGCAACTTCTGCTCACGCGCCGCGATCAACTCCAAACCTTCTGCAAGCGAAATCGATGCCGGATCGCGCCCCTTCGGAATGGTTGCATTCACTTCACCATCCGTCACGTAAGGACCGAAGCGGCCATTCTTCACCTTCACATCCGCTTCGCTATCAGGATGCTTGCCAAGCTCCGCGATGATCGACGAACCCCGCGCCCGACGCCCCTTCGGCTGCTTGAAGATTTCAATCGCTTCAGCCAAGGTCACGCTCGCAAGCTTCTCATGGTTTTCGAGGCTTCGGCTGTCGGTCCCCATGCGAAGATAAGGACCGAACTTTCCATCCTGCGCCGTGATCACGTCACCCGTTTCCGGATGCGCCCCCAACTCGCGCGGATACGACAGCAACATCGTCGCTTCTTCAAGCGTCACGGTCTCGATCGACATGTTGGGCCAAAGGCTGGCCATCTTGGGTTTGGAACCCTTCTTGATATTCCCCTTCGGCGTCAATTCCGGATCGCCAAGCTGCACATAAGGCCCAAATCGACCGGTCTTGATGTAGATCGGCTGATTCGTTTCCGGGTGATGCCCAAGAACGCGATCGCCCATCGCGGCTTGGTCGAGTAACCCGAGCGCTCGCTCAAGGGTCAACTCATCAGGAGCGATATCATCGGGCACCGTCGCCCGCAAATCTTCATCGCCAGCTTGCACATACGGACCATAACGCCCGACGCGCGCATAAACCTCCGCGCCATCCGCATTCGTCCCGAGATGAATCGAACAAATCGAACGGGCGTCGATCTCTTCCCATCCCGATCCGATGAGTTGCTTCAAACCGATGTCGGCAACATGGTCGCCGTTCTTCTTGGACTTCGGATCGCCAAAGTAAAAGTCGTGGAGCCAGGGTCCGGCATCGCGCTCCCCGCTGGCAATGGCATCGAGACCATCTTCCATCTTCGCGGTGAACTCGTAGTCCACCAACTCCGGAAGATGCGTCTCCAAAAGGTTCACCACCGCAAACGCCGTAAACGTCGGGACCAGCGCCGTGCCCTTCTTCCACACGTACCCGCGATCCTGAATCGTCTGAATGATGCTCGCGTAAGTCGAAGGCCGACCAATCCCGCGCTCTTCCAACTCCTTCACCAGCGACGCTTCCGTAAACCGAGCCGGCGGCTGAGTCGTGTGACCCGAAGGCGTGATCTCTTCAACCCCCAAGGCCTCGCCAACTTTCAGCGGCGGAAGGATCGACTCCTGATCCTCCAGCTTGGCGTCCGGATCATCCGACCCTTCAACGTATGCCCTTAGAAATCCGGGGAATTGAATCACCTTGCCCGATGTCGTGAACATCGCCTGGCCATCATTGCCGGCGTCCGCCACAATCTGCACGCTGGTCCGCACACCCTTCGCATCCTTCATCTGCGACGCGATCGTGCGCATCCAGATCAATTCATAAAGCCGCAAGGCATCGGTATCGAGTTCGCCTTCCAACTCCTTCGGCGTGCGAAATGAATCACCGGTCGGGCGAATCGCTTCGTGCGCTTCCTGTGCGTTTTTGCTCTTGCGCTTATACGTCCGCGGAGCTTCCGGAAGATAGTCGGCTCCGTACATCTCACCGATCTGCTGGCGCGACGCATTCAGCGCTTGCTCGGAAAGATGCGTCGAGTCGGTTCGCATGTAACTGATGTAACCGTTCTCATACAGACTCTGCGCCAGACGCATGGTCCGCTGCGCACCAAACCGAAGCTTGCGCGCCGCCTCCTGCTGCAGCGATGACGTGATGAACGGCGGATAAGGCTTGTTCGTAAATGGCTTTTCTTTGACGTCGCTGACTTTGAATTCGCTCGTGCGAAGTCGGTCAGCCAGCGCGGTCGCCAGTTTCTCGTCGAGCAACCGAACGCTGTCGGCTTTCTTGAGCTGACCGGTGGTCTCCTCGAAGTCCTTACCGATCGCGAGTCGCTTACCGCCCAACTCCACCATCCGCGCCGAAAGCGTCGACTGATGTGCGTTGAGCTTCGCGTCAATGTCCCAATACCCGGCGCTGACGAACGCCATCCGCGCCCGTTCGCGATTGACAATCAAACGCGTCGAAACCGACTGCACCCTGCCCGCGGACAGTCTCGGTTTCACCTTGCGCCAAAGCACCGGCGACACTTCGTAACCAAACAACCGATCGAGAATACGCCGAGATTCCTGGGCACTGACCAGCTGACGATCGATGTCGCGCGTCTGATCGACGGCTTTGACGATCGCAGTCTTGGTGATCTCGTCAAACACCATGCGCTTGACGGGAACCTTCGGATCAAGGACCTCCTGCAAATGCCAGGCGATCGCCTCACCCTCGCGGTCTTCGTCCGTCGCGAGGTACAATTCGTCGACGCCTTTGAGCAGCTTGCGAAGCTTGGTGACCTGGGCCTTCTTGCTCTTGGGCACGATGTAGAGCGGTTCGAAATCGCTCTCCACGTTGACACCGAGACGCGACCACGATTCCTTCTTATAGGCTTCGGGTATTTCTGCGGCATTGGAGGGAAGGTCGCGAATGTGTCCGATGGATGATTCCACCTCAAACCCGCTTCCAAGATACTTGGAGATGGTCTTGGCCTTCGCGGGTGATTCGACGATAACGAGTGCTTTGCTCATAGGGGCGAACAGGAAACCGGAAAGTTGTGTCCTTTGTCAAGATGCGATTTGCCGTCCATCAGCCCGCCAAACCACCCGATTGCGTCATAAGTTATTTTAAAACATAATGTTATGTCTTTGAAATTGTACACCGAAAGATTTAATTACGCTGTGAAAGATTCTTGCGAGAGGTGCGATCTCTCCCTTTTTTGAGAAATTGCGTCGTCAGCCAATCCGGTCTCAGTTACGCCAAACACCCAGGTTATACGCGGGATGTTGCGAATCGGATTCGGGCAATTCGCACGTCCCAATACGCTCCCTGCGTCGTATCGTCCACATGGCACACGCAAAATGAGGAAATATCAACAAGCCTTTAGGACACCGAAATCGTCGATTCACACCCCTCGCCGGATGCTGGTGAGTTGGTACGATCAAAATATAATGCGGGGCTGTGCGGAGGTGGGCACATAAGCCGACATTGCCCGCGGGGCGGAAGTTCCAAAGTTCGCGCAACTGCGCCGTTTGCAGTGCACCCGTCGCGCCCCACTCGGTTAGGTATTATTAAACAAGCATTTGCGCGACTTGGTCGCCTTGTGAATCGATCGGACTCAACTTAACGCAGACGTGAAAGCCGCGGTGACGACAACATGCCAGACCTGAAGCACATTCGAAATTTCGCCATCGTCGCCCACATCGACCACGGCAAGAGTACGCTAGCCGATCGACTCATGGAGCACACGGGAGCCGTCAGCCAACGCGAGCTCAAAGCCCAGATGCTCGACGACATGGACCTCGAGCGCGAGATGGGCATCACCATCAAAGCCAACCGCTGCTCGATGAAATACACCTTCGAGGGCGAGGAATATCTGCTCAACCTCCTCGACACCCCCGGACACGTCGACTTTCACTACGAAGTGTCGCGCGCCCTCACCGCGTGCGAAGGCGTGCTCCTGCTCGTCGATGCGGCTCAGGGCGTCCAGGCACAAACCGTCGCCAACGCCTACCTCGCCGTGGAAGCCGCCGCTGAAATCATCCCCGTCATCAACAAGATCGACCTGCCCGGTGCGCACCCGGAAGACTGCGCCCTGGAACTCGAGCATGTCCTCGGCATACCAGCCGACGAAGCCATCTTCACCTCAGCAAAAACCGGCCAGGGCCTCAACGAACTTTTCGCGGCGATCATTCAGCGCGTGCCAGCCCCCGCACCCGACCCGGAAACCAAACTCCGCGCCCTCGTGTATGACGCCAAGAACGACGTCCACCGCGGCGTCATCACGCACGTGCGACTCTTCGGCGGAACCATGAAACGCGGCGACAAGATGCGCTTCGTAGCCGCCGGCTCGGAACGCATCATCACCGAAGTCGGTAAGTTCACGCCCAAGCCCGGAGCCGTCGATTCGCTGTCAGCCGGCGATGTGGGTTACGTGCTCGCCAGCATCAAGACCATCGCCGACGTCAACATCGGCGACACCATCACCCTCGCGCATGATCCAACAACCAGACCCCTGCCCGGCTACCAAGCCCCGCAACAAATGGTCTTCTGCGATTTCTTCCCCGGACCGGGCACCGAAACACCCGACCTGCGCGACGCGTTTGAAAAACTCTGGCTCAATGACAGTTCATTTACTTACGAGACCACATCGTCCGACGCGCTGGGGATTGGATTTCGCTGCGGGTTCCTCGGCTTGCTGCATATGAAGATTATCCAAGAGCGACTTGAGCGCGAGGGCGACGTCAACATCGTGCAGACCGCGCCCACCGTCACCTACGAAGTCGAACTCAAAGACGGAACCATCAAACACATCGAATCGCCCAGCGAACTGCCGGACCTTTCGGTGGTAGCCGACATCCGCGAACCGATCTGCAAAGCCTCCGTCATCGTGCCAGCCGAGTACATTGGCGACGTGTTGAAGATTTCGCTTGAGCGCCGCGGCAACCACACCAAGACGGAATATCTCTCGCCCACGCGCGTGATGCTGAACTTTGAATTCCCGCTGGGCGAAATCATTTACGACTATTACGACAAGCTCAAAAGCGCCACGAAAGGTTACGGAACAGCTGACTATGAAGTCACCGGTTTCCGCACCGACAAACTCGTCAAGCTCGACATTCTCGTCAACGGCATGCCGGTCGACGCGCTAAGCGTGATCGTTCACCGCGACAAAGCCGCCACCAGGGGCCGACGCCTGATCCAAAGGTTGAAAAAGGAAATCTCCCGCCACCAGTTCGAGATCCCCCTGCAAGCCGCCATCGGCGGAAAGATCATCGCCCGAGAAACCATCGCCGCAATGCGAAAAGACGTCACCGCAAAATGCTACGGCGGCGACATCACCCGAAAGCGCAAACTCCTCGAAAAGCAAAAAGAAGGAAAGAAGCGCATGAAGCAAGTAGGCATGGTAGCCATCCCCCAGAACGCCTTCATGTCCATCCTCGACCCGGGGGATTAATGACGGTCATGACAGATCAATGGTTCGCCAAACCAAGCCGAACGATGAGTTTCAGATCATTGAGTCTGGCCGATGGCAGCCGATGACGAACTCGATCAATTTCAGTGGCTACCCGCTTGATATCGACTCTCGACCCCCTCGCCATCTGAGGTCGTCGCAACCATCCGCACAAGAGCATGATCGCATGATCTGCAATTGACTCTTGGGGATGTCCACAGAACATAAGAAGCATCGCCAAACTCTTCCATTCGTGCACCCGCGCAATCGACGTCAGCGCATTGGCGATGCCATGATCACTCTTGGCAACACGGACCGTTTCGATCAATTGATCAATGTGCGAATCCAAACCATTTTGACACAGTAAGTTCACAGCCACCCTCGAAACGCCTGCATGCGCATCAGAAAGCGCACCCAGTACTACCGGGATGGCTGCTTCCTTGTCCAGATTATAGAGCGATGAAAGTGCAGCCTTTCGGTCTCTTGGGAATCTGGCATCAAGGAATGGAACGATACTTGTCGAATCCTCCCGTTCACCGGTTTCGCCTAGACCTAAGATACATGCCGTTAGTTTCTCGCCACGCGCACTTGTAAGCGCATCCCGGTAGAACCCGCAAAAATCGAAACCCGGCTCCTCAGATTTAATCAAAGCGCGAGCGGTGGCGCGAACGACACCGTGCCTATCAAGGAGGCCCTCAATTAGGATCGGCCTCGATGCAGAATGAAATTGCCGATCAATGGCCTCCAAGACTCGACGCCGAATGGGTCCAAAGGGATCTCCCAGACGACCGAAAAGCACATGTTTCAATGGATCACCCCGAAGTTGAGCAATCGCCAAGACTGTCGCCTTCAATCTAATCTGTTCGTCAAATGACTGCACGGCCCGATCAATGATTTGTTCAATCGAAACGTTGCCCGCTTGAACGAGTAGTGCGAAAGAGCTTCTGCGTACAAACGAGACCCCACTGTTCATTTCAGCGAACAACAAATCCGTGAGGCACTTCTCGCATAAAAAGTCATCGATTTCGGACGCGAAAGGCGAACAACTGGGCCGCTCAGACGCGGCAAGCCATTTCACCAACCAGTAGTTTCGAACAAAGTGGCACGCATGGTCAATTCGGAATCTCTCCCGAACCAATCGCACCGCTTCCTCCCGAACTTCCGGGACCCAGTCGTTGGTTCTCAGAAGCAATAATGGAATCTCAGACCCGTCGGATATCGATTTGGCAAGAAGCCGAATAGCCCCTTGCCGCACGTACCCATCTCGATGCATCGTTGCCAGTAAAAGAAATTCAGCCGGAATGTGAGTGTCCTTGGCTAGCTGCGCCAAGTTGCGAGCGGACAATCGCTTGTGCCATAAACTCGTAGAAGCCGACCAAGCACGCAATCGAGAGTCTACCAAAGGATAATCCTTGGGGCGCCCGTGCTTAAACAAGCTTGCAACTGCCGACTCTGCCGCCACACGCACCGGTGTATTGCCGTTAAATAACAGCTCAGCGAGAACCGGGAGTGATGCAAGTTCCCTCGACTCTTTAATTTGTTGGATCAAACGAATGCAAGTTTCGGTGTCACCCGGTTCCATGGCACGCGGCGTATATATTCCGGCCAAGTTGATCAATCGCGCTATAGCCCGCCAAGTTTTCCCTGATAATTCAGACACCTCCTCTGCTCCTTTTGGGACAATTGAATCAACGATGGTAATAGTCTAATCTGGACCATGATGTTCACTCAAATTCGTAACCAGAGTATTCGCGAAAATGACGCCCTACGTCGAATGCCCATCCTTCTCGATCGACCTCGATCTCCCCATGCGCAAGCGGTATAGCAACGTGACGCAATCGGAGTTGGATCGCGGGGCTCGGTTGCTTTCTGCGATCATGGCTGAGGTGCCAGCCGGTGCTCGTTATCTTGCCGATGGTGTGCGGCTGCTTACGCGCGGGCGGTTTCATTCGGAGTTTGTCGCGCTGGCTGACCGCATCGGTTCCGACTGGCGAAGTGTGACGCTGGCCAACCTGACCTATGACCTGGTCATGACGATCTTCGGCTGCTCGACGTTGGCGTTGGCAACTTCCGATGGCCCCGTGCTCGCGCGCAACATGGACTTCTTTCCCGAAGACATCCTCGCGCAAACCAGCGCACTCATCTACATGAACCGCAAAGGCAAACTCGACTTCGCCAATGCAGGTTGGCCCGGGACCGTTGGCATCGTCACCGCGATGAGTTCCAAAGGTTTCGCCGTCGCCCTCAATGCCGTCACGTGTTCGGAAGGCACGCGCAAGACCGGCTACCCTGTGCTGCTATACCTTCGCAAAGTCTTCGACGACGCCACCGGATTCGATCACGCGGTCGAGATGCTCACCAAGCAGACACTGGCCTCCCCCTGTCTGCTGACGGTCATCGGCACCGAAAACCACCAGCGCATCGTCCTCGAGCGCACGCCCACCCGCTGCGTCGCCCGCACACCCGATGGCGACAAACCGCTCGTCACAACCAACAATTACCGTCTGTTTGAAGATAAACCGCGCGATTCGCGCCAAGCCCCCAGCCCAAGCGACGCCCTCTACCAAACCACTTGCCGGCGTTTCGACAACCTGTCGAGCGCCTTCGCCGATCACGCGCCAACGCAATCCGCCACCGATGAAGAGCTGCTTTACCACCTGACCGACGACGGTATCCTCACCGAGATCACCGCCCAGCACGTCATCATGCGGCCACGCCAACAAGCCATCCGCATGTTCGTCCCCCGTCGCTTTGTTCCGCACGGGTTTGAATGATCACTGCGCCGGCTGTTGGCAATTTTCCTTTTGACAACCGCGGTCGAAGAATTTCTAACACAAAGATTCGGTCCGCCAATTGCACCCTGATAGATGGGCTTGGGTGCGATCGCACGTGGATCGCACAGGCGACGCGGCATTCAAAATGCGGCGGACGCTGAGCCGAGAGCCATATAATTTGCTGCTATTTATGGACTTAGGTTTCCAATTAAACTTGACGCCCCGTTAAACAACCGAGCGTCGGTTGGCCAAGGCGCCATGTGAATTCCATCGTGTCACCGGATGAAAAAACCTCGTCGGTGCGCCAAATGACACAATTCGCCATGGGCATTATGAAAGGACAATGGACATGACCCCTCGAAATCTGATGAACCGCACACGATTGGCTTGCGCGGTCGGCTTACTTCTTGTCGGCGCGATCGTTGAGGTCGGGTGCGATGGCCTTGCACCGCCCAATGGCGGTGGTGGAAGCGGCGATGGCAGCGCCACCATCAAGGGTACCGTGACCAATGACGCCACCGATGCCGCGCTCGTCGGCGCAAAGGTCATCATCGGCGACAGCGCACAGGTCACGACCGACGACACCGGTGCATACACTGCCGACGTACCGGCTGGCGTCTACACCGTTACCTTTGAAAATGATTTCTTTACGTCTACCGAGCGCTCCGTTGCGGTCAACGGCGGCGAAACTGTCACTGTCAACGCATCCCTCTCGCCAGCACAAGCCGTCAAGATCGTGACTTCCACCGACGGAACTGCCGAGCCAGGTGAAACCCTCACCATCGAAGCCGCCGTCGAAGTGCTCGACGGATCGACAACCGTGCAAGGCTATTCGTGGAGCCAATCGAACAGCGTTGAAGTTTCGATTTCCGGCGGTAACACCGATACGGCCATGGTGACCCTGCCCGACGCAGCCACCTACAAAGCCGAGTTGATGAAGGTGCTCCGCGAGCCGCCGATCACTGCCGCCCAACTTCCAGAGAACGTCCCATTGCCCGACGCCGAAGAATTCCCCGGTGGGCTACCCGATCGATTCCAGGTGGTCGCGCCGAATCCATTCGCGATCGAAGAAACCGGACACGTCACTTTGACGCTGACCGTCCAGACGTCATCCGGCGAAATCACCGAGAACGTCGACATCCATGCCGAACTGCCTTGGCGACCCGCGCTCGGTATCCGCAACGTCCCCGTCGAAGTTCCCGTCCTCCTCAGCGGTAAGATGCAGGATTCATATGATTGGTCCATGTCCACTCCGCCCGGATCGTCGGCTACGCTCGTCGACGCAACCTCGCGCGAACCATACTTCACGCCAGACGTTGCTGGCTTATATCGCGTCACCGTGACCAACATGACCGGTGACATGGATGAAGATGTCGTCATGGAAATCTATGCCGGCACGTGGGAAGGCGTCATCACCGGTCAGGATGCCGACGGTCTGCCTGTCGCAGCCAACTGCACCGTCTGCCACAACGATGGCATCGCCCCGGACCGATTCACGCCCTGGGCGCGCACCGGCCACGCGATGATCTTCTCCGACAGCCTCGACACCAACGATCACTACGGCGAGCAGTGCTTCGTGTGTCACACCGTTGGTTACGACCTGCGGGCCGACAATGGTGGCATCGATGAAGCTGCCGACTACGAAGACTTCCTCGCCGCCGGCTTATTCGCAAATCCAGGCGACAACTGGGACCGCGTCGTCGATGAGTTCCCAGCCACCGCCCAGATGGGCAACGTCCAGTGCGAAAGCTGTCACGGTCCGCAAAGGGCAGGCGGCGCGCATACGCAGGGCGAACCGAGGTTCAGCCTGTCGTCAAATGTCTGCGCAACCTGTCACGGTGAACCGCTGCGTCACGCACGATTCCAGCAGTGGCAACTCAGCGGTCACGCCAACTATGAGTTGGCCATCGATGAAGGCGAAAATGGAAACTGCGCACGCTGCCACACAGCCAACGGGTTCCTCGCCTGGCTGCCGATCCTGCTGGATGACGATCCTAATACCGATCCACTGGACAACATCGAAGTCACATGGACCGCCGACGAGACCGAACCGCAAACCTGCGTGGTCTGCCACGATCCGCACAACATCGGCACCGTCAGTGGCAGCGAAACCAACGCGACCGTTCGCATTTCAGGCGATACGCCGCCCCTTATCGCCGGCTTCCAGGTGTTCGGCGCCGGACGCGGCGCACTCTGCATGACCTGCCACAACTCACGCCGCGGACTGCGTAACGACGATAACTTCGAACAGTTCGCCATGACGTCAGAAGCCGCCCGCGCTCCGCACGGTTCGGCACAAGCCGACGTCCTTATGGGCGAAAACGCGTTCCTCGTCGAAGTGGGAATTCGTGGCCCGCACTCGTTCGTCGAAGACACGTGCGTCGCATGCCACATGATTGAAACGCCTCCGCCAGACGTGCTGTCATACAACCTCGGCGGCACCAACCATACGTTCTTTGCATCCAAGAACGTTTGCGCCGCGTGCCACACCGAGATCCCGACCAGCGAAAACCTTGAGATCGCATTCAACGCCACGAGCGATCAACTCAAACTCCTGGTCGAAGAAGCGATTCTCAACCTGATCTCGCAGCAGGAACTTGCGGGCAACTCCATCGACCTCGGCGGAGAAGCCACCGTCACAGCCGCCACACCGATTTCAAACATCGAGTTTGGTGAAAGCCACGGTCAGCAGGCCATCACCGTGACCCTTCCGGGTTCAATGGTGGTCGGACCGATCAGCATGTCGAGCGTGACCGTGGTGGGCCCAGGCAATGTCGAACTTGGTCCGCTTTATGATTTTGCGGACGAACGACTCGTCAAAGCCGGTTGGAACTGGAACCTCGCCAACAACGACGGCAGCAAAGCCGCCCACAACCCGTCGTTCGTGTTCGGATTCCTCGATGCATCAATCGACGCATTGAACGAACTCAAATCCGAATAAGCGTAGGTCAATCAAGAAACAAGGGAGGCGCGTTCAAATCGCGCCTCCTTTTTTTGTATCTACTGTGTTGCCTGGCAATCAAGTTGCGGCATGACCGTTTGATGGAATTCGCATGCGTGCTGTGTTGGAGTCATTCAGACTGATTCAGGCGGGCAAAAAATAGCAAGGCTGCGGTCGGATTCGAACCGACGAATAACGGATTTGCAATCCGCCCCCTTAGTCCACTTGGGCACGCAGCCAGCTGGGCGCTTGCGAAGATCGCCCTGCAGAATCGCCTAGTATATCGGTCCGAAATCGTGGGGCAAGACGCCCGTTTGTGCGGCGATTTCTGCGTTTGCCGGCAGCGTCAACGTGCCTGCTCGCCCCAACTGCAATCGCACGTTTGGCATGTCGCTGGCCCCACCAATCAAAATCCCGCGCGCAACGATACCGCGATTTGCTGTCGAATGGAGTGTGGTTGGGGTTTATGATCCGCGCTCGCTAGCTGCGGGCGGGTCGGCCATTGGTCTTGACGCTGGCGCTATCAGTCCGAGTTGAAGTTCCCCCCGCTTTCCCGTTCGATTTTCCATTGAGCTTTTGGCCATTCGTCTTCGGGACAACGATTTTCTCGCCGTTTTCGTCAACCATTGCCGGCGGACGAACGAGCGACGCATACATGCCGTTGCGAAGTGAGACTTGTCCGATGCGAACCCTCGGGTAACGAATCGGGCGAGGCAACTGGTTGGCGACAAACTGATCCACCGTCGTCAACTCAATGCCCTTGGCATCCATCAAGCGCAGCGCCTGTTCCGCATCCGACGCGCACCAGCTACCACACGCATCGACAACAACCGTCACATGCTTATGCCGCGCAAGCAGACCGAGCGCAATCGACTTGACCGATCCTTCAATACCCAAACCGTAAACAACATAATTCGTCGCCGGCAAACTGCTGATGAATCGGTCGGCTTTTGGATTCGCGAGAAAATCGGTTGTGCGTTTTCTGAAAATGACCTGCTGATGATTTCGAAACAGATCGATCGGAACGACCAAAGTGTTATCGCCCTCAACTTTGACGTAACTGCCGAACAAGGTGAAATCGATTTTCTGTTGGCCAGGCGTCCCATCGATGCAATGCGGGGGTAAGCGGGTGAATCGAACTTCGCGATCGCGATGACAATCCACCGAAGAAATGACCGGGGCATGATTCCGCTTCGCCCACGCCACCATGCGCCGCAAGGACCGAATCAGATCCTCGCGACCAGCAACCGGACACGCACCATCAGCCCGCAGAAAGTCATTCTGCGTGTTGACATCCATCAACACACAGGGCAATTGACGCCCTTTGATATTCGATCCCATACCCCAGTTCCCCTACTCGCGCAGATTGCCTGAATTCGCGAAGAGCCAAACGAGGCGGCAGAGATGCAAGAGGATTGAAGCCCAACTTGAGCATCGAGATGATGGGAGCTTCTTCCCCGCGGCTATCCCCCCGGACAGCCGTCCTGACGCTTCTTCCATCCGTATGATAACCACGGATTGGGCCGAGGCAAATGGCAATCGGAATTGATTGTAAGATAATCAATAACAGAAGCTTAACGCTATTCTCACAAGTTATGGGAACCGCGCCGATCGTGCGTTTGGGAGGTGGCGAGACTCAGTGAATTCGGCGCAAACAACAGCCGCCAGCAGGCCAATGCGCCGGTGAAAAACTCCCGAATGGGGGTAAGTAAGATCGACGCGAATCACCCCAAACTGTGACGGTGGGGTTAACTTAGACGTCGAGATTCTGCGCGTTGATGGCGTTCTCTTCGATGAAGCGGCGACGCTCTTCGACGCTGTCACCCATCAGCACGTGGAACATGCGGTCGGCTTCCTGGGCATCGAGCGCCAACTGCTCGGCATCGTCGGGATCGTCGGTGATGGTCACGCGGCGCAGCGTTCGCTTGGAACGATCCATGGTGGTTTCCCACAGTTCCTCCGCATTCATCTCACCCAGACCCTTGAAGCGTTTGAGTGAAATTCCGCTGCTGCCCAGACGACGAACGCCAGCCAACACGTCGGCAAGATTATCGAGTTCGTTGGGAGCATGTTCCCCCTGCTTCAGCAAGTACCGCGCCGGCGTCAATTCACCGGTCACCAACTGCTCGCGCGATGCGAAGTAATCGGCAATGTCGATCTGCATCTCGCTCAATCGTTTGATCAGCGAATCCAAGACGCGACATTCCGAAAGCTCATGTCGAACGATGTACGTTTCCGAAAGCGCTTCACCCTCTTCTTCGCCATTGTTTGAACGGGCGACCGCGATGTGCCGCGCTTCGAACAGATCAACACGTTCCACTTTCTGTGCCAGTTCGTTGCGATAGGCGGTCAACGCGGCTTCATCGTGGAAGAAACGCCGCTCGGCGACCGCATCATCTTCGCTATGAATCTCGGCGAAGATCGCGGGCAGTTGACCCGTTTCACTTCGGTGATCCTGAACGATCGTCTTAAAATCGATGCCGCGGCGCTCGAGGAACTGGCGGTGCTGGTCGATTCCATCGAGGATTTCGAGCAGTTTTCGCAGTTCGTCGCCCTGAATCTCGCGCTCCGAACCATCACCGCCCGAGATATCGCGAATCAATAGCGTCGTCTCATCCAACCCAAGATCGGTGAGCATGCCGTTCATCACCGCCTCGTTAAGAACGTACTGCTCTTTCTTACCGCGCTTGAGCAAATACAGCGGCGGCTGAGCGATGTACACGCGCCCTTCTTCAATCAAAGGCCGCATGTGTCGGAACAAAAACGTTAACAGCAGCGTGCGAATGTGGCTGCCGTCAACGTCGGCGTCCGTCATGATGATCAGCTTGTCGTAGCGCCGCTTGGCCACGTCGAATTCATCTTTACCGATACCGCAGCCCATCGCCTTGATGATGTGCGCGATTTCGTCGTGCGACAGCATCTTGTCAATGCGCGCCTTTTCGACGTTTAAGATTTTACCCTTAAGCGGCAGGATCGCCTGCGTTCGCGAATCGCGCCCCTGCTTGGCGCTACCGCCGGCAGAATCACCCTCGACGAGATAAATCTCGGTGCCTTCCGCACTCTTCGAGCTGCAATCCCAGAGTTTTCCGGGCAAACCACCCGTGCTCATCACGCTCTTACGGGCAAGATCGCGGGCCTTCCGCGCGGCTTCTCGTGCCTGCGCCGCATTCACCCCGCGCTGCACGATTTTCTTCGCGTCGGCTGGGTTCTCTTCAAGGAAATTGCGAAGCTGTTCGTTGACCGTCTGCTGCACAAACGTCTCAACTTCCGGGTTGAGCAAACGCACCTTGGTCTGCGATTCGAACTGCGGATTCGGCACCTTCACGCTGATGACAGCCGTCAATCCTTCGCGCCAGTCATCACCGGACGGGATCACCGAACCCTTCACCAGGTTATTCTTTTTCGCGTAGTTGTTGGCCACCCGCGTCAGCGCACTCTTGAACGCCGACATGTGCATACCGCCATCGATGTTCTTGATGTTGTTGGCGAACGCGAGAATGTTTTCGTTGTAACTGTCCGAGTATTGCAGGGCGATCTCGCAAGCCAAACCCTGCTCCGGATCTTCGGCTTTGAGCTTGATCACGTCGCGATGAATCGGATCAGCCCCGCCAGCCAGGTGCCTCACGAACTGCTTGATACCATCGTCAAAACAGAACGACATCTCCTTACCGGAAGTCTCGTCCAGAACCTCGATGCTCAGGCCTTCATTCAGGTACGCCAACTCGCGAAGCCGCACACCCAACGTATCGAGCTTGAACACAATCTCGGGGAAAATCTGCGGATCGGGTGCAAACTCGATGCGGGTTCCACTCTTGGACGTTTCGCCAACCACCGAAAGCTCGCGGGCGACATCACCCCGTTCAAACCGCATCGAATGGACTTTGCCCTCGCGCTCGACGGTCACTTCCATCCACTCGGCCAGGGCGTTGACCACGCTGACGCCGACGCCGTGCAGACCACCCGAAACCTTGTACGCACTCTGATCGAACTTTCCGCCCGAGTGCAACACGGTCATCACCACCTCAAGCGCCGGTTTTCCGTTGAGCAGCGGGTTTTCATGTTTCATCGCGCCGACGGGAATGCCGCGGCCATTGTCGACAACCGTACAACTTCCGTCGGCATTGAGCTTCACCAGAATCTTCGTGCAGAAGCCAGCCATCGCTTCGTCGATCGCGTTGTCGACAAGCTCGTAAATCAAATGGTGAAGACCGTTCGTCCCCGTTCCACCGATGTACATCGCGGGGCGTTTGCGGACAGCCGCCAACCCTTCCAACACCGTGATTTGACTTTCGTCATAGTCAGCCGCGTTTCCCTTTGCTGGCGGCTTTGCTGCATCGCTCGGCGCAGGGTCGCTGGATGGAACCGGAGTCGTCTCGATCGGGCCTGGATGTTTCGCTGCTTCACTCATCGTTTGTTCAGTATCGCTACCGCTGGAAGTTATCGCATTGCCGTACGTGACATCTGCCGTACGTGACATCTGCCGTACGACTAATTTGGTGTACGAATATCAGTCAGGAATGGTCGTCTGGAACGTCGCCCCATCCGTCCCTAACTCAAATCGAATGCGCCGAATCAACGTCCCCCGGCACACCCGTTCGAGATGCTCGCGAAGCAGCAAATGCCACTTCGTTCGAATGACGCTATGATACCGCGCATCGGCTGGATTCACCAATATAACCACGCTGCCCGCCGACATTCCCCCGTAACGGCAGTACCGCCGAAATTCGTCGTCCACGACGGCTGATATCGCCTCAAAAACAGCCACTTCGTGAGACGCCGTCTGCCCCATCTCAGACGATGCTTTCGCCGCCAGCGCACCGATCGATTTTGTGCGGGTCCGAGCCTGTCGATTGGCATGACACCAACGCAACTGGTTCGGTGAAAAGTTGTCGCTGGAATGTTCGGCCAAGGCTCAATATCCGATCCAATCCACAGCGGATCACACCGTGGATCAGGGCAGGTTGACGGGGCTCAGGACAGGTTGACGGGCATGACAACGTAAAGGTTGCCCTCGTCACCGCGGAGCACACCGGGACGATTCGATTCGCTCATCTCAAAGCGAACTTCGTCGGCTGAGATCGCCCGCAACGCCTCAACCAAAAACGTCGGGTTGAAGCCGATTTCCATGTCCGCACCGGAATACTCAATCGGAATTTCGATCGTCGATTCACCTTGTGTCGGGGCGCGGCTGGTGAGTTTCAAATGGTCGGCAAAGAACGCCATCCGCACGCCCTTGGACTCTTCGTTGGTCAATAGCGCCGAACGCTTCACCGCGCTGAGCAGGTCGGCTGTCTTCATCGTCGCAACCCGGTCGCCCTTCGCCGGAATCACATCCTGGTACTTCGGGAATTGCCCTTCGACCAGACTCGTGCTGATCGTGGCTTTCGCCGTCTTGAACACCAACTGGTTGCCCGTCGCCTTCACCGCCACGTTGGTGTCTGCAGGTCCCAACACACGATGCAAAACTCCCATCGACTTGACCGGGACAATGTTCTCCAGCTTCGCACCGTCAGCCGACTCCAGCTTGCCCTTCGCCTGCGACAGTCGTCGACCATCCGTCGCAACCATGACCAGTTCCTTACCATTGCGGTCCCACAGCACACCGTTGATGGCGTAGCGCGTGTTCTCGCGGGCAGCCGCCAGCACCGTCCATTCAGACATGCGACGCAGCAGACCGGCATCGACCGTCAGATCGGGCTTACCGGAAAGCTCAGCCGTCGGGGGAAACTCTGCCGGTGGTTTCGTGTAGATCTGATAGTGGGCACCCGAACCGCGAACGTGGCAGATGCTGTCGTCCGAATTGAACTCGAGAACTTCATCGGTCGACTCGCGCACGATCTGCGTCAGCTTGTCGGCGGCTACGACCACAGGTCCCTCTTCGTCGACTTCAACCTGGGCGACGGTGTAACGGATACCGATCTCCAGGTTGGTCGCGATGAGCACGCAATGATCTTTGTGCGCCTCGATCATGGTGCACTCGAGGATTTCTTTCGGCGTGCGGGAAGCCGCCACCGATCCAACAGCGACCAATGCTTCGGCGAGTTCCTGCCGGTTCATTCGGACTTTCATGAACGTTGACCTTGTAAAGTTCTTAGGTGGTGTAGTGTGTTAGTCTAATCTATAAAACACTTCTTATTACCATACCCTGTCACAAACGCTGCATTTGATCGCCTGACACGGGTAAGCTTTTGAACGACCATATCTTAAGCGATATTGGCGGCTCCACCAACACGTGGATAACCTGTCATTGCTGGCGTTGGCAACCTCGGAACCAATCACGACTGCTCCCGACTCGCGCTCCCGCCTGTGGAAAACTGTGAGTCATTCGCCAATCAATCACCGCACATATGACAGCCAGCCCATCGCGGCGTGATATCTGACAGCCACTTGTGCACAAGTCAGATAAGCCGCGCATCTTCTGCATTCGTATCAGCTTATGCCATTCTGCTTGGCCCGAAGCATCGCCCGCAGGTTCTCGACAGAGCGGCGAACTTTCGCGTCCGTGTCGATCATTTTCTTGATCGTGCGATTGGCGTGCAGCACCGTCGAATGGTCGCGCCCGCCAAAATACCCGCCCACTTCCTCGAGGCTGTGCTGCGTCAATTCGCGGGCGAGAAACATGCACACCTGCCGCGGATGGCTGATCGACTTCGGACGTTTCTTGCTCTGCAAATCCTTGACCCGCACCCCAAAGTGACGCGTTACCACGTCGATGATCTGTTGGATCGAGATAGCCGAACTTTCCGAACCGTCAGCCAACGCCCGCCGCGCGAGGTCCATGTCGATGGTCCCATCCGACGCCTGGCTCATCGCGTCGAGGCGCAACAACGCACCTTCCAGATCGCGAATGTTTGTGTGCACGTTGGTCGCGACGTATTCGATCACGTCTTCCGGCACTTCGATGCAGCGGAGTCGCGACTTCTTGCGAAGGATCGCCATCCTCGTTTCCATGCACGGCGCATCGATCGAAGCCACCAAGCCGGACTTGAAGCGGCTGACGAGGCGATTCTCGAGCGTTGGAATTTCCGATGGCGAGCAGTCCGCCGACAACACGATCTGCTTTTGCGATTGATGCAGCGTATTGAACGTGTGGAAGAATTCCTCCTGGCTGCGTTCGCGAGCGCCGAGAAACTGAATGTCGTCGATGACCAGAAGGTCGACGTGGCGATAATGAAATCGGAACTGATTCATCGCGCCGCGCTCGACGGCTTCGATGAAGTGATTCGCAAACGTCTCGCACGATATATAAAGCGTCGTCGGACACGTCCCAAGCCGCCGCGTTTCGTGACAGATTGCCTGAAGCAGATGCGTCTTTCCCAGACCCACATCACCGTGGATGAACAACGGGTTGTAAACCTGTCCCGGGTTCTCAGCCGCTGCGACGGCAGCCGCATGCGCCATTCTGTTGCCAGCCCCGACCACGAAGTTGTCGAACACATAGTCGTCGTTGAGTTGAAGCTGGTTGTTTTCTGAAATTGACAACGGGTAGCCGTCGTTGTCGGCGATTTCATCGGGGGCGTTGGTCTCAAAGGTGGCTGTCACCAACTGCTCGAGAACGGCTTGGGCGGCTTCGATAAATGCGGTCCGGCACTCCTCATCAAGATACCGAACCTGCATGAGGTTGCCGGCTTGGATGCGCAAAACACCGCCGGCCAGACTGATCGGTTTGAGCGAACTGAACCAACCGCGAATGAGGGCTGGGTGCATCGACCGGATCCGATCCAGGATGCTTTTCCACTCAGGTGCAGCAATCGAAGACATGCAAATATCCAGAAAACGAATCGGGCGGTTTTCCGCGGATTCGTCAAGATGTCGAGGAATCGAATACGATTACACGTAAAGCTTTTTAATTATTGCAGTTATGAATGATCGACCGCGCCGGCGGTCAAACGGTTATTCTACACAAACCGTGTGGAAAAACCAGTGTGAATTGTCCGTATTGCACACCAAGCAGCCGCCGAATCCGAAGCTTTTATCCACAAAACGCTTACGACTCAATGGGGCATTTGCGACCGCCAATGGGTTCGATTTTTGCACGCCGCGATGTCCTGTTATCTTTGAATCTTCGACGTTAGGATAGGCTCCACAACGAATCACCTCAAACCGATTCAAAACGAATCGCTCGAGGCATGGAGGCAAGCAGGATCATGGAAGATCAGCGGGCGGGCGGTGCGTGTCTGGACTCAGATATCACAGCCCAGACAGATATCAAACTCCAACCGCAAACTTCGATTTCCAGCAGTGTCGAAACGTTAACCCGTATCAAGGCAGGCAAGGTGAGCAAAAAGAAGAGTCGTACTCCCGGCGCGTCGGCTGAAACGATGGCCAAGCAGCAACGCGAGATTTCCATTTCAGAATTCTTCGCACGCAACCGCCATCTACTCGGCTTCGACAACAAACGAAAAGCGCTGCTGACCAGCGTCAAGGAAGCCGTCGACAACGCCCTCGACGCATGCGAAGAAGGTGGCGTGTTTCCGGAAATCTACCTGGAAATCAAACAACTGGCTGAAGACCGCTTCCGCATGATTTGCCGCGACAACGGACCCGGCATCGTCAAAGCGCAAATCCCCAACATCTTCGGAAAACTGCTCTACGGTTCGAAGTTTCACCGCCTCAAGATGTCGCGTGGCCAACAAGGCATCGGCATCAGTGCGGCTGGCATGTATGGCCTGATCACCACCGGGAAACCCGTCAGCATCGTCAGCCGAACCGGCAAAGGCAAACCGGCTCACCACTACAAACTCGCGATCGATACCAAGAAAAACAAACCCGATATCATCGCCGACAAAACAGTCGAAGTTCCGTGGGACCAGGGAACGGAAATCGAAATCGAAATGGTGGCCAGCTACAACAAAGGCCGCCAGAGCGTGGCGGAATACATCGAACTGACCGCGATCGCCAACCCGCACACGACGATCGTCTTCAAAGGTCCCGACAAAAAAGTCATCGAGTACCTGCGCAACGTCGATGAACTTCCGGAACAAACCGAAGAGATCAAACCGCACCCGCACGGCGTTGAACTCGGCGTGTTGATGAAGATGCTCAAGGAAACCGAGTCCAAACAGTTGGGCGCGTTTCTCAGCAGCGAATTCTCCCGCGTCAGCCCAAAGATCGCCAAGGAAGTTTGCGAAAAAGCCGGTCTGACCCAACGCACCTGGATCCAGAGCATCCTGCCGCCCGACGTCGAAAAACTCTTCAACGTCCTCCAGGAAACCAAACTTCGCGCTCCCAGCACCAACTGCCTCGCTCCCATTGGAGCCGAAGCGATTCTCAATGGTCTGCTTAAAGGGATCAAAGCCGAGTTCTACACCGCATCGACGCGCCCGCCAGCCGTCTACCGCGGCAACCCGTTTCAAATCGAAGTCGGGATGGCTTTCGGCGGTCAACTCGGTTCGCTCGATGGCAACGGTGACGGCGATGATAAGTCCAAACAACCCACCACCGCCCGCGTCATTCGTTTCGCCAACCGCGTGCCACTGCTCTACCAACAAAGCGGATGCTGCACGTTCAAGAGCGTCGTCGATACCAAGTGGAACAACTACGGCTTGTCGCAGGCACGATCATCGCTGCCACAAGCGCCATTCGTCGTGCTCATTCACATGGCCAGCGTCTGGGTTCCCTTCACGTCGGAATCGAAAGAGGCCATCGCCGACTACGATGAGATTCGCAAGGAGATCAAACTCGGTTTATCCGAGTGTGGCCGGCGCCTTGGCACTTACATTCGTCGCAAGAAAAAACGGTCGCACTTCGCCCAGCGCCGCGACGTGTTTCACCGCTACATCCACGAGATCGTCGAGTCCTGCCGGGCGATGACCGTTTGCAATAAAGACGACCTGCGAAACGCGCTAAGCGAACTAGCAGCCCGCGCGACCGATGCGGCTGACATGGAATTCGACGACCACGGCAAGATCATCGCGAAACGCAAAGGCAGCGAATCGGAGATGGACAACACCATCGTGCTCGGCGAATCCGAACAAGCCCCGCCCGGTCAGATGGAACTGTTCGCCGGTGACGATGAATCCATCACCGAACGAAAAGCCCGTGCCAAAAAGTCCAAGAAAAAAAGCAAGAAAGCCAAGGACGCCAAGCCCGCGATGTCAACCGGCAAGAAGAAAAAGAAACGCAAGTAACCCAATCGAATAAACCTTCGGAACCAAACCGAACCAAACAGTCGATCGCAATCAATGGCCAAGAAGAAAACAAAGAAAAGCACCGCAAAGAAAACAACGGCTGACGCATCCGCGAAAACCGTGATCAAGAAACGATCCAAGCGCGGCTCCAATGGCGTCAAAACCACAGCCAAGCTCGAAGGCCTCGCCGAATCCGTCGTGGAAAATGCCTTTGGGCGGCGTGAACCGGCGATCGATATCCCCATCCGCGCACTGAGCAACGTCAGCTTCAACCCCAAAACGCGCTACATCGAAATGGGCGACCGCTGCCAGCAACGGTCACTATTCAATTATGGTCAAGCCAAACGCTTCATGCAGACGCTGCTGGTGGCCAGCAAGTGCAAGGAACTCGTCGATGCCGACAAGACAGCCAGCATTCGACAGATCTATTATCTCGCCAAGCACACGATCAAAGGCACGAAGGAGAAAACCTTCGACAGTCAGGATGAGTCGGATCCGGTGATCGAGGATCTGGAAGTCGCCCTCGAAGCCCTGCGCGAAGAGTTGCACGTTTTCGCCGGCAGCAAGGGCGCACTCATCGGTGAACTGACCTTCGTCGACAGCGGCGACACCATCGACGCCACCAAACTCGGCAGCGGTGGTTACGCCATCCCGAGCATCGTCGAACCGAACGTGATCCAGTTCAAGAAATGCAAAGCCAAGTACGTCCTCCATGTCGAAAAAGACACGGTCTGGCGTCGCTTCGTGGAAGATCGTTTCTGGGAGAAACACCGCTGCATCCTCACGCACGGTGGAGGTCAGCCGTCACGCGGCGTGCGCCGGATGCTCTATCGCCTGCACGACGAACTCAAGCTGCCCGTCGTCTGCCTGCTCGATAACGACCCGTGGGGATATTACATCTACTCCGTGATCAAGCAGGGTTCGATCAATCTTGCGTTCGAGTCTTCCAGGATGGCCGTCCCGAACGCCCGCTTCATCGGCGTGTCGAGCTACGACTACGAACGCTTCGACCTGACCGACGACGTCAAAATCGAACTCGACGCCAACGACATCAAGCGGGCCAAGCAGATCCTCAGCTACCCATGGTTCGCCGGCAAGAAGCCGTGGGAAAAAGAAATCCGCCAGATGATCAAGAACGGTTTCAAGATGGAAGTCGAAGCACTCTGCAGCAAGAACCTGACTTTCGTCACCGACGAATACACGCCGCAACGCCTGAAACAACCCAAGTCGTGGCTGGATTAGTGTCGGGCGGACTGTTGTATATCGCGAAGTTCCTGGCGCGCCGTCATTCCCGCGAAAGCGGGAATCCAGAATGAGGCGGGCACCACACGTTCCATCAAAACACGGGGTGACGTAAAATCATCCATAGCCGATGCGCAAATTCATTGGGTCAATGCGCACGTCCTGGATTCCCGCGTGCGCGGGAATGACGACAATGGGATGTGTTCACCAAATCGATAACGAGAACAAGTAGCAACGATGACCGCGCCATCCATCGAAACCGCGACCACCAAGCACATGCGCGCGGAGCGCATCGCCGAGCGACACTTCGCCCACATGGTGGCGCTCTATCAAGATCCGCAAGTGATGACCACCCTCGGCGGCGTCCAATCTGTAACCAAAATCCGCGAAGGTTTCGATAAGAACGTCGCCCACTGGAACGAACACGGGTTCGGTCTTTGGTGCTTTTTCGACCGGGAAACCGGCCAATTTGCGGGTCGAGGCGGACTTCGCAAACTCATTCAGGACGGCCAACCCGAAATCGAAATCGCCTACGCCGTTCCTGTTTCGCACTGGGGCAAGGGTCGAGCCACCGAAATCGCGGCGCTGTCTGCCGACATCGCGTTCAATCAATTGCAGATGCAAAACGTCGTCGCATTCACCTTGCACGAAAACAAAGCGTCGCGCCGGGTCATGGAAAAACTGCACATGACCTACGAGCGCGACATCATTCATGCCGACTTGCCCCACGTGCTCTATCGCATCACCCGTGAGCAATATCAGGCAAAAGTCTAAAGCGCCGTCATTCCCGCGAAAGCGGGAATCCAGAACGCGCGCTATCCGCCAGTGATAAAGAGTTCGCCACCGGTCGCGAATGTTTCTCCGTCACCGCAAGTTGTTCAAATGACGCGTGGTTTCCGCCCGATTCTGGATTCCCGCCCGCAAGGGAATGACGCGACGGCAACGGTACCTGTGACGCGACAACTTCGGCAAGCAAACCACTACCGCATCAATCGCGCTTGTAGTGAATCTCCAAACTCATGAACTCCTGACCATTCGCATCCGTCTCAAAAACTTGTTCAGTCATCGCGTCCTTGTGATGGATGGTCAACTGGCTGCGGTAGTGCTTGGTTTTGCCGGTTTCAAAGTCCGGCGTGGTGCCAAGGAACATGAACATGCGGGCTGTCGGATCGTAACTGCCATCCGAGAAGTTGATCATCGTGGTCATGTTGTCCATCCAGGTCGCGACGTATTTCTTCCGATAC
This sequence comes from Phycisphaerales bacterium UBA1845, assembly GCA_002338715.1. Lineage (GTDB taxonomy): Bacteria > Planctomycetota > Phycisphaerae > UBA1845 > UBA1845 > UBA1845. Next base: position 62,859 of record DDIR01000059.1, on the reverse strand, counting down.
GTGTCGAACCCCGTGTAACCAATCGCCATGTACTCAAAACCGTCATCATCTTTCGACTCGATCGTCGAGCGCACAAACCTGCCGCCCAGCACCAATTCATTTTCGCATTCGCTGGTTGAGGTCACCCACGGGCTGTCGGGCGTCATCCGCCACTTCACCTGCTGATCCCAATCGCCAACCAACTGCTGAAGCGCCCCGTGTTCCGGACCGGGTTGCGAGTACTTCATTATGGCGGCCATCTTCGGATCATTCATGGGGTCTTGACCCTTCGGCTTGTCATCATCGTCGTCAGCATGCGCCACCAATGCCGCCCCAAACGCGAATCCGCACATCGCCACCAGTGCAAGTCGTAACGTTCCTCGTGTCATTGCGTGTCCCTTTCTTCAGAGAAGGTCATTAAGTTGTTGAAAAGGATGAACCAGCCCGCGGAAATCGTAACAAAGGGAAAGGCGCCGGCCAAGATGAATCAAGCGGGCAAGTTAAAACCGCTAAGGATTGGCTGGAGGTGGCGTTTGTTGCAGCGCGTCCAACTCGGTGCGGGCGCGTTCGTGTTTGGGATTGAGTTCCAATGCCCGCTTGAAACAGGCGATCGCCTCGTCCGTATGCTCAAGATGCAAGTGAAGTTTGCCCATCGTGTACTGAGCGTTGGCATCGTTGGGCATCAGGCGAACCACGTTGGCATAAACGTCGGCTGCCTCCTCGATGCGCTCCTGCCAGCGCAGAATCGTCGCGAGGTTGTTATAAGCAGCCGGCATATCCGGATGACTTTCGATCGCCTTGCGAAGTTGCGCCCCGGCTTCCTCGAAACGCTGCGCACCCGCGTAAAGGTTGGCCAAATTCAACCGCGCTTCGAGATAATCCGGATCGGATTTAATCGCCAACAGGTGCTGCTCGATCGCTTCGTCCGTTCGCTTCAAATCGGCTAGCAATACGGCTAGATTGTGATGGGCGACCGCATAGTCGGGCTGGGCTTTAACGGCTTGTTCGTAATGCTCGAGCGCCTTATCAAACTCCCGCTTCTTCAAGTACGAGTTGGCCAGGCTGTTGTGCACCTCGGCATTGTTCGGCTCAGCCTGCAAACACGCGAGAAATTCCGCGATCGAAGCGTCCACGTCGCCCGTCTCAGCCAGCACCACCCCGAGCCCATTCCTCGCGACGACCAAACCGGGGTCAATTTCCAATGCGCGACGAAATTCCTCGATTGCACCGGCAGAATCGCCCAAACCGTAAAGCGTCTTAGCCAGGTCGGCATGGGCATTCGCATTTTTCGGATCGAGTTCAAGCGCCCGATGCAGCGATGCCGTCGCCCCGTCGGTCTCGCCGATCCCAGCCAGCGCCACGCCCAGCGACCGATGAAACTCGCTGACTTCCGGTTTGATTTCAATCGCCCGGCGATACTGCTTCATCGCTTGATCGATCAATCCTTGCTCAAACAGACAGACGCCCAGATCGTGATGCACTTCGGCATAGTTCGGCGCAACTTGCAGCACCTGTTCGTACTGCTCTGCGGCATCGACGTAGCGCTTCTGCCGATGCAGACTTTGCCCAAGACCGTAGTGGGCCATCGGGTGCCCGGGCGCCCGCGCGGTGAGATATCGAAAGTGCGATTCCGTGTCGCGCCAATGACCGATCGCCATCCGCGTCCCCGCGAACTCCAATCCGAGAATCGCGACAATCACGCCCACAAGTGCGGCGCGATTCTTCGAATTAACCTTGTTCCACAGGAAAACGAGCAGCCAGGCGGCCAACATCGCCAATCCAAACGCGGGAAGATAAACGTACTTATCCGATGCCGTCACCCAGCTATATCGCACCACGCCCATCGTCGGAGCCAACGCCAAACCGAAAAACAAAACACCGCCAGGGGTGAATCGTGTACGCTTTATAAGCAGCCATGCGAGGAAAGTTCCCCCAAGGAGCAGCAAGCCAACGATGACCAGCGGATGCGTGGGCGAAAGCGGATTGGGAATCGAATAGATCGGCGTCAGGTCGACGGGCCAACAAAGTTTTGACGCGTAAAACCCACACAGATACAAAACCAGAAGCCCGCGATTAACCGCAGCCGGCGATTCCTGCGAGAGAAAGCCTGCCGTCCGCTCGTGCGACATCCACGCGATCACCGAAAACAGCAGCATGATGCCAAACAGTGGCACTTTTTCGACGATCGCCCGTTTGTTGAGGCGGCCCAGCGGCCAACCGTCCATCACAATCAACAGCAGCGGCAGCATGACAGCCGTCGGTTTGGACATCATCGCCAGCGCGTAAGCGATCGTCCCCGCCAGCACCCATCGCCATCCGCCAACCTTCGCATGACGCACATGGGCCAGCATCGCCAGCAGCACAAAGAAGGCGGCCAACAACGTCTTGCGCTCACCGACCCAAACCACCGGCTCAACTGTGATCGGATGCAGTCCATACAACAACCCAGCCGCAAACACCGGGAGGCTCCAACCGAAGAGCCAACCCAACAACAGCGTCAGCAACACGCAGTTGGCCACGTGCAGCATTAAACTCGTGCGATGAAACGGGCGAAGATTGTCAGGACGCCCACCCATCGCATAATCACCCATCAGAGAAATCATCGAAACCGGCAGGTAGTAACCGCGAACGGTGGAGGGTTCGAGCACCTCGGTGAGAAACCTCCGAGCCGAATCCCAACTCGGGTTCTGCACCAGCCGATTGTTCGTCAGGAATTCCGAATCATCCAGCGAAAGCGCACCAGCCGACAGCACCGGCCAATGGGCGATGAGGACCAACGCAATCAACACGGCGAAACCGGCAAGGATCGCACCGCGCGGGGCAGCAGGTTTGACGGATTCACGGATCATCCGCACATTGTACGCCCGTGATCGACCCATAACAGACCATAAATACGCCACTCGATTTGGTCGATTTACTTGAAATAACCCGGCCGTATTATTGAATACACACATTGTGACGAGGCGATTGGGAGAGCATCATGCAGAACCTGCTTGCGATAGTGTCATCGTTGGTCGCGGTTGCCGGCGCGACGATGCGGTGCACGTTTGGCTGAGGCGGTCCGTACAGCTTGCTCAGTTCGGGCATGTTGATTGGCGGTGTGTGGTTTGCGTTGGCGCTTTCCGCGAAGACGCTCGCGGAACCGACCGGGCACATTGGCGCACGCATTGCACAGGTGATCAGCTTCATCGCGATGGCGCTGGTGATTCTGCCATATTTCTTCCCAGCCGCAGTTGGCCCTTAGGCGAAATCGCGCAACGATCCGGCACCGGATTCGTCGCTTCGTATAGCCAGCCCCCTTGTTGCAACATACGAGTGTCGTTACGCTCGACATACACCGCGCGATCAGCGCGGTTCGACCATCTCCGCTTGTTTGAAAGTGAGTTTCAAGAATGACCAAGAAACCAGTCAAAATGCTCAGTACGATTTGCCTCGCGGGCATGCTTCTTCTCGGGGCGTGCAGCAAAGACAGCGCCCCCAAGGAAATTCCGGCTGACCAGAAGGAAGAATTGAAAGCACGGTTGGCCGCCGCAGACGCAGCCGACGGTGACGCCGACATGGTCGTCAACAAGTGCGCGACGTGCGCCCTGCGCATGGATGGCAAAGCTGAAAACGAATTGAAGCTGGAAGGATACACCCTCCACTTCTGCTCAGCCCACTGCAAGGAAACCTGCGCAAAAGACCCGATGAAAGTGATTCCAAAGGGCTAACCAGACCGTAGGGTGGGCCGTGCCCACCGCCGTTAACATACCGACGACGATCGTGTGCACGGCCGGCCCTACTTTGCGAATTACTTCTCGTCGCCTGTCTTGGATTCGGTGTTTGGTTTAGCCGCATCCTTGCCGCGCATTTCATCCAGCACACTGCGCAGCGCCGTCGGTCCCCACCACGGATGCAGTTCCACGCGAAGTCGCCCGGCTTTGACGGCTGGGTCGGTGTTCACCAACTCCTGCGCCTCTTCCATCGTCTTAACGTCAAAGAAGAACAGCCCGCGCATCTCACCGCCATCGCCGAATGGACCAGCCAATACCATCTTGCCCTCTTCAGCCAGTCGGCCAATGTTGGCGAGGTGCGCCTTCTGCAACTCCATGACTTCCTCGGTCACTTGTGGTGCCCATTTTTCGCCGCGATAGATCACGCCCACAAAGTATTGCGTCATATCCTTGGGAACGCCCGGCGTGCCGTCTTCACCAACGGAAACCAGCGTGATGCCACAAACCACCGCACACAAAACCACCCCCATCAAGAACTGACGCATAACCATACTCCCAAGTTACAGGTGTCGAATGTAATTAGCCCAATACGTATGACGGTAGTATAGCTGTGCCAAATTCGCGTCACAAGAAATGGGGGTTTGCGGACGTAGAAGTGATTCCTCGATGGGCGGGACGCAGGCTAATGCAGTTGAAGAACGCGCGACTGTGCATCGGGTTCATTGATTGGCGTCGGTCCGTCGTTGATCAATCGCTGCATTGCACGGACCAACTCGGCTTGACGACGCGTGAACCAAAAGCAGAGGTTGCGCCCCGATTCGGCTTGCCTGGAAGCACCGACGACCAGGCTGTTGCAGTCCCCCAATTGCTCGACCAGCACGTTCGCATCCAGTGCAAACTGCTGCGGGATTATCAGTGCCGCCGTGATCGGTTCAGCAAATGTCGGTTCTTTGATTTGGAGGATGGGCGAGCCATCGGGGTGGCACGACGTCAGCTCACATCGCAGCCGGCCATCGACATAACGCAGATGAATGATTTCTCGCGCAAGATCGTCCTCCCAGAACGAACACAGCAGCGGAATGCCCGCCACCAAATCGTTGCGGAGGATCATGCCCCACTTTGGATTTCTCAGGATGTTCGACATGCCGTCCGGTTTGCATTCGTTGAGGTGCACAACGCGATCCATCGGCGGCGCGAATTTTTGATTGCGCACCAGACGCACAATCGCACCGACCTGATCGGGCCGATCGTCGGGGGTGAGGTCGCCCGGCTCGACGAGGTAACTGCAGATGAAACCCGTGCAGGTTTTCGGTAGCGACGGACCATGAATGGAGCAGCCGACAGCGTTGAGATTGGCGCAAGCCCGCCCGCGCGGTACGACCAGTTCGGGGTCATTGATGGTCAGCGCCCCAGCGCAGCACGCCTGGCAGCCGTCACACCCACGAATGATGCCAGCCGACGCGGCAGACCTTTGAATGATTTTCATCGGGACGCGCAGTTCAGGCATTGTCGCCTGCGACTTGAAACCTGTGCGCATGCAGCAGTGCTTGGCTTTCTTATGGCTGCCACATGCGCAAGGGGCGTTTCGATTCTGCTTCATCATGGGCTCGTTTCAAGGGCGATGCGTCGGAGCAGGACGAGGCAATGACGGACCCTTTATGTTCATCGGGAGACGGCACAACCGTCTTTGTCTACCCGGCGATTTACGGGGCGCATGGACTTATGGGGCGTGGAGGTATTGGGGTTTTGAAAGGGATTATCCGTAAAAAGACGATCGGCGGACCGCCCCTCCGCTCGGTCCGCCGATCTTAAATTTTGGCCCGGTCGAATGGTCAGCCGGGCGCTGTGTTGGCCAACCCGACTAGCCCAACAGCGAGAGGATCTGACTCGCTTGCTGGTTGGCCAATCCCAGAAGGGAAATACCTGAGTTCAGCAGCACGCTCTGACGGTTCAGCTCTGCCGACGCTTCTGCGAAGTCGGTGTCGGCGATGGCGCTGCGAGCGGCTGTCAAAGCTTCTGTGCGCTGGGTCAATGCGTTGATCGATGTCTCGACCTGGAACTTCTGGAAACCACCGATGCGGCCCTTGATCGACGCAACCTGCGAGATGGCGCCGCGGATGGCCTGCAGTGTGTTTGCACTCTTCGAGTTCAGGTCAGCCGACCCACCCGAACGGATCTGGGCGAGCGATGTGCCGTTGGTGCCGCCTTCACCGAGACGACTGGAGGTGACTGCATCGATACCGAGTGTTGAACGGGTGTTCGACTCTGAACCCAACTGGAAGGTCATGCCGCCGCTGGCTTTGATCGTGAAAGTCTCAGTATTGCCAGCCGCATCCAGCGATGTGCCCAGGTTAAACGAAAGGCTGTAACCACCTTCGTTGTACGAAACCAACCCACCGTCGGCTGTGATCAAGCGACCATTGACTTCGACGACCGCATCCACGCCCTCTTGCCGATCGAGGTCGATGATGTTGCCACCCGAGCTCATCGTTCCGCCCGAGATCACGCTCATCGAGACGAATTCCTCACTACCAGTTGCCAGGGTTGTGCCGTCACCCGAGCTCAGAACAACGTCGTTACCAACCGTCGCGGCTTGGACGCCGGTGATGTCGGTGACGCTGTTGATGGCGTCACGAATATCGTTGTCGATGGCATCCTTCTGCACGGTGACGGTGGCTGTTCCGAGTGTGCCCTGAATCTCGATCACGGTTTCGTCGTCGGTTGTCTTGGCACCCGATGCCAGCACGATTGTGGCTTTGGCTTCTGCGGCGGCTGTGTCGACGGTGGCGACGATGTCAACGTCGTTGTCGCTGGAACCGCGTGAATAGACTTGGAGGTTTTCGGCTGTATTCGCCGCCACGCCGGTGACATCAATGGCCTGCGAACCGTTGAGCAGGCTCTTGCCGTTGAACGTTGTTGTGTTGGCGATTCGGTCAATGGAAGCGAGCGCCGCATCGATCTGTGCCTGGTTGGCCGCACGTTCGGCATTGGAGAGCGACGCATCATTGACGGAAGCTACCGCGAGTTTCTCAACGTCCAAAAGGAGGTTTGAGATTTCAGTCAGTCCACTCTCGGCGGTAGAGAGCATGGCATTTGAGCGTTGGTTGTTTTCGAGTGCTGCGTTGGCTGCGGTGAGTTCTGCGTTGAAATTTTCGACTGCGATGAGTCCAGCGGGGTCGTCTGCTGCTCGGTTGATTTTGTAACCAGTGGAGAGTTGCGTGAGTGCTTTGCTCTGCGCTGTCGATGTTCGATTGACAATGTTGAGGAGCTGCAATGTGTTTAGATTTGTTGCTGTAAGACCCATCGTTGCGACCTTTCCCAAAAGAGGCTCGTTAGCCGGAAACCAGTGGACAGTCGCAAACTCAAATATAAAAAAATCGCACGCAAATGATTTGCAAAAGAAAATATTTAGTGACATGTCGTGTCACTTCCGCGCGACATTCTCGGTCGTTACGCCATCGGCGCAAGGTCCGCAATCGCCTCCGATGTGGGGCGCATGAAGAATCACGCGTATTCGGACGTGAAAAATGTTCGTAAGTGAGTGAAAAGAAATGCGCGCGGGTCGTCGCCCTGCGTCCGAGAAGCAGCGCCTATGGCGATCTTAATCCAAGTGTAGCGTCTTGCTCGTCCAACCTTCGCAGCCCGGGCGCCAGTACCCGCGTGGATTGACCTCGTTTTGCCCCTGGATTCCCGCTTTCGCGGGAATGACGACGCTGTCGCGCCGCTACGTTTGGACCAAAAGTGTTCTAGCAAGCAGACAAAAACATGCGAAGCAGTGGGTTGGGTTTGCCCATTAGGTGGGTGAGGTGGTAATCAAAAACGCGAAACGCATCGATCGCGGAATCGGGGTCATCGCCCTTGTTGATCATGCACCCCAGCGTGTTTCGATTGAGCTCGAGTTTTTCGGACCGGGCGCTTTCACAGTCGCGGCACAGCAGTCCGCCATCAAGCGATGAAAAATACAAAACGCCCTGCGCCGGTGTGGGCCGCTGACATCCCACGCATGCATCCAAAATTGGAAACGAACCGATCTCCTGCAGCAGGCATCGCTGAAACGCCACCAGCGTTCTTACCGGACGAGCGCCCTCCGCCAGCGCCCGAATCGCGTCGCAGATACCGTCGTAAAGCTCAGGATGCGGATCCCAGTCTTCGGTCAGTTCTGCGGCGACGAACGCCGCGTACTGTGCCGCCAGCAACCGATCCAGGGCGTCTCGAAGCGCCGCGCCGGCCTGCGACTGGACCCACTCCGTCAACGTCGCCAGCGCCTCCTGGCGAACGTTGCGCGCTGAGAACGTCAAATGTCCGATATCCAGCAGATCAAGGCCAGCCGCAAACTTGTCCTTGGTTGATCGTTTGATGCCTTTGGCGATCAGGCGCACTTTCCCGTGCATCCGCGTGAAGACGGCTAACACTTGCGACGTTTCGGAATAGTCGAGACGGCGCAGAATCACTGCGTCATCTTTGATGATCGCCATGACCCGATAATACCACGCTCACTTTCCGCGCGTAGAGAGGCCCGCGAAGCCAAGCCGATTTGCCGGGCGTCACGGGCCATCACTTAAGAACAGGTTGATTCACGTCGGCCACAAGGGTCGACTCGAATCTAGAGGAGGAACAGGAACATCACGACCACAAAGATCGGGATCAGCACGCCGAAGCTGTACTTCATATACCCGAAGAACGACGGCATCTTCACGCCGCTCTGCTCGGCAATGCTCTTGACCATGAAGTTCGGGCCATTCCCGATGTAAGTCAGTGCCCCCATAAACACCGCTCCCAACGAAATCGCCACGAGCAGTGAACTGGCAATCTCACCAGAGCCCAAATCGATCATCTGCATACCTTCGCTCGGCGGAATCACCTTGGCTGTCTCAAAGAAGACCACGTAGGTCGGGGCGTTATCCAGGAACGCCGACAACCCGCCGGTCGTCCAGAAGAATTGCCACGGCTTGGTCAGGCCGAGTGAAGCACCCTTGGCGTTGAGGATTTCGATCGGCACCTGCATGCAGATGAAGATGCCGATAAACAGCGCCGCCACTTCCAGGATCGCGTGGTAGTTGAACTGGTTGTCCTTGTAAATCTGCTTGTTCGTCGAGAATAGCGACAACCCCACAAACGCCATCATGCACAATTCACGCATGAAGGGGAACGGTTTGAAACCGAGTCCCAGGAACTCCTTCGACGGATCGATCAAAGCCACGCACGCCACGATTCCCAGCAGGTAAATGAAATTCAACTTGCCGTTGAGTTGCAGCTTGGTGACCCGCGTTTCGTCGGTGGTGATGTCTTTCGGCTTTTCTTTCTTGTACGCGAGCATGTCCCAGACGAGATACACGCCCAGGATCAACGCGCTCACCAGCAGCCAGGGCATAAACAGGCCCAACGTCCAGAAGAACTTGACACCGCGCAGGTAGCCCAGAAACAGCGGCGGATCGCCAATCGGCAAGAGTAAACCACCGCAGTTGCTGACGAGGAAGATAAAGAAGATCACGGTATGGCGGGTGTAGCGACGTTCTGAATTCGTTTGCAGCAGCGGGCGGATCAACAGCATCGATGCGCCGGTTGTCCCAATGAAGCTGGCCAGCAGTCCACCGACACCCAGAAACGCCACGTTGGTGGCGGGGTGCGCAGGCAAGTCGCCCTTCAGCGAAATACCGCCACTGATCACATAAAGACTAAACAGCAGCACGATGAATGGGATGTACTCGATCAGCACCGCGTGTTCGAGAATGTGGATGACACTCTTGACGCCCGAATAGGTGTGCATCGTGTCGTGGTTGTAAGTCATCGGCTGCACCAGCCCGTAAAACAGCAACGTCAGTGCGGATAGCACCAACGAAACCCCCAGCCGATTCTTGTTGCTCTCCCACCAGTGTTCCGTCGCGGGGATCAGCGGCAGCAGCGCGATGCAAAGAAGGATCACCACGAAAGGCGCGCACGCCCAGATCGGCGGAAGCGCATAACCCTGGGGTGGCCCGTGCGGTGTGGATGGTGCGTGCGCGTCGCCATCTCCATCGGGATGGGCAAGCGGTGTTGAATGATGCGTCGGCGCCACCGTCTCATGATGCGGCGTAACGTGGTGATAGATCAAGAAGCCCAGAATTGCGACGGCGGCCGCGATGGCAATCCAGTCAAGCAACCCCAGGCGGGTTGGCCCATGATGCGTTGGCGAAACCGGCACGTTCAGACTCATTCCCGTACTCATGCTGTACCCCGATGGACGAATAGATTCGACGTGTATCAGACTGCCGGCAATGCACCCGCCACCCGGGAATTACCCATGATTGGCCCCAAGCCAATCCGGTCCGGCGCGTCTATCTGTCGTGGATGTCCATCGAAGTCATCGGTCAATTGAGGGCGGCAAACTCGTTTCTTGAAGCGCCAAACTTGTTTCGGCGGATCAAACAGACGTCATGGTGCCCCATCCTGATGAAGGCGTCCAGCCCCAATCAGAATTGGCTCCGATAATTGAGTGGATTGAAGGGCATGAATCGGTCGCTGGCAAGGCCGCGGTCATTGCCATCTGCACGATGCGATACTAATGGCGTGCTTGTTCGAGCCACTTGGTTAACTTGCCAAGCGGTAACGTGTTCACCACGTCCTGTTTTCGGACGTATCCACGCCGCGCCGTCCGCACACCGTAATGCATGCGTAACAAGTCGTCCGTGCTGTGGGCATCGGTATCAATCGCGATCTTCACGCCCGCATCGACGGCCATCCTGACGTGCACGTCTTTAAGGTCCATCCGCTGCCACGACGAATTCACCTCCAGCGCGGTATTCGACTTCAATGCGGCTTCGATGATCGCGCTCATATCCAAATCCATCGCGGGGCGCCGTTGAATCAGCCGACCCGTGGGGTGCCCGATGATCGTCACGTACGGATTTTCAATCGCGGCGATGGTGCGCTCTGTCGGGCTCGGCTTCTTCCGCGTCATCGCGAAGTGAATGCTAGCCACCACCAGATCGCATGCGGCTAACACGTCGTCCGGATAATCAAGCGTCGCGTCGGCCAATATGTCGCACTCGCACGCCGCGAAAATCTTGATGCCGTCGATGGCCTTGTCGGCTTGGCGGATGGCCTCAATGTGTTCCCACATGCGCTCGACCGAAAGACCATTGGCGATGGCGCTGCTTTGGCTGTGATCGCTGATGGCGATGTATTCGTAACCCATTGCGATGGCGGCATGGGCCATCTCTTCGATCGAATTCTTACCGTCAGACGCCGTCGTGTGCATGTGCAGGTCGCCACGGAAATCGCCGATTTCGATCAACTCGTTAATCTTCAAATCCGGATCGAATTCGCCGCGGTCTTCGCGCAACTCGGGCGGAATATAAGCCACGCCCAACTGCTCGTAGATGCCGGCTTCTTCGGCGCCCGCGACAGCTTCTTCGCCTGAAAACAAACCCCATTCGTTCAGCTTCAGCCCTTTTTTCTGGGCCAATCCGCGCAGGTGCACGTTGTGATCGAGCGAGCCGGTAAAATACTGAAGGGCGGCTCCAAACGACTCTGCCGGCACCACGCGAAGGTCAACCTGAATCTCCCGCTCACCCCGCACTGGAATCGTAATGGACCCCTTCGTCGATCCCGAAGCCAACACCCGCTTCACCGACGGATGCGCGACGAAGTGCTTGATCAACGCTTCGCCGTCGTCATGCGCACAAAGCAGGTCAATATCCCCGATCGTCTCGCAGCCCCGGCGCAGCGAACCCGCGATTTCGAGTTGATCGATCGGACCGAACTCGCGCAGGTAGGCGGCTAGCTCTTCAGCCACGGGTAGCGCCAATCCGAAAGGCGTGCGCCCCGACGATGTTTTCAGAAACGAAATACCCTCAGCGATTTTCTGAACGCTCTTCGCGCCCATGCCGTCAAGCTTGGCCAGCGCCCCCGATTCGATCGCGGCTTCCAGATCGTCCATACCGGTGACGTCGAGTTCGCGATAAAACAATGCAATCTTCTTCGGTCCGAGTCCGGGGATGCGCAGCAGGTCGGGCAGGCCGCTGGGGAGTTTCTTCTTGAGATCCTCGAGCATCTTGATCTTGCCCGTCTCGAGGTACTCTTCGATCTTAGCCGCAGTGCTCTTACCGATACCGGGAATCTCGGCGATGACGTTGGCCTCTTTGAGGGCGACGATATCGTCGGTGAGGTTCTTGAGGATGCGCGAAACGCGGCGGTAGGAGTTGCTGCGAAAGGCGTCGCTTCCCGAAATCTCAAGCAGATCGGCGATGCGTTCGAAAGCGCCGGCCAACTCTTTGACCATCGGGACAACTCCTCCCCTGTTGGACATGCAGTCTGGGGCAAAATGAAAAAACGGGCCGCCCAAGAGCTAAGCCCGACGAATCCATCATCCCCGCGCCCCCATCTCGATCCGCGAGGGCGTGTCTGAACAACGAATAAAATGACCCCTACGGGAGTCGAACCCGTGTTGCCGGCATGAAAAGCCGGTGTCCTAGGCCTCTAGACGAAGGGGCCGCTTGCGGCATTTCAGACGAACCAAACCGCCCGCCTGAAGGATGTGAAACCCTATCCAACCGCTCCGAAATCGTCAAGAGAACCAACGGGCCCACTTTGACCCGATTCTGCCGGCTAAAAATCGCTTGCCGCCCGACTTGTGCCGCAGGAAAATCCCCGCGTAAGCCGATCTGGTTCCAGTTACTGATCCTTGATTTGGAGGCTCTGAACGCCATGACGCTCTTCTCGATTCTCTTCGCGATCTTCGCTTTATTCTTCGCCGGATTGATTTCGGTCACGGGCACCGGTTTGTAATCGCCGTCAGCCGTCAACGTCAATTCCGCGAAGATTCCCTGCCTGCTTCGGCTGCCTCGCCGCCCGTCTGCCCATCCCGACCAAGTTGCGTTATCATGCCTTCGGTCTAGAGGGAGGCCCGGGCCCGCACATGCGACAACCCGCTCCCGTTCGCCGCACCCATCTTTGACTTCAAAACCACCGGAGGCCCGCACCCTTGAATCCCTGGATCATGTCGCTGGTATTGCTGCTCGGGTTTGGCATTTTTGCATGGTCCGCTTCCCGTCGCTGGCGACTGATGACCGTGGGCGGTGGCCCCAACCGCTTCGACCAAATCGGCAAACGAATCGCCGGCACGCTGCGTTACGCCTTCGCCCAGGAAAAAATGCGCCGCTATCCACTCGCGGGGGCGGCCCACATGCTGATCTTCTCCGGGTTCTGCGTGCTGTTGCTGCGCTCGATCATCCTCTGGGGACGCGGGTTTGATTCGCAATTTCACCTTTGGTTTCTCGGCGTCGGGCAACCGCTGGGCAATGTCTATTCGCTGCTGAAAGATGTCTTCGCGGTTCTGGTGATTCTCGGGACGTGCGTGTTCGTGTACTACCGCGTCATCAAAAAACTCCGCCGCATGACGCTCAGCACCGAAGCGCTGGTGATCCTCGGCATCATCCTCACGATGATGATCTCCGACATTCTTTACGACGCGGCGAATATGATATGGATGCCTGGGCAAACCTCCCAGATCGGGCCGTACACGGGAATTCAATTCCACATTTGGGAGCCTGCAGGGTCTTTGGGCGCAATGGCGATTGAGTCAATGGGCGTCTCCCGGAGCACACTCAACGGCTTGCGTCATGCCGGATTCTGGACGCATGCCGTGCTCGTGCTGGTATTCTTGAATATTTTGCCTTATTCCAAGCACTTTCACATCATCACGGCCATCCCCAACGTCTATCTGCGCAACCTCGATCCGCCGGGAAGACTCGCGCCCATCGAAGATTTGGAAGGCAAAGTCGAACGCGAAGAAACGCTCGGCATCGCCCGCATCGATCAACTCGGCTGGAAAGCGGCGCTCGATTTGTACACCTGCACCGAGTGTGGCCGCTGCACCGATTTCTGCCCAGCCGCTAACACCGGAAAGATGCTCTCCCCAAAACAGTTCACCGTCGATCTGCGCAACAATCTCTACGATCGCCAGACCGAATTCATCACCAAACAAAAGTCCGAACACGAACCGATCGACCTCGTCGGCCCGGTGATCAATCCCGACGTGCTTTGGGCGTGCACCACCTGTCGCGCGTGCGAACAGGAATGCCCGGTGATGATCAGCTACGTCGACAAGTTCGTCGATCTGCGCCGCTACCTTGTTCAAGAAAAGGGTGAGTTTCCGCAAGACCTCGCGACGGCATTTCGCGGACTCGAAAACAGCGGCAACCCGTGGGGCTTGCCCGCGCAGCAGCGCACCGAATGGATGGAAGGTTTGGAAGTCCCGCGCTTCGAAGACAAGCCCGACGCGGAGTGGTTGCTGTGGGTCGGGTGCGGTCCCGCATTTGACGAAAAAGCCCGTAAAACAGCCCGCGCCGTCGCCCAACTGCTCACCCACGCGGGCGTCAGTTTCGCGGTGCTCGGTGGCGAAGAGACGTGCACCGGCGACCCCGCAAGAAGGGCGGGTAACGAGTTTCTGTTTCAAATTCTGGCGCAGTCAAACGTCGAAGTGCTCGCCGCTTACAACGTCAAGAAAATCATCGCCATCTGCCCGCACTGTTTCAACACGTTCAAGAACGAGTACCCCGACTTTGACGGCCACTATGAAGTCGTCCACCACACCGACCTGCTCGCCAAGTTGATCCGCGAAGGTCGACTCAAGCCGACGCAGGCGATCGACTCCAACGTCGTCTATCACGACTCGTGCTACCTCGGGCGCTACAACGAAATCTACGACGCACCGCGCGAAGTGTTGCGAAGCATTCCCGGACTGAATGTTTTGGAAGCGAAAGACACGCGCGATCGCGGCATGTGTTGCGGCGCGGGTGGGGCGCAGTTCTTCAAAGAGGAAGAGGAGGGCGACGAGCGCGTCAACATCGCGCGAACCCGCCAACTCACCGAAACCGGCGCCGACAAGATCGCCAGCGCCTGCCCATTCTGCATGCGCATGTTGACCGACGGGTTAGCCGCCCAGGACAACGAGAAGGTGGCTCAGCAAGACATCGCAGAACTGCTGCTGGAATCAGTAGGACCAGCAAAAACAACCGAAAACAAAGCCTAAAACGAGAAGAAGGTGCCCCGCCCTTTCAGGGTGGGGGACTGACAAACGCCAAGCAACAAGAAGGTCCGGAAATCCGCAACAGTGAATCGAAGCGCTACTTCCGCCCCCCAGCAATCTGCCGGATCGCATTAATAATCCCGCGCCAACTCTCTGCCGCTTCTTCAAACTCATAACTCAAGATGTCGGAGAGCAAAACAAAGTCGCGGGCCGTCACTGCTTCCTTAATATCATTCAAAACACGAATCGGCTCGGCCAACACCTCAACGATCGGTTTACCGTCAACCTGAACCGTATCGGGATTGATCTTGAGCGCATCCATGGCGTTGGCGACCCCGCCATGAATTTCGAGCCAAGCCTGACAACAAGACGAAAGAATCGGCATCGCGTCGGCTGTGTTACCGCAAGTCAGCTGTTCGACGATTCCCTTCGCACTGCGCGCGGTTTCGTCGAGAAGTTGTTCGGCTTGCGTGAGCGCTTCACACACGAGTTCCACCGGGTCAGCCGAGTGGAGATCGACGCGCTGAAACTCGGACTGCGGTTTCTGCAAGGTCGCGGCTAACTCCTCGTCGAGCACATCGATGCCGTCGCAAACGATCCCGACGATCATGCGGCCCATCTCGTCAACTTGCTCCCGAGCGGCTTGCAACACGTCATCGAGCAGTTGATCCGCGCTGGTCGCGATGTCGGCTTCTTTGTCATCGATGTACACATTCACTGGAAACGCCTCCGACAGAGATTCATGTATCCCCGTGTTATCGGTCTATCGGAGGCGCAAATTGAATGGGATGTCGCGCAGGAATTGCCGCCAACGTCGATGGCGCTACTGGCGAGGCGGATTCTTCGGATCAAATGGCGGCGGAACCTGCCAATCTCCAAGAGCCGCGATCGGATCCGACACACCCAGCGGACGCGGCAGGCAGTACGATTCGCCGTACTTCACCCCGATCGACGCCCCTTCCACCCCGGCATAGCTGCGGATGAAATGCTCGACACCGACGAAGCGCTTTTCGTCGAACTGCGACTTGTAGCAGCGGATCGCTTCGATCTTGGTTTCGAGGGTGTCGCTGATGTCGACGACGATCTTGGTCGGAAATGCCGGCGTCTCTGCGGCGATTGGTACGACGCGATACATCAGATGGTCCATGCGGTGCGGGCTGGTGCCACCGAAGCGATCGTCCCACTTGGTCAACTGCGAATAGAAGCGAGCGGCTTCGGTGATGAGCTGGGCTTGATAGTGATCCGGTGATGCCGCAACGGTTCGACCAGCCATCCCGACAAGCACGCGTGGTTTGTACTTTCGCAGCACGGTGGCCAGCTTGAAGCGATTTTCCGGACAGTCCATCAGCACGCGGTTGGGCATGTCGAGCGTTTCGCAAACCGCGACCCCCAGCACCTCTGCGGCGGCTTGGGTTTCTTCACGCCTGGCTTCCCGGGTTCCGCGCGGGGTCGGTTCACCGGTGGTCATGTGGATCATCCCGACGCGGTATCCGTCTTTGACGCACTTGGCGATCGCGCCTCCCATGCCAATTTCCAAATCGTCGGGGTGGGGGGCGGTGAAGATGATGTCCAGCGTGTCGCTCATGGGGGAGGTTCCTTAGGTCGGCTTGGGTTTTCAAACGCCCATCGCGGGCGGCGAGGCATCATAGAAACGACCCGCGACCCGGACAAGTTTCGCGTTTCCAGTATGAATTGGCCAGATGGCGACACTTTGGCCTTGCTTGAATCTGGTCATTTGCCCCAGACAGCGTTTAATATACTGCTATGTCGCGTCGACCGATCCAGGATGAAGACCGCCAGGCTATCGCTGATTTCATCGAGAAGCACTGGCGCAGCAAGAAGGTGATGAGCCAGGGCAAGGCTTATTACCCGCACGAGCATGAGGGGTTCATCGAATGGCGCGACGGACAGATTGCCGGCTTGCTTACGATGGCCTATCAGGACGACGCGCTCGAGGTGCTGACCTTAAACAGCATGCTCGAAGGCGAGCGCATCGGCTCAGCGCTGATGCTCCTGGCCATTGAAGACGCCCGCAAGCGCAACATCAACCGCATCTGGCTGACCACCACCAACGACAACATTGCAGCGCTCGCGTTTTATCAGAAGCTCGGCTTCCGCATGACTGCCGTCAACCTCGGCGTGGTGGACGAAGCCCGCAAAGCCAAGCCCGAAATCCCCCAGGTGGGTTTTGAAGGCATCCGCGTGCGCGACGAAGTTGTCTTCGAATTACCCATCAAGGCATATCTCGACCCTGACCCGTCATAACCCAAGCCGCCAGCGACCATCAAATGCGAATCGCGTTGGCGGGCGTCGTCCGCAGGCCCCTCAAAATAAGCCGAATCCGGTAAGCTTTACGATATCGCTGCCGATCGACATAATGTCGCCTCGATTGACGCGCAGCAATGCGCTGGAGAGATGTCCGAGTGGCTGAAGGAGCACGCTTGGAAAGCGTGTGTGCGGGTAACCGTACCGGGGGTTCGAATCCCCCTCTCTCCGTTTTTCATTTCCCTTGCCCGGTGGGTGATCCGTAGTGACAGATCGCGGCACGACATGCCCATCGCCTGACAGTGATTCCCCAAGTGAAACCCCGGAGTCTCGCCCGACCAAGTCGCGCGCTTGGCTGGTTGCGGTTTGCTGGATCTTGGGCGTCGGGGCTGTTGCGGCGACGCGCTTTCGCGGTCAATGGGATGCCTATCGCAGTATTCATCAGTGGGCGGCCAACAACGGGATTCCATCTAGTCTGCGCAACTACGACAGCCTGTTGATCTACATTCTGGTCGCCGTCATTGGAGCCGCCATCGTTTCGAAGGTGCTTGGCGGACGCACGACTGAAACACTGCGCCTCAGCGGTTCGCAAAGTGGCATTGCGAAAATGCTGGCGCTGGCGACCGCCCCCATGATCCTCGGCGGTATCGCGGTCGGCTTGGTTCGCGGTGGACTAAATTTTGACCTGAGCGCAGCTTGGCCGGCATTTTCCAGCGGCGCGATTCGCGCTCCAATCGGCGAGGAACTGATCTTTCGCGGACTGCTGGTGGCCTGCGTTGCCCGCATGATTGGCTGGCATGGGCGAGTTTTTTGGATCAATGCAGTCTTTGCAAGTTTGGCATTCGGCTCGATCCATGTGCCTTGGAATCATGACGCATTAGGATCCTGGCCAGCATTTCTGGTGACGTCGGCTGGCGGTGTCTGGTACGTCTGGTTGCTGGCTCGGTGGCGTTCGCTTTGGGTGTCCATCGGTTTGCACGCGGGCATGAACCTTGGATGGATGCTGATGGGGGCATCCGGTGGTGCGGGCGGCGGTGGGTGGATCGAGAACATACTTCGTGTTGCCACGATCGCCGTCGCGACAAAAGCCACCCTGCGAATGAGCAAGCGGGTCGAGTCCTGAATGGATCTTGCCAGGCGCCGGCGTTTGGTCGAGCGGCTGCTCCATGAGCAAATACTCTTGAACTCGCGTCAATTCTCGATGTTTCGTGGCGCAATCGGCGATTCCAGGGCGGCAGTATCGCGCTTTGCGCCGACGATCGACGCGATGATCCCGACCGACAGGATGCCCAGAATCATCGTCAGCGACACGAAGGTGGGAATCGGGTGGTTGTGGACGAGGATCATCTTTACCCCGACGAACGCGAGCACGAATACCAGGCTGGTCTTGATGTAGCGGAACCGATTCATCATGCCGGCCAGCGCGAAGTAGAGCGAGCGGAGGCCCAGAATCGCAAACACGTTCGACGTGAACACGATGAACGGATCGCGGGTGACCGCAAAGATCGCCGGGATCGAATCGACCGCAAAGAGCAGGTCGGTGCTCTCGACGATCAACAGGGCCAGAAACAGCTGCGTGATCGCCCGCTTTCCGTCGACGCGCGTGAAGAATCTCGGGCCATCGTAGGTCTCGGAAAGTGGATAGAACTTCTTGGCAAGGCGAATCAGCGGGTTCTTGCCGGGGTCGAGGTTGTCGTGGCGCACGATCAGCATCTTGACGGCTGTCATGATCAGCAGCGCGCCGAAGACGTAAACAATCCAGTCAAATCGCTCGATCAACGCGACGCCGGCGAGGATCATCAGCCCGCGCATGATCAGGGCTCCGATGATTCCCCAGAACAGCACCCGATGCTGATAGATCGCGGGAACTGAAAAATACGAAAAGATCATTGCGATGACGAAAATGTTGTCGAGGCTCAACGACTTTTCGATGACGTATCCAGTGAAGAACTGCAACGCGGCTGTCCGCCCGTCGAGTTCATGTCCAATGGTCGACCCGATACCCAGCCAATGGTGTTCGTAAAGAAAGTAGATCGCCACGTTGAACGCGACGGCGAGTCCGACCCATAGCGCTGTCCAGTAGAGGGCTTCACGAATGGTAAAAACGTGGGCCTTGCGATTGAGCACCCCGAGATCGAGCGCCAACATCGCCAGCACAAAAACAACAAATCCGCCCCAAAGCCAAATCGTCACCAGAAACCAATCCCCTTCTGACAGACCATATTACTTACACCAAGCCCAACCCATTTTCGTTGATGCGATACTTCTTGCACAGACGTGTTGAGATGTACAATTGCATGGTGACGCATCGGATCGAATTTGTTGGCGAATGATAATGACGCGCGCCGATGGTCTTGAATACCGCCATGCCGCTACTTTGATTGACGCCCGGAGCCCAGTGACATGATTCGCGATGTCTGCCGCAACCCCATCCTATTGGCGGG